>PABI01000106.1 GCA_002699125.1 Anaerolineaceae bacterium
TCTACAGGGGATATCGGCAGCGTGAGTATGGTCTCAACTACAGTGCCCAGGATCGATATAAAGGGGCAGAAGTTATGATTTTTGCTCCCGATTTGAGAATACCACACGCTCCAAACCCAACACGAATCACAAACCGTCAACTCAGCGAATACCTTAATGGCTGAATTAGAGAAATCAAACCTCTATGATCATTCGAAAGAGTGATAAGAGTCATATAAAATGTGAGGTTTGATGCCCACATACTAACCATCACAATTTATTTTGAGTGCATGACGTCTCTTTGGAACAGACCGCGAGACGGCCGCTTCCACAAGGGCGTTTTTTGTTTTCCGGCGAGACACTGGCCTCCACCCAAAGAGTAAGCAGCCAACCTCTCCCAATAACAACCCCTTTTGCCAGACGGCCGTTCCTCGGCCCGGATGACCAAACCCTCTGGCCCTTCCCCGCCTCCATCACCTGGCACCAACAAACCCTGTTCCGCAAACGGTAAAAACTGACCAATATTATTTGCCAACCTGCTCAAGAAAAGAAGCAAAAGTTGTCAATTCTGTTTGTATTTTTGCCCATGTGGGGCGTAGTTGGTTAACTAACCTGGCAATCCGTTCCGGATCAAATTGAAACGCGTAAACATTGCGCAATACGTGCCGAAAGCGCAAAAATTCATCCAATACGTTTGTTACTTCTGTTGATAAAACAGGAGGTCGCAGGTCAGGCAAATCAGATTGCATTTGTTGCAACAGCTCACGGTGCCAGTTGTGGCCTGTGGGAATGTGGCCATCAACGGTTGAACCAATTTGTTGGAAAATCCGTTCCAATCCAGCATAGAAATCGTGCAGGTTTAAGGCAGCAGAGTCAATGTACAGGTCCTGGTCTTCGGGACGCTCCCGTGCAGCTTGAATGGCGCGTTCCGCGCGAGCAACGACGCGCTCTAACTCGCGCAGCTCTTGATGAATGCGTGTGACTAAATTCAGATATGCAGAAATCACAGCTCAACACTCTCCTGTTCAATCACCGTTAAAAGTTCAGGTCGAGCCGTATTGACATCTACCAGATTCACCGGAATCTCTGTCTCTAAATCCATCACTGCGCCAATGGCGCGAAATGTATCTTCTGGAGCAATGCCCCAAGCGGCAATATCTATATCAGACCAGCGGTTAAAGCCGCTCTCGCGAGCCAATGAACCAAACACAACAACCCGAGACACCTTAAACTGCTCGCGTAACATTGCTGTCGCTTGTCGAGCTATTTGCCATGCTTTTTCGCGCCGCCGATCGTTTTCTTCTCTTTCCTGCTGCTGGCGCTTTAAGGCCGTGGCCCGATAAACAGCTATTTTTTCAGGTGATAAGTCTAGTTGTGTGGGCATTTTCACTCCCATGATCATTCTTGGTTTCAACTACTTTAATTGTTGCACAGTTACGCTGAATTGGTCAACGGCCGTTCCCTCTCAAAAATAGCCACAGAGTACGCAGAGAAATTTAGAGAACACCTCTTTTTCCTCTGTGTCCTACTTCGGCTGCGCTCAGCACAAGTCTGTGGCCAAACCTTACGTCATGTCCAGGCCAATGTCGAAGCTGGCCACGTAGCCATTGCTGCCTTCCGTGACGGTGAGCACGAGCTGCTCGCCGCTTTGGCGGAAGATGCCGTCCTGGCTGTTGAGCACAGTGCGCTGCCCGGTGCCGGCGTATGGTTCCTGCCGGTACACCTGGTCGGTGTACGCCTCATCAAAAAAGAGCTGCGAGGTGAATTCATGGCTCGGATTATCCAGCGCGGTGCGGATTTTGAAGTGGATGTGGACGGCACGACCGTTGTACCAGCCAGGGTAAATGGTAAGGAATTGAGCACGGCCGTTTGCATCCGTTTCCTGGTAGCCGCGCAGGAACTTTTGCCCGGTGGTATCAAAGCTGCGGTCAACGACGCCGGAATAGACGCCGCGCGCATCGCAGTGCCACACATCGACAATGGCGCCGGGCAGGGCGGTGCAGCCAGCGGCGCTGATTTGCGACACGTTGAAGGCCAGCAGCAGCGGCGCCCCCTCGCGCACCGAACCATCCGTCGGGTCCGAGCGGATGTCGCTGCGGTTGAGCCGCTCATCGACAAAGTACGGCCCTTCGGTGAGCGCCGGGCGCACCACGCAGTTGGGCACCACGTTGGTGGCTTCGGCGAAAGCGGTGGTCGGGTCGGGGATGGTTGTGGTGGGTGGCAGGGTGGTTGGTGGAGCGGCCGTATTCGTCACCTGCGTTACGCTTTCCTCCGCCACGTTCTCTGGGCCACAGCCCACCAAAGCCGCAAAACCAACGGCGCTCAACAGCTTAATCGCCTCGCGGCGGGTCAGCACCCGGCCAACCATTTCGTCATCATTTTTCATCGGGTTTACCTCCATTGAATCAAGTCGCCCCGATGTTACCCTGCACCTATTAAGGAAATATGAAGACATGATGTAGATCTGGTCAAGGAAGTTTAATTCGTTGCTTCCTGAAATTCGTTGTAGTCACCTCCCCCAAAACCCCGCACAAACTGCACCAGCGTCTCCAACATATGGTCAAACACCGATAGCCGGGCCACTTCAAAGCCGTGGCTGTTGGCCCGCACCTGGCCCATGCAGGCGATGCGCTGCGCCCCGCCGGCGTAAAACACCAGGCTGGCGTCACTTGCTGCACTTTGGTAGACAACTGGCTGTAACTCAGTTCCAGCATCAAGTGCAGCTTGGCACAACGCTTGTAACAATGGCTGGTCGTAATGCCCCAGCCGGTCCTTGCTCCAGATGGCCGGACGGCCGTCCAGCTCCAGCGGTGTCCCCGGTGGAATGGGTGCGCCATCGACGCTGATGAAAATCTCCGGCTGCTCGCGCATGGCCAACGATTTGGCCCCGTGCCCGCCCACTTCTTCGCTCACGGTAAAAGCGATGATGGTGGGGTGAGACGGCCGTATCCCTTCCTCCTTCAACCGCGCCAGCAGCCGCAGCAGGGCCACCATCCCCATCCGATCGTCAAACGTCCACGCTGCCACCATGGGATCAGCCGGATCGCCAAACAGCACGGGGCCGCGCCGCTCGCGGGTGGGCACGCCGGTAGAGCCAGGCCGCACGCCTGCGGCCTTCAGCTGCTCGGGCGACAGTCCGGTCAGCACGCACACATCATTCCAGGTGACGGCCTGGTTGGCGGCGTTGGCCGTGTGTGTGGAGCCCATCGACAGCACGCCGACGATCGTTTCTCGGTCGCCCAGAATTTCCACCGGCCCTTCGCCCAGCTTCCAGGGATGCAGGCCGCCGGTGCGGTTCACCTGTAGGCTGCCGTCGTTGTTAATCTTGGTGACGACCAGGCCAATTTCATCCATGTGGGCGGCAAACATGATGAGGGGGGCTTGCGGGGAACGGCCGTTCAGCCGCACGATCACATTGCCCATCCCATCCTGCTCGTGGGCGATGTCCCACTCAGTGAGCTTCTGGCGCACGATGGCTGCCAGCGCTGCTTCTCGCCCGCTGGGTGAGGCCACCAGTAACTCCGAAAAAAGCTGCAACGCTGGATGATCCGTTAACATGAGCCAATCTCCTTTCAAACTAAAACTATCCACAGATTACGCAGATTACACAGATTTAATCTGCGCAATCTGTGTAATCTGCGGATTATTTTTTAATGACACTTGTGGGAGGATTGTAACTATGAATTCCTCATCCTTCACGTTAAAATGAAACCCAGCACGATCAAAATCTAAAAGCCACAGAGAGCACTAAGATATACGAAAAAAATCAGCGTCTATCTGCGTTCATCTGTGTCCTATTCCCGAAGGAGTTCCCATGACTCAGGCAGTCCAAACTGAACCGAAAACCTATGAACCCGATATGATGCAGCAGGCGTACGACGCATTTTTGCAGGCGTATCCTGCCTATGCCCAGACGCAGCTGCTGGATGAATGGCGCCGGACGGAATATGGCCGTCTCGACGCCACCAACCAAATCTACCTTGACTACACGGGGGGCGGCCTCTACGCCGAAAGCCAGCTCGACGCCCACATGGCCATTCTCAAAAACCAGGTGCTGGGCAATCCCCACTCGGCTAATCCCACCTCCCTGGCCATGACCGACATGGTCGAGGGCACGAGGGATTACGTGCTGAACTACTTCAACGCCTCCCCCGATGAATATATCGCCGTTTTCACCATGAACGCCAGCAACGCCCTCAAGCTGGTCGGTGAAGCATATCCCTTTGCCCCCGGCGGCCAATACCTGCTCACCTACGACAACCACAACTCCGTCAACGGCATTCGCGAATTTGCCCGCGGTAAAGGGGCCGAATTTACCTACGTGCCTCTCACCACGCCGGATTTACGCATTGACGAAGCGGCGCTGGGCGATCTGCTGGCGGCGGCTGATCTGGCCCAGAACAATCTGTTCGCCTTTCCCGCCCAATCCAACTTCTCCGGCGTGAAGCATCCCCTGGCGCTGATCGCCCGCGCCCGAAGCCGGGGCTGGGACGTATGTCTGGACGCCGCTGCCTTTGTGCCCACCAGCCGCCTGGACTTGAGCCAGGTAAAGCCAGAGTTTGTCACGATGTCGTTTTACAAGATGTTTGGTTACCCCACCGGGCTGGGTGCGCTGCTCATTCGCAAATCGGTGTTGGATAAACTGCATCGTCCCTGGTTTGCCGGGGGCACGGTGAACTTTGCCAGCGTCCAGGCGCGCGGCCATTATCTGGCCCCCAACGAAGCCGCCTTTGAAGACGGCACGGTGAATTACCTCAACATTCCGGCCATCCAGATTGGTTTGGAGCATTTGCAAAAGGTGGGCATGGACGTCATCGGGGAGCGGGTGCGCTGCCTGACCGGTTGGTTGATTGAGCAATTGTTGGGGCTGGTGCATGGGAACGGCCGTCCCATGGTTCGTCTTTATGGTCCGGTTAACACAGACATGCGCGGCGGCACGGTAACATTGAACTTCTATGATCCAGATGGCCACCTGCTCGACTATCGCCGCATCGAAGAGCTGGCCAATGAGCAGGGCATTTCGCTGCGGACGGGCTGTTTCTGCAATCCCGGCGCCGGTGAAATCGCCGAAGGGCTCACGCGTGAAGATATGCTGGCCGGGCTGGCCGAATCGGAAGACATGACGCTGCCTCGCTTTATGCAGCTCATCCAGCATCGCGGCAACAAAAGCGCCGGGGCGATTCGCATCTCGGTCGGCCTGGCGACCAATTTTGCCGACGTATACCGCTTCATGCAGTTTGCCGCCGGCTTCCGCAACAAAACCAACCTCAACATCGGCCAGGTGACGTTTGATATCGAATCCTGCCGCGTCATTCGCGACGGCAGTTAATGTGAACCTGTCAGGTTTCCCTGGAAAGAAAAAGAGGCGGCTGCTTTTTAGCAGCCGCCTCGCTTATTTTAATGAAAGATTGTTAGTAGCGTTTATTCTTCAAATGGTGTCAGGCCGACCCAGGAGTAACCACCGACCCAGGAGTAGCCGCCTACCCAGGAATAACCACCGACCCAGGAATAGCCGCCTACCCAGGAGTAACCACCCACCCAGGAATAACCACTCTGCCAAATTTCGGCTTCGTTCCATTCATTCCAGTCTGTGCTGCCTACCCAGGAGTAGCCACCGACCCAGGAGTAACCGCCCACCCAGGAGTAACCGCCCACCCAGGAGTAGCCGCCTACCCAGGAGTAACCACCCACCCAGGAGTAGCCTTCGGTCTCAGCCAGCGGTTCGCCATTTTCATCCACCAGAATGAACTGGCCATCACGGAAAACGGCGGGGCCAACGTACGGTTCGCCAGGAATCATGCCGGCATTGGCTTCTCCTTCGGCCGGGTCAAGAACGGCCGTTGGTGCCCAAACGCGCCCGGCTCCCTGCTGGAAAATGCTCCAGGTGAGCGAGCCGTCTTCATAAGCGGCAGGCTGTGATGAGGCCATGAGCGCGTATTTCACCTGATTTGGCGTCATCTCCGGGTTTTCTTGCAGCATCAGAGCAATGAGACCACTGGTAACGGCCGTTGAAGAAGACGTTCCGGCGATTTCATAATAGCTGCCCTGTACGCGAGCATCCCGATTTGCTTTGGCCCATACAGAATTGTTGGGGGCCGTGGTGAGCATGTGCGCGCCAGGAGCCACGACGTCTGGCTTTACAAAGCCCACTTCCGTGGGTCCTGCACCGCTGAACGGGGTGATGTAATCATCGCTGGTGTCGTCTGGCGTGTAGTTATCAGTAAAAGAACCAACGGTAATCACAAAGGGATCATTACCGGGGGCAGCGATGGTCATGGGGTCTGGTCCTGCATTGCCTGCGGCGGCGACGACAACAATGCCTGCATCCCACAATTCTTCAACCGCCTGGTTGATGGGATCGGCCCAGTAGGGGCTGTTGATGCCACCCAGCAGGGAGAGGTTCACCACGCGGATGTTGTAGCGATCTTTGTGTTCCAGAATCCAGTTGAGCCCCTCAATAATGTCTGTGTAGGTGCCTTTGCCTTCGGCATCCATTACCCGTACGTCAATAAACTGTGCTCTGGGGGCAATACCCATATAGCCGTCTGCGTCGTGGGTGTTATTCCCAATCAGGCTGGCCATCATGGTGCCGTGCCCGTGCGGGTCGCGTACGCGCGTCCCCTCATCCAGAGCGTCATACTGGGCTACGATACGGCGGGCATTCCAGACGTTGCGGGCAATACCGGTGTCTACAACAGCCACACCTACGCGCTGCCCCATGATCCGTTCTTGCCACACATCATCTACCCCCATGACTTCGGGGAAGGTGGCATCAAGACGTTCTGTGCGCCGAGCGGAAGCGAAGCCAGCAACGTTGGCATCATCATCATTGTGCAGCGCAACGGTGCGGGCATCGGCGGCTACGGCATCCAGCATATAGTGCGGGAAGGTGGCCGAAACGGCATTGATAATGGCCAACTGTTCATTCAGTTCACCACCATAGGCGTCTACGATGGATACGGCCGTATCCACACTGTCTGCCTGAACCAATACAGAAACCGCGTCCGTTCCACCCGATACAAACGGAACGGCCAAAAATGCGGTCAACAAAACCAGCAAAGCTGTGAGTGAAAATTTGTACTTCATCTGAATGACTCCCCATTTTTTCGTAAACAACAGTTGATTTTGGCCCAAAATAAAAGCGAGATGCTGTTTACGTACTACGTTTGTTTGCTCAAAACAGTCGATAGTGTGAGATAAGTGTCTATGCTCGTGCCAATGATAGTCTCCCACGTAACACAAGTATGTGTGAAGAAGGCGTGAAGCTCAATAGGAAATAAAGGGGGTTACCTTCTTTGCTTGCTGTTTGCCAGCGTCTGGCTGGCGATATTTTTTGATGTCGGCGTCACCTGCCTTATTTGGCGGATCGGGCTGGAGGATCGGGAGGTGCATTGTAAACGTACTGCCCTCATCCATTTTGCTTGCTACTTCAATGCGTCCCTCATGTGCTTCAACAAAAGCTTTGGTAATAGCCAGCCCCAAACCCGTGCCGGCAGCCAGCTTTTGGTGTGAAGAAACGCGGTGAAAACGGTCAAAAACGAAGGGCAGTTCATCCGCGGGAATGCCATAACCTGAATCCTGTACTTTTACACATAATTCATTACTGCGTGTATCCAACGACAAGGTTATTTTCCCTTCTGGTGCCGTGTATTTAATGGCATTGGATAATAAATTGTTCAACACACGCTCCATATGGTGATAATCGGCATAAACCAGGATTTGCTTATCGAATCCCACCTGCTGCAGGGTGATTGTTTTTGCTTCGGCCTGCGCCTGAATGATTTCTATTACTTTCTGCGCGACAGATACATAATCAAACGTTTCTTTTTCCATGGGCACTTGCCCATCTGCCTGCAACTTTTCCAAATCTAAAATATTGTTGACGATGTCGATTAATGTTTCCTGGCTGCGTAAAACCGCGTCGATCATGTGTGGCTTTTTCTCAAGAATTCGCGGATGGTCTTTGATCATGTTGGCGTAAAGATGAATCGTCGTGATGGGCGATTTCATGTCGTGGGTTAAAACAGCCAGAAATGCATCTTTCTCCTGCATTAGTTTTTTCAGCGCATCGGTGCGTTCCGCAACAATCTCTTCCAAATTGTCCATATGGGCTTGCATTTGGCTCACATACAGCCGGAAGGCATAAGCCGACAGCACCAGGGGCAGAAAAAAGACGGAAACGCCGATCCAGCCTAGCTGCTGGAAAGAAAACGCCAGGAAACCACCACCCACACTGGTAATAAGAATGCCAATTGGGATGGCCCACGCGTTTTCCTTCCAAATGGTGAAGATACGAAACTCTTTGCCGTATTGCAGACGAAGCATAACGGTCAGCAGCAATAAATTGGTTTGGTCGCTGACGACTGCGGCTAAGAGCCAGGAAAACAGGCTGCCGAGCCAGATTCCTGCCCCCAGTAGATCCGTGAGCAATACATATACAAATCCACCACACAAGATAGAAATTGTGCTCATGGCGCAGTTAAACCCGAGTTGTGGCAGGCTTCTTTTCCAGTTGATGCCGTCGGCAGGTTTAATGAGCCATAAGCTTAAGGCTGTAATGGCTTCAATCAATACCGCAGCAGCCGGTCCATAAAAGGGAACTGTGGCTAAGCTAATGGCCGGGCTGATGCTGTAGGTAACGCTGGTTTTGGATTTAATGGTGGCTGTGGTTACGGCAACCTGAGATAACACACCGAGCAGCATGAAGAGAAAGAAAATATATTTATCCTGAAATCCAACAAATTGAAACAGTGCCCATAGAAGCAGAACAATTCCAGCGGCGCTGATAAAGAATAAATAACTAAGGTGAGATGGTATGTGGCGTGCTCTTTCAATCATGATACTTTGCTCTGGAGCCGAACCGCAAGTCACTACCTGATAGATAAAGAAGAATTTGTTCCATTACAATAATATAAAGGCTAAAGTAAATAAAAAGGCATTGAAACAATTGCCCTTCTTAACTATAAACCGAGCTTGGGTACTAAGGATAGATTACTTTAGTTCCTTTTCAGTTACTTTGGGCGGGCGGACCGGGGATTTTTGATCTTTTTCACGCTAAATTGATGTCAATTTGTAGATTCTTTCTCTCTTTGTTTCGTGTGTGAGGATACGGCCGTTTACCCCCCATCCCCCGCAATTAGCTGCAAAGCCGCTTCCAGCGTTTCATCAACGGCCGTGTCGGGATTATCTGGGGCAGTTACCGCTGGAATAAAGCCCACCCCTTCATATGAAACGCCTTCTGGCGTGGTCCAATGACCGATCGTGTATTCAAAAATATAGTCATCACTTAATGGGACCGTGTTTTGCACACTCCCTTTGCCAAACGTGGTGCTGCCCACCGTTGTGCCCCGGCCAACTTCCTGTATGGTGGACGCCACTGTTTCTGCTGCCGAAAACGAAAAGTCGTTGACCAAAATATACAGCGGAACGTCGGGGGCCAAAGCATCACCAGCGGCGGCGAAAACGTGGGTTTCATCATCTTTCAAGATGACGTGGAACAGCTCACCATCTGCCACAAAATTGCTTAAAAGCTCCTGGGCCACTCTCATGGAGCCGCCACCATTAAACCGCACATCCCAAATAATAGCCGGAGGATTTGTAGCCATGATAGCCGTCAGTGCTTCCTCAAATAATTGGGGCACATTTGTGGTGAAAGTGTATTGGGCAATATAGCCGACGCCACCCTCTAAAACCTCCCACTCCAACGCAGCTCTTTCGACCCGCAAGGGCGAAAACGTCAAAATTTGGCCATTACGCTCGATGACAAGATCGGCCGGTTTTCCCACCGGTCCGCGAAAAAGAAGCATCGATCCGGCCGGTGTTGTGGCGGCATTGACCGGTACCCCATCAATGGAATTTAAAATGTCGCCTACCTGTACCCCGGCTTCGTCGGCGGTGCTCCCGGGAATGACCGTATCAATATACATTTGGCCCGCTTCGTTTATGCCTGGCACCAGACCAACAACGCCAGTTTCACCAGCCTGATCGGCTTCAAATTTCAGCGAGTGGGGCGGGGGAATGACCACAGCAAAAGGATCGTCTATCACGCTAAGCATACCTTGAACTGCGGCAAATGAGAGGGCTTCCTGGCTGGGAACGTCGCCGGGAAAATCACGTTGAATTACTTCATTAACCTGGGCTGCCAGGGGAAGCTCCTGCGGAATCAATTGACTGCGCAACGTCCAGCCAATGACAAGCCAGATGATTGAAATAAATACAAAGTAACCTGCTTTTGTAATGCCTTCGCGTGAAAGGTTTTTCATAGACAATCTCCCCTGATAAAAAAACGGCTGCGCGAGACTTGCACAGCCGTTTTGGTATTAGACTAATCTGTTCTGCTTAATAAGATGGTTATCCGGCCCAGTAGTAGCCACCGGCCCAATAGTAGCCGCCAGCCCAATAATAACCACCAGTCAGGTTGGAAATTCCTTCTGCCAACTGTGGCAATCCACCATTTATTACAAACATGGCCACGGGAATGAGCAGGACCGCCAATAGAACAACAAGGCTGAACACCAAGTAACGCTTAGACATATTTCACTCTCTCCTAATTATTCGGTTTTTTTTGCAAGGACTACGTCGAGGAGCGATGCAAGGACAATGAGGCTGCAGCGCAAAAATTTAGACAATTATGCTGATTATGAAGGAAAATGCAACGACGTAAAGGTGTCATTTTGCCTAAATTTGCGTTGCTAATGTCACATATCGTCATCTTGCTGCTGTTTTTTCTTAAGCAGCCGGGCTGCCAGCGTAGAACCTTCTGCCGTTGAGGGTGGCGTTTTTGTGGGCGTTGGAGGGCTGGGTGATGACGGCCGTTCCCCACTCCCCGCCTTTTCTGTTTTGGCCGCAGCCGGAATGATGGTTGGCGAGACGGCCGTTTCCGTTCCCTCTGGTTGGCTTTTCTCGGCCCGCTTTTTGGCTTCAAACAGGCGGCTTACCTGCTCGGTGCGTGGCGCAGGTGCGACGGTGGCCGACTGCAAGCGGCCAAACGTCGCCGCCCAGGCTCGCTGCCAGTCGCGCCGGGTGACCACCAGACGGCGCACGGCGATGTCTAGAGGCAGCAGCAGCACAGCGATGAGCGTCAGCCAGGTCCAGATGGGGCGGGTGGTGGCTTCGCTGGGCAAGGTGTGGTCGAATACGGCCGTTTCTAACCCCGCCAAATCTTGCCCGCCGGTAATTTCGGCAATGTTTTCTAAAAGCTGTGGATTGGTCTCAAACTCGCGGTACTCCGGCGAGTAGCCCAGCACCCAGCCGCTGGTTTGCCCCACCACGTTTTCCTCCGTGCCGTCAGAGCCGGCCACGCGGATGAAGTAGGCCCCGTCTGTCTCCGGCACGAACTGGGTTTCGTACCGCCCCGGAGCCACCTGGCTAAGCGTCACGTTTTGCACTGAGCCGTCGGGGGCGACGACGTTGGCTTCCATCGTCAAATTATTGAGGAAGTCACCGCTGCTGCCCCGGGCATCGACCGTCAAGGTGGCCTGCTCCTCTGTGTAGCTGATAACCGTTTCTACGTTGCTGTCCCGGTCCTGCGAGATAGTCCAGCGCACCGCCTGGGCCCAAAAGGCGGGGAAGCCATCCCACTGCACCCAATCTTGCCCCCAGCGCCCGGTGGCGTCAGAGGTCCAGGCGATGGAGCGGCCCAGACCGTACTGCCACGCCGCCAGCAGCGGGTCGCCTTCGTGGGAGTTCAAAATGACCTGGGCGGTATCTTTGGGGCTGGTGCCCACGTAGCCGTAGAGGGGCGGAACGGCCGTAATTCCCGTCAAAATTGGGCTGTTGCTCACCAGGTTGGGGAAAAAGCGTTCTTCAATTAAATAGGTGCGCTGGATCGAAGTGGTTTCTTGCGTAAAAATTTGTGGCAGGTTGGCGGCCTGATTGGTGAAATGGAAACGGCCGTTGCCCCACTGCGCTACCTGCTGTAACCAAGGCACATCCGGCCCCTCGCCGATGGAAACGGCCGTGACCGTCACCCCTTCTTCCACCAGTGAGGCAATCAGCGGTTCCACCCCCTCCTTTTGCTCTGAGTCCGCGCCGTCGGCGAGCAAAATGATGTGTTTTACCTGGTTGGGACTATCTGCCAGGGCAGCGGCGGCCGCTTCCAAACCGGTGCGCACGTAAATACCGCCACCGCCCGCACCAATCTGGCGAATCAGACGAATGGCTTCTTCACGCTCGCTGGCCGGCAGCGGCCCGATGGGATTATCCGGCTGTGTATCTACCGGGAAGACGGCTATCTCGTCAAAATCATTAAGCAGTTCCACCACGCGCACTGCCCCTTCGGCCGCCAGCTGAATTTTGGTGACGCCACCTTCCGGGGCGCTCATACTGCCCGAGCGATCAATCACAATGACGATACTCACTGAGGGAAACCGCTCCTGGTCCTTAATTTGCATCTCCACCGGCAGCGTTTCCTCCAGCGGGGTGCGGAAGTAACCGCCCACACCGTAGCTTTGCGGACCGCCCACCACGACCAGACCGCCGCCCAGGTCACGCACGTAGCTTTGCAGCGTTTCCATCTTGCGCGGCGATAAATTTTTGGCATTGATGTTGACCAAAATGACGCTGCTGTAGTTACTCAATTCCGCTAGGCTGGCGGGCAAATCGACCGGCGTGACGCGGTCCACCACCAACCCGGTGGCTTCCAGCGCCAGCAGCAGCTGGGGCGATTCATCTGGCTGCGGCGTGCCGTTGTCATCGACGGTACCGTCGTTGGCTACCAGCAGCACGCGCGGTGGCCCCACCACCTCGGTGTAAGCAGCCAGCTCGTTGTTTTGGAAGAAGGTGTCGTTGGTTGGCGTGAGCTGCACGCGATAACGGGCAAATTCTTGCTCCAGGGCGCGCAGGCGCACGGCAAAGTTGTTGGCGCCGCGCCGCAGCTGCACGTCTTCTTCATACACCACGCTGCCGCCGGAGAGCACGCGTAGGGTGGCGGGCATATCGGCGCTGCTCTCGGCGGTGATGTCCAGGCGGAACGTTTCGCCCTGGCTGATGCGCGTGGGGGCGCTGACGCTGGTGAGCAGCGCTTCGGCGGCGGTGGCGTCTCGTCCCAACAGCACGTAGCTGATTTCTACGCCGCTGTTGGCCGCCAGCCGGGCGGCTTCATTGGTGTTGCCCACGGTGGCCGTGCCATCGCTCAAAATCACCAAACGGCGGGCTGAGCCGGCAGGGAACAGCGCCATCCCCAGCCGGATCGCTTCGGCCACGTCGGTTTGCAGGGCTTGCGGCACGGAGCTAACGGGGGCCAGTTCGGCCAGACCGCTCATGGGCCGCTCCACCAGCGCATTGGAGCCAAACAGAATAACGGCCGCTTGATCATTGGGCGTCATCGTTTCCAGGGCAGTGCGGATGTAGGTTTCGGCCGTTTCGGCCTGGGTGGGGCTGATGGAGTCGGAGGCATCGACGAGGAAGACCACGGCCAGTTCATCGGCGGCGCGCACCAGTTGGGAACCGGCCAGGCTGAGCACCAGCAGCAGCATGATGAGAATGCGCAAGCCCAGGCTGACCCATTCGCGCCAGTTTCGCGTGCTGTAACGGCCGTTGGCCGCACGCCGCGGCCGCCCCAACCAGAAAAAGTAAGGGAGGGTGAGGAGGAGTAAGAGGGCGAGTGGGGTGGTGAAGTTCACGGTTTTTTAGTGAAAGGTGAAAAGTGACCAGTGGTCAGTAAATGGTAATCAGTTATCGGTTGGGGGCATTATAGGGGATGTTGCGGGTTTGGGGAATGTTTTTGGCGGATGGTTAATCTACAATTAGTATCTTTCAGAATATTAGCCACAGAGGACACAGAGATTTTTGAGATTAGTCTGTAGTTCTCTATCTCCTCTTTTTTCTCTGGGCTTTTGTTTTTCATTAATCGTCGAAGAAGAGGGGCAGATAGATGGTGAAGACGGAGCCGGCACCGTATTTGCTTTGGGCATCAACCCGGCCACCGTGGGCCAACACGATGAATCGTGCCAGCGCCAGACCCATGCCGGCGGAACGGCCGTTGCCGTTGGCCTTCATTTTTGCCAACCCGGACCAAACCGTGTCCAGGCGCTCTGGCGGAATGCCCACGCCGGTGTCCACCACGCGCAGGAAAAGCTCGCTGCCGGCCAGACCGCATTCTACCTGCACCACGCCGCCAATCTTGTTGAACTTGATGGCGTTGTGCAGCAAATGTTGGGCTGCTTCGGTGAGCTGCTCGGTATCCCCCAGCACGGTGGTGTGGGGTGTACTGGCATTAAACTCGACAACCACGCGGCGGGCGTCGGCCATGGTGCGCAAATTGCGGATGGCCTGCTGGGCAATTTCATCCAGCCGATTAAGCTGAAAGCTAAACTCGTTGCGCATTTGAATGCGACCAGAAATGTTGATCAGCTTCTCGATGGGCAGCTTGATCTCGCTGATGTGCTGGTCAATCTGGCTGGCCAGCTTGAGCGTGGTGGCGTCATCCTTGGTTTGCAACTGCTGCACTTCCTGGGTGAGGGTGTTAAACGGCCGTCTCAATTCTGGTGAAATCAGGTCTACAAACTGCGAGTATAGGCTCACCAGCTCCTGCAAATGCTGCCGGTCGCGGGTCAAAATCTGGTTTTGATGAAAAACGTATTCGTTAATCTGCCGTAGACTGGACACGTTTTGTGCCTGGGCCAGCAGCGGGCTGATCTGGCTGGACATATTTTCCAGCAGATCAAAATCAGGCTGATCATACGACGCGCCAGATTGTTTCAGACCCAACGCCAGCACACCGATGAGGCTGTCGCCGGCACGGAGTGGTTTGTACAAAACGCGCTCCCAGCGGGCCAGCATGGTGCGTTCGGCTTCTGGTGTCGTGGCAAAACGCTCCAGGCTGTCGATGTCGTACTGGACCAACGGCACGCTGTTCTGGCGCAAAAATTGGGTGACGGGGCTGTGGGCATCGAGGGTTAACGTTTCCAGCGGTTTGTTTTCCAGGTTGGCTAACGGCCGTAACATCAATCGCCCGCCAGGACCCTCATCGGCAATGAACAACCATGCTTCATCTGTGGTGAGATTGGCCTGCACCAACCGCAAAAAAAGCTGCCCCAGCTGGACTGGATCTGGTAAATTGCCAATCACATTACTAAATTCAGCCAGGACGGTTTCTTGCTGCAAAGAGCCGGGCAAAAATAAGCGTCGCGAAAGTTCCCGAATGAAATGGTTAACGAGGGTAAATAAACCAACAAACAGGGCGGCCGCCACGAGCAGCACCAAAATTTCCCCGTTCTGCGGTGTATTTTCGGGCAAATCGCGCACAGACCGCACCAACAGGGTCAGCGCTCCCCAGGTGAGGCCAAAAATGATGAGCACACTCACCACCCGGCTAAGCAGCTGGCGCAGCGAAAGCTGTAGATCGGGCAAGGTGGTGCTGGCCAGGCTGATGGTGCCGGTGAGTGCGGCTAGCATCATAATTACCACGCCGGCCTGCTGCCAGCCTGGCTGCCCCGGCTGCTGCACAGAACCCAACCCGCTGCCCACCAGCAGCAAAAAGATGACAACAAGCCAATATTGCACCTGGTTTCGATAAAGCGACGGCGGCAAATCGCTGTTGAGCTTTTGGGTAAGCATCCAGGTAGCCACAACGGGCAGCACCCAGCTGGCAATCCAAACAGAAGCCCAAACATCGAATTGGCGCACGGACTGCCCCAAAAGAACAAAATTGGGAAAGGCATTGGGCCAAATGTTAGGGTCCAGGGCGATAGCGCCACCCCAGACTGTTAAGCTTAATACAAGCCCTATCTGGCCAAAGCTGCGGGGAATGGGCAGGTGGGCGAGGGTGGTTAGGAGGAGGAGAACGGCCGTTAAGCTCAAGGCGTACGTGCCGATAATGCCCCAGTTATAAATGAGGAACTCTGAAAAGGTGGTGCCGCCAAAAAAGCGGATGACGCTGCTGGCCCAAACGGCCGCCGCCAGTAAAGTAAGCGACCAACGCAGGAATAACGGCCGTCTTTTCAGACGCGCCCGCCAGAGGTAGACGATCATGCCGATAAAACTTAGCGGCAAAAGTGAAATGAGAAGAAACTGCTGCGTTAGCGTCATGTGGTGAAACGAATCCCTAAAATGCTGTACATTTTATAGTTTGCGCCATTATACCAACTTTTCACCTTACAAAATTTGGGAAATTTGGATAAATTTGGGAAAAAGCAGGGGAGATTGTGCCTATTACCCAACTTATCCCAAATACCAATTTGGGATAAATTTGGGATATATTGGGAAACTGCATGGTATAATCCCGGCAACATGACTTTGATTAACGGAAAAACTGTTTAATGACGAATGAAGCATATTTGGCTTATCTGCCCCAAATAAAGAAACGCTGGGAAAATGAACCTAAGATTTGGCAGCAGAATCGTCAGCTTGCCTGGGAAGCAGCTCGCCAAATTGCTGTCATGCTGCGGAAGCATTATGCGGTTTCCCAGGTCATTTTGTTTGGTTCTTTGCCAGAAAAAGGTCGCTTTGATCAGCACTCGGACATTGATTTGGCCGTGACGGGATTAGATCCAGCGCTTTTTTATCAAGCTGTTGCTCGACTCTCAGATTTTAGCAAAGGGTTTCACGTTGATCTTCTCGATTTGGATCGATGTCCGATACATTTTCGCGAAGCAATTTTGGAAAAGGGCGTTTCTTTGTGATTAATCAATATCCTGTCCTACGACAAAGAATTGCGGTTGAATGGACAAATATTCAAAAAGCAGCACAAAAGGCTTTGGCTGCTTATGCTGAACAAAGTCAATATTCGTTAGACGCTGTAGGACTTAACCTGCAAGGATTTTACAATGGCCTGGAGCGTCTTTTTGAATCGATTGCGCGCCAGATAGATGGTAGCATTCCCGAAGGCGGCTCGTGGCATCGGGATTTGCTAAAGCAGATGGCATTGGACGTGCCGGGCGTACGGCCGTCTGTCATTTCGCAGGAAACGGCCGTTGCTTTAGAAGATTACCTGGGCTTTCGGCACATTGTGCGCAATCTTTACACCTGGGATTTGGACCCGACAAAAGTGAGCCAGTTGGTGGACCGGTTGCCAAAGATTATCTCCATGTTGGATGCCGATCTTGAAAAATTTGGTCACTTTTTAGAAGCAGCTGCCCGAGCGGATGAAGAATAATCCTCATATCTCCATTATTTCAAAATGTAGTGTGTGCCCTTTTTGGAACCAATCTTAAGCAAAACACCCTTATCGACCAAATCTACCAGATCGAGGCGCAGCGTTTCGGCGGAGACGTCGGTGCAGAGCTGCTGGTATTCCCGGTTGGTGATGGAGCCATTTTCGCGCACGTAGGTGAGGGCGCGGGTTTGCCGCTCGTTCATGCTTTTGGTCCATTTGGGGATGGGCTGCCGCTGCCGCTTGTTGTGCAGCGTGACGGTAAACAGGTGGGGCGTGGCCTTGAAATCGGGTGGCTTGTGGCCTGCCTGGGCCATCTCCTCAATCATCTGGTCGATGCCCAAGCCAAGTTCTTCAATGTAGCCCCACTGGTAAAGGCCGTTCACCAGGCGCGGATTGCGTGAGAAGTGCTCTTCTACTAAATTGTCCAGCGTCATGTAGCCGGGCAGGCCGCCCGGGCTGATGATTTCCAGCCGGTCTGAATACATGCGGATTTCGATGCGCCGCCCCTGAATGCGGTAATCGCGGTGGGCTACGGCGTTAACCAAGGCCTCGCGCACGGCAAAACGAGGGTACTCCAGCAGTTCTTCGCGTTCTAGCTGGTTCACGGTAGCGCCCACGCGCATTTCTTCAAAGATGATGTTCCAGGCCCGCTCAATAATCCGCGCAGCCGGACCGATGATTTCATCGCGACGGCCGTAACCAATCCCCCCGTCTTCCCCACGCGGTTCCGTACCGGGGAACTTCACAAAAACGATGCCGCTTTGCGGGAAAAACATCTGCGGATTGCGGGCAAAGAGCAAAATGCCGATGGTAGTGGGATGGCCACTGCGGTCGGTGGCCCCAATTTCAAAAAGGAGTTCGCGGGTGGAGAGGGAGCGTGCCTGGCCGCGCTGCTCGCGCCGGTTGAGATAATCTTGCACGATTTCGCTGTCCAGGTCGGTGTAGCGCGCGCCGGGGACGAGTTCGGTTTCGTATTCGGCCGTATTTTTGCTGTTGGCCAGATTGCGTACCTCGTCGCCGGTGAGGGGGCGGTTGGCCGTACCGCTGCGCACGAGCACGCGGCCATCGTCTAGCGTGTGCAGGTCTGTGCTGCGCGGCACTTCAATACCAATGAGGGTGCCTTGGGGGGTTTCTACCTGCTGCCACTGGGTGGGCACGGGCGGGCGACACAGCCGGGCGGCTTCCAGCAGCGCGCCTTCGGCCTCTTCTTCCCAGATGTCGTTGACGGGACGGCCGTTTTCGTTCAATCCCAACACGATCAAACCGCCGTCCCCATTGGCCAACGCTACCAAACATTCGGCTAATGTTTCCGTATCTGCTTCCGCCAGAAATGCCAACCGCTGTCCAGGCTTTTGTTTTAACATGACATAATTATAACAGAAGTTGTGGCAATTAGCGTCACATTTTTGGGGAGGGAAGTGGAGGGGGAGAGGCCATCTAGTCTAACGGCCGCTTCAGTCGCGCTTTGCGTCGGCTGGAAGCACTGTTAGGCGGCGTAATACGATCTTGGTACTAAAGATATTTTCCGAGCACAATTCACGAGCATTATTTTCGTAAATCGGACAAGGTAGCCAACTGAACTTGCTACACCCTAAGTTCTACAACGACCACCCATACGCCTTTTTCGGTTTTATAGCCCATGAAGTAGCTTTCACCGATAGTTAGCCCTTCGCTAGTGGCAAAAGACGTTAGCGATTGTTGATAAGCACCATCAGCCATCCCCAGACCAAAGCTCAATTTCTCATCTGTCACATCGAGTATCGGCATGGTGGCTTTCATGCGGGAATCATACTCTCCAGTTACAAAGCTTTTGGCGTATATATCGGCCGCAATAATACTGCCCTCTGCCGCATTCGCTTTTACGGTGCGTAAGGTGTTTCGCACGGCCGTTTCACCCAAATAAAGCGTCACGCCTTCCCACAAAAAAATCGTGCGCTTCGTTGCATCATATCCAGCCGCTACCAGAGAATTAAACCAATCTTCCTGCGAAAAATTAGTTTCGACAAAGGTCACATGGGTTGTGTCAATACCTGCTTTTTCTAAATATGTCCGCTTGAGTTTTTGCGTCGTCGCTTGGTCCAGCTCAAACATCTTTAAGCCACTCTTTTTCAACTCATTGTAAGCACGGGTATCAAATCCGGCCCCCATCACCACAAATTGCTCCGCATCATCTTTGACTTTATCAATAATGCTATCAAAATAGCCAGTGCGGTTCATGATCAGATTGAACAGCTTCTCCTCCCCCATTTTGGCAATGGTAGGATACCATCTGGTGGCACCTGCGATGCGGGAATATGCATAAAGGGGAAAAAGAGCCAACCACAAACCGAGGGTTGAAGTGTTGGGGAGGACAGCCGCCAATTTTGCGGCCGCATCGTCATCACGCAAGCCGAAAACGTGCATCGTCCACCGGCCGTTTATAATCTCAATTGCCGTTTGGGAAACACCCAGCCGCTTGCTCACAACAATTTGTTTGTAGCCGGTCCAAATCGCCCCAACAATAGCCAGAGGAATGAATAGAATCTGTAAAATGACGAAGATGGTGAGTGCCAGAATGTTTCTCATGGATGGGTTCCTATCGTTTCTCAGCGTAGACCATGCGCTCAATTTTCATATAGGGGAGATCGCGGCCGAGCGGTTTTGCGTATCGATTGTTGAGTTCTTCATAGCTGAGATCTTCGATTAAGCGCCAGCCATATTCGCTAAGAAAATCAGCGACGGCTGCGGGGTCAAAGCCGAAGTGCCAGATTTTGTCTTTGCCAATCACCTGTTCATAAAACGAGTCTTGCCCATATAGATTTTGCCCGTCAATGAAATCTTTAAGAACATAGGTGAACGTCAGCTGGCTTCCTGATGGGGCTTTGGCAAAGAAATCGAAGGTTTGGTGCACAGCCGATTCCGTCAGATACTGTGACACCGCTTCCCAAATAAAGAATGTCTTTTGGTCGCCCGTATACCCATGCTCTTTGAGTACTGTGCTCACGTCTTGTGTGACAAAGTTGATTGGTACCAATGTGACATGGGATGGCATTTGCCCTAAGGCGTTTTGAATCTCCTTTTGCTTCGCTTCGATGTTGACCAGCTGATCCATTTCCCATGCTGGGACTAAGGCCAATGCCGGGAGCCGGTAGAGGCGAGTATCAAGCGCTGCGCCTAAGTTGACGATCGCGCCCATAGAGCCTTTTTCGACGGCCGTGACAATGGCTTCATCAATGTATCGTTTGCGGCACACAAAGGCGCTCGACACCCCTTCAATCCGCTTTTCTGAAAAGTTGGTAAACCATCTACGGAATGGGGAAAAGCGGAGCAGTTTGAGAAAGAAGCGTGCACCACCCGGTAAGACTTTCTCCGCGAGATCATCATGAATGATCCGCTGTTCTGAGGGCTCATGCTGTTCCATCGCCACAAGGAATGTGGGGCCAGTACCCGTTTGAGCAGCACCGCTTGTATCAAAATCTTCATTTGTCTGGGTCATAGTTTTCTCTAGTTTGGTTGTTTCCTAATCTGTCAACCAAGCGATTAGGGTTTTATCATCAATAATCGACATGGAACCAGCGGGGGCGTCCAAGATGCGCTCGACGGCCGTTTGCACTGCCGCGTTCTTTTGCAACGCAATGGTCACGCGATCCTCATAGTGATCTGGGTTGAGAAGCAGGTCAACGGCCGTTTCATTGAGCGTCTCAATGACGGCCATCAAAATAGCGGTCGTTTCCGCAATACGCTCGACATGAAACACACCTTCTTCAACCCCTTGCATAATAATCTTGCCCATTTCTGTCGCAATCAGATTGTCCATCTTTGAGCGAATTTTGTGCCTAAACAGAATGTTCTCATCCATCCGCATCAGTCGATGAGTGGCGATGATTTCGGCTTTGCGTTCAATCTTCCAATTGTTTGAAATCCGCACCATTTTTTGCCATTTGGGAATAGCGGTTAGCGACTCATCGCCCGTGACCGCTTGTATGTTGGTGACCGCTTGCCTGACCATCTGTGTGACGGCCGCTTCAAGCACGGCCGCTTTCGACTCAAAATGATGATAGAATGCCCCTTTTGACACTCCCACAGCCTTGATAATATCGTTAACAGAGGTGTTTTCATACCCTTTTTTAAAAAACAATTGTTGAGCCGCCGCCAGCAATTCTTGAGACCGCTCCGGATTTTTTCGCGTCATCTCTACTCTCTTAAATGTGAACAAAAACATACCGACGGTCGGTATCTTACCTGCAATATATCAGCGATGCAAACAACAAACAGTAGATTACAGGAAATGTAGAAATTAAAAGCCCTCATAATCTGAGGGCAAAGGGAAAGGCAATCGGAGTGTTAGGGAATGATTGCGTAAATACTCTAGGAATTTCCTTAGTCCGCCGTTCCGTTTGAAATCACGCGATTGCGGGTTAGCGAAGACACTCTCAATTACCCATTTCTTCGTTGGCGCGTAACCGTTGTGAAAACGGGCGGTAGCAATTCGCGTGCATTGATTTGTTGGGCGGATATGCCGGAGAATAAAGGTGGTAACCTTTATTCTCAATTTGTTAGATGCTCCGGACGCATTTCTACATCAATCTTGCGTCCTTCACGAATCACTATTTCTGGCAATGCTTCAATGTCGTTCAATGTTGTTCGAAAATTTACGATGCAAACACGTAATACGTATTTACCATCCACCACCGCATTTGATACAAACACCTCACCACCGGATTGCAATCGGTTCAGTAATTCCTGGTTCAATTCATTAAGATAGACTTCTGTTTCAGATTCATCTTGCGGCAGGCTATTGGGTACATATCGGAAGGTTGTAATACTCAGGTTATGTGTAATAGCCTGCAATTCGGAATGCGCATCCACTAGACGATATAATGCTTCAGCCAAGGCGATGTCGTCCCGAATCATCACAATGTACCCTTCTCGTCCTGCCTGCCGAAATCCCAACCACACTTTCAGAGCGCGGAAACCACGCGAATTCTGGAGGCCAAATTCGTAATAATTAAGGGGTGAGTCTTCCCCGTCACCGCCAAAATTATAATACTCGGGATGGGAACTGAATGTGTCGATAAGGGTTTGGGGGTTTCGTACCAAAATACACCCTGCCTCAAGAGGGGCATATAGCCATTTGTGTGGATCAAGTGCAACTGAATCAGCTTCCTTTAGACCCTTGAGTTGAGCTGAAGCCTCCGGCAGTGCGGCAGCCGGGGCACCATAAGCGCCATCCACGTGAAACCAAAGATCATGTTTTCGGCAAATGGTTGCAATTTCAAGCAAAGGATCGACTGCGCCCGTACTTACCGTTCCAGCCGCTCCAACGACCATAAAAGGTAAATGACCATCTGCTTGATCAGATAATATTTGTTTTTCAAGGGCGTTAATATCCATCTGTTGATTAACATCAGTGTCAATCCAGCGCATTGCCTTGGTACCCAGTCCAAAAAGGTCAACCGCTTTTTCGATCCAAGTGTGGGTCTCTTTTGAACCATATATAACTAGATGTTGGTTGGTTGCGCCTACTCCCTCTTCCCGAATATTCCAAGTCACTTTTGATGTGCGCGCAGCCAGAAACCCAACGAAATTCGCCATATTCCCACCACTAACCAATAAACCGCCACAGGTAACCGGATATCCAATTAAGTCAGCGATCCAGCGAACTGTTTGCACCTCAATTTCAGTAGCCATTGGTGAAAGCGTCCATGCCCCTACATTGGGATTTACGGAGGCTGCCAACAAGTCACTTAGCGCCCCAATCGGTGAAGCGGATGAAGTGATGTAACCCCAAAACCGCGGGTGGCCATTAAAAAGTGAATGTTCAAACAACAAATCTGTTGTTTCCTCAAATAAATGACCAGGAGTTATGCCTTTTTGGGGCATTTGTTCGTTTTCTATTATTGAACGGATTGCTTTCGCTGATTTATTCGAAGTTACTGGACGTTGAGCTAGTGAGTCAAGCAAATTAGCTATACTATCGACAACCTGATACCCTACCTCACGGAATTCGTCAGATGTCATTTCTAATGGCGCATTGCGATTACGAAGTGCTTCATCTTGATTGTTCATTTTCATTTATGTTCCCTTGTCTTAATCCATCAGTTACAAGTTAAGCTATTTTGTGAGTTGTCAAGCCAGAAATTGGCTACAATTCACGTATGAAAAAAGCAAACCAAGAATCCAAAA
>PABI01000107.1 GCA_002699125.1 Anaerolineaceae bacterium
AAACGGGGCCTCTGGCAGCGAGTTGGCATTCCAACAAGTTTCTGAATCCGGCACGTGACGGTGCCGTTCTGCCGATTTTGCACCTCAATGGATACAAAATTGCAGGACCGACTGTGCTGGCTAGGATCAGCCATGAAGAACTGGACCAGTTGTTTCGCGGATACGGCTATGAGCCGCATTTCGTTGAAGGAAGTGATCCTGAAACAATGCACCAACTCATGGCAGCCACACTCGACACGGTGGTTGCGGAGATTCGAGAGATTCAGCAGGAGGCCCGCGACACCGGTTTTCAGTCACGTCCTCGCTGGCCGATGATCGTCTTGCGAACACCAAAAGGCTGGACATGTCCCCATGAAGTTGACGGGAAACAGGTTGAAGATTCGTGGCGTTCGCATCAAGTTCCGATGGGCCAAATGGCGTCAAATCCGGCACACGTTGAGCTACTCGATTCGTGGATGAGATCGTACAAGCCCGAGGAATTATTTGACGACAGCGGTCGTCTGAAGCCGGAGATCGCGGAACTCGCACCGAGCGGTGATCGACGAATGGGAGCCAACCCACATGCCAATGGGGGATCGCTCCTGAAGGATCTGCGGATGCCGGATTATCGGGATTTTGCGGTCGATGTGCCAGAACCGGGCTGTGCGATGGCTGAAGCCACGCGAGTCCAAGGGCAATTCGTTAGCGAAGTGATGAAGCTGAATATGGGAACCAACAATTTCCGTGTCTTCAGTCCCGATGAAACCGCATCGAATCGTTGGAACGCGGTTTTCGATGTCACCGACCGCTGCTCGACGGCAGAGATTCTCCCAACAGACGATCACGTGTCGCCGGAAGGCCGCGTGATGGAAATGCTCAGCGAACACCAGTGTCAAGGATGGTTGGAAGGATATTTGCTGACCGGTCGTCACGGATTCTTTTCGTGCTACGAAGCCTTCATCCATATCGTCGATTCCATGTTAAACCAACATGCGAAGTGGCTGAAGGTCTGTCGGCATATTGCTTGGCGGCGACCGATCGCAAGTTTGAATTATCTGTTGACCTCGCATGTCTGGCGGCAGGACCACAATGGATTCAGCCATCAAGATCCCGGCTTTATTGATCACGTGGTCAACAAAAAGGCGGAGATCATCCGGGTTTATCTTCCCCCCGATGCGAATACGTTGTTGAGTGTGACGGATCACTGCCTGCGAAGCCGTAATTACGTCAATGTGATCGTGGCCGGCAAGCAACCATCGCCTCAATGGTTGAACATGGATGCAGCCGTCAAGCACTGTTCGGCAGGTCTTGGGATTTGGAGTTGGGCGAGCAACGATCAGGGTGGCGAACCAGATGTCGTAATGGCGTGTTGCGGCGATGTTCCGACGCTGGAAACCCTGGCCGCCGTTGAGCTGCTCGGTAACTTTTTGCCTGACCTTAAGGTTCGCGTTATCAACATCGTGAATTTGATGAAACTACAGCCGCCGTCAGAACATCCGCACGGCTTGAGCGACAGAGATTTTGATCTGCTATTTACCACCGATAAGCCGATCATCTTTGCCTTTCATGGATATCCTTGGCTGATTCACCGTTTGACCTATCGCCGCACGAATCACAAAAACCTGCATGTGCGAGGATATAAGGAAGAGGGCACGACGACGACACCATTCGACATGGTTGTGTTGAATGAACTCGACCGCTTTCACTTGGCTGGCGATGTCGTTGATCGAGTACCCAGCATCGGCTCGGAGGGGGCCTACATCAAGCAGGCCCTTCGTGACAAGCTAATCGAACACAAACACTACATTACCACCCACGGTCAAGACATGCCGGAAGTCCGGGAGTGGAAGTGGAAGGGACGGGCACGGGATTCTTAATTGGCTGGAAAGGACGCAATGTCGCAATGCATATACTTACGCTAAATGCCGGTTCCAGCAGCCTAAAGTTCAGTCTGGTTACAACCGATGGTGAACGCCGTATCGCTCATGGACAAGCGGAATGGGCGTCTGAACCAACTCGATATATGCTTAGCGTCGCTGGTGGGGATACGATCCGGGTTGAGACCGACTGGGCGGACGTCGACCACGCTATCCAACGTGTCGTGTCAGACCTTCGCCGTAAAAAGATCGCCAACATGGCGGCTGTCGTTCACCGTGTCGTGCATGGGGGAACGCGGTTCACGCAACCGGTTGTCATTACGGATGAAGTTCAAGCAGCGTTACATGAGTTGATCTCTCTGGCACCACTGCATAACCCTTGCAGTCTGGAAGGTATCGCGGTGGCACGCGAAACGTTTCCCAACTGTCCGCACATTGCAGTCTTCGATACCGCCTTTCATGCGACACTCGCACCGGAAGCCTACACGTATCCTGTGCCGTATGAGTGGACCGAGAAATGGAATCTACGGCGTTTTGGATTCCACGGTCTCAGTCATGCCTATTGCGCAGCACGCGCAGCCGAAATGCTAAATCGCCCGCTTGCCGAATTGCGGCTGATCGTCGCGCATCTTGGCCACGGTGCATCATTGGCGGCGATTCAAGGCGGACAATCAGTCGACACAACCATGGGATTTACGCCGTTGGAAGGGCTGATGATGGCCACTCGCAGCGGAACAATCGACCCCGGCCTCGTACTACACATCGCACGTGAACACGGGATACCGCTTGTCGAGGTAGAACGTGTTTTGAATGAACAATCGGGCCTGCTGGGCGTCTCTGGTGTGTCCGCCGACATTCGCCAGGTACATCAGGCCGCAGTATCTGGGAACAGCCGGGCACAACTGGCGATCTCAATTTATATCCATCGACTGCGACAAGCGATTGGAGCGATGGCGGCGACGCTAGGCAAGGTGGATGCGTTGGTGTTTACCGGCGGTGTGGGAGAGCATGATGCGGCAGTTCGCGCAGCGACTTGTGATCGGCTAGCCGTTCTCGGCATGGAGCTTGATTTGAATGCCAACGTCGGTGCCACACCGGATTCGTTTGTATCGACACCGAACTCTCAAGCCGCGATTATCGTCGTTGCCACCGATGAAGAAATGATGCTCACCCGAGAAGCAAGGGATGTTATTACTAAGTCTCCAGACTTGATGAAGTCGATTATCTGAGCCTAAGCCTATGAGTAGCCGATTCATGCAACTTTGCCGTTGTCTCATCACCGTGAGTTCATTGCTGGTGGTCGTTGGAATGCCAACGGCAGCGTTCAGCCAAGTCTCGCCCGAGGAACACGCGAAGCATCATCCGGGGCGAGCTGGGGACGTTAAAGCTGGTCCCGGCATGGGAGGCCCGCCCGAAGGTGCCGGTCCACAAAATGGCATGGGTGGCATGATGGGCGGCGGAATGATGGATGGCATGATGGAGAAGATGGGTGCGCCGAAGCCCAAGGACCTTTATCCGTCATTGATGGAACTGCCCGACTTGCCGATGGAGCGTCGTGGCGAATTGGAGCAAGAAGCTCACGGTCGAATGATCGCCGGAACTCGGTTGTTAAGCGAAGGCTTTGACGAACTATCACGTTCGGCTGCGGGTGATGACTTCGCTGCGATGCAGGCGGCAACGGCCAAGATTCGCGAAGGATTGAATGACTTTGAAAGCGGGTTGGCAGCCCACCGAGCGTTGCGGGAAGGCAAGGCCCCTCGAAACGTAGCTTTGCAGTGGTTCAAACGTGAACTGAACATTGACGATTCGGTCAACGTCGCCAGATCACCTGCGTTTTTTTGGGGAATGACGCCGTTTCACACCAGCGTGATGGCTGTCTTGGTGCTGTTCGCGGCGGCGATGATCTGGATGTACTTCTTCAAGATGCGGCGTGCGGCATCACTGTTGGAAAGACTCTCGACAGCCAACGGCGTCCAAGCTGGGAGTGGGGGAGTGGGGAGTGGAGGAGAAAACGTCTCGCTGACGAATGCTCCCGCCTCCCTTTCTCCCAGCTCCCCCACTGGACAGGCCGACTGTTGCGCAACTGATGACGGCTGCCCCACTGAGGCTCCTGCCGAGGGAATTGACTCCAGCGGTTTGATTCCCATTGCAAAGAAGAACCTCTGTCGGCTGAGAGTTGCAAAGATTATGCAGGAGACAGAAGACGTAAAAACGATTCGGCTTGTGGCCTGCCACGGCGGGCGGATTCCGTTTAACTACCTACCCGGTCAGTTTCTAACCTTCACTCTGCCTACCGGCGAGAAGCCGATTCGTCGCAGCTACACGATTTCTTCTGCTCCTACGCAAGCGTACTACTGCGAAGTCACCGTTAAACGTGAGGAGCAAGGTGCTGGTTCACGCTACATCTGCGATCAATTGAAGGTTGGGGACACACTCGAAGTGAAAGCGCCGAGCGGAAGGTTCACGTTTACGGGCGAAGAATCTGACAGTGTGGTGTTGATCGCCGGTGGCGTCGGGATTACGCCGATGATGAGCGTGACTCGGGCGCTGACCGACATGTGTTGGCCCGGCGAAATTCACTTCATTGCTGCTTGCCGCGATCCGAAGCATTTCATTTTTGAATCGGAAATCAAACGCCTTGAAGAGCGGTATGACAATTTACACGTTTATGTCGCGATGAGTCGCATTGAGCAGGAAATCAACGGCTATCGCAAGGGGAGGCTCAGCAAAGAGTTGCTGGCTGAGTGGGTTCCTGACATCGTCAAGAAACGCGTCCATATCTGTGGCGCTCCGGCCATGATGGAAGCAACCAAAGGGATGCTGGCAGAACTCGATGTTCCTGCGGACAACATTCACACGGAAAACTTTGGTTCGACGCAAAAACCGAAAGCCAAAGTTGCCAAAGGGCAGGAAGCTCACGAACCGAAAGCGACAGGAGCTAAGGTCACGTTCGCGACCTCGGACAAGTCAACGGAATTGCTTGCAGACGAAACGATTCTCGAAGCGGCAGAACGTGTTGATGTTGACATCGACTATTCGTGCCGCGTTGGAACTTGTGGCATTTGTGTCGCAAAGCTGCTCTCCGGCGAAGTCACGATGGAAGTCGATGACGGGTTGGAGCCGGAAGACAGAGAGGCAGGCATGGTCCTGTGCTGCCAAGCGAAAGCAAAGCAAGATGTGAGTATCGAAGCATGAACACCGGGAGCCAGCTTCGATGAAGGAACGAGAGAAAATCGTTGTCACCGGACTCGTCATGCTTATGCTACTTGCATGGCTCGGCTTTCCGCTGCACCATGCTCATCGTTTCGCCGGTAGCTTCTGGGGCGGCATCTTCGGCGTCACCGGAGCAGTTTTGATGCTGGTGCCGCTGGCCTACCTGATCGTCAAACGCAACAAGAGTCTCAAACAGTCCGTCACCAAATATGTCTCGATGCGGACGCTGCTGGCGTGGCATATCTATGCGGGAGTGCTTGGCCCGATTTTGGTCATCATCCACAGCGGACATAAATATGAGAGCGTCGTTGGTATTGCACTGACGGCAATGACGCTGCTGGTGGTTATCAGCGGGTTCATCGGTCGCTACCTGATGTCCGGTTTCGCCAAAGAGATTCGCGAGAAGAAGGCGATGCTGACGGAGCTGCAAAGCAATTACGACGAAGCGGTGATTGCTGTCGGTTCCAGTCCCGCGACGGCAAAGAGTCTGCGACCATTCTCCGGATTCTTCAGCCGCCTGATGGCTGGATTTTTCCTGCCTGAACCCAGCACGGAACCCGCCGTTTCCAAAACCGATTCGATCACGCTGGTGCGTCTGGCAGAGTCAATCGCAGACGTGGAATACGCGATTCGGACTCACGAAGATTTCAAGGCTTGGTTCGGCAAGTGGCTGAAGTTCCACATCGCGATTTCGTTCATCTTGTACGCTCTGATGTTTGTGCATGTGTATTACGCCGTCTACTTCGGCTTGCGTTGGTTTGAGTAGGGAAGTGATCGCATGAAACGATGGACTATCGTCATTCTCGTTCTCATCGCCGGACTAGCGGTTGCCTACGGAGCCGGTTGGATTCCAAGCGAAGCGAAGGACTACGCTTCTCATTCCATGCACCAAGCCGTCAATCCGGGTCCGCTGTCGGAGGCTCACGCAAGTTTGGCGAACAACTGCCAAGCCTGTCACACTCCTGTGAAGGGAGTCGAAGCGGCGAAGTGCATTCTCTGCCACGCGAACAACGAGTCGATTTTGCAAAGACAGCCAACCGCATTTCACGCGAGCGTCAACACTTGCAAGGAATGCCACTTGGAACATCGCGGCTTCGATGCGAAGTTATCGCAAATGGACCACTCACTACTGACCGGAATCGGGATGAAGCAGATGCGGAATGGTGAGACCGGAAGCGAAGAACTCGCCGCCTATCTGAGGCTCAGCGAGAAACTCGATTCGGGTGTCTCACCGCATTCGCGGATCAGTCTAAGCGAGTCTGTTTTGGACTGCGCCTCATGTCATTCCAACGACGACCGTCATCAAACGCTGTTTGGTTCCGATTGTGCCCAGTGCCACGCGACCGATCACTGGACGATTCCCGAATACAAACATCCGTCCGCCAAATCGAACGATTGCAGCCAGTGTCATCAGGCACCGCCGAGTCACTACATGATGCACTTCAACATGATTTCGGCTCGTGTTGCGGGCAAACCGCATGCAAGAGTCGATCAGTGCGGCCAGTGTCACCAGACTACGTCTTGGAATGACATCAAAAGGGTCGGCTGGTACAAGCATCACTGAGGGACCATGAGCTATGCCTGAAACCACGAGCATCGTCGAGCACAACGTTATTCTCATCGTGGGTTGGGTGAAGCTCGCAATTGAAGTCCTCGGCGCGACCTTGGTCACAGTCGGAGTGTGTGTCGCGATCTTCCATTTGGTTCGCACGATGGCAAGCCGACAGTCGGACGACTTCGCTCCAACCCGGCTGATTTTGGCGAAGTATCTTTCGCTGGCTTTGGAATTCCAGCTTGGTGCCGACATCCTCGGCACAGCGGTTTCCCCCAGTTGGGACCAGCTCGGAAAACTCGCTGCGGTTGCTGTCATACGTACCGGACTGAATTATTTCCTGATGATGGAAATGAAGGCTCAGGCATCACCAAAGCAGCCCGGTGCTTCTCAAGCCGAAACCACCAACCAAGACGATTCGGCAAAAATGTCGGACGGTCCGTGAAGAACGAGACGCGAGCTGCATCTAATCCCACAACGTAACTCGTTTTCCCTCGTTGTAACACTCAGCGTCTGTCTGGGCGACGACGGACTGTTCTCAATGGCACTCGAATCGAAGGATTCCCCGAATGAAAATTGCACGATCTCCCCTCATGCTCACGTTGGCCCTCGCGTTGGCGTTTGGCACCCTTTCCGCTCGGTCCGCCGAGGCTCACGAAGGCCACGACCATGAAGCGATGAAGAAGCAGGAGAAGAAAATTGACGAAGCGCTATCCGCATTACCATCCGCCGACCAGAAGTTGGCGACGGCACAACGGTTCTGCCCGATCATGACCTACGATCGACTTGGTTCGATGGGCACGCCGATAAAGCTGACGATTGAAGGCAAGCCAGTCTTTCTGTGTTGCAAAGCGTGCAAGGAAGACGCCGTCAAAGGTGGCGAGAAGACTCTCAAGACAGTCGCGAAGTTGCGTGACGCCACCGAGACACTCGCCGAGTTGCCTATGAACGAGCGAGTCGCAATCGAAGCTCAGAAATACTGTGCCGTCGCAAACACCAGCTTCCTCGGTTCGATGGGCAAACCGATCAAGCTGGAAATTGATGGCAAGCCAGTCTACCTCTGCTGCGACGGCTGCTCAAAGAAAGCGAAGGCCGATCCCGCCGGAACTCTCGCCAAGGCTGAGGAACTGATAAAGGACGGGACTCTGGAAGGCCATGACCACAATCATGCCGCTCATAAGCACTAAGCGCACTGGAACGATAGCCACCTCGGAACAGCAACACCGGTCGCTTTAACGGCGACTTGGTGTTGCGGTTTTTCGTTTGCAGTCGGCCTCTCCGCAATGCTAACTCTTGTGATAGTTGATGAAGAAACTGGGATGCCCTGCATCCAAACGATCAGAGAACCGATCGTGAATGAAACGCGAGACGAAGAGCATGAAACATTTCCTCCATATGTTGATCGGTTGCGGCCTGCCCATGCTGTTGATCTTCGTTCTGCCACTGTTCGGAGTCAGCGAAGGGATAACGCTTACCGTGTTCATGGTGCTGATGCTCGGCTGTCATCTGCTGATGATGCGTGGACACATGAGTGACCATTCCGACGACCATACCAAACACAAAGAGGATCGCCATGAATCGACTTAGCATTCCCCGTTTCGGTTTCGCCGTCGCGGTTGCTTGTGCCATCGCCTACTTGGGCTGCGTATTCGTGATGATGACTGTCCCGCAGGATGTTGCGATTCGGTTCTTCAACAGTCTGATGCACGGTGTCGATGTCACGACGATCATGCGGTGGGACATGCCACTGTGGGAAACGGTTCTTGGCGTTGTCGAGATATTCGTTCTCGGCTGGTTGTTCGGTGCCTTGATCGCGGGGTGCTACAACTGCTGTGCAAAGTCTGAATCAAAACTCAATAGCTGACGTGCGCGACAGTTTTGCAACCAGTGTGACCGCATAGCGGCCAGCCCGTCTGTACCGTTCATTCCGTGCCTGCTTTGCCGTTCAGGGCAGCGCCATGATACCCTGGCGCGGTATTTGCCTTTTGCTAAGGCGGCAGTCCAAAAGTGTCAAAAATCAGCAGGGAACCTAGCGACGTGAGCGATTCAGAAAAGTCGGGAAAGTACAAAAAGAACAGCCTGTCACTGACGGGATCGGTCGCGATGGGCACCGGCGTGATGATCGGGGCAGGAATTTTTGCCCTGACGGGGCAGGTTGCCGAGCAAGCCGGAGGTCTATTCCCGCTCGCGTTTCTTGCGGCGGCAATCGTCGCCGGGTTCAGTGCCTACAGCTATGTGAAGATGGCGGAGCAGTATCCGTCGGCTGGCGGTATCGCCATGTTTCTGATGAAAGCGTATGGCAAAGGAACCGTGACGGCAGGCATGGCCCTGTTGATGTACTTCTCAATGGTCATCAATGAAAGTCTCGTGGCCCGGACGTTCGGAACGTACACGCTTCAACTATTCGACGCGAAAGACAATCAGTTTCTTGTTCCAGCGTTAGGAGTCGGACTTCTTGTCGCGGCGTTCATCGTGAACATTCTTGGAAACAAGTTCATCGGTACATTTTCGACGGTAACCGCCGTTATCAAGATCGCAGGCATTGTCACCTTCGCGGCTGCCGGGTTGTGGGTATCGGGCTTGTCGTTTGAAAGCGTTGGTGTCACAGAGCGGTCCTCTGCGGGCAGCTTTCTGTCGGCGACGGCTTTGGCACTGCTCGCCTACAAGGGTTTTACGACAATTACCAACAGTGGATCGGAGATCGTCGACCCCACGAAAAACATTGGTCGCTCGATCATCATTTCACTGGCGGTCTGTTTGGTTGTTTACCTCTTGGTTGGCTTCGCGGTTGCCGGAAATCTTTCTGTTTCAAAGATCATTGAGAGCCGCGATTACGCTCTGGCCGAAGCTGCCCGACCCGCGTTCGGTCAGTGGGGGACGTACTTCACGGTAGGTCTGGCGATTGTCGCCACGATATCAGGCTTGATTGCCAGCACGTTTGCCGTGTCGCGAATGTTGGCGATGCTAAGCGAAATGAAGCTCGTTCCGCACAAACACTTTGGAATGCCCGGCGACATTCAGAAACACACGCTCGTCTACACCGTGGTCTTTGCAATCACGCTGACGATTTTGTTTGACCTGTCGCGAATCGCTTCACTTGGAGCCATCTTCTACATCGTGATGGACATGGCCGTACATTGGGGCGTCTTGAAGCACGTGCGGGAAAAGGTCGACGCGAACCGCTGGGTGCCAATCACGGCACTGGTGTTGGATTCCGTGATCTTGGGGGCGTTTGTTTGGATGAAGGTCAACAGCGATATGCTCGTCGTTTGGGTCGCGTTGGGGGGAATGGCCTTTATCTTTGCAGGCGAACGACTTTTCCTCACTTGGAACGACGATGACGAAGCTCACTCGAAACACGCGGACGCGGCTGCGTAATCGCAGCGATTTATGGAAACGAAGGCAACGAAATGAAGGAGGACCAACAAATGGACAGGCAAGACAGGAATGACGAAACGCAGGCGACATCGGGCTGGTTGAATCTGCTCTTCATTCTGTGCCTGCTGATGCCCGTGCTGTTTCTGCTGACCATGCCCGGCGGAACGATGATGGGCGGCATCTTCTGGTTCTGGCTGATCCTGCTGCTCTGCTTTTGGATGATGGGGAGCATGGTTGCTGTCGCGACCGATGAACCAACGGAGGCGAAGCGATCGCGAAATCAACTCCGGATGTTATCCGCTGAGGAGCAACCCGGCATCATTCGCCGCGTGATGGACGTGCGGTTGGCAACCGAGAATCAAGGCGTCCGCGTCTTTCGCGGCCCGCTGCTGGAACCGGCGGAACAAGCTCTCGATGATTTGCAGCGTGAGTTTGAAGGCCAGAGTGTGCCACTGATTCAGGAAGATGACGAGCTGGGCAACTCGATCATCCTGTTGCCGCAAGTTGTCGAGCAAGACGTGCTGGAAAAGTCGACACGTCCGTGGATTCACTGGCTTCTCTTTGGACTCACGTTTCTGACGACGACTTGGGCGGGTGCAATGCACCAAGGCGTCAATCTGTTGCAAGAGCCGGGAGCGTTCACCGTTGGATTGTCGTATTCGATCGGACTCCTGTTGATTCTGGGTGTGCATGAACTCGGCCACTACTTCATGGCTAAACGGCACGAGATCAATGTCACGCCGCCGTTCTTCATCCCGGTTCCGTTTGCGTTGGGAACTTTCGGGGCCTTCATTCAGATGAAGTCGCCGACGGAAGATCGCAGGTCTCTCTTTGATGTTGCGGTCGCCGGTCCACTTGCCGGTTTAGTCATCGCCATACCAGCTTTGCTCATCGGTTTACAGAGTTCGCAGGTGCTGCCTCCGGGAACGGAGGGAGCGGAAGTCGGCCACTCCATGATGCACGGAACTTCGGTCGGCTCCTCAATGCTGTTCGCGTTGTTGTCGAAAGCGGTTCTCGGCGAACAACTCCAGCACGGATACATGTTGCAACTCAGTCCATTGGCATTTGCCGGTTGGCTTGGTTTGCTGGTCACGGCCCTCAACCTGCTTCCGATCGGGCAACTCGATGGCGGTCACATGGCCCGCGCGATGTTTGGAGGCCGCGTTGGTGCGACCATCAGCAGCGTCGCGACATGGTCGTTGTTCCTGTTGGCGATCTTTGTCTGGCCGGGCCTGATGCTGTGGGCAATCATCGTCTTCTTCATCGCTGGTCGCGGAACTCCGCCGCTCAACGACATCACACCCATCAGCACAGGCCGTCGCTGGATCGGCTACGCCACGTTCTTGATTCTCGCGATGGTCCTGATTCCGCTTCCGCACGCATTCTGGCAAGCCGCAGAGATTTACTGCCCGTA
>PABI01000108.1 GCA_002699125.1 Anaerolineaceae bacterium
CACCTGCAACAAATGCCGCGTCCGCGTGGAGGAAGGCCAGTTTGCCAAACACGGCATCATCTCCGGTAAGCATCACCTCTCCCCACCCAGCGACGAAGAAACCCGCCTGCTGGAAAAGCTGGAAAGTCTCGACTGCCGCCTCTCCTGCAATGCCCGTGTCGTCAACGACGCCCTCATTTTTGTGCCGGAAGAAAGCCGGGCGCACAAACAAATTGTGCGCAAAGCCGCCACCGCACGGGTTATCGACCTGCACCCCGCTGTTCGCCAGGTGTACGTGGAGGTGGAACAAGCGGAGCTGGGCAAACATCGCGGCGACTGGGGACGCTTGCAAGATGCGCTGGCCAACCAGTGGGATTTGCACGAGCTGACGATTGATCTGCCCGTTTTGCGCGAGTTGCAGGCCAACTTGCGCAAAGGCAAATGGGCGGTTACCGTCACGCTGTGGCAGGACAAAGAAGTGATCGACGTGCAGCCGGGCTATGAGGAAGGCGTTTATGGTCTGGCGGTCGATATTGGCTCCACGACCATTGCCGGCTTTTTGTGCAATTTACGCACCGGCGAAATTCTGGCCACGGACTCAATGATGAATCCGCAAGTGACCTACGGCGAAGATTTGATGAGCCGCGTCTCTTTTGCCATGATGCACAATGACGGGCTGGACAAGATGCATACGGCCGTCATCGATGCCCTCAACCGTTTAGCCGCCAGCACCGCCCGCGCCGCCGGGATTCGCCAGCGGCAGATTCAGGAAGCGGTGTTTGTGGGCAACACCACCATGATTCACATTTTGCTGGGCATCAATCCCATCGAGCTGGGCGGTGCGCCGTTTGCCCTGGCCAATCGGGACAAAATGGACGTGAAAGCGCGCGAGCTGGGCCTGCGCCTGCACCGCAGTGCCAACGTCCACGTGCTGCCCGCCGAAGCAGGCCACGTCGGGGCGGACAACGTGGCGGCGCTCATCGCCGAAGTGCCGTACACGCTAGATGAGATCACCCTGCTGGTAGATGTGGGTACCAATGCCGAGATTGTACTGGGCAACAAAGAGTGGATATACAGCGCTTCCAGCCCCACCGGACCCGCCTTTGAAGGCGCGCAAATTCGCTTCGGCATGAGAGCTGCGCCGGGGGCCATCGAGCGGGTACGCATCGACCCGGAAACATTGGAAGCCCGTTTCCGCGTCATTGGCGAAGAGAGTTGGTCAGATGCATGGCAAATCGGGCCACATTTTTCCGCCGAAGCTCAGCCCAAACATCTGGCGGCGGGCATTTGCGGTTCGGGTATTATTGAGGTGGTGGCGGAGATGTTTTTGACGGGAATTTTGCTGCCAGACGGCCGTTTCAATCCCGATCTCGACCATGAGCGCATCCAGTGGGACGAGCGGCGTGGCGAATACATTTTGGCCACGGCCGAGCAATCTACCAACGGTACCCCCATCGTGGTAACGCAAGACGACGTGCGCAATATTCAGCTGGCCAAAGCGGCGCTGTACGCCGGCACCAAGCTGCTGATGAACCAGGCCAATCTCACACAGGTAGACCGCATTGTGCTGGCCGGGGCATTTGGCAGCTACATCGATCCCCGGTACGCTATGATTCTGGGGCTGATACCTGATTGTGATTTGGCGAAGGTAACGGCCGTGGGCAACGCCGCGGGCGACGGCGCGCGAATCGCCCTGCTGAACCGGCACAAACGGAACGAAGCGCAGCGTATTGCCGAATGGGTGACCTATGTGGAAACGGCCGTTCACCCCGATTTTCAGCAGGAGTTTGTCGGTGCCATTCATCTGCCCCACGCCAGCGACAAATTCCCGCACCTGAACGGCCTGCTGCCAGAAATAACAACGAAGGCAAATATGAATGGAAGCGGCCGTCCAGAACGAAGACGCCGCCGCAAGGCAAGAAAAACAGAGGCTGGAGATTAGAGATTGGAGATTTATATTCTTCAATCTCCAATCCCCAATCTCTAGTCTCAATATTAAAGAGGAAATATCCATGAGCGAAGACCCAGAAGAGATCATCCTTGAAGAACTTTCAGACGACGAACTTTATGAACTCATGCACGAAGACTTGTATGATGGCTATGCCGAAGAGATTGAAGAAGAAGTGCATGAGGCGCTAGGTCGAAACATTGAACCCTATGTCATTCTCACAAAGGGCCTGGTGGCCGGGATGGACATTGTGGGCGTCGATTTCCGCGATGGCATTTTGTTTGTGCCGGAGGTGTTGATGGCCGCCAAGGCAATGAAGGCGGGGATGGCTATTTTACGGCCGTTGCTGGCTGAAACCGGCGCACCCAAAATGGGCACCATGGTCATTGGCACAGTCAAGGGCGACATCCACGACATTGGCAAAAATCTGGTCAGCATGATGATGGAAGGGGCCGGATTTGAGGTGATCAATATCGGCATCAATAACTCCGTGGAAGATTTCTTTGCCGCGATTAAAGAGCATGACCCGGAAATTTTAGGCATGAGTGCCCTGCTCACCACCACCATGCCCTATATGCGCGTGGTCATCAACGCCCTCAAGGAAGAGGGCATTCGCGACAAAATTACGGTGCTGGTAGGTGGTGCGCCGCTCAATGAGGCGTTTGCCGAAGATATTGAAGCCGACGCCTACTGTCGCGATGCGGCCGTTGCCGTGGATACAGCCAAGAAGTTCATGGAAATTCGTAGAGCCAAAGGGTAAATGGAACACAGATTTACACAGATGAGCACAGTTTTAATCTCTCAATTCTCTGTGTACTCTGTGGCAAATTAAGGAAAGGATCATGGGGCTGCTGCGCCGCCTGCAAAAACATCCAGCTTTTTTGGAAAAATTGTATGGACTGACGCATACGGCCGTCTCCAACCTGCAACCCCTCGTTGAACGAATCGGCTACCAGCGGGCCAACCGCTGGCTAAAGGGCGGCGAAGAATGGGCCAAGCGCGTCGTCTTTGACTGCCGCATGTGTGGCCAATGCATTTTGCACTCCACCGGCATGACCTGCCCCATGACCTGCCCTAAAAATTTGCGCAACGGCCCCTGCGGCGGCGTGCGGGCCAACGGCCACTGCGAAGTCAAGCCAGATATGAAATGCATCTGGGTTCAGGCATTTGAACGCTCACGGGAAATGCCCCAGTACGGCAGCGAAATATTACACATCCAGCCTCCGGTCAACCGCCAGTTAGAAGGCGAATCCGCCTGGATCACCATGCTCACCGGCGTAGACAAAGTGCCGCCCGTGGGTTGGGTAGGCACGTCTACCATTCCCGTTATCGGTGAACGGTAAACCGTAATCGGTGAACCGATTACCGACCACCGATTACCGATAACGGATTACAAAAATGACAGAATACAAATCCGGCAGCCGCCTGGAACGGGTTCTGCGTTCAGGGCGCTTTGCCGTAACGGCCGAATTGAATCCCCCCGACAGCGCCGATCCGCAAGAGGTGTACGATGCCGCCCTGGTGCTCTCTGAAGTGTGCGACGGCATCAACGCCACCGATGCTTCCGGGGCCCACTGCCACATGTCCAGCGTGGCCATCTGCGCCCTGCTCACCCGCGCCGGGTACGAACCGGTCTTCCAGGTTTCCTGCCGCGACCGTAACCGCATCGCCATTCAGGGGGATTTGCTGGGGGCAGCGGCAATGGGCGTAAAAAACGTGCTCTGCCTCACCGGTGACGATGTAAGCGCCGGCGACCAGCCGCAGGCCAAGCCTGTCTTTGACTTCGACTCGATCCATCTGCTGCGCACGGCCAAGATTATGCGAGACAAAGGGATGTTTTTAAGCGGCCGTAAACTGACCACCCCACCCCAGCTTTTTCTTGGTGCGGCGTCGAATCCGTTTGTCCAACCATTTGACTGGCGGCCGCTGCGCCTAGCCAAAAAAATAGAAGCTGGGGCCGATTTCATCCAGTCACAGTACTGTTTTGACATTCCCCGCTTCAAGAAGTTTATGCAGCGGGTCCGCGATTTAGGCCTACACGAAAAAGTGTTTTTTCTGGTAGGCGTTGGCCCACTGCGTTCAGAAAAAACGGCCGAATTCATGCGCAGCAAAGTCCCCGGCGTTCACATTCCTGATAAAATTGTGGAACGATTGCGCAAAACACCCAAGGAAAAAAAGCGGGAAGAAGGCAAAAAGATTTGCGTAGAAATTATCCAACAGGTGCGCGAAATTGAAGGCGTCTCTGGCGTACACGTGATGGCTTACCGGCAGGAAGAGCTGGTGGCCGAAATTATTCAGGAATCCGGCCTGCTGCCCCGCCCCATGCAAACCGGATTTGATAAGGGGCAGGAAAAGGCGCGGATGCGCAAAAAGAAAAGTGACCAGTAAACGGTAGTAGGTAAACCAAATACCGATTACCGACCACCGACAACCAAAAGGAAGAAAATGGAGACAATAATCAGTTCAAAAACAAAAACCGTTATTATTGGTCCGGAACGGCCGTTCACCATCATCGGTGAGCGCATTAACCCGACCGGCCGCAAAGCGCTGGCCCGCGAGATGGCCGCCGATAACTACGAACGCGTCATCAGCGACGCGGTGGCCCAGGTGGAAGCCGGTGCCCACATGCTGGACGTCAACGCCGGCATTCCCCTGGCCGATGAGCCGGCCATCCTGGCGAAAGCGATCAAAATCGTGCAGTCTGTGACTGACGTGCCCATTTCCATCGACTCGTCGATTGTCGCGGCGTTGGAAAGCGGTCTGGCCGCGTACGAAGGCAAGCCGCTGGTCAACTCCGTTACCGGCGAGGAAGAACGACTGGAAGTAGTCCTGCCGCTGATCAAGAAGTATGGTGCGGCCGTAATTGGCATCTCTAACGACGAAACCGGCATTTCAGAAGATCCAGACGTGCGCTTTGCCGTAGCCAAAAAGATTGTGGAACGGGCCATGGACCACGGCATTCCTCGCGAAGACGTCATCATCGATCCGCTCGTAATGCCCATCGGCGCCATGCGCTACGCGGGACGGCAGGTGTTCAGCATCGTGAGCCGCTGCCGCGATGAGCTAAAGGTGAACACGTGCTGTGGTGCCAGCAACGTCTCGTTTGGCCTGCCCAACAGGGGGCCACTCAACGCCCATTTCCTGGCGATGGCTATTTCCCATGGCCTCACCTCAGCCATCACCAACCCCATCGAGCATGAAATCAAACAGGGCATCATGGTGGCCGATGTAATGATGGGTAACGATGAAAACTGCACCAGCTGGATCATGGCCAACCGCCCACCGGCCGAGGACGGTGAAAGCGAGGCCCGTCCCCGCCGTGAGCGCCGTCGTCGCCGCCGAGACTCTGCATAAGATGTGACGTTTGTTACTTGTCAGACCAATTGCAATTCTCCACAATATGACGCGTTAACGGTGGTCGATTTTGCAAAATTGACCAACAATCCTAAGGAGTGAAACCACTATGCCCCATAAATTGACGAATTTGAAAACGGCCGTTCCCAGCGACATCGAGATCGCTCAGGAAGCCACCCCTATTCCCATCAGCCAAATTGCCGAAGAAGTTGGCTTGCTGCCTGAAGAACTTGTCCCCTATGGCATTGATAAAGCCAAAGTCAAGCTCTCCGTGCGTGACCGACTTAAGGACCGCCCCAACGGCAAATACATCGACGTCACCGCCATCACCCCCACCCCGTTGGGTGAAGGCAAAACCACCACCACCGTTGGCCTCAGCCAGGCACTCGGTGCCCATCTGAACCAAAAAGTGTTCACCTGCATCCGCCAGCCCAGCCAGGGGCCAACCTTTGGCATCAAGGGCGGTGCAGCCGGTGGCGGCTACAGCCAGATCATCCCCATGGAAGATTTCAACCTGCACCTGACGGGCGATATTCACGCCATCACCGCCGCCAACAACCTGCTAGCCGCGGCTATCGACACGCGCATGCACCATGAATCGTACCAGGACGACATGCGCCTCTTCAACGCCCTCTTCCCCGAAAACAAAGACGGCAGCCGCAAAATCTCGCCAGTGCAAATCAAGCGGCTCCAGAAGCTGGGCATCGACAAAACCGATCCCAACGAGCTGACCGAAGAGGAAATCAGCAAGGTTGTCCGGCTGGACATTGACATAGACACCATCACCTGGCGGCGTGTGGTAGACACCAACGATCGCTTCCTGCGCGGCATCACCATTGGCCGCGGGCCTGCTGAAAAGTTCGAGCGGGAAACCGGCTACGACATCACCGTAGCCAGTGAAATCATGGCTATTTTGGCCCTGACCACTGACCTGGCCGACATGCGGGAACGTTTGGGCAACATGGTCATTGGCCAGAGCAAAGCCGGCGACGCCATCACCGCCGATGATTTGGGGGTGGGCGGCGCGCTGACCGTCCTCATGAAGGACGCCATCATGCCGACACTGATGCAAACGCTGGAAGGCACCCCGGCGCTGGTTCATGCCGGTCCGTTTGCCAACATCGCCCACGGTAACAGCTCCATCGTGGCTGACCAGATTGCCCTCAAGCTGGTGGGTCCTGATGGCTATGTGCTGACAGAATCCGGCTTTGGTGCCGATATCGGCATGGAAAAATTCTTCGACATCAAGTGCCGCTACAGTGGGCTTGTGCCCAACGTTGTGGTATTGGTGGCGACCATTCGCGCCCTGAAGATGCACGGCGGTGGCCCCAAAGTGGTGGCCGGCAAGCCGCTTGACCCGGCCTACACGGAAGAAAATCTAGACCTGCTGGAGAAAGGGTGTGTCAACATGGTGGCCCACATCGAAAATGCGCTGAGCTTTGGCATTCCGGTGGTTGTTGCCGTCAATCGCTTCAAGGACGATACGGATAACGAGGTGGCGCTGGTGCGCAAAATCGCCCTGGAAGCCGGTGCCGAAGATGCGGTGATGAGCAATCATTGGGCCGAAGGCGGTAAGGGCTCAGTAGAACTGGGCAAAGCAGTTATGGCTGCCTGTGAGAAGCCAAGCAACTTCAAATTCCTCTACCCGCTGGATATTCCGATCAAAGAAAAAATCGAAACGATTGCCAAAGAAATCTACGGCGCAGACGGCGTGGAATATTCGGAGAAGGCGGAAGAGCAGATTGCCGACTACAATCGGCTGGGCTTCGACAAGCTACCGATGTGCATGGCCAAAACGCACCTGAGCCTGAGCCATGATCCCAACCTGAAGGGACGGCCCACCGGGTTCATCCTGCCCATTCGCGAGATTCGGGCCAGCGTAGGTGCGGGCTTCCTTTATCCGCTGGTGGGAACGATGAGCACGATGCCTGGTTTGCCAACACGGCCGTCTTTCTACGACGTCGATCTGGATTTGGAAACCGGCAAGGTGGTTGGCCTGTTCTAGGCTGTTTTTGAGTTTAATTCATAACAACAAAAACCTCCGGCAGAACGATTGATGCCGGAGGTTTTTCTATGAAAACAAAGAGTGAACCGGATTGAAAGAAAATCAGACTGAGAACAGCGCAACAGTCTCGCTGAAAAACAGGTATGAAAAATACCGGGGCCTTATTTTTGTCGGGGCGTTTTATGCGCTGGCCGTTATCCTGATGACCTGGCCCCTTGTCACACAGCTCAACAGCCAGCTTCCCGGCGATGCTGATCAATGGGTACACCTTTGGACGTTTAACTGGGTAAAAGAAGCGTTTTTTAGCAATCCTTTCTACACCACAGAAATTTTTTATCCGGTGGGAGTGTCTTTGGCCACGCACAATATTGCCTGGCTAAATATTATGATGTGGCTGCCGCTGCAAGCCATTTTTGGCGAGATTGCCGCCTATAATCTCGTTTTTATAGCCATCCTCACGCTAAATGGTGCAGCCATTTTCCTGCTGGCCCACGACTTAACCTCCTCACGGTTAGCCGCATTTATCGCCGGGCTGATGTTTGCCATTTGGCCTTTTATTCTGTCCCATCACGACCATCCCAACATGATATTTGTTTCCTGGCTGCCGCTGGCCCTGCTATTTTTAAAGCGGGCCTTAACCAACCGCACCCGGCGTGACGTGTGGCTGGCCATTATTTTCATTGCCCTGATTAATTGGGCGCGACTGCATCTGCTCATCATGGGCAGCCTGTTGTTGGGTCTTTACGCGCTTTACCTGCTGGCGAACCATTATGATGTTGATAATTTAAAGCGGCTTGTTTTTATTGTGGTGGTGTCGGGCCTGTTGGCGCTGCCGGCGGCCGTTCCGGTTGCGCTTAGTCAGTTAAATGATGCCAATCCCGACGATATTTTTGTGGATGAACAATGGTCGCGCCAGACGGACCTGCTGTCTTACGTGGTGCCCAGCTTCTATCATCCGCTCTGGGGAAAGGGACCATTGGCGGACAAAATCCACCTGTATGACGATCACGACATCATTATTCCGCGCACGCCATTTTTGGGGTATACGCTCATCTTTCTGGCGCTGTCTGCTTTTTTAGCGAAGCGACGGGAGAATTGGTTTTGGGGGATGACGGCCGTTCTCTATCTTCTTATCGCCCTTGGCCCCATCTTGCGCATTAACGAGCAATTTTATCCCGAGTTCCCCATGCCTTACCGGTTAATTGGCGATTTTTACCTCATCCGCATTTTGCGCCAGCCACAGCGCTTTAATATTATTTTAGGCATCCCGCTGGTGATCCTGGCAGCCCAGGGCGCCAAATATTGGTTCCAGCGCCTGAACAAGCAGCAAACTACAGTTACGGCCGTTTTGCTAACCGGTGTCATCCTGTTTGAATATGCCGCTTTTCCCTATCCCCTCACAAATTACACCACACCGTCGTGGTTTGCTCAGTTAGCGGACGATCCCGAAGAATATGCCATTCTCAACCTCCCGGTCGGTCCTTCCAGCTACGACAAGCGGTACATGTTTGCCCAACTGACCCACGGCAAACCAATTGTCAACGGCAAAGTGGCGCGCGTGCCCGATGAAGCCTTGGCCTTTGTGAATCAGTCACCCTTTCTGCGCTCTCTTTTTTTTGACGAGACGGTGGATTTGGGCAATTGGATAGCAACGCAGGCGTTACGGCCGTTAGCCCAGGCCAATATCCGTTATTTGGTGCTGCACAAAGATCTGCTTTCAGCAGAGCAACTGGCTGCCTGGCAGCGTTGGTTAAGCCTCCCACCCGCGTATGAAGATGAGTTTCTGGCGGTTTATCCCACCGCGCCGCAGGTAGATCAGGATTTTGCGGTGAGCCACACAGTCACAGATGAACTCAGCCTGATCCAGGCCGATATTCTCACCGCAGAAGCACCGTCGCGGGGTCTGGTGCAGGCCGAGCTGCTTTGGTACAGCACAGAAAAACCGCCTGCAGATTATGAAGTGTGCTTCTATCTTCAGCATCAGGCCGCGCTGGACTCGCAAATAGTTTGTGATCCGCCTGCCGCAGATTGGCCAACAACCACCTGGGAAGCCAACGATATTGTGCCAGGCAGTTATTCTTTTCAAATTGACCCATCGCTTCCCAGCGGCAGCTATGAAGTCAGTGTGGGTTTGCAGAAGGTGGGGGAGGAAACGGCCGCAACCCAACCCATCCCCCTGAGCACCATCCAAATTAACCAAATGGCCTGGCCCATCCAATGGGACAATGTGATTGAACTAACCGAATACGACGTGCAGCCCGCTCGGGAAAACCTTGAGTTGACATTTTACTGGCGGGCCGTTCAGGAAATGGAAACGTCCTACAAAATCTTCCTGCACATTTACGATCCAGAGCGTGATGAGCTAGTAAGCCAGTTAGACACGTACCCCGTGAATTGGACCTATTTCACCAACCAATGGCAGGCGGGGGAAATTGTGGAAGATCAGATAAGACTACCGCTACAAGATTTACCGGCGGGCAACTACCAACTGTTTATTGGCTTTTACGACGAAGAAAGCGGGGAAAGATTAGCCACAAACTACCCCGACAACAGTGTACCACTTACAAACTTCAACATCGTAGAGTAGCCGCGCTTTCTTAGCGGGCTTCAACTAAAACTTTTTTGGTGTAGATATCGATGCAAAAGGAGGAGATTTTTATAAGCTTCATTGTCTCGCAAATCTTGAATTAGGAGTTTGAGTTCACTTATTTTTCTGAACCCGTAACTTGGTGGGGTTATACCATTCATCTCTCTACTCCCCCATGATTTCCAACGGAATTGGCAGCGGAAAGGCATCACGGCCGTCTGGCAAAGTAAGGCGCGTGCCGGTTGCCGGGTCATATAATCCCACGATGAGTTGGGCCTCACCCGTATAACCTTCCTCGCGGAATGTTAGCAAGTGTTCATCCTGAACGTATTCGCCCTCAACCCAGCCGGTGGTGGGGCGACGGCCGTTTCCCGGAACCGAATCATGTTGGGCAATGACACGGCCGTTTTCTCCAAGCACCTGAGCAAACACCGTGTATCCCAGCGGCTGCCCTGTTTGCAACGACTGCCAGTACAGCGTCAGCGGAATGGGCTGCCCCGCAGGCACGCTCTCCGGTGGCGGATCAAAGCCCACCAGCCGGGCCACATCGCCAAAAACTGCATCCACTGCCACCTGCGGCGTAGGCGGTTCAAAGGTCCGCACCTCGGCAGAAATTTCCAGCTCGCCCAGTTGGTAGCTTCGCTCGCCCAGCTCCACAAAAACGGCCGCCGGTCCCGGTTCGGCCGTGGCGGGCACGGTGAGCAGCCGCTGTTCCCACACAAAATCATCTGGCTGCCATGAAGTCGTTGGATATTGTCCGTGAACTGGCGCAGCGTCATTGCTAGCCAATTCTTGCCCCGCCCGCCGCAAAACCAACCGGGGACGCAAATCGGGCAAGGTGGTGCTGCTTTGCCAGGCCAGGCGCACGCGCACGGTTTGCCCCGGCGCGGCGACGCTCCGATCCAGCAGGGCGTGGGTAAGCTGTAAGCCATCGGCCAATTGCAGCGGTTGCGGCAGCGGCAAGTAAGGCATCTCTGCGCCGTACACATTTTCCTGACCGGGTGACGGCCGTTCTACCTGCACCTCGCCCACCACAAAATCCTGTCCGTGCGGTGTGCCCTGACCATCAATATAATCAAACGTCTGGGCTTCCCCTTCAAAAAGGTAAACACGCAGCTTTATTTGGTAATTAACCGGCGGTGTTCCTTCTACAAATGGCAGAAAATGAGAAGTGGTAACAACTTCGCCCGCTTCCCAATCATGAGTAAGACGGCCGTCTGGCGTCACCAATTGATCATCCGTGTATGCAAGCTGCAAGCCAGTGCCATCATCCATGCTGAGAACAAGGGCATAATTATGGGTAACGGGCGCCAACAGCTGCCAGCGCAAGGCCACGGTTACACCATTGGCGGCAGAGGCAGTGGGAGCAACCCAGCTGCCTAAAAACGCCATTTGGCCAAAACGGCCGTCTCGCGGCACAAGCTCGGGCTTAGACAGCGGATCTTCAAGACGATATTGGCTCAAGATCAAGTCGTCCACCTGCCATCGATCTACCAGATTCCCGGAACTTTCCAGGGCAAAAGGAACAACATTTTGCCAATCATAAAAGTTATCGGTGTAGTCCAGAGTGAACACATAGCGTGACGGCGTGGTCCAATCAGCCAGCTCCGGCCACATCATTTCCTGGCGATAGGTGTTGGGCATATAAATGGGCGTGTCACCTTCATACACAAATTGCAGGCTCCAATCAGTTTGGGGCACCAAAATCACATCGGAGGGGGCAGAAGCCACTGACAGGATTTTTGCTACCTCACGCAGGTCGTCCTTGGCGAAGGCGGGATCGGTCGCATAATGATACATGCCCCAGCCGGTGAGCCAGAAAAACAAGACGGCCGTTATCATCCGCAAAAAATTGCCCATGCTGATCCAACTTCTTTGCGCCCGCAAGCGAGGCGTTAGCAGCACCGCCAGCAGCAGGATGAACCCAACGGCAAACATGGAAACATAGCGCGGATGGGAAAATGAGCGTATCAGCCACATGAAAAAGCCAAAAAGCATGGGCATTAGCCAGGTCAACAGTAAGAACCCTGTCCACTGCCCACCTTTCTCGCGCCACAGCCAAAGCAGCAGCAAGCCAACCAGCAAAAGCAGCGCTACGCTGGTCGCCTGCACCCAGGGATTGGCAAATACATTGACCAGTCCGGTTAGATGAAAGCCCCACACCTGCGGAATGATATATGACCAGTCCGGCGGCTCCGTCGAAAAATCGGCCAAATTCGCCTCAGCCTTTCCGGCAAACCGATTGAGCAGCACGGCCACAGCCCACGGTAAGCTGGCCAAGCCAACGGCCGTCTGTACCTTAAGCCACTGCCACAATTTCGGCCTGTTTTCTGCCCGCTGCGGCCAAAGCTGCCACACTGCCCAGCCGTTGAGGAAAACGAGCAAAAAAAGAACATTGTAGTGTAAATGAAGAGCAATCCATTCCACCACGCCTAAAGCAAGCCATGTTTTTGTTTGCGGAACGGCCGTGTCCAGCACAATCTTACGCGTCAAAAACAGCAGCAGCAGATAAGCTACCGGCAGGAAGGCATACACTCGCACCTCCTGACCATACACAATGAACATCGCCCAACTGCTAATTAAAACCAGTCCGATAACGGCCGTTAACCGACCCAGCCAGCGCCGCAGCACAGCATAAACCAGCGGAATCTGGATAAAACTACCTAGCACAGAAAAATAGCGGGCCGCAAACGGTGTGGTTCCAGTCAGCGCCACCCAAATTTTAAGCAGAAAAAAGTAAAGCGGTGGATGGATATTTGTTACCCGATTGGCTGCAATTTCAGCAAAGGTTGAAGTTGCCAAATGCAGGCTTATCCCTTCATCCCACCACAAGCTTTGCCCATCCAGCTGATAAAGGCGCAGCCAGAACGCTGGTAACAAAATCAAAAGCAGCAGGCCAAGGCGTTGAATCCGACTCATCGGGCAATGACCTCCAGCGGCAGCGGCAAAACAAACTGGTCATCTGACAGCATCGCGCCGTCTTCGGCCGCAACAGGCAGGCGCACGCCGCTGGCAGGGGCATACAGGCCCAAAACAATTTGGTATGTTCCCGTCGGTGCATTTTCTGGCAGCTGGATGGCATATTCGTCGATGATGACCTGCCCAGCAGCCCAAGTGTTGCTGGGCAAGCCACCCGGCCATTGGTCCCCCTGTTCCACAATCTGCCCATCTGGCCCTATAAGATGCACAAACGTTGAGTAGATTTCATCCGGTTGGCGATTTACCTGCCAGTAAAGCGTCAGGCGCACTGATTCCCCCGGCGCAGCAGAAGGCGTAAGCAGATCGTAACCACGCAGGCTGGCCAGGTCGCCGAACTGTAGCGCCAGCGGCTGCGCGAGGTCGTCCGGCAGGGTAAACAGGCGATCTGGTGAAACGACAGTGATTGTGCCTAGATCGAGAGGTGCCGAAAGCGAACGGCCGTTCCCAGCCACAACCTCCACGCGCAAATCATATTCCCCCACTACCAAATCCGCCGGAACCGGCAGCCGGTACTTTTCATGAAGCACCTGTTCCACCTGCCACTGGCCGCTGTCGAACTGGCTTAGCGGCAGCGCTGCCAACAGCACATCATTGGCGCTGAATTGGAGCTGGAGATTTTCGGGCAGGACGGCCGTTCCCTGCCAAAACAAATCAAAGGTGAAGTTCCCGGCCATGAGCACATTTTCCGGCAAATTGGTTTGCCCTAGCAACAAAAGATCACCTGACAGCAACGGCTCTGGCTCTGATGTTAGCCCTAGCTGCTCGGGGCGCAGCAGCGATGGTGGAGATAGCTTCAATTCTGTCAACGGTTGGACGACGCCGGTGAAGCGGCCGTCTTCACCAAAAACCGGCAGCTGCGCCCCACCTTCCGCCGCAAACATTGACAGCTCAACGCGGTATGTTGCCGGAGGCAATCCCGGCGGCAGCGCCAGCTCATACTGCCAAACGGGCTGTTCGTCCGGCTGCCAATGCTCGGGGTAAAAATAGACCTCATTCAACAGCGGCATTTCCATTTGCGCCCACGGCTGCCCGTTCTCATCCAGCAGGCGAAGTTGCACGTTGAAACGGCCGTTTGCCGGCTGGACCAACTGCCATTGCACAAAAACATTGAGCTGATTATCTTGAACGGCCGTTCCCGCGGCCAACACACGAATCTGCTCACCAAACTGAACTGCCTGCTCTTCCCATACAACGTCCGGCTCCCTCGGATTGTCGTTGGCAAATATCCAGGCCTGGTCCCTGCCATCGAAATGAACCGTATGCAGCAACTTCCACCCACTGCGTAACGGTTCCGGGTCCAAAAGCTGATTCCCTGTTACGCTTTCCACTACAAAATCAGCCTCTCGCCAATTATCACCCTTGCGCAAAATCGTCTCGCCGGGGAAATAGGGGGCAAAGGCAGGACCAATGCCGGCGACGGCCGTTTTCTCCGCCGCGCCAGGTTGTTCCGCCAGCCACTGTGCCGAGGCGCTCACCGCCTCACCCCAGCCCATCGGCATCACATATTTGGCAGCGAACGTTCCGCCAACTAGCGGATTGTAAGCATTGAGCAGATAAGGCACGGCCGTTCCCAAATAAACCAACATCACCACAGCTCCACCAATTGTTACAGTTTGCTTCCAGGACGGCCGTTGCCGCAGCAGTAGCCCCCAGCCCAGAACCCCCAGCAAAAAGAGAAACGGCAGTGCAGGCAGCAGGTAACGATCATACTTTTTTGTGGCAAAGCTGAGAACTACCATAAAAAAGATGGGCCAGCTGATTGCCAGCCAGAGAGTCGGCCGTTGCCACCACCCCTCTGTCCATTTGCGCCGCAAGGCAAACCAACCACCCAGCAGCAGGCCCAGAAACACAACGGGATTCAGCCGGTAAAGCAGCGCCGCGAGATAAAACCCCGGGCCATGCGCCTGGCGGTAAACACCCATAAAAAACGTGCGCGGCAGCACTTCTTCCGTCTCATGAAAAATGGTGCTGATAATTGTTTCATAGGTGCCCACGGGCGATGACCACAGCGCCGGCAGCAGCAAAAATTGAACGCCCAGCATAGCCACCAGCCACACCAACCCCAGCACAACCAACTTTCGCCAGCGGCCACGCCGCACAATCAACCCCACGGCAAATGCCAGGGCCACAAACGGCAGCAAAGTCAATGCCGCCGATTTTGTTAGAATGGCACAACCAGCCGCCGCGCCGGAAACGGCCGTTAACCGCCAATCCCCATTTTCCCCATCGGCAAAAACCACGGCCAAAGCCAGCAGGGAAATGGTGGTGAACGTCGTCATCAACCCATCCACATGCAGCAATCCGGATAAACCGGCTACAAACGGATCGAGCGCCAGCAGCAGTACAAACCCAGCCGCCAGCCAGAAATCCACCAATTTACGCGCCAGCCAAAAAATGAAAATTAGCCCCAAGCTGTTCATCACCGCCACGGCAACACGACCCGCACTCAAAAATGTAGCCAATTGGGGGAAAGCAGCCGTATTTTCCGGCGCCAGCCAGGCCAGGTGGGTAATCCATTCATAGGCAGTGATGTCGGACGGCCGTAACCAAAGCTGCACCTGAATCCCCAACGCCCCCAACCAAGTGGTGATCACCCCTGGGTGCCCCGTCGTCAATGTTTCAGCCCACTTCCCCTGCCCCAGCGCCTGGTGAAATAGTACTGATCGATGGATCCAGTTTAGCTCATCCGGCGTGATGTACTGACCCAGCGCCGCCAGGCGGGGCAGCAGCGCCATCACAAACAAAAATAGGGCCCAAAGGGAAAAATGACGGAAGGGAAACGGCCGTAACCGCTGCAAAAACGAACTCATTGCCCCAATCATAGCGCAAAGCCGGGCAGGCGGATAATTTTTTTGATGGCGTACGGAGTTTGTTGTGTTATCGGCCGTTATTCAAAACAAATCATGACAAATCATGCAAATGACAATGCAAATGACAATATGAACATCATTAACAGGAGTATTGTTATATTGCCAGCAACTTTAAACTCAGTATAATCGGAGAAAATGCCCAAGTTGGTAAATTAAAGTGAGGACGAAGAGTTTTGAGTGACAACGTAGCAAATTTAGGAGGGGGCGAGCAAGGCCACCCAATGGAGTTCCTCTTGGCCGAGGAGCTAAATCTGCCCACGATGGGTGAAACCCGTCAAGGTTGGGTAATTGAACATCGGAATAATGCAATTCTGATCGATATTGGCGCAAAGTCAGAAGGAGTCATTTCTGGCTCTGAATTACAAAGCATGGATGATGAAACCCGCGAGCTTTTAGCCGTCGGTAATGAAGTCACCGTTTACATCGTCAATACGGAAGATCAGCATGGAAACGTCGTTGTTTCTTACGCCAAGGCAGCGGAAGAGCTCGATTGGACAAGAGCTGAAGAGCTACTTGCTTCCCAAGATGTTTACAAAGGGAAAGTGATCGGCCAAAACAAAGGCGGAATTCTGGTCAAATTAGGCCAGCTGCGCGGCTTCGTTCCCAACTCACAGATCAGCCGTCGTCGCCATTTTGACGATAACCAGAAAAACAAACTTATCAATAGCGTTATTCAAACCAAGGTTATTGAGGTAGATCGTAAGAGAGGCCGATTAATATTATCGGAACGAGCAGCTGAAAAAGAAGCGCGCCAGGCAAGACGAGCCGAATTGTTGGCTAGCCTGGAAGAAGGCACTGTATTAAAAGGACGCGTCATTAATTTAGCTGATTTTGGTGCCTTTATTGATGTTGGCGGTGTCGAAGGTTTGGTTCACTTGTCCGAACTAAGCTGGAAACGAGTAAATGCCCCGGCAGATATTCTAGAGGTTGGTGACGAGGTTGAAGTTTTCGTCCTCAATATTGATCAAGATCGAGAACGATTGGCCTTAAGCTTGAAGCGGCTTGAACCTGATCCCTGGACAATCATCGACGAATATTATCAGGTCGGTCAATTGCTTGAGGCAACCATTACCAAATTAACAAAATATGGTGCATTTGCTCGACTAGATGATGAGTATGCTCTGGAAGGATTGATTCATATATCAGAGTTGTCTGAGAATCATGTGAATCATCCCAAAGATGTAGTACAACAATCACAAACCGTAACCGTCCGCATTATTCGTGTGGACAAAGACCAACGACAGTTGGGTTTAAGTATTAAACAAGTTGTTTCTGACAAATTCGTCGAAGCAGACCTGGAAAAATTAACAACTATCCAAGATTAGTCAGAAAGGTGGGGAGCCAACCACTGATATTGGAAAGTTGTTCACCTGGTCTGAAGTCGCGAATGGTGAGAACCGAGGTGAGCACGGGTGAACTCTAAAAATTGGGAACGTTTTACGCAGCGCGCCAGACGCGTACTAAGTTTAGCCCAAGAAGAGGCTGAACGATTAAATCATAATTACATAGGGAGTGAGCATGTCCTTATCGGGCTCCTCCGCGAAGAAGGTGGTGTTGCGGGACGTGTATTAAGGGAGCTCGGCCTAGATGCAGTTCGTGTCCAGGCAATGGTTGAGCGATTGTCCGGGGGACCGGGAACCAGAACCCCATTCACAAAAATTGAGCTTTCGCCAAGCACCAAGCGCGTGCTGGAGTTGGCTGTTGAAGAAGCCCGCCGTATGGGTCAGCATTACATCAGCACGGAGCATTTGCTGCTGGGTTTGGCTCGTCAAAACGAAGGGCTTGCAATTGATGTCCTGCGCAAATTTGGCATCAGCGCGGAGCAAATCCGGCGACAAACACGCCGAATGCTGCGTGAGAGCCCGGTGGCTACCAGCGAAAGCAGCAGCAGCACCCCCCGCCGTTCTGCCAAAAAGGAAAAGAGCAAAACGCCAATGGTCGATCAATTAGCCACCGATCTTACTGCTTTGGCTGAGGAAAACAAGCTCGATCCCGTCATTGGACGCAGCACTGAAATCGAGCGTGTTATCCAGATTCTAGCCCGTCGTACCAAAAACAATCCAGCGCTCATCGGCCAGCCGGGTGTGGGTAAAACGGCTATCATTGAAGGATTAGCCCAGCGTATTATAGACGGCCGTGTTCCCGACATTCTCCACAACAAGCGCGTTCTGCAATTGGACGTAGGCAGCCTGGTCGCCGGTACCATGTATCGCGGCCAGTTTGAAGAACGCCTCAAGCGCGTCATTGAAGAACTGAAATCCAGCGATGCCATCCTCTTTATTGATGAGGTACATATGCTGGTCGGCGCCGGCTCGGCTGGCAGCTCCGTGGATGCAGCCAACATTTTGAAGCCGGCTTTGGCCCGTGGCGAACTACAAACCATCGGAGCAACCACGCTTGAAGAGTACCGCAAATACATTGAAAGTGACGCTGCCCTGGAACGCCGCTTCCAGCCGATTCACGTCGATGAACCGACCCCAGAAGAAAGTGTCGAAATTTTGCACGGCATCAAGGGGGCTTACGAGAAGCATCATAATCTGTTCATCACCGAAGAAGCGATTGATGCGGCCGTTCACCTTTCCACCCGCTACGTCACCGACCGCTTCTTGCCCGACAAGGCCATCGATCTGATTGACGAAAGCGCCTCACGGGTGCGCATGTACCGCGTGCCGCAGCCGGCTGACATTCGCGAAGCATACGACAATTTGCGCGACATCCGCACCGAACGGGTCATCGCTGAAGATGAAGGCCGCACCGAAGACGTGATGCACCTGAACGAGCGCGAAGAAGAAATTCAGCGCCAGCTAGATCAACTGCGTGCTGGCAGTGCTGAACAGGAAAAATCCGTCAGCGTAACGGCCGAGGACATCGCCGAAGTGTTATCCATGTGGACCGGCATTCCTATTTACCAATTTACCCAGGAAGAATCGGCTCGCCTGCTGGATATGGAAGAAGATTTACGCAAGCATATTGTGGGCCAGGGTGAAGCGATTGAAGCGATTGCCAAAGCAGTTCGTCGCGCCCGCGCCGGTCTTAAAGATCCGCACCGCCCCATTGGCTCTTTCATTTTCCTGGGTCCTACCGGTGTAGGCAAAACGGAGCTTACCAAGGCACTGGCCAAGTTCTTGTTTGGCAGTGAAGACGCTCTGGTCCAGCTAGACATGTCTGAATTTATGGAACGACACAACGTAGCCCGGTTGGTGGGTTCGCCTCCCGGCTATGTTGGTTATGAAGATGCAGGCCAGCTGACAGAGGCGGTACGGAGACGGCCGTATTCCATCGTCGTCTTTGACGAAATCGAAAAGGCTCATCCCGAAACCTTCAATATCCTGCTGCAAATCATGGAAGAAGGTCATTTGTCTGATGCCAAGGGGCAAAAGATCAATTTCCGTAACACTATCATCATCATGACTTCTAATGTAGGGGCAGATACCATTCGCCGTGGGCCAAATCTCGGCTTTGCCTTCCAGCGGGATGACGCCATAATGGAACAAGAGCAGCACCAAGAAATGCGCAAGACGCTGCTCGATGAGCTAAAACGGCAGTTCCGTCCTGAGTTCATCAACCGTGTAGACAGCATTGTTGTGTTCCGCCAGCTGACAAAAGAGAACATTCGCCAGATTGTGGATATCATTCTACTGGAAGTTAATGAACGTCTGGCTGAGCATGATCTCGCCATCACTGCTACCGATGCCGCCAGAGATTGGCTGGGTGAACATGGTTATGACGCTGAGTTTGGCGCACGGCCGTTACGCCGGCTCATCCAAACAGAAGTGGAAGACCGCTTATCTGACGCCGTTTTGGCCGGTCGCTTTACATCTGATGATGCTGTGGCGATTGATGTGGAAGATGATGAGATTGTGCTGAAGCATGAAAAGGAAGCGGCATTACCCGCAGCTTCATAAAGTTACAGTACGCACCAAGTAGTTAATAAAAAAGCCCCGGCAGATTTTGCCGGGGCTTTTCTCTTTCTATTTTGCTTTAGGTATAACCAGAAAAATTATTCGCAGGGTGGGATATAAAGAACTTGCCCCACATAAATAAGATGATAGTTGTAAATCCGATTTGAGTCTGCCAGGAATTTTGTATCAACACCATACTTGGCAGCAATTTGGCCCATTGTTTCACCGGCCTGCACAATGTGAATGGTGCGTGTGCTTACCGGCGAAATGTGGCCGCCCCGCCCCATTGATTCAGGGGTGTAAGTTGGCGGCAAGGTGGGTGTGGCCGTCACTTCTACACGGGGGGCTTCTTGTTCGGCCGTTTCTTGAGCTTCTTCATTGCTGCCATTATCGCCATTATTTTGCAACTGACTACACGCCACAGTAACAAGCGAAAGAAGCAAAATGAAAATTAAGTATTTACGCATAATATCTCCTCATTTGCCTAACGAGCGTAACATCCCTGAAAACCCTCGTAAGAAAAACGCCCCACTTCTTGGGGTACAACTTTCCACAAATTGATAATCGGATCCTCTGCAAAACCCAATAGATAATTGTGGTTAGTTAAACATAATCTTACTCATTATAGCAGAGACAAAAAGATTTTTGAAGAAGCAATAATGACCTTAAGGTAACATAACCATACTTAAACTACCCCAAGAAGTCAAAGATACTTCTCCTATCACAAATTTCTCACAAAAAATCTGACCCTATCCAAGCTAAAGAAGAAGCGTTAGGAATTATGTACTAAGAGAGTGCGTGAAGAAGGCGCGAATATTCGCTGTGTATCAAGCAAGGCAATTTATATAATTTTGTTTGATGATACCTAAAACGATCGGTCGTTACCGAATCAAAGCAGAACTCGGTCGTGGCGGGATGTCAACAGTTTACCTGGCGCATGATCCGCGTTTTGAGCGGGATGTTGCCATTAAGCTGCTGCCACTCGAGCTACTTCACCAACCCACCTTCCGTCGTCGGTTTGAGCGAGAAGCAAAAGTGGTTGCGTCACTGGATCATCCTGCCATTGTGCCGGTTTATGATTTTGGCGAGGAGGACGGACAGCCATTCCTGGTGATGCGTTTTATGACGGGCGGCTCCCTGGGGGAGCGGCTGAAGCAGGGCGCTATATCCGTTGCCGAAGCATCCCGCATCGTCACAAAACTGGCCCCCGCACTAGATGAAGTCCATCTACACGGGGTGATCCACCGCGATTTAAAGCCCAGCAACATTCTATTTGATCAACGCAACGAGCCTTATATTTCTGATTTTGGTACGGCAAAGCTAAAACACGCCCACACCAAACTCACCGACACCGGCGGTGCGGTGGGCACCCCAGCCTATATGAGCCCGGAACAAATTCAGGGTGAAGGTGAGCTAGACGGCCGTTCCGATATTTACACTTTAGGCATCATCTTGTTTGAAATGCTCACGGGCAAGCATCCCTACCAAACCAATACGCCCATTGCCGTGGCTGTGAAGCACATGTTTGAACCAGTGCCCAATCTGCAAGAAATGGAGCCGAGTTTGCCTCCGGCCTGCCAGGAAGTGATTGTGCAGGCAATGGCCAAACAAAAAGAGCACCGGTATCGTACGGCCGTTGAATTTGCCAGCGCCCTGCAAGAAGTTGCCAAAATTGTAGGGGACACCCACAAACTGACCCTGGCAGAAAAAGCACCAGGGCATCGATATGCGCTCATTATTGCCAACTACGAATATGATGACCCCACCCTGGCTCAGCTAATCAAACCCACGGCAAATATTCACACGCTGGCCTACGTCCTGCAAAACTCGGCTGTAGGCGGGTTCCGCGAAGTAAACACGCTGATCAACGAATCAGCCGACGGCGTGCGCCGAGCCATTTCGCAATTTTTTACAGATCGCAATAAAGATGATTTACTGCTGCTCTATTTTATGGGCCATGCCGCACTGGGAACGCGTGGCCAGCTTTATTTAACCGTCAAAGACACCGAGCATGAACTGCTGCGCGGCACCGCCATCCCGGCGCGATTTATTGCCGACGAGATGGACAACAGCCTCTCCGAACAACAAATCCTGGTGATGGATTGCTACTATAGCGACACGGTGCCCTCTGAATCGTCCAGCACGGTAGGACGAGATGTAAACACCTCAGATGCTTTTGCCCACAATGGCTTCAAGCGTGTTGTGGTAACAGCCAACGACAGTACACAGTACAATTGGGCCAAGGGCAGTATCCAGGGCCAGGCCGAACCATCTTTATTCACCGAGCATTTCGTACAGGGCTTGCTCAGTGGTGCAGCCGATACAGACCATGATGGCAAAATCACCATTGATGATGTGTTTGCCTATGTGAAACAGCAGCTAACGGACGCATTGTCCGACAAACCCTCACAAGTTCCCCGCAAATGGGTGCCCTATGCTTACCAGGATGCTTCTGATCTAGTGATTGCGTGCAATCCAAACTACGAGATTGTCCAGATTATTGACCAGGAAAAAGCGTCTTCAATTGCCAAAGCCAGGATCATTGAGCAGCAAAGGGAAGAACAGGACGAACGGCCGTTCCTCCCACCGTTCTCTCATTTGGTAAAGCGACCTGCCCTATGGCTGGCCGGGCTGGCTATGTTGGCCACCGTCATCATCGTGCTGCTGGCCGGGCAGCCGTGGCGGGTCGGTGCAGAAAATCTAGCCGACGTTACAAGCACCACGCCGCTGACCGTCATTACCGGTACAAAAACAGTTTCTGCCACGGCAAATTTGGATGATGAATTGACGGGAACGGCCGTTTCCAGCCAAATCACCAACACACAAACACCAACTAAAGAACCAACGCCATCACCAACGGCAACAGCCAGCCCCACACCGACCAGTTCACCAACAGCAACAGTCGTTACGGGAACAGCGGAAGCCGACCATCCCACCGCAACCGCTTTGCTCTCTTCCAGCCTCTATATCAGCCCAGACAGTGATGCCCAGGAAGTGACTTTCATATCCGTGGGCGAACAAGTGGCCGTGCTGGGACGCTCTGAAGTTGGCGAATGGCTTTATGTGCAAAACGAGACGGGCCAGGCCGGGTTTGTTTATGGGCCACGCCTGGACTGGACGGGAGATTTCGAAGCGTTGGCCATCGTCACGGGAACGGCCGTAGCCGTCCCCACAACCAATACGCCCAGCAACGTCTGCGCCGGCACTGCCTGCCCACCACTCACGTTAACACTGTATCCTCTCCCCGGCACGCGCTGCGAGGTGGCCATGAAATATCGTACAGTTTACATGGAAGGTGATGGAGGAAACGGCCGTTACACTTACTACTGGAACAACCAAAAAGTAGGCGGTCCCACGAGCGAAGGGTTTGGCTTTGAGGTTAGCAGCCCTGATGGTTCGGCCGTGATTGGTACCGGCAAAGTGGTCTCGGGTGATGGCCAGGTTATCGAGAAAGAGCTGTTTGTCTCCGATTTCAGCTGTAATTAAACGAAAACCGCCATTGGCCTTTGACTTTTCTAAATGAAACTGCGGTTTTCATAGTTGACATCTCTACCATCCTTTGTTACACTGCCGCCCGATGAATACAATTTTAAGCGCAACCCAAATCCTGAAGAAGGCAAAGAAGCAAAACGGAGACCCAAGCGTCATCTGGTAATTGTGCTTGCCTGAATTAGCTTTTCAAGCGCCCCACCGATGACCGGTGGGGCGCTTTTTATTTTCCTGATAAACGAAATGAACCAACAAATCATCATCAAGAAGCAGAACAAGAAGAACAAGCCAGAATATTTCTGGTGAGTCTTGCTTGCTGCTTATCAATCGCAAGAAACGTCTTTTCAGGCGGGCTTACCAGAAAAAGGTGAGCCCGCTTTTTTATTTGCTCCAGAGGTGACAATCACTTAGCTCAATATAGTTTGACAGATCAAAACCAAGTGACTGTCACCTACGCGGAGAATATTTTCAAACCAAATGGAGGTTTAAATCATGGAAACTGTAAATTGTGTGGAATGTGCTGGTGAAGTGGAAATCGCTGACGATGTGATGATTGGCGAAATTGTGGAGTGTCCCGAATGTGGTGCGGAGTTGGAAGTGGTCAACAACAATCCCATTACACTGGCCCTTGCGCCAGAAGTAGAAGAAGATTGGGGAGAATAAGTTATGCGCGTTGGCATTCTATTTTCACGAATTCGATTAGAAGAAAAACTTATTGTACAGGCGCTTGAAGCACGCGGCGTAGCTTACGAGATGATCGATGTGCGCGAGACGGTGTTTGATCTGGAACGGCCGTCTCCCTGGCAGCAATACGACGTCATTCTGGAACGCTGCGTCAGCCACTCACGGGCGCAGGCGGCGCTGCAAATTTTGGGCGCGTGGGGCATTCCCTGTGTGAACAACGCCCACGTCGCCCAAATTTGCGGCAGCAAGCTAGAAACCTCGCTGGCCCTGTTTGCGGCCGGCGTCCCCTCGCCCCGTGTGCAAATTGCCACCACCGCCGAAGCCGCCCTGGACGCCATCGAGGCCATGGGCTACCCGGTTGTCCTTAAGCCAGCCGTAGGCTCCTGGGGGCGATTATTGGCCAAAGTGAATGACCGCGAAGCGGCCGAAGCAATTTTGGAGCACAAAAGCACCCTCGGGACGTACCAACACTCCATCTTTTACATTCAGGAATACATCGCCAAGCCAGACCGCGACATCCGCAGCTTTGTTGTGGGCGATGAGACGATTTGCGCCATCACCCGCCATTCGGCCCACTGGATTACCAACACGGCCCGCGGCGGTTCAGCGGAAAACTGCCCCGTCACGCCAGAGCTGGATCGCTTGTCCCGAGCGGCAGCCCGGGCGGTTGGCGGTGGCGTAGTAGCCGTGGATTTGCTGGAAGATGCCGACGGTTGTCTCCTGGTCAATGAAGTTAATTACACAATGGAGTTCCGCAACAGCATCGACCCGACTGGCGTGGATATTCCAGGGCGAATTGTAGATTACGTACTGCGAGTGGGTGAAGGGATGATTGAGCGGCCTGCCGTTACGGCCGTTCCCAACGGAGCCGTTCAATGATCGTCAACGTTTCCATCGTGGGCGGTTCCGGCTACGTCGGCGGCGAACTGCTGCGGCTGCTGCTGGGGCATCCGCAAGTCAAGGTGCAGCAGGTTACTTCGCAGCAGCACGCGGCCAGCTACGTTCACGGCATCCATCCCAACTTGCGCGATGCCACCCGGCTCAAATTCAGCCCAATTGAGGCGCTGGAACCATGCGACCTGCTTTTTCTGGCCCTGCCCCACGGCCGTGCCGCCGAGCAAATCGATCAATTTGCCAACCTGGCGGAGCGCATCATCGATCTTTCGGCCGATTTTCGCCTGAATGACCCGGCTTTGTACGAGGAATGGTACGGACGTTCCCACCCCGCCCCTGAATGGCTCAGCAAATTTGTCTACGGCCTGCCGGAACTGCATCGTAGAGAACTAAGCGATGCGCGCTACGTCAGCGGCGTGGGCTGCAACGCGACAGCCGTTAATCTGGCCCTGGCTCCGCTAACCCTGCACGGACTCATCAAACAAGCAGTCATCGAGGTGAAAGTGGGATCGTCTGAAGGCGGCAACAGCTTCAGCGCCGCCAGTCATCATCCAGAAAGAAGCGGCGCGCTGCGCTCTTTTGCCCCTACCGGCCACCGCCACCAGGCAGAAATGATTCAGGAATTGGGCAAATTCGACCTGCACTTTTCGGCAACGGCCGTTGAGCTGGTGCGCGGCGTTTTGTGTACGGCACACGTTTTTTTGAACCAGGATTTGACTGAAAAAGAGGTATGGCAGCTTTACCGTGAGGTGTACGGCAGCGAACCATTTGTGCGCATTGTGAAGGAACGTAAAGGCATTTATCGCTACCCAGAACCGAAAATTTTGGCCGGCAGCAATTTCTGCGACGTCGGTTTTGCCAGGGATGAGCGCAGCGGGCGGCTGGTAGTGATGAGCGCTATTGATAATTTGATGAAGGGTGCGGCGGGAACGGCCGTTCAAGCTATAAACCTGATGCTGGACTACCCCGAAACCACCGGCCTCACCTTCAGCGGCCTCCACCCAATTTGAGAAACCACAGATTACACAGATTACGCAGATTTTATTTCTTTTTTATCTGCGTAATCTGCGAAATCTGCGGATAAATTTTAGGAGAAGTACTATGATTATTATTAAAGTTGGCGGCGGCGAGGGCATTAACTACGACGCCGTTTGTGATGACATTACTCAACTGTGGCAAGAAGGGCAGCAGCTCATCTTCATTCATGGTGGCTCGCACCGTACCAACCAGGTGGCCGAAGCGCTGGGACATCCGCCGCAGTTTGTCACTTCCCCCTCCGGCTACACCAGCCGCCTGACCGACCGGGCCACGCTGGAGATTTTCCAGATGGTGTACTGTGGGCAGATCAACAAAACGCTGGTTGAGCGTTTGCAAAGGCGTGGCGTCAATGCGGTTGGCCTGTCAGGGATTGACGGCCGTATCTGGCAAGGTCCACGCAAAAAAGTGATCAAAGTGGTGGCAGACGGCCGTACCCGCGTGCTCCGCGATAATTTCACCGGCAAAGTCACAGAAGTGAATTGCGGCTTCCTGCAAAATCTCCTCGACACGGGCTGCCTGCCCGTGCTCACCCCGCCCGCCATCAGCTTTGAAGGCGAAGCGATAAATGTGGATGGCGACCGGGCCGCTGCGGCCACCGCCGCCGCCTTCCACGCCGACGAGCTGCTCATCCTCTCCAACGTGTCCGGCGTCCTGCGCCACTTCCCCGACGAGAACAGCCTCATCCCACAACTCAACGCCAACCAGATTGACCAAATCGCCGAAGAATATGCTCAGGGCCGGATGCGCATCAAGCTGCTGGGGGCGCAGGAAGCGCTGGCGCAGGGCGTGCGCCGCGTGGTGCTGGGGGATGCCCGCGGCGAGCAGCCTATTTTGCGCGCGCTGGACGGCCAGGGCACGATCATCACCCAGCCACAGGCAAAGGTGGCTTCATGAGTGACATCATTCAGCAAGAAGACCAGTTCGGCAGCGGCGTCTATGGCAAACGTAACATGGCAATTGTGCGCGGTGAAGGTACGACGGTTTGGGATGAAAACAGCCGTCCTTACCTCGACTGCGCCACCGGGATTGGCGTAGCCAACGTCGGTCACTGCCATCCCCAGGTGGTCGCCGCGATCACGGCGCAGGCCAGCCAGCTCATCACCTGCCAGGAGATGTTCTACAATGACCAGCGGGCTCAATTCCAGGCGCGACTGGCCGCTGTGCTGCCTGGCGACTTAAACCGCGTCTACCTCTGCAATTCCGGTACAGAAGCGGTGGAAGCGGCGATTAAATTTGCCCGCCTCAGCACCGGTCGCCCCGGCATTGTAGCGGCGATGCGTGGCTTTCACGGCCGTACCCTAGGAGCACTTTCCGCCACGCACAACAAAAAGTACCGCCAGCCATTCGAGCCGCTGGTCAGCCGGTTCAGCCACGTTCCTTTTGGCAACATCGAGCAACTGGATGAGGCGATCACAGAAGAAACGGCCGCTCTCATTCTGGAAATCGTCCAGGGCGAAGGCGGCGTACGGCTGGCCGAGCCGGCATTTTTCCACGAAGCCAGCCGCCTGTGCCACGAGCGGGGTGCACTACTGATTATTGACGAGGTGCAAACGGGCTACGGCCGTACCGGCAAACTGTTCGCCTGCGAGCATTACAACCTCGTGCCTGACCTCATCTGCCTGGGCAAAGCGATGGCGGGCGGCTTGCCGATGGGGGCCGTGGGCATTGGACCCCGCGTGCAAAACCTCGCGCCGGGGCTGCACGGCTCCACTTTTGGCGGGAATCCATTGCTGTGTGCGGCGGGAACGGCCATCCTTGACATCTTTCAGCAGACCGACCTGGCCACCCGGGCCGCCGCGCTGGGCGAGCAGTTCCGCCAGCAAGTCGAGGCGCTTAGTCTGCCGCTGGTACGCGAGGTGCGTGGCCTGGGGCTAATGATCGGCATCGAGCTGCGCCAGCGCGCAATGCCCTTTGTGCAGGCACTCATGGAGGAAGGCATCATCGCCCTGACAGCGGGCAGCACCGTCATCCGCCTGCTACCACCGCTCACCATCACCGCCGATGAGCTGGACCGTGTTGTGGCTGCCCTGGCTCACGTCTTGACCACCGAAAAAAGGAACGCTGCTCATGAGCCCTCTCTTGCTTAACACCGATGAGGCTGCCATTCGTTTTCTACAGCGGCTGGTGGAAATTCCGAGTTTGTCTGGAGAGGAAACGGCCGTTGCCCACTTCCTTGTCCAGCAAATGAATCAATCCGGCTTCAACGCCCATGTAGACGCCGCAGGCAACGCCGTCGGTCAGCGCAGCTACCCCGATGCCAATGGACAAATCACGCAGGAAATTGTGCTGCTGGGACATATGGATACCGTGCCTGGTGAGATTCCTGTGCGGCAAGAGAATGGCAGGCTGTACGGCCGTGGCACCGTCGATGCCAAAGGACCGTTAGCAACCTTCATCGTGGCCGCCAGCCGCGCAAAGCTGCCGCCTGGCACCAGGCTCATCGTCGTGGGCGCAGTCGAAGAGGAAGCCGCTACATCAAAGGGTGCGCGGCACGTGGCCAGCCAGCTTCAGCCAGACTTGTGCATCATTGGCGAACCGAGCGGTTGGGATGGCATCACGCTTGGTTACAAAGGCCGGCTGCTCATCGATGCCTGCTTTGCCCAACCGATGAGCCACACTGCCGGAGCAGAAACCGGCACAGCCGAGCTGGGCCTTGCCTGGTACAACGAACTGCAACGCTTCATTGCCCAATTTAACGCTGACAAATCTCGCCTGTTTGACCAACTGCTGCCATCTGTGCGTGAGCTGCACACCAGCAGCGACGGGTTGGAAAACCGCCTGGAAATGAAGCTGGGCATTCGCCTGCCGCCAAATTTTGACGTGGCCGAGTTTGAGAATTGGCTGCGGGAAGCTGGCGGAAAAGTGGGTACGATTCGGGCTTATGGTCATGAAACGGCCGTGCAAAGCAAGCGCACCGATCTTCTGGCCCAGGCGTTCAACCGGGCCATCCGGCAGGCGGGCAGCGTGCCCAGCTACAAGCTCAAAACCGGCACCTCAGACATGAACGTGGTCGATCCAATTTGGAATTGTCCCATTGTTGCCTACGGTCCAGGCGATAGTTCGCTGGACCACACCCCCAACGAACACATCATCATCGAAGAGTTTTTGCAGGCAATCGAGATTTTACAAACAGTGCTAAACAACCCTGGCTAACGCAACAACCCTCACTTGTCATTTCGAGGTCCTCCGAGAAATCCCTTTGAGCGTTGCCTGGTTTCGGTCCATGAATCACTTAAGGGATTTCTCGCCAAAAAGCGGCTCGAAATGACAAATGCAGACACGAATTTGATTCGCGGAGAAATTTATGAGCATACACAATTTTTCGATTATTGAATCCACCCTGCGGGAGGGAGAGCAGTTTGTCAACGCATTTTTCAGCATTGAAGATAAGATTCAGATTGCCACACTCCTGGATGCGTTTGGCGTGGAATATTTAGAGCTAACCTCCCCGCTGGCCTCACCGCAAAGCGCCAAAGATTGCACCACCATCGCCCGGCTGGGACTAAATGCGCGCATCCTCACGCACACCCGCTGCAATTTAGAAGACGCCAAACAGGCGGTTGATTGCGGTGTCAGTGGCGTGGATGTGGTCATTGGCACCTCCTCATTTTTGCGTGAGTTCAGCCACGGCATGAGCATCGAACAAATTCTGGATTTGGCACAGGAAGTGGTTGCCTATTTGCTAAGCCAAAACGTGGAAACCCGCTTCAGCACCGAGGACAGCCTGCGCAGTGAATTTGAAGACATTTTGCAGATTTACAGGGCGGTCGATGAACTGGGAGTACATCGTGTAGGGGTGGCGGACACGGTGGGTGTAGGCACGCCGCGCCAAATCTACGAAGTTGTGTCCACGCTGCGGCAAAATATTGGCTGCGACATTGAGTTTCATGGACACAATGATTCGGGCTGCGCCATTGCCAATGCGTACGCAGCGCTGGAAGCGGGCGCAACACACATCGACACCACCGTTTTGGGCATTGGCGAACGCAACGGCATCACGCCGCTGGGGGGACTGGTGGCCCGGCTGTACGCTACGGATCCGGCACTGGTGAAAAAGTACAATCTGCCCTTGATTCGCAAACTGGACCAGACGGTGGCGCGGCTGGTGCAGGTGGATATCCCGTTCAACAACTACATCACCGGCTTTGCCAGCTTCACGCACAAGGCGGGCATTCACGCCAAGGCAGTGCTGAACAATCCCAGCACCTACGAGATTTTGTGTCCTGAAGATTTTGGCCTGACGCGGTATGTCCATGTGGCTCACCGGCTGACAGGCTGGAATGCGGTGAAGAGTCGGGCCGAGCAGTTGGGGTTGGTCCTCGAAAAGGAACAATTAAAGCAGTTGGCGGAGCGAATTAAGACGCTGGCGGATAACGGCCGTATCACCCTCGATGATGTGGATCGTTATTTGTATGAAGCGGTTGAGCGTCAGCCAGTGCCTGGCTAGGAACACGGAGTTGCGCAGAGCAGACACAGAGTTTCACAGAGAAAAGAGGTTGGCTCAATATGGGATTCAAGGAGCTACCAGAATCTCAACCAGCGAAGGTAAAAGAGCTTTGCCCCGCTTGCGAGAATTATGGACAAACTCG
>PABI01000109.1 GCA_002699125.1 Anaerolineaceae bacterium
ATGCCCGTGCTCTGCAGCGTGTTCGCCATATCAAAACTCAGGCACAGGCACCATGAGTTGGCGTTATGTTAACGCCGACCCTCTAGAATGAATTGTGAAATTATGCCAAAAGTGCCTGAGAATCTAAAAAGCCTAAGCTGAAAACTTAGGCTTTTTGTAGTCGATAATACTTACTCCCCGCTTTCTTTAACCTGTTCCGGGCCAAATGCCCTTGGTGGTGCGGGAGCCAAGGCCACCAGCAAATTCGTCGAAGTTTTCTTCATCGAGGTCTTCCAGCAAGGCACGTTCCTCGTCGGAAATGGCATACCCTTCAAGCGCTTTGTCCAGATCCTTGAAGAGAAGTTTACGGAATTCTTTATCGCTTACAGCACGTTCAACCAGTTGATCTAATGCTTCTGACACAGTGTTCCTCCTGTAAAATCCTTAAATTGAGCTTATACTTCTGATGATGTGTTCAGTATTGCCTTTCTACCGTTTTTTGTCAACGCGTATGCCATACATTTCTTATGTTATCTACTTAACTTTCACATCCGCTTACGCTTGGTCTGATAGGTTATTCTTCATCATACGGCCGTTTCCACAACAAAAACAGCGTCAATAAAAAGACAACCCCAATCATAATGAGCTGCACTGAAACCGATGATGTGTTCACGCCAGGGACAATACCGCTATTTCCTTTGGCTGCGCTGCTGCCTTTGGGGAAGACGGCCGTATCCTCTTCACCAATCACCGCAAAATCCCCGGCGGGCTGCGTACCATCCAGCTTGAGCAAATAATCAACAATCAACTCAACCTGCTCGGCGGTGAGCCGCTGGCTGTAATCCTGAGGCATGATGTTGGGCAGGCACGGCCCATTGGGGCAGGCTGGGGCCAGAGCATAGTTCGGCTCCACAATCGACTGCCGGATGTATTCGGCGGCGGAGACGTCGGGGATGCGTCCCGTGGCCTGGTAACCGATGGCGGACAGATCTGGACCAACTTTATGTGCTTCACCAAGTGGCCCAATGGCGTGGCATGAGGTACAGCCCGCATTGAGAAGAATCTCTTCTACCGTGCTGCCCTGGACCGGGCGTGGTGTTGGGGATGGCGCGGGCGTTACGGCCGTATCGGTCGGTGCCGGCGTGGCGGTTGCCTGCATCTCTGCCAGCTCTTCAGCCGAAGGCTGCGGCAGTTCATCCGTGATTTCTACCCGCAAGATGGCTTCGCACTGGTTGATGCCCGGCTCCGGATCTGGCATACACCAAATTGGCTCCGTCTTTTTGGTTTTAAGTAAGGGAACGTACCAGAGCACAATATCTTCGCCAAAAACCGCTTCGTTGTTTAGCCATTGGCGCGGCGGTTGAAACGTGTCGCCGGGACCGGGGGAGAGTGGCTGCTCGCCCTCCATCTCATTTTCTTTGAGGATGAAGAAGCGGGCTTCATCCAGACCCAGTGGATCAGTCGGCAGCATTGTCCAGCGATAAAGCAGATCGCCACTGCCGGTGGCCAGCTTAAAACCGTCAGGACCCAAGTCGTCGACGAACGGGAACAGTTCCTGCTCGGTTTCTACTTCGGCCCATTCTGTTTCCTGCCACAGCCAGACTTGATCATCTTCCGGGCCACCTAAATCCACATCAATGCGCCAAAACGGCCGATAAATGGACAAATCATCACAGCCAGGGCCATAAGAAACAAAGCGCGGTTCAAAGCTGCCGTCGGCAAAAAAGCGGATAATTTGCTCGTAACGGTAGCAGCAGATGCAGTTGGGCCAGCGGGTGAATTCGGTGAATAACTGACGTACTTCAAAGCCGTCCTCCAGTTCATTGACGATGGTATCGCCAAAAGGAGGCACGGTGGCGGAAAAGCCAATTTCGTCCCGATAGCCACCGGGCCAGCTGGGGTACCACGCTTCAATTTGGGGAATTTTGACGCTGGTAAAGATGGTGGTGTCGTTGTAAGCAGCGTCGCGAAACAGAACGCCATCATGGGCAGTCATTTCCCAGCAGACATTCCAGCCATCCTGCTCGTGACAGCCATCGGTGAAGGCGGCACGCTGCGAGGTGGGCATGGCCACATCCAGATCCGGACGCGCCCGCGTGTAAAAAGCGCGGGCGACGGTTTGCTGGCTCATGTTGACAAAAACGTGAAAGATACGGCCGTCCCCACTTGGGCTATGAAACGTCAAATCCACACACCAATCCTCGTGGCAGTCACCATCAGCCAGCCAGGCAGACATAGGAATCATGGCTGGATCGCCCGCACCGATGTCGCCGAGAACGGCCGTTACGGTCGGATCGTTAGCGGCAATCCGAATTGCTTCTTCAGCCACAAAGCTGCTGCCCGCCGGTCGGGCCAGGACATCATGCCATTCAGCTAAAACTGCGTTGTCGGGCAGCGAGATGATCTGGTTGACCGTTCCGCCGCTGGCGCGATCAAAGTAGGTGGCGTGGGCGCAGTTGTTGGCGGTGCAGCCCAGCTCACTCCAAGGACGGGCTTCAGCCAGACTTAATGGCAGGGCATTGACGAAGATGAGAGAGGATTCGGCCGTATTCAGGTTTGCCAGCTCTTCCGCCGGCTGCCCATCGGTGGACATGTAAAGCTGCTGCCCTTTGGCAATGGCCAGATTGATTGAAGCTCGCTGCTGCCAGAGTGACAAGAGCAGGTTGCCGATTAGCAAAATTAGCAAAGTAAAACAGAGGCGAAGGGCAAGGCGATGCAGCTTTGGCGTCAACGGAAAACTCCCATTTTTGCGTACGTTAAAGTCACTTAGGCGAGATTATAACCAACGGTGTCTATTTGACACGGGCTGCTGGCAATTTTCTCATGCAAAAGACAAAAACGCTCTACAAAATTTGCAGAGCGTCTTCTTTACAAGGGAAAGTGAATCGACAGCTTAAGCCAATGGACCGGCATTAATGATGGCTTCGCTGCTGCCTTCTTTGTACTTTTCAAAGTTTTTGATGAACAAATTAGCCAGCTTGCGCGCCTGTTTGTCGTAGGCATCGCCATCGCGCCAGGTGTTTTTGGGGATAAGCAGTTCATCTGGCACGATGGTACAGGTGGTGGGTACGGCCAGACCAAAGATTGGATCTGTCACATAAGCAACATCGTCAAGCAAACCCTCATGGATGGCGTCGATGATAGCCCGTGTGTATTTGAGCTTGATGCGGGAACCAACACCGTAGGGTCCGCCGGTCCAGCCCGTGTTGACCAGCCAGGCCGACGTGCCATGTTGCGCCATCTTCTCTGCCAACAGTTCGGCATATTTGCTGGGATGCCACACCATGAAGGCGGCCCCAAAGCAGGCAGAGAACGTCGCTTCGGGTTCGGTGATGCCTACCTCGGTTCCGGCAACTTTGGCCGTGTAGCCGCTGATGAAGTGGTACATCGTTTGCTCAGGGGTTAGTTTGCTAACCGGCGGCAGCACGCCAAAGGCATCGGCCGTCAGCAGGATGATGTTTTTAGGATGGCCACCCACGCAAGGAATTTTGGCGTTTGGGATGTAAGTGATGGGGTAGGCAGCCCGGGTGTTTTCGGTGATGGATACATCATGGTAATCAACTTCGTGCGTCCGTTCATCGTATACAACATTTTCCAGGACGGTGCCAAATTTGATGGCCCCATAAATCTCTGGCTCGTTTTCGGCAGAGAGGTCAATGGCCTTGGCGTAGCAGCCACCTTCAACGTTGAACACACCATCTTCGTTCCAGCAATGTTCATCGTCGCCGATGAGGTTGCGGTGTTCATCAGCCGAAAGGGTGGTTTTGCCCGTACCAGACAGGCCGAAGAACAGGGAAACGTCGCCATCTTTCCCTTCATTGGCGGAGCAGTGCATGGAGAGCACGCCTTTTTTGGGCATGATGTAGTTCATGACGGTGAAGATGCCTTTTTTCATCTCGCCCGCATATTCGGTGCCTAAAATGACGGCTTCTTTATTTTCAAAGGAAAGATCCACGCTGGTTTTAGAGGTCATTCCGGTTGTGTACCGATTGGCGGGGAATTGGCCGGCGTTGAAAATGACGTAATCTGGTTCGCCGAAGCTTTTCAGTTGTTCATCGCTGGGGCGAATCAGCATATTCCACATGAAGAGGGCGTGATACGGCCGTGTGCAAATAATGCGTACCTTGAGCTGTTCATCGGGATCCCAGCCGGCAAAGCCGTCAACCACATAAAGCTTTTCCCGCGTGTTCAGGTAATCGATGGCCCGTTCACGGTTGATTTCAAACGTGTGCTCATCAACTGGAATATTGACCGAGCCCCACCAAATATCATCTTTAGAGTCTGAATGCTCTACAATGCGCTTATCTTTAGGGCTGCGGCCTGTTTTTTCACCAGACCGGACCATAAGCGCTCCAGAATCTGCAATTGCTGCATCCACTTCATAAGCCAGCGCTTCCTGGTACAGTTTGGCTGGCATAGCATTACGCACGATATTAGAAACTTCAATATTATGCTGTTTTAGGGTAAATAGATTAGTCAAGAGAACCTCCCTGAATTTTTGTCATGTTTTGTGTAAGACGTGACCAAATTAAAGCAAGATGAATACAAGCTGCTGCGCCTAGTGCTGAAGCAAATTTCTTTTGACGGTTAGCTCATGGAAGAATTTACTTCAGCTTAGGTGTTTCGCCACAGCGTCACTATCCGGCAAAGCTTGTTTGGCGAAACACTAGTTAAAGTGAGAGCGAATTTCTTGCAATCATTTGCCAACTTGATGCTGCTTTTGTGCAAGTCTTGTTTGTAGGAAAGAGCGGGTTCTTCATGTAATATGCTTAAATTACCCGCGTCATTATAACAAGACTGTTCAGATATTTTTTAGGCCGAACGTAATGCGTATCATAAACAAATTTCACAATTGTGCATTATTTTGCGTTTTTTGGTTTCTGGTTAAACTAGATTGATGGGAAAAATTAGTTTATTGACGGGAAAACGAATCTTGTTGGGCGTAACCGGCTCTATCGCCTGTTACAAAGCCGTTGACCTGGCCTCCAAGTTAACTCAGGCGGGTGCAGAAGTCGATGTCATCTTAACGGAGGGGGCGCGGCAGTTTATAACGCCGCTTACTTTTCGTTCGGTGACAGGACGGCCGTCTTACGATGACATGTGGAGCTTGGCGGATCATGTGAAGCATGTAGGCCTGGGTGAAACGGCCGATCTCTTTGTAATTGCCCCGGCCACGGCCCACACTCTAGCCAAGCTGGCCCACGGCCTGGCCGATAATTTGCTGACGGTAACGGCGTTGGCGGCCCGCTGCCCCATCCTCATCGCGCCGGCGATGGATGGTGGCATGTATGAACATCCGGCCACGCAGGCCAACGTGGCTACGCTGTGCGAACGGGGTGTGCAGTTTGCCGGTCCGGCCGAAGGGCGCATGGCTTCCGGGCTAACGGGGCTGGGGCGGATGGTGGAACCGGGCGATTTATTGGCCCATATTCGGCAGATGCTGGCCAAAGATGGCCCATTGGCCGGACGAAAAGTGGTGGTCTCTACCGGACCGACCCGTGAGCCGCTGGACCCGGTACGCTTCATCAGCAATCGCTCAACCGGGAAACAGGGGCTGGCGGTGGCTCAGGCGGCGCTGGACGCTGGTGCCGAGGTAACGGTAGTGCATGGACCTATTGTGGAGCCGGTACCTTTTGGGGCAACGGCCGTTTCTGTACAAACCACAGAAGAGATGGGCGACGCTGTTTTGGCCGCTGCCAAAGGGGCAGACGCCCTGTTTATGGTGGCGGCGGTGGCAGATTTTCGGCCCAATGCCCAATCGGGCCAGAAGATTAAGAAGACGGATGAGCAGTGGGGCCGGGCGATTGGTTTAGAGGTGACGCTGGATATCTTGTCGGCTGTTAAGGAGCGGCGAGACAAAAGCGGCTATCCGCGTGTGGTATTAGGCTTTGCCGCCGAGACGCACAACGCTTTTGAATACGGCCGTGATAAACTGCTGCGCAAAGGACTCAACTTTATCGCCGTGAATGACGTGATGGACGAAGATGCCGGTTTTGAGGTAGATACCAACAAGGTGCTGCTGCTCAGTTCGGCCGGGGTGGTGGAAGAGATACCGCTGCAAAGCAAAACGGCCGTTGCCGAACGGCTGGTGCATCATGTGGCGAAAAGTTTGAATGGAAATTAGGGTGGGAGTAGTAGAAAGTGAAAAGTAAAAAGTGGAAACTACTTATCACTTTTTACTTTTCACTCCTGCTTTTAGTAGGAAGACAGAATGGATCGTAAACAGTTACGAGATGATTTACTAACAGTTTTTAATCTGGAAGAGCTTCAGCTGCTGTGTCGGCGGCTGGGGGTGGAATATGATCAGCTGCGGGGGAAGACGCAGCGCGATAAGGCCGGGCTGTTGATTGGCACGATGGAACGGAACGGCCGTCTGCCCGAACTGGTGCAAGAGGTGGTGCGCGAACGGCCGCATTTAGAAGAAGTTTATGGTGCTTACATCGCCATCGAAACGGCCGCACCGGAGGATCCCCTTAGCTGGCTGGATCGGCTGGCCCAAGGTGAAGGCCCGGCCATCGAAGAGCAGCCCACCATGCGCTGGAGCACAGAAATCACAGAGGACGAAGAAGATGAGTAAGCTATTTATTATTTTGGGTGCAGCTTTTATGATGCTGGGTGTCGGTGCAGGTGCGTTTGGCGCGCATGGCTTGAGCAGTTATTTTGAACGGTTTCCCAATATGGCGGCTAATTATGAAACGGCCGTGCGCTATCACGTCTACCACGCCCTCGGCCTCTTTGCCGCCGCCTGGCTGGCCGACAAATACCCAATGGCTCTAACAACCTGGGCTGGCTATCTGTTTCTGGCCGGAATCATCTTCTTTTCCGGCAGCCTGTACCTGTTGGTATTCACCCGGCAAAGCTGGCTGGGAGCCATCACACCGATTGGCGGCGTGGCGTTTATTGCCGGCTGGGGCTGTCTGCTCCTGGCTGCCTGGAGGAATTTATGAACCCCTACGGTGTCCCCGGCCTTTCCGTGCAGGAAGTGGCCCAAAAGCGTGACAATGACGAAGACTTTATTTTGCTTGATGTACGCGAACCCAATGAATTGCTCTATGCCAACCTGGGTGATGGCGTGCTGACTGCACCGCTCAGTGAGCTGGCCCGGCAAGGACCAGAGTCGCTGCCGCAAGCTGTACTGGCCGATAAAGACGCCGAAATTGTGGTCATGTGCCATCATGGCAACCGCAGCGCCCAGGTAACGGCCTGGCTGCGCCAGCAGGGTTGGACCAACGTGTTTAACATGGATGGTGGCATCGATGCCTATGCTATTGCTGTTGACCCGGCGATTGGTCGGTACTAATTACTGACCCGAAAGTATTTTTCTAAACAAGTACCGCTTGCTATACACAAGATAATTGTTTAGAAAGTTTGATACAGGTCAGTAACTGCCTGATTTCCCCCGTTCTTCTGTACTGCTGCTCAGCAAACCGCTGCCGTTGTATGGTAAAATCAACCCAGATCCTTTTCCCACAGATTGCTTCCCCACGGCACTCTGTACAAGTCCTGTAAAAGCGGGAAAGTTATTGAAATTAAAATAGCCTCATTCTCCCGCTTTTACTCACGTAATCGGCCAAATCGCCTTGGATTTTTCTGCAAAACTTTTTGCCGATTACACAACGGTAACGGTATACATAGTCATGTCAGACTCCCTTAAAATTTACGAGGTTGGCCCGCGCGACGGTTTACAGAATGAAGCCAATCTTATTAACACAAATCAAAAAAAATCGCTGGTAGCAGGATTGGTTGCCGCTGGCTTACACCACATTGAGCTAACCAGCTTTGTGCATCCCAAAGCGGTGCCGCAGATGGCTGATGCGGATGAGGTAATGACGTACGGCCGTCAAAAATGGCCGCAAACCGACTTCATTGGTCTGGTGTTTAACCAGCGTGGTTATGATCGAGCTTTGGCGGCAGGCTGTCGCTCAATGGCTTTTGGCGTATCCGTAAGCGAGACGTTTAGTCAGAAGAACACGCGCATGTCGTCTCAACAAGCCTACGAAATTACATGCGACCTTATGGCCCAGGCGCGGCGTGACGGCATCTGGACGCGCATCTACGTGATGACCGCCTGGGTTTGCCCCTTTGAGGGTGTCACGCCACCACATCGCACCATTGCCCTGGCGGAGAAGCTGTGGCAGCTAGAGCCAGATGAATTGGCGATTGCCGACACGATCGGCCACGCCAATCCGCTGGACGTGGGGCATTTGATGGAGGCACTGGGCCGGCGGCTGGAAATGAGCAGGTTAGCGGTCCACCTGCACGATACACAGGCGATGGGGCTGGCCAACGCCACCACGGCGCTGCAAGCCGGCGTGCGCATCTTCGACAGCAGCGTGGGCGGGCTGGGCGGTTGTCCTTTTGCCCCCGGCGCAGCAGGGAACCTGGCCACGGAGGATTTGGTATTTTTGGCGTACAAAATGGGATTGGGCACGGGGGTCGATTTTGCCCGCTTGTGGGAGGTTGTTTATCAGATTGAGGCTTATGTGGAACGGCCGATTGGCGGTCGGATTCGGCAGTGGTGGGAAAGCCAATGCGCGCAGGAGCCTTCGTTTACGTTTAGGTAGTGGATAACACACTTTCACCCCAAACCTTGCTCTCGGCCTACTGCCAGGGCGTGTTCCCTATGGCCCATGAAGACGGCCGTATCTACTGGTACGATCCTGATCCCAGAGCTATCATACCGCTGGATCGTTTTCATGTTTCCCGCTCCCTTCGGCGGACTATCCGCCAGCAGATATTTGACATTCGCATAGACACGGCATTTACGGCCGTCATCGAAGCATGTGCCGCTCCGGCACCTGGCCGCGAGGAAACCTGGATCAGTGACGAAATCATTCAGGCTTACACGCGCCTGCACCAGCTGGGCTTTGCCCACAGCGTGGAGGCATGGCAGGCAAATGAGCTGGTTGGCGGACTTTATGGTGTGGCGATTGGGGGCTTTTTTGCCGGGGAGAGCATGTTCAGCTACGAGCGAGACAGCAGTAAGGTGGCGCTGGCCGTTCTCGTGGCGCATCTCAACGAGCGCAAATTTCAGCTGCTGGATACCCAGTTCATGACAGAGCATTTGCGCCGCCTGGGTGCCATTGAAATCCCGGCATTTGCGTACAAAATGCGGCTGGGGCAGGCATTGCTTTCCGCGGCAACTTTTTTATAGGAGGAGAAGATGACAAGGAATTTAGACCCTGATGATGTGCGGCTGTTTAGCGGCCGTTCCAACATACCGTTGGCCAAAAGAATTGGTGAACATTTAGCAATCCCTCTGGAAGAAACGAAATTTTCCAAATTTAGTAACGACAATTTGTTTGTGCAATTAGGTGCCAGCGTGCGCGGGCGCACTGTGTACCTCGTGCAGTCGATGACGCCGCCGGTGAGCGATCATCTGGTGGAGCTATTGATGATGCTGGACATTGCCAAAAGCGCGGCCGCGCGTGAAATCCACGCCATTATTCCCTACTTTTCTTATGCGCGTTCCGACAAAAAGGACGCGCCGCGCATCTCCATCACCGCCCGGCTCATTGCCGATCTGCTGCATACCGCTGGCGCAACCCATGTCATGACGATGACGCTGCATTCGCCGCAGGTGCATGGGTTTTTCAGCACCCCAGCTGACCCGCTGACCGCGCGGATGACGCTGGGGCAGTTTGTGCGGCAGCGTGAATGGGACCCCAAAAAAGACGTGGTGGTGGCCCCAGACATGGGCCGGGCCAAGCCCGCGGCCCGCTTTGCCAAAGATTTGGGCTTGCCTATTGCCTCGGCTGACAAAACCCGTGTCTCTGATACCGAAGTGAAAATTGGGGGCCTCATTGGGCGGCAGGTGGAAGGGTTTGAGCACGCCCTGGTTTACGATGATGAGATTGCTACAGCGGGTTCTGTGGTGGAACTGAGCGAGGTGTTAGTGGAAAGTGGCATTAAGCGGATTACATTAATTTGTACGCACGGCTTGTTTTTAGGGCCGGCGGTTGAGCGAATCAAGTCGATTCCGCAAATTCAGGAAGTGATTACAACAGACACGGTGGAACGGCCGCCTGAACGCCAACCACCCAATCTAACCGTCCTTTCTGTGGGCAATGTGTTTGCCGAAGCGATTCGCCAAAACTACTTCCGTCGCTCGATTGGTGAACTGTTTGAAGGGATTGAGACATGAGTCGCAGTGGCAATGGGCTGTGGCATTGGCTCAAGCGGCTGTTTCAGCGTGGCGATTCCCCATCTGCAAAAGAGGGTGGGCCAAAGATTGTTATTCCTGAAGTGGTCATTCAGAAGACAGGGCAGGGGCAAACGGCCGTTTCCCATCCATCAACTTCCTCGGTTGACCCCATCTTTTTACGGCAGCAAATGAGCAATCATTTGGATGCGGCGCAGTTAACCACAATGGGGGAAACAATTGGCCTGGATTATGCTGCGCTGCCCGGTGGCAAAGGACGAAAAGTGTTGGCGTTGGTGACAGCTTTTGAAAAAGAAGGACAATTAACCAGGCTGCTGGCGCTGTGCCAGCAGCAGAACAGTGAAATTGAATGGCAAATGGAGAAAAATGATGAGTGAAGCAAACGAAGAAGATTTTGTAATGGCGTTTCAGGATTCCTGCGACAAGCCAGCGTTATTGTTGATTCACGGCTTCCCGCTTAGTAGCCAAATGTGGGAACCGCAGTTGGAAGATTTGGCTGATTTTGTGCGTGTCGTGGCTCCCGACTTGCGCGGGCATGGTGGGTCAGACAGCGTGCCGGGACCGTACAGTATCACTTTGCTGGCGGATGATTGTGCCGATTTGTTGGGACACCTGAACGTGGCCACACCGTTTGTGGTGTGTGGTCTGTCGATGGGTGGTTACATTGCCCTGGAGTTTTATCGTCGTTATCCAGAGCAGGTGGCCGGGCTAATTTTGGCCTCTACCCGCGCTGGTGCCGATTCCTCTGAGGGAAAGGCGGGACGTGACAAGGCAGCGGAACTGGCCAAAACTGAGGGAGCAACGGCCGTTTCTGCCGGAATGCTGCCCAAAATGTTGGCAAAACAGAATTTCGAATCGGATGAGGAATTAGTGGAATACGTTAGAGAGATTATGGACACTGCCTCACTTAATGGTGTGGTTGGGGCGCTGGCCGCTATGCGTGACCGAGTTGATTCTACCCCTATGTTGAGCGACATCGACGTGCCGGTGCTTATCATTCATGGTGCCGATGACCAGCTCATCCCCGTGTCTGAAGCGGAAGCGATGCATAAAGCAATTCCCAATTCAAACCTGGTCATTGTCCCGGGTGCCGGCCATCTACCCAACCTGGAGCAGACAGACTTCTTTAACGACGCCGTTATCGACTTTCTGGAAGAATTGTTCGAAGAAGAAGAAGAGGATTAATCACGAATTTTGACACGTGATGCGTGAAACGTGAGAATTTGCTGGTCACGATTCACGCATCACGTGTCACTCACATATTTGGCCAAGCCCGGCCAAAATCCAGCAGTCCATGCCTTGCTCCAGCCACGCTTGGGCATCTACCCAAACGCCGTCTACCAGTAAATCCCAGTGTAGATGATTGCCTGTGGACAGCCCCGTTGTCCCCACCTCGCCGATGATTTGGCCTGGCGTTACCACGTCACCCGGCGCTACCGCCAGGCTGGACATGTGGTAAAAGCCTGTGTAAATTCCCAGCCCATGATCAATGATGACCGTGCCGCCGCGCACGTATAAAAATTCAGCGACAACCACGGTGCCGCTGGCCGGGGCCATGACCGGCGTGCCGCCGTATGCGGCGAAATCCACGCCCTCGTGGTAGGTGCGATATGGACCCCCGTTGTAAGAGCGCCGTGCGCCAAACGTGGAGCTGATGGTCAGGAAGTTATTGATGGGCAGCTGAAAAGGTGCGTTCCATTGGGCGGTGCCGCTGTTTTGTTCCCAAATTTCAAACAGCCGCGCCCGTTCTTCCTCAATCGACTGCTGGTCAATTTGTGCGGCCGTTCCCGTCAACGTCAGCTCCTGGTATTCCCAATCAGCCGGATCGCGGAACTGCCACGGCTGCTCCCACAGCGGTGCGCCCTTCACCTGAATTTGCAGCAAAGGCTGCTGTGTGCCAAAAAATGCCCCGGTGCCGGTGAGGCCGATGAGATAACGGCCGTTTGCTAACGACTCGTTGGCAAACAGATCCATTTCATTGCTGCCCAAAACGGCCGTAACGTCCAACGCCTGCTCAATTTCTGCCCGAAAACCCACTGCCTGTCCCGGCACGCCTACCGCTTGCGACAATTCCAGGCTGGTAAATCCGGCCGGCAGGTCGCGCGGCGTGCTGGTTTCATCCGGCACCAGGATAGGATGGCCGTGGACTGGGCGATAGGGAGCAGGGAGGTCGTTGCGCATAGCCAGCAACCAGGGCGATGATTGGTGACGTACGGCCGTTGCCAACACATTTTCTTTTGGCCGAACGAGAATGCCGGATTGGGGAACGGCCGTTTCCGGCAAAACAATCTCCGTGCCAATGGCCGGTTGGCGCGCTGGATTCATTTGAGGATTGAGCGTATGCAGCTCTGCTTCATCCACCTGAAAGCGAATAGCCAAAGCTGCCCAGCTATCACCGGGCTGCACTAAAATCCGCGTGTTGGCATCTGTTTGAGCATTGGTGCGCTGTGTCATGAAGCCAATCAGCAAGAGAAGAAAAATTGAGGAAATGAGCCTTCGTTTCATGTGTTCATTGTACTTGGCTTGCCGTTCCTGGTACAGATTTAGCTGAAAAGTCAAAAAACTGTTTGACATTGATGACGCGCTGTGTTATAAAGTTTGCCATAGAACGCAGGGCATCTTTTAGGACAATTTTAACAACAAGGCACCATGCACACGATTTATCTAGGATTGGGCACAAATTTAGGCGACCGGGCAGCGAACTTGCAAGCCGCTGTTGTTGGGTTGGCTGAAAATTTGTGTGTCACGGCCGCCTCCCCCATCTACGAAACAGCACCCTGGGGCATTACCGATCAGCCTGACTTTTTAAACATGTGCCTGACGGCCGAGACTGAGTTGCCACCCCACGAGCTGTTGACTCTCCTCAAGAAATTGGAAAAAGAAATAGGTCGCGTCCCTGGGGAACGATGGGGTCCGCGTTTGATCGATATTGATCTTCTTTTTTACGCTCATCAAATTATTGAAACCGAAAAATTAAACATTCCGCATCCGGAGCTGCCGGAGCGGGCTTTTGTTTTGCGTCCACTGGCCGACATCGCTCCTAATTTTGTGCATCCTGTGCTGGGGGAAACGATTGCCGTGCTGGCTGCCAAAGTGGATGGTGAAGGGGTACGGCCGTTTGCCCCCGCCCCGACCTTGGAATTGAAGCAGTAAACTCTTTTTTTCGCTCAAAAAAAAGTCATCACTCAAAAAATGAGTGATGACTCAGGAATTGATGATCAAATGCTAGAAACCGAAACCACGACCCGCCGTGAACGTCGTATTGCCGCCCGTAAGGCGCAGCTTTTGGATGCTGCGGCCCAGGTCTTTAGCCACAAAGGGTATGAAAAAGCGACCACCAAAGAGATTGCCGAAGTGGCTGATGTTTCCGAAGGGACGTTGTTCAACTACTTTGCTACCAAGCGCGAACTGCTCATTGGCGTCGTTAAAGCGTATGCCGATGAAGTTATCGCCGATATTGAATCGGTTCAGGGGGAGACTTTCGAAGATATGTTGGTCCAGTTGGCAGCCAATCGCTTCCGGCGTGGCCGTGAACGGCGCTTGTTCATGCTCTTTTTGTACGAGTCCCGCCTGAATGCTGATGTACATCAACATTACGTAGAGGAAGCGCTGCAGCACATCATTACCACGTTGGAGCGGCGACTGACAGCATTAATTGAAGCTGGCGTGATGCGGCCGGTAGATCCGGCGCTGACCGCCCGCATGATGAGCGCCACAACGATGGGTTTTGCCGCCCTGTTTGAATTAGGCGTTGATATTGGCACCGACTCGCCGGAAAAGCTGGGTGCATTTGTGACGGATATTCAACTGAATGGTTTACGCAATGGGTCTGGGGATTGAGTGATAAGTGAGAAGTATAACCTCACTTTTCACTATTTTTAGGAAAGACAGTCATGTTTGAGTGGGGCGAAAAAACGTACGTGATGGGTATCCTGAACATCACCCCGGACAGTTTTTCGGGGGATGGCCTGTTGGTGCGTGAGGATGCTGTTCGTACGGCCGTTGCCCAAGCCCAACAATTTGCCGCTGACGGGGCCGATATTATCGACATCGGCGGGGAGAGCACCCGTCCCGGCAGCACGCCCGTGACGGAAGCGGAAGAGTTGGCCCGGGTGATTCCGGTGATTGAAGCGGTGCGAACGGCCGTTTCCCTGCCTATTTCTGTCGACACCTACCGGGCCAATGTGGCCGAGGCAGCTTTGGCCGCCGGTGCCAACTGGGTGAATGATGTGTGGGGCCTGCGCATGGACCCACGCCTGGCAGATGTCGTTGCTCAGGCCAACTGCCCTGTCATCCTGATGCACAATCGCAGCAAGCCCAAAGACGTGGCCCAGGAAGAACGGCTCGGCGGACGGTACGTCGGCGTGGCATACGATGCCCTCATTGCCGACATTAAACGTGAGCTGGGCGAAAGCATCGAATTGGCGCTGCAAGCAGGTGTAGAGGAGGAGAATATCATTCTGGACCCAGGCGTGGGTTTTGGCAAAACTGTTTCGCAAAATTTGCAAATTGTGAATCAACTTGATCAGTTCAAAACGATGGGATTTCCCATTTTGTTAGGCACCTCGCGTAAATCATTTATTGGCTACACGCTCGATTTGCCGCCGGAGGAACGGCTGGAAGGCAGCGCTGCCACCGTGGCTATCGGCATCGACCGTGGCGCCGACATCGTGCGGGTGCATGACGTAAAACCAATTGTGCGGCTGGCAAAGATGACAGACGCGATAGTTAGAAATAAGGAGATTGGGGATTAGAGATTGGAGATTGGGAGTTGCAGGCAGCGGTTTTCAATCTCCAATTAGCCAATTTCCAATCTCCCTAAAAGGGAGCATAAGACATGTTAGATTTCCGCTTAGATGAAGAACAGAAGATGCTAACCGATGCCATTGGGCGGTACGCCAGTGAGCGGATGCGCAAGGTGTTTCGGGATGCAGAAGAGGACGGCCATATTCCCCCAGAAGTCGTCCAGGCTGGCTGGGAACTGGGCATCTTGCCCACTGGTTTGCCGGAAGCGTACGGGGGATTTGGCGAATACACCGCCCTCACCGGCGTGCTGGCCAGCGAAGCGCTGGCCTGGGGCGACCTGGCCATCGCCCTGAATGTGATGGTGCCGAATTTGGTGGCCATCCCGGTGATGCTGGCCGGTACCGAAGCACAAAAAGAGGCGTACCTGCCCCAGTTTTGCGACGAAGCCATGCCGGCCATGACCGCCGCCCTTACCGAACCCGTGGTGAAGTTTGACCCGTATCGTTTGCAGACAACGGCCGTTCGCGCTGGCGCTGACTATGTGTTGAACGGCACAAAAACGGCCGTGCCTCTGGCGGAAACGGCCGAACTTATCCTCGTCTACGCCAACGAAGATGGTGCAACTCAGGCTTTCCTCGTACCTACCAACACCGCTGGTTTAACTGTGGACAAGCAGGCCAAGCTGATGGGTATCAAAGGCTTGCCCACGTTCATGATCACCTTGGCCGACTGCCGCATTCCAGCCGAAAACAAGCTAGGGGGCGACGAAGGCATCGATTTTGGCCTGATTTTGAACCACAGTCGGATTGCCTTGGGCGCAGCGGCCGTGGGCGTGGCCCGCGCTGGTTACGAATATGCCCTGGATTACGCCAAACAGCGCGTCCAGTTCGGCGAACCGATTGCCCACAAGCAGTCTATTGCCTTCATGCTGGCCGACATGGCCACCGATATTGATGAAGCCCGCCTGCTGGTGTGGGAAGCGGCCTGGCAGATGGACCAGGGCAAGGACGTCACCCGCGACGCAGCGCTGATGAAGCAGCGCGTGGATGATATTGTGGTGCAGGTGGCTGACCGTGCCTTGCAGGTGCTGGGTGGCTATGGCTACATCCGTGAATATCCGGTGGAGCTGTGGTTGCGCAATGCGCGTGGCTTTGCCTCGTTTGATGGGTTGGCAATTGTTTAGAGATTTGAGATTGGAGACTAGAGATTGGTCAATCTCCATTAAACCAATCTCCAATCTCTGCAAGCGGAGTAAAAAAATGATAAGTTTCGAAATACCAGAATCGATTGTAAACCAGTCCCAAATGACAAAGATGGTGGCCGAGCAGGCGATGCGGCCGTATTCGCGAGAGTTAGATGAACATGAACACCAGCGGCCTGAGGCGTTTGTTAACATGACCTGGCCCTTTACCCAACAAATGATGAAATCTGCATTGAAGGGTGTGGAAAAGCGGCTCCATGGCAATGGCAACGGCAGCAACGGTCACGCTGCGCCCAAAGGCCCCGACTTTTCCATTTTGGGCTTCATCATGATGGTAGAGCAGATGAGCTGGGGCGATGCCGGGCAATATCTTTGCCTGCCGCACCCGATGCTGGGCGGTTCGGCCGTGCAGGCGGCGGGCACGCCAGAGCAGCAGCTGCGCTTCCTCAAGAAGTTCACCGAGGGCGATCCCAAATGGGGGGCGATGGCAATCACCGAGCCGGGAGCTGGTTCTGACAACAGCTCAATGCGGACAACGGCCATACTCGACCCCGACACCAATGAATGGATCCTCAACGGCGAAAAAATCTTCATCACCAACGGCAAGCTGGCCCTGGAAGAGTCTGACGGCCTGTGCGTGGTGTGGGCGACGATTGATCCCGAGGCAGGACGCGCCGGGATCAAGTCGTTTGTGGTGGAAGGCAACACGCCTGGCGTCTCTATTGCCAAGCAGGAGCACAAGCTGGGCATCCGCGCCAGCGACACCGTTGCCCTGCACTTTGACAACGTGCGGCTGCCGTTTGACAACATGCTGGGCACGCTCGACGCCAGCAAGCAGCCTGCGGCCAATCGCGGCTTCAAGGGCGCAATGAAAACGTTCGACGCCTCGCGCCCGGCGGTGGCCGCCAGCGCTATGGGCATTGCCCGCGCCGCCCTGGAATTTACCCGCGACAAGCTGGCTGAAGAAGGCATTGTGCTGGACTACACCAAACCGCGGCATGAATTAACGGCCGTAGAGCGCGACCTCATGGAGATGGAAGCACGCCACAAAGGGGCCTGGCTGCTCACCCTGCGCGCTGTGGGCATGATGGCCCACGGCGAGAGCAACCGGTTGGCGGCTAGCATGTGCAAGTTCCGCGCCGGGGAAGCGGTGACCTGGATCACCCAGAAAGCGGTCGAACTGCTCGGCCCGATGGGCTACTCGCGCGAGTGGCTGGCCGAAAAATGGATGCGCGACGCCAAAATCAACGACATCTACGAAGGCACCAAGCAGATTAACCAGTTGATTATTGCCCGGAGTATTTTGGGTTATTCGCGGCGAGAACTCAAGTAATCGGTAATCAGTAAACAGTAATCAGTTTGGTCCTGCGATGGTAAACTTGTGCTAGACTGATTACTGACCACTGACCCACTGAATACCGATTACTAAAATTGGAGGCGAAAAATGATGCAAACAATTACTGCGACAAATGCGAAAGATGATTTGTTGGATTTGTTGCGGGCTACGGTTCGTGAGCATAAGCAGTACCGTATTGCTTTTGAGGAAGGAGGGGCTGTTCTCCTTTCGGAGGAAGAATACGAAAGCCTCCTGGAAACACTGGCGTTACTTTCGCGGCCTGGTTTTTATGAAAGCATCAAGCAAGCTGATTTGGAAATTCGGGAAGGCGATACGCTCAGCATGGACGATGTTTTTGGTGAAGAATGAGTGGTTATGAGATTCGCATCACGAAGCAAGCCAAGAAAGATATTGACAAGCTGACGCCGAAACTGCGCAAGAAGCTGAAAACGATTCTGATTGAGGTGATTGCGCAACGGCCGTATGAGGGTAAAAAGCTGTTGGGCGATCTGGCAGGTAATTATTCGTATCGCCTCAGCTATCAGGACAGAATTATTTACAGCGTTGATGAAGAAAGTCGCATTATCTACATCAAAAGGGCACGGACTCACTACGGTGATTAATTAGCTGACTGAGAACGCTGCCAAAGATTAGGAGAAGTTGACACATGACATTTTCGATACAAAAAGCGGCCGTAATCGGGGCTGGCACGATGGGCGGCGGCATTGCGGCGCATCTGGCTAACATTGGCATTCCGGTAGTGCTGCTGGACATGGTTCCGCCCGATTTGAGCGAGGCGGAGAAAGATAATCCCAAAGCGCGCAACCGCATTGTACAAACCCTGTATGACCGCATGGTCAAGGCGCGGCCGGCCAACCTGGCCCGCGCCGACCGAGGTGACCTCATCACCCTGGGCAATTTGGAAGATGATTTTGACCTCATCGCCGACTGCGACTGGATTGTGGAAGTCATCATCGAGCAGTTGCAGCCCAAGCAAGAGCTGATGGCCCGCATTGAAAAGGTGCGCAAGCCCGGCAGCATTGTCAGCAGCAACACCTCCGGCATTCCGATTAATGAGATTGCCGACGGCCGTTCCGACGAGTTCAAGCGCCACTTCCTGGGCACCCACTTTTTCAACCCGCCGCGCTATCTCAAGCTGCTGGAAGTGATTCCCACGCCGGACACCGCCCCAGAAGTAATCGAGTTTATGAAGAAATTTGGCAGCGAAACGCTGGGCAAAGGTGTGGTGGTGTGCAAAGATACACCCAACTTTATTGCCAACCGATTCATTGCCATTGTTGGTTCTTATCTTGCCGAATACGCTTTGGAAAATGGGTACACCATTGCTGAGGTGGACGCCATCACCGGGCCGCTGGTGGGCCATCCCAAAACGGCCACCTTCCGTCTGACCGATCTGGTGGGATTGGATGTGATGATGCACGTGAACAGAAATCTGTATCCGGCCATCCCGCATGACAAATACCGCGAAATTTTGAAGGGACCCAAAAGCACCGCGCTTAACGAAAAGCTGGCCGAAAAGGGCTGGCTGGGTAACAAAAGCGGCCAGGGCTTTTACAAGCAGGTACGCGTGGAGGGCAAGCGGGAGTTCCATACCATCGATCCGGAAACGATGGAATATTTCAATCCGCCCAGCGTGCGTTTTGACTCGGTTGGTGCGGTGCGCAAGATTGAAGATTTGGGTGAAAGGCTGCGCAAGCTGCTGGAATTTGACGACCGTGCCGCCAATTTTGTGCGCGACACCACCTACTACATGCTGGCCTATGCTGCCTACGTCACGCCCGAAATTGCCCACTCCATTGTGGATGTGGACAACGCCAACCGCTGGGGGTTTGCCCATGAAGCCGGTCCCTTTGAGATTTGGGACATGCTGGGCGTGGCCGACACCATCGAAAAGATGGAAGCGGCGGGGCACGATGTGGCCGACTGGGTGAAGGAGATGGTTAGCAGCGGGCATGAGAGCTTTTATAAGGACGGCCGTTACTACGATTTCAAAGCCAAAGAATATGCTCCCAAACCGATTGACAAGAAAAATATTACCGTCGCGGGCCTGCACGAGGCGGGCAAAGAGATTGCTCGTAACGACAGCGCCAGCCTGCTGGACATGGGCGACGGCGTGCTGCTGTTTGAGTTCCATGCCAAGATGAACGCCATTGACGATCAGATCATTGCTTTGGGGCACGAGGCGTTGGCGCGATTGGACAGCGATTTTGATGCCATGGTGATTGGTAACGATGCAGACAACTTCTGCGTAGGGGCCAACCTGTTTGCCGTGGGTGTGGCTGCGGCCAACGGCATGTGGGACGATCTGAATAAGATGATTCGCGGCCTGCAATCGCTGACGTTTAATTTGCAGCACGCGCCAAAACCGGTGGTTACGGCCGTTCAAGGCATGGCCCTCGGTGGTGGTGTGGAGATGGCTGTTGCCGGTTGGGAAACCGTCGCCGCCCACGAAAGTTACATGGGGCTTGTGGAAGTCGGCGTTGGTTTGATTCCGGCTGGCGGTGGTTGTAAAGAGCTGCTGCGCCGCAAAATTAACCCTGTGATGAAAACAGCCAATGCGGATGTGCTGCCCGTGCTGCAGGATGTCTTTACCCAGGTTGCCACCGCCAGGGTAGGCGAATCTGCCTGGCAGAACAAGTCTATGGGTTACCTGCGCGACAGCGACATGATTATCATGAATGCCGACCATCGCCTGGCGCAGGCCAAGGCGCGTGCCCTGCAATTGGTGGCCATCGGTGCCCGTCCGCCGGAGGTGGAGAAAATTTATGCCGCCGGGCGGGATGCGCTATATGCGCTAAAGTTGGGTATTAAGAGCTTCGTCTGGGGCAATTATGCCAGCGAGCACGATGCCCTGATCAGCGGCAAGCTGGCAAATGTGCTTACCGGCGGCGATCTGAGCGAGCCGGCCTGGGTAGACCCGTGGTACATCCTGGACCTGGAGCGGGAGGCATTCCTCTCCTTGCTCGGCGAAGAGAAAACCCGCGAGCGTATGACGCATATGCTGACAACCGGAAAACCGTTGCGGAACTAAAAAGGAGATTGGGGACTAGAGATTGGAGATTGAGTGAAGAAAATCTCCAATAATCAATCTCCAGTCTCCGCCGAAGGAGAATTCTTATGACACGAGAAGCAGTAATCGTAGCGGCCAGCCGTACGGCCGTAGGCAAAGCAAAGCGGGGCACCACGCGTAACTGGCGCTCGGATGAGATGGCGGCGGCTGTGGTGCGGGAAGTGATGCGTCAGGCCGAGGGGCTGGACCCCAATGAAATTGATGATGTGATCATTGGCTGTGCCATGCCGGAAGGAGCACAGGGGTTGAATTTCGGCCGTACCATCGCGCTGCGCGCCGGGCTGCCGGTGGACGTGCCGGGAATGACCGTGAATCGTTTCTGCTCCAGCGGGCTGCAAACCATCGCCCTGGCTGCGGAGCGCATCATTGCCAACGGGGCCGATGCCATCATCGCTGGCGGCGCAGAAACGATGAGCCTGGTGCCGATGACCGGTTTCCGGGTGAATCCCAACCCGTACATGGTGGAAAATGCGCCAGAAGTTTACATGGGCATGGGCTTTACGGCCGAACAGGTTGCCGAGGAATATGAGGTGAGCCGCCAGGCACAGGACGAGTTTGCTTTGCGCAGCCATCAACGGGCCGTGGCCGCCTATGAAAAAGAGCTGTTCAAGGGCGAAATTTTGCCCGTCGAGATGGAAGAAGTGACTGCTGGTCCCCATGGACCGGAGCGGAAGACCATCACGTTTGACCGCGACGAGCACATCCGGCCGGAGACAACGCTGGAAGGTCTGGCCAGGCTGCGCCCGGTGTTTAAGCAGGGTGGCACGGTGACGGCCGGTAACTCTTCGCCGCTAAGTGATGGGGCTGCGGCCGTTTTAGTGATGGAGCGCAGCAAGGCAGAAGCGTTGGGCCTGAAGCCGCTGGTTCGCTTTGTTGGGTTCAACGTCGGTGGCGTGCGGCCCGAGGTGATGGGTGTGGGACCAATTTCGGCCGTGCCGCGCCTGCTCAAGCGCACTGGCTTGAGCCTGAGCGACATCGACCTGATCGAGCTAAACGAGGCGTTTGCGGCGCAGGCAGTGGCCGTCATTCGCGAACTAAGCTTTGACGAGGAGAAAACCAACGTCAACGGCGGTGCTATTGCCCTAGGACATCCGCTGGGTTGCACTGGAGCCAAGCTGACGGTGCAAATCATCAATGAAATGAAGCGGCGCCAGTCGCAGTTTGGCATGGTGACGATGTGCATCGGCGGCGGCATGGGTGCTGCGGGCATTTTTGAGAATTTGAATTAGTTTGGTTGAGATGGGGCCAATTCGGAAATTGGTCCAATCTACAGTTATGAGGAGTGAGCATCCTCAGATGCGAACGGGTGCCACCCAGCCGCATGTGAGAATGCTCACTTTTTGGTTTAGCGGTGTGGTCAAAATGAGGCAGGTGATTGATCAGATGGGGCGAAAGGTGAGGGTGCCGCTACGGCCGTCTCGCATCATCTCCCTCGTGCCATCGCAAACGGAACTGCTGTTTGACCTGGGTCTGGATGATGAAATTGTGGGTGTGACCAAATTTTGCGTGCATCCGGCGGACCGTGTGGCTCAAAAGCAGACGGTGGGCGGTACGAAACAGTTTCGCTTTGATGTGATTGACCAGCTCCGGCCCGAGCTCATTCTGGGTAACAAGGAAGAGAATTATCCCGAAGGCATTGCACGACTGGCGGCATCGTATCCGGTGTGGCTAAGCGACATTTACACGCTGGACGATGCCCTGGCCATGATCCGGCAGGTGGGGGAGCTGGTGAATAAGACGGCCGTTGCCACCCAACTCACCGAGCAAATCGAAACTAAATTTGCCGGACTGCAACCTCTGCAACGGCCGTTGCGCGTCGGCTACTTCATCTGGCAAAAACCGTTTATGGCGGCGGGCCGGCACACCTTTATTCACGATATGTTGGCCCGTTGTGGGTTTGAGAATGCGTTTGCGGTGGTGGGGAACGGCCGTTACCCTGAACTCACCCCCCAGCAAATCCGGGATGCCAACCTGGACGCCATCTTTTTATCCTCGGAGCCATTTCCCTTTGTAGAAAAGCACCGGCAGGCAGTGAGCGCGATGTATCCGGGAACGGCCGTTCATCTGGTCGATGGCGAGCTGTTTTCCTGGTACGGTAGCCGCCTGCTTAAAGCCGCTAACTATTTTCAGGAGCTCATTTCTTCTTATGAGGAGTAAGCATCCTCAGATGCGAACGGCATCTCCACATCGAGCCAGGTAAAGTTGCGCCCACTGTTTGCGGATCGTCGTAATAAACTTTGATTTTGGCTGTGTCGCGCAGGAAGTTGATTTTCCCTACTTCACACCCCTGATGAGCAAGCCGGTGCGCTCCCGTAAGTCGACCAGCAGCAGTTCATATGTTTCGTAGAAACTTGGTATTGCAATCTGTCTTGACATTATTGATGCCATTTGTTCCTCTGGTACAATATCGTATGCCAGATGCTCTATTCCGACTTTATCTAAACTTCGGCTCCCCAATAATCGAGTTCACTTAGAGGATCATCTTTGGATTTTGCGAGGATAACTAAATGATTAAGCCTTCCCTTCAAGACTTTTCGACAATTCGATCTCATCTAAAAAGATACCAGGAAGATTATGGCAAGAATGCGCCAGACGCTTTTTACTATTTCGTGTTGAGTTTAATTTTGGATTTACAGGATGACGAAATTGAAGACGCAATAACAGATAATAATTATTTAACCCGCATTGGTCCGGCTGGTGGCCATGATAGAGGTATAGATGCGGTCTATATTGATGATTCGGATTCAAGACCAACGATACATTTTTTTAACTGCAAATATACAGATAGCTTCAAGAAAACATCTAATCATTTTCCCTCAGGTGAGATTGATAAGATGCTTATGTTTCTTAATGATTTAATGTCTCAAGATGAGGGCCTCAAAGATACTGTAAACCCAATTCTTTTTGGCAAAGTCCTAGATATCTGGAAAATTTTCGAAAACACAAATCCAAATTTTGAAATTCATCTCTGTACAAACCAATACAATGGTTTAGAAGCGCAAGAAAAAGAAAGATTTGAAAGAGGTATTCATCAATTTTCAAACTTTAGCATTAATTATCATTTGATGGGGGATCTAATTAACCGTCTGACACGAAAGGATAAGCAAATTGTTAATGCATGTCTGAAAGCGATTGACAAAAATTACTTCGAAAAATCTGGTGGTGGTGATATTAGGGCATTAGTGGTTGATGTTGATGCGAGAGATCTTATTCGCATCGTTCTTGACAATGAGAATTTACGAGGTCAGTCAGATTTAGATGATTATTCCACGATAAATGATTATTCGATTTTAGAGGATTCGTTTGAGGATAACGTTCGTGTTTATCTGAAGCAAAGATCAAAAATTAATCGAAGTATAAGAGCTACAGCATTATCAATTGATAATCATCGCTTTTTCTATTTTAACAATGGTATAACGATTACCTGTGAGAAATTTGAATACCGGAAAGGGCGAGCACCGGTAATTGAGTTGAAAAATTTACAAGTTGTAAATGGAAGTCAAACTATTCATGCTTTATACGATGCATTTAAGGAAGATCCTGGCAAGTTTGAGGAAATTGATATTCTGATTCGCATTTATGAGACAAAGAATGCCGAATTGACAACAAGAATAGCCGAATATACAAATAGCCAGAATCCGGTGAGTAGTAGAGACATTCGTTCGATAGATTTTATGCAGCAAAAGCTTGAAACAGAATTTAAGGCTCTTGGATTATTTTATGAGCGTAAACGGAATCAATATAGCGGGAGTCCAAAAGCAAAAAGAATAGATGCTGCAAAGACGGGACAAGTCCTTTTTGCTTTCTATAATGGAATGCCAGCCGAAGCAAAAAATAAAAAAAGACTCATCTTTGCTGAGAAATATGAGGACATATTTAATGACAACATCAATGCCGATAAGGTTTTGTTAGCCTATCGGCTTTTTGAGAGAATCGAAAAAGAAAAGAATGATTCAAGAGTCAGACTAATAGCTCTAACAGATGCAGATCGCTATGAAGAGGAGTCTTTTATTCTCCATGCCTCTTACTATATTTTGTTTTTGATAAGAGAATTAGGAAAGCGAGATAGTATTACCCTTGAATTTTCGAACCTTGATCAACTATGGGAACTTTATCCAGGTGCGGTAAAAATTATCAAAGAGCTTATTGATGAAGAACGGGATTCATTAACTGAACATCGAGACAAATATAATCATGCTGCATTCTTTAAATCAAATAAGCCGAAAAAATTATTTGAAGATCGGTGGGAAAAATCTGGTGGGGGACACCCCTCAGATAGGTGATTGTTTTGTGGACGCTAGGCATATGTCTTTAAGATGCTTTCAAATGTAAATCAACTCCAATTCCTCATCTTCTACCAGCCAGATTTTGGTGGCGAACTGCTCGATGAAGTAACGATCGTGGACAACGGCCAGGATGGTGCCTTCAAACTGGCTGAGGGCTTCTTCAAACATGGTGCGCGAGGGGATGTCCAGGTGGTTGGTGGGTTCGTCCAGCAGCAGGAAGTTGCAGCCAGAAGCCACCAGGCGTGCCAGGGCCAGCCGCGCCCGTTCACCATAGCTTAATTGGGCATTGGGGCGCAGCGCATCATCTCCGGAAAACAAAAAGTAGTGCAAAAAAGAGCGGGCATCCGTCTGGTTGAGCGGGGCAACGTGCTGGATGGTGGTCAGTGGTGTCTGGTCAGGATCAAGCAGTTCCTGCTCCTGAGCCATGTAACCCAGCTGGACGCTTTGCCCCAGCCGCACCCGTCCCGCCCTGGGTTCTAGCTGCCCGGCAATGGTGCGCAGCAGGGTAGTTTTGCCGCTGCCGTTGATCCCCGTCAGGATGATGCGCTCGCCAGCCTGGGCCTGCTGGTTGATGTTTTGCAGCAGCGGCGGATTGCCAGGGTAGCCAATCGATAAATCCTCTAAAAAGAGAACGTCTTTGCCCAGGTGTGGCGCTTCATCTAAATCGAGCTTCATTTGCCAGTTGCGCAGCGGCTTTTCGACCCGCTCGTCTGAGTCCAAATAGCGGTCCAGCTTTTTCTCGCGTGATTTGGCTTTGTTGGCCACCTTTTTGGCCAGGCGGCGCACGTTGGGCTGGCGTGGCGTGGTGCTGCGCTCCACGGAGCGGGCTTGCTCAAAGGTGCGCTGGATGTCCTGCTTCATGCGGCGGATTTCGTACTGTTGGTCTTTCCAGGTGGACAGATGTTTTTCTTGTTCGGAGAGGTATTGCTGGAGGTAGCTGCTGTAGTTGCCGGGATATTCGCGGATGGTGTGGCTGTGTGGGTTCAGATCGAGAATGCGCGTGACGGTCTGGTCCAAAAAGGCGCGGTCGTGCGAGACGATGAGGACACCGCCGCTGAAGTTGTTTAGCCACGTTTCCAGCCATTCCAACATGCCGATGTCCAGGTGGTTGGTGGGCTCGTCGAGCAGCAAAAGTTGTGGCTCATCCAGCAGGATGAGGACGAGGGCCAGGCGCGTTTTTTGCCCGCCGCTGAGGCTGCGCACGGACTGCTCTGGGTCAAGTTGATCCAGTTGAAAGGTGGCGAGAAGGGGCTGGATACGGCCGTAATCCGCCCGGTTCAATTTGTCCAAGGTGGCATCATAAGCTAACTGGAGTTCTTCTCGCTCTGGATTTTCTGCCAACGCAAGGGCCAGTTCACCCAATTCCGCTTCCAATGCTTCAGGGTCGCCGGCGGTTTTGTGCAGCAGATCGCCCAAGGTCTGATCTTCATCGGGCAAAAAGCCCTGCGCCAGATAGCCCACGCGCAAATTGGGCGGATTGAGGGTGATGCTGCCGCTGTCCGGCCGCTCCTGGCCGGTGAGCAGGCGCATGAGCGTACTCTTGCCGCAGCCGTTGGGGCCAATTAGCCCAACGCGCTCGCCAGCATTGATGGAGAAAGTGATATTTTCAAGAATGGGGGAAAGCCCGTAGGCTTTAGAAAGATTGTGTGCCGTTAACATGAGTTTACCCAGAGCGGCTGGCTTAAGGCCAACACGCATTTTCCCGTTAGGGAGAAGTTTCAGAAATCAGGAAGAACATTTGGGTGAACTCAGTCTGTCATTGGCCTACCTCGAATAAATATGCTCCTAATTATCCAAAACTATGCTGATCTGGCAAATGATGTCGAAAAAGCAATCACGAATGGGACGAATGGACGAATAACACGAATTTTCCTCTTAAAGATATTCGTTTCATTCGCTGATTCGTAAAATTCGTGGTGAGATTTTTGTTTTTTAACCATACATGCTATACTCCTCCCCGCTGGGGAACGCCCCACACTTTAGCAACAAGATGTTTTGAATATTCTAGGTGGTGGCCCGACACAATTTGGTCGGGTTCTTTTTTTGCCACAGACACGCTCTTAACGCGATTCGCGAATGGCATGAGCAAGCTGTGGGCAGGATTTTGGCTGGTGAACCGCAAGGTTTCACAGCCGCACAGTGGACGACTCAAAGCCAAATTTGCCACAGAGGGAAAAGAGGAGTAAGAGAAAAACTATTCTCTAAAAACTCTGTGCTCTCTGTGGCCAATCAATCGAATCGGGACTCGCTGTCCCAGGAGCATGTCATGACAACCGAATTTAATGATTTAAACCTGCATCCGCAGCTGGTGCAGGCTGTAACCGAGCGTGGTTACACAACCCCCACGCCCATCCAGGAAGGCGTCATCCCGGTGATGCTGACTGGGAAAGATGTTCTTGGCCAGGCCCAAACCGGCACGGGCAAAACGGCCGCTTTCGCCCTCCCTATTTTGCACAATTTAACCCCCGGACTGGGTCACGTTCAGGCCCTGGTACTGGCACCTACGCGTGAGTTGGGCATCCAGGTGGCCGAGGCGATTGAGGTGTACGGCCGTTTCCGCAAAGTCTCCGTGCTGGCCGTATATGGCGGCACGGCGTATGGTCCCCAAATTGGCAGCCTGCGGCGCGGCGTGGACGTGATCGTAGGCACGCCAGGGCGTCTGCTGGATTTGCTTAAGAGCAACAAGCTGGACTTGAGCCAGGTGCAAACCGTGGTGTTGGACGAGGCTGACGAAATGCTCAGCATGGGCTTCATTGAAGACATCGAAGCCATCTTGCAGGCAACGCCAAACGAACGGCAGACGGCGCTTTTTTCCGCCACGCTGCCGCGCCAGATTCGCCATTTGGCCGACAAATACATGAATCAACCGGAAGCAATCAGCATCGAGCGGTCACAGCGCACCGTGGCCGCTATTGAGCAGCGCGCCTATCTGGTGAACGAACAAGACAAGCTGGCGGCGCTGACTCGTCTGTTTGAGGTGGAACCCATCACCAGCGCGCTGATTTTTGCCCGCACCCGCCTGGGAACGGCCGAATTGGCCAACGAACTCACCGTGCGCGGCTTCCCGGCCGAGCCGCTCAATGGCGATTTGAGCCAGCAGGCGCGGGAGCAGGTACTCAACCGCTTCCGCCAAAACCAGATCAAAGTGCTGGTGGCTACCGACGTGGCCGCGCGTGGTCTGGATATCGACGATATTTCGCACGTTTTCAATTTTGATTTGCCCCAGGATGCCGAAATTTACGTGCATCGTGTAGGGCGGACGGGACGGGCGGGTAAAACGGGTATCGCTCTGACGCTGGTGACGCCTAAAGAGCAGTGGCGGATGCGTAAAATTGAGCAGTACACCAAGCAAAAAATTGGCTTTGCCACGCTGCCAAGCCTCGACGATATTAAAAATCGGCGGGAGATGGAGCTAATGGAAAAGATGGCGGTCTGGTTAAACCGGGGCCGCTGTGCGCGCGAACGGGAGCTGGTAACCAAGCTGGCCGAGCAAGGGCATGATTTGCTGGAAGTAGCCGCCGTGGCCCTTAAGCTGGCACGCGCCGAGGAGAAACAGCGCCCCATCGCCCGCATTAGTGAAGTTTCGGCCACGCAGCCGCGCCGGGGGAAACAGGATCGATTTGGCAACGGCCGTAAACGCAAAAATCGTACGCCCGGCGGCAGCAGCCAAAGCAACCGCTCGCACGAGCGGGGCATGGTGCGCCTGAGTCTGAGTGCCGGTAAAACTGATGGTCTGCGTGTCAACGACGTCGTTGGCACGATTGCTTTCCATGCCGATATTCCCGGTTCGACTATCGGCGCGATTCATATCCAGGAAGCGCACACCCTGGTGGACGTGCCGGAGCAGTTTGCCCAGCAGGTCCTGGCCAAGACTGGCAGCTACCGCGTGCGTAAAAAGAAGCTACAGGTGGAATTGGCCTAAAGTTATTGGTCCAAGCTTTTAAGCATGATCAAAAAAGCCTCATCGTGGTCAAAGCGATGAGGCTTTTTTTGATCAAATTGGGGTCAAGTTTACAAACTTGCCCTACTGTTGCAGTGCATTGGCGACGCGTCGCAGGCGTTCTTCGGCGTCGCAGGCGACTTCTTCCAGGCCGGGATGGTCCACCACGCCCAGCATTTGCTGCGGGTCGATGATGTTGATGTGGATACGGCCGTCTTCTTCTTGAGCGACAGTCACATTGCAGGGCAGCAGCAGGCCTACTTCTGGAACCAGCGTCAAGGCCTTGTGGGCCAGGGTTGGGTTACAGGCTCCCAAAATTTTGTACGGCCGAAAATCAACGTCCAGCTTCTTTTTCAGCGTTGCCTTCACGTCAATTTCGGTAAGGACGCCAAAGCCTTCTTTTTGTAGTTCGGTGGTAACGGCCGTAATCGCCTCGTCATAGGAACTATTCAAATAAACGTCGAATCCAAGTGCTTTACTCATGGTAACTCCCTAAAAGGTGGTGCCGGTGTTGGAAATTTCCCGGCAAACAGCGTCTGCCCATTGGCTCATGTGGTTCAGGCAGACGGATTGAATGTGAAATGAAAGATAGTAGATTTTACGATCAAAAATGGGGAGGGCAAAGTTATGTTCGCAGAGCAGTACCAACATTCCTGCGATGGCAGGAATCCACAGACCTATACTTTCGTGAAAAGCAGAAAATCAAGAGATCGGCGCGGCATACATTGACGATTTGATTTCCATGCAGTCGCGACGAATAGTGGCATCGGCGTCAATCAGCGTAGCGATTTTTTCGTAGCCGTACAGCACTGTGGTATGGTCCCGATTGCCTAACTTTTCCCCAATTTGAGGCAAGGAGGCGTTCGTTTCGGTGCGGGCCAGGTACATGGCCATCTGGCGCGGATAGGCAATGATTTTCTTGCGGCTGGCCCCAACCAGGTCTTCGTTGGTGACGTTGTAATATTTGCAGACAGCCTCAAAAACATGCTCCACCGTGAGCTTGTCAGGACGGTGCATCAAGTCGGCCAGGGCCATGTTGACCAGCTCCATGTTGACCCGTCCTCCGGATAGATGCGCATAGGCCATCACCTTGTTGAAAGCGCCTTCCAACTCGCGAATGCTGTGGCGCACCTGTTGGGCAATGAAATCCATTAGCTCATCGGGCACGGCCAAACCGTTGGCCTCAGCCTTGGTCTGCAAAATTGCCTTGCGGGTTTCGATGTCTGGCATCTGAATGTCGGCCATGAGCCCCCATTCAAAGCGGGATTGCAGCCGCTCTTCCAGCGTGGCCATCGCTTTAGGCGCACGGTCGCTGGAGATAACGACCTGTTTACCCTGGCTGTGCAGTTCATTGAAGGTGTGGAATAGTTCTTCCTGAGTACTTTCTTTGCCGGCGATGAATTGAATGTCGTCGATGAGCAAAATGTCCGGCGTGCGGTACCGTTCGCGGAACTGCTCCATCTGCTTGTTCCGGATGGATTGCACCAAATCATTGGTAAACGTTTCTGAGGGAATGTAGCAAACGGTAAGCCCTTCTTGCTGGCATTTATGGCCGATGGCGTGCAGTAGGTGAGTTTTGCCTAATCCCACACCACCATAAATGAAAAGAGGATTGTAGGTTTGTCCCGGATGTTCGGCTACGGAGAGGGCTGCGGCATGGGCCAGTCGGTTGCTTGGCCCAACTACAAAATTGCTGAAAGTGAAACGCCGGGTGAGGTTATTGTTATTGGTAGGGGGCAGCAATCGGGGATCAGGTTCATGGGCACCGTTGCCATTGCGTTGGGCGCGGGCTGTTTCTTGTGCTGTTGACTCTAAAAATGGGGCTTCATCTGTACAAACTACAAATTGAATTTCAACAGGGCCAGCCATAATGGCTGATAAAGTGCGGAGAATGGTGTCTCTTAGTCGATTTTCAAGCCAATCTTTGGCATAAGCATTGCGCACGCCGATCACAAAAATGTCATCTTTGTGCTGTAATAAGCTTGTATCCTTCAACCAGGTGTTGAAGGTAGCTTTTGTCATTTGCAGTTCCAGTTCACCCAGAGTGGCTTTCCATGCATTCTCAGGAATCATATATCGCACCATTACAGTAGTCGTAAAAGCACAATCTGTTTTTCACCAACAGGCGCGCGAATAGATACGGCCGTTCGCCAGGGGTCAGCATTAAATTGTGCGATCGAATTTATTGGCCGTTATTCACAGATTGTGGGTGGTCAGAAGTCCCTCTACCCAAAAGAAAGATGCCACAGGAACCGTTTGTCTAAACTGTCTCATCATTTTTCAAGATTCTGATTGATGAGTACTCCCCAAAAACTTGAGACAAAAAGAAAATTGAGAGCCCCTCTTTGGCTTCAATTTTAGTTGCGGCATTGTTATGCAGGTTTTTGTGCAACGGCATAATCATTCTAACAGATGGCTAGGCACGATGCAATGGAAATTTGCCAAATTTTCCTTAAAAGCTTGCAGATTTTTAGACTTGCCGAACCTTAAAAAAAGGAATTTTTAAGGTTAACATCTTGACAAGAGGAGGTGCAGCCAACATATAGGTCATAAATGAGCGGGCACCCCATATATGTGGGGTTAACCGCGCAAATTTGAATGCAATTTCCCATATTTTGCACACTCTTTTACAAGAGCCTGGCTATTTTTTTACCCGATAAAATGCTTTTTTGTGTATTAGCTATGAAAAGTTTACGCGGAGGGCAGGGTTTACCAACCTTGCCCTCCGCGTTGAGGTACCTTATGTTATGCTCTCGCGTTTAAGAGCCAATGATTTTGGCTATGGCTCGGAGATGATAATGGGCAGAAACAGCGTAAATTCATCGGCTGCTGGCCCGGAAGTGTCACACTGGCCGTCCAAATCAGTGCTGAGCAGCCAGGGATTGAACGTAACGAGGTCACTCACGGCGTCGCCTACACCGGGACCGCTGCCCGATGGGCCATCGGCACTGCCCCACCAGTTGCAGGTGGCGCTGATGGCACTTTCTTCACCGGTAAACATTACGTCTTCAGCTGCGCGTACGCCAAATTCCCCATTCCCGCTGATGTGGTTACGCTGCACAACAACATTGGCATAAGGGCCATCCAGATTTTGCCCATTGAAGCGGATACCGTCTCTGATGAGATTGGTAATCACGTTCTTTTCAATGGTCAGGCTTGAATGGAAACTGATGGGCGTGAGCGAATTTGCCTGGGTACAAATACCGAAAACGAAGTTGCTAAAGCTGTTATTAGAGATGGTGACGTTTTCTAGTTCGCCGTTGCCCAGGGTGGCGATGCCGTCATAGGCGCCGTTGAAGGTGTTGTTGTCCAGCGTCACGTTCATGCTGCTGCGATCGCTCATAGAGAGTTGCAGGTTGTACCGGGCGGCGTTGAAAACGGCCGTCTGGTCCGCAAAGTCCGTAATGCCCAAATCAATATCATTACCACTTACCACAGCATTGCGCACACCGTCTAGATTGATACCTCGCCGACCAACCACGTTGTCCGTGTGGCGCACGTAGTTGTTGGAGATGGTGACGCCGGTTGTGTTGAAGAGGACAACGGCCGTTGCATTATCGCCGGTGATGTTGCTGATGCGGTTGTGGCTTACGGTCCAGTCAGTGCTGCTTAAACCGCCACCAAAACCCTCGCCAAGCTGCACGGGACCTTGCTCGATGTTGGTAAAGTCATTCCACTGTATAGCAATGTTACTGTGCGAACCTGTGCCCGAGGCGCCACGGACGCCATAGGTGCCGTCCTGGATGGTGAATCCGGCGATGGTTACATCGTCGACGCCTGCGCCCAGGGCGACTACGCCGCTGATGATGGCTTCAAAGTCGCGTGCGTCATATTGTGGATGGCTGTCGACATTGGGTCCCAGCAGCGCAATGCTTTTGCTGATGGTGACATCTTCATCGTAGAGGCCAGGGGCCACTTGCAGGGTGTGCCCGTTTAGTGTGCCGGCATCATCGATGGCCGCTTGAATACCGCAGAAGGCGGTGCCGGCATCCACGTTTTGCACCAGCCCGCCAGCGGGACCAACGGTGCGGAAATCGACGCTGTTGCCGCTGTAGGTATTGCTAGAAACGGCCGCACAGGCCACCGGCGAATTGCCGCGACCAAAGTAGTCGTCATCCAGGTTGGATTGGTCACTATCAACAGATGCATCGGCCGTATAGGGCAGATGGCCTGCCTGTGACTGCACGCCGACGTCGTTGTTGTTCAGCGTGTTGCCGGTGACGACCATGTTGGTGCCTTCGACCACGATGCCGAATCCGGTGCTGGTAGAGCCTGCGTTGGTTTGCGTGTAGCCGCTCACGGTGTTGTTGCGCACAATCACACCGGTGGGAATGTCTACATTATTATTAGAAGCCAGATAACTGCGGCGGAAGGCGGCGATACCGGCATAATCGCGCAGGTCGGTGGGCAGGGTCGTGAGAGAGACGGTGTTGTTTTCCACCACGATGCTACCGTCGCCACTGTCCAGGCCAGTGCCGTCAGGTAATTTAATTTCGATGCCGAAACGGCCGTTGCTGTCCAGCACGTTATTGGCAATGAGGTTAGCGCCGGCACCTGAGGTGAGCCCGACGGCCGACAGGCCGCTGTCGCCATTGTTCATGACTGTGTTGCCGGTCATTGTCACGCCGGAGGCGGTGCCGTCTTGCAGCTCAATGCCGCAGCAGTTGTTGTTCTGCACGTCATTGTTGGTGATGGTGATGTTGGTTTTGAAGCCGTTCCAAATGACAATGCCGCGCCCCGTGTTGTTATGCGCCGTGACGTTGTCAATTAGTACGTTGTCTACCGGACCGTTCATGTAAATGCCACCAGCAGCGGCGATGAAGCCGGGGCCATTGTTGTTGACGGTCACATTTTGCACGGTGAAATTGTTATTTTGGCCAGCGGCCCAAATGCCCGTGCCGCTGGGATTTGCGTAATTGTGAATACGCAGCCCTGCGACGGTGACGTCGGTGATGCTGCTGTTGACGAATATGCCGCGCCCCGTCAAACTGGTGCCATCCAGAATGGTATCGACCAAAGGATCATCCCCATCGCCTGCACCGCTTAGGGTAAGTGATTTGTTGATGGTGATGTTTTCGGCGTAGGTGCCGGGCAGGCCATGAATGGTGTCTCCGACGGTAGCGTGGTCAACGGCCGTCTGGAAGGTCATCGTGTTTGTCTCATCTTGACCAACCCAGAAGTCGCCGGTAGCCAATTCGTTTACGTACGAGTCTTCAGGCGTAGCCAGCGCCAGGGCATAAGCAATCGCGTCGCTTTGGCTGATCTGGTAAAAGGTGAAGTTTTCCCCGCCAGCACGGAAGGTGTCGTTCATGACCGTGTAGTCGAAACCGTTGACCGTGAGGTTGGTGACGGGTTCGGGATTTCCGGGATCATTATAGTTGCCCCGCTCAACGTATACTTTGTTGGCTTCAGCAAAGCTGTTGGTTCCTTGAATAGTCACGTTATCGGAGCCGAGGGTGTAGTAACGGCCGTACGTGTAAATCGCTAATCCACCCCAGGCATTGTTGCTGGTGGTGATGTTTTCAAAAACGATGTCGTTTGAGTCTGTGATGGACAGCCCGTTGCCACTGGGCACGTCCTGAACCTCTACGTCTTTGATCAGCGCACCATCCACGCCGTTCAGGTCAACGCCGGTACGGTAACTGTTATCCACCAGGACATTTTCTAAAGTGAAGTTACTAAGACGCGTAGGTGATGAGCTGGAAACTTTCAAACCGTAAGTGCCTGTGCTATCGCCCCTTCCAATTAGTGTGAAATCTTGCAAGGTAACGTCATCGGCGGTGACGTTGAGACTGTAGCCGGTGAAACCGCTGGCATTAATTTCCACACCAGCTTTGCTCTCGCCGTCAATGGTGATGCCGCTCTTGTTCACATCGAGCGTTTCGGCATAGGTACCATCCGCTACATGCACGGTGCCGTTGGGTTCAACGGCGTCAATGGCTCGTTGAATGGTGGCAAAGGGGCTGTCGCTGGTGCCGCCGTTCAGATCGTCACCGGTGGCGGCATCGACGTAGCAGTCAGTCGTGCAAAATCCACCAGAATGGAGCTGCACGTTGTCGATGAGGAAGCCATTACCGCTATGGCCGGTTACGGCCGTTCCCGAAGCGCGGAACAACAATGAATCAACTGTGCGGGAAGTGGGTAGCTCGGGCGGGTCTGGTGCTTCACAGTTGCGGAAGTAATCTTCCCAGGTTTTGCCGACGTGAACCAATGTGCCGTCGATGAAGACGTTCATGACATCATTGTTGATGCCATCGACAAATTCCATCGTGACGCGAATGTTGTGTGGGACAGTCCGATCCAGCCCGCTGGCGATGGTGTTGAAGACAAAGTTGTCCAGGTCTCCACAGGTGCCGCCCAGCGTTGTATCGTAACCGTAGAAGTTCACTTCCAGGCCAGTGGGCGTGTCGGCCATCTGAATCCAGCTCATGCGGGCACCGTCGCCTCGGTCCGGGCTGACGGTGATGTTCAAGCCGGACTGTTCGGCTCCCGGTACGGTGGAAGCGAAGTCCCACGATGCTGCAAAGTAGGTCTGGCGGGTACCGCCAGACATGCCACCATTTTCGGCGTCGGTCTCGCCAGCCTCATCGGCTAACGACTGCGAGAAGAGGTGATCGCCAAATGAGCCGCTGGTGACGGCGTTGGAAATACGTAGGCTTTGGTTGCCAAAGCTGGCATAGCCATAAGCTGTGGCATCGACGATTTCCACATCGTACCCGCCGGTGATGCCCCAGCCGTCCTGGCCATTGACAGAGCCCAGGGTGAACGATTCAAAGTCGATAGCTATGCTGTCGGCTTGAACTTGAAATGCGAAAACGGCCGTTATCAAAACAACGACCAAAGCAAAAGAGGCGCTTTTCTTATTGAAAAGCGAGAGACAAGTTTGATTAAAGGTTTTCATTGAGTTTCCTTTTACGTTTGTTACTGCTATGCGTGTTTGACTACAATGACCGCAAAAAGGTAATTGTGTTGGGAAAGTTTAAAGAACAAAAAGGGGGCTCTAAGTTAAAAACGACTAAGCGTAAAATACAACAAGTTGCTTACAGGAAGCGTTACAGATGATACTGGTGGCAGCGTCTCTCAGCCATGCTTGACAGCCCAAAGGGGGTGTGTTAGATTGCCTGAAAGATATTTTTAGCCAAACAATAAAAGGTGAACCATGCCGGAAATCGAAGCGTTGCCCGATGGCACGTCTCATCAGCGTCATAATCTAAACCACCAGGCCATCGAGGATTATCTCAAAACGATCTACATGCTGGCTCAAGATGAAACGCCGGTGTCTACATCGCGCATTGCCGAGGCGCGGGACGTGAAACCAGCATCGGCTACCAGTATGATTAAACGGCTGGCCAACTTAAAAATGGTGGATTACGAGAAACATTATGGGGTGACACTAACCAGCGCCGGGGAAAAGCTAGCCCTGGAGGTGATTCGCCATCACCGTTTGATTGAGCTCTATTTAATGGAAGCGCTAGGGTTTTCTTGGGATGAGGTGCATGAGCAGGCGGATATTTTGGAGCATGTGATTAGCGAGAAGCTGGAAGAACGTATTGCTGCTGCGCTGAATCACCCTGAGTTTGATCCGCATGGCGACCCGATTCCGGCCAAAGATGGCAGCATGGCATTGGTGGATGTGGAATTGCTTTCGACGGTGCCTGCCGGGAAAACGGTGTGGGTGCGCCGCATTATTGATGATGCCAACAGCGAACTGCTGCGCTATCTGGCTGATATGGGACTAACGCCGGGAACGGCCGTAACCGTCCAATCCGTTGCCCCTTTTGAAGGCCCGCTCACTCTAATTATTGACGGAGAAACTAAAGTGATTGGCCGCAATGTAGCCGCTTCTGTGCTGGTGGAACTGGACTGAGTTTATCTGCTGTATACAAAATTGAAATCGGCCTGTTCCAGTGTGGGTAGTTTTTGGTCTCTGGCGGAGAGTACGGGATCAGAAACAGGCCATTCAACGCCAATTTGTGGATCGTTCCAGATGATTCCTTTTTCACTTTCGGGGTGGTAATAGTCAGTTGTTTTGTAGATGAGATCGGCCGTTTCACTGAGCACGCAAAAGCCGTGGGCAAAACCAGCGGGGACGTAGAGGAGACGGCCGTTTTCCGCCGATAACCGCTCGCCTACCCATTGCCCAAACGTTGGCGATCCCCGCCGAATGTCCACCGCCACATCAAAAATCTCCCCAATCACCACTTTCAATAACTTCCCTTGTGCGAACGGATCTTTTTGGTAATGCAAACCGCGCAAAACGCCTTTGGCAGAGCGTGAATGATTATCTTGCAAAAAACGGGGGGCAATGCCATTGTCGGCAAAGATTTCGTATTGATATGTCTCCATAAAAAAGCCGCGCGCGTCGCCAATTTTTTCTGGTTCTACCAAAATGACTTCCGGGATGGTCAGGGGCTGAAAACGAAAGGGCATGAATGTAATCCTCCAAGAAATTGTCTGAAAAAGCTGAACAGCGTCCGAATTATAGCAATCTCCCTTGTTTTTTGTATCTGCATTTTATATCCATGCACATTTTGTCTGCTTTTGCCACTGGTAGACTAATAGTGAAGCATATTATCAAAATGCAAAAATTCCGCAGAGCCAAAACGCTCTAATTTATGTAGAAAAGGAGTTGGACGAAATGAAAACAGTAATTCAGAACATTCGAGGATTTACCATTCAAGCGACAGATGGAGAAGTGGGTAGCGTTGAGACACTTTATTTTGACGAACAAACCTGGGCCATTCGCTATTTGGTCGTAAACGTAGGCAATTGGCTGCTGCCGGACCAGATATTATTGTCGCCTGTGGTTGTGACCGATGTTGATCGTGAGGAAGAAAATATTTCTGTTGCGCTTACTAAAGAGCAGGTGAAGAATAGCCCGCACATGGATACGAAACGTCCCGTATCGCGACAGTACGAAGTTACTCTGCACGAATATTACAACTGGAATCCTTACTGGCTGCATGCACCTACCTATAGTGGTGGGCTGACAGCACCGCGAACGGCCGCTCTGGAAAAACAGCCTAAAGGTACCGAGAAAACGGCCGCAGCCGCGCCAGCCGACAAAGGCGACCCGCATCTACGAAGTACCGAAGAGGTTGAAGGCTACCATATTAATGCCGTAGATGGGGAAATTGGCCACATTGAAGAATTTCTTGTGGATACAGACTTTTGGTTCATTCGCTACTTTGTCATCGACACCAAGAACTGGCTGCCGGGCAAAGAAGTGATTGTATCGCCAAGCTGGATCGAGGATATCAACTGGGTCGATCGCGAAGTTTCGGTCAGCATGACGCAGGAAATGATTGAATCCAGCCCCGAATATGATGGTGAAGAAATGGTCAACCGCGAGTATGAGAGACGGCTGTATGATCATTACCAGGCAGTTGTGTACTGGAAAGAGGCACAGGTAACTCACTAATTTTTCAGGCAAGATCTGCTTGATTGGCCCGAAGAGCACGTGCTCTTCGGGCTTTTTTTATTTTGCCTTTAATTCGACGCTGCTTGTTCTTTCGCTACAATTGAAACTTTCCTGAGGAATCAATGAAATTAAAAATCGAGCCCAGACAAATTCGGGTGAGGCGCTGCCAAAGATAGTGAAGGAGCAAGAATGAGTTTTGCGATTCAACCAAAAATTGAGCTAAATGATGTCGTCCAATTTCCTCTGCCGGGCCAAAATGTGCCCGGTTCGTTGTCGTTTAGTCCAGACGGCCGTTTCCTCACCTACCTCTTTAGTCCTGATGGCGGGTTGATCCGCCAGCTTTACGCCTATGACCTGGAAAATGGCAGCCAGCGCCTGCTCATTGCCCCACCTGCCGGCAGCGATGATGAAGAAAATTTATCCCTGGAGGAAAAGCTGCGCCGTGAGCGTTTGCGGCAGCGGGAATTGGGCATCACCCGGTATGAATGGTCGGCCAAAACAGGCCGGATTTTGCTGCCGCTGCCCGATGGTTTGTACGTATTCGATAAGAAAGATGAGCCGATACGGCCGTTGCTCACCAATCCCGCTCACCCCATCCAGGACCCCCACTTTTCCCCCGACGGCCAATGGGTGGCCTTTGTGCAGGGTGCTGAGCTTTATGTCATTCCAGCGGATGGCGGCGAGGCAAAGCAAATCAGCAGCGGCGCCCGTGGCACCGGCAAGACCAACGGACTGGCCGAATACATTGCCCAGGAAGAGATGGGGCGCAGCCGGGGCTACTGGTGGTCACCAGACAGTAAGAAGCTGGCCTTTGTAGAAGTGGATGAAACGCACATCCCTGTTTACCGCATCGTGCACCAGGGCAAAGATGGCGTAGGGGATGGCGCGCAGGAAGACCATCGCTATCCGTTTGCCGGCATGCCCAACGCCCGGGCGCGGTTGGGCGTAGTCGCCCGCGATGGCGGTGATGTGCAGTGGCTGGACCTGGGCGATGACCCGGACATTTACCTGGCGCGGGTGAAATGGCTGCCCAACGGCCGTCTCACCGCCCAAATCCTCAACCGGGAGCAAAGCCAACTGAACCTTGTTGAATTCGATCTGGCAACGGGCAAAAAACGGCTGTTGCTGCGCGAAACCAGCGACGTCTGGATCAACCTGCACAACATGTTCCATCCGCTCAAGAAGCTGGCGGAGCACGAGGCCGGCGGCTTTATTTGGGCCTCAGAGCGCACTGGCTTCCGTCACCTCTATTTGTATGATGCGGACGGGAATGAAATACGGCCGTTAACCAATGGCGCGTGGCAGGTAGACAGTCTGGCGGGTGTGAATCTCAAACAGAGCGTCATTTACTTCATGGCCAGCAAAAAAACGCCGACGGAGAGTCACCTGTACCAGGTATCGCTGCTCGGTGGCGAGCCACACCGGCTTACAACCGAGCCGGGGATGCACAGCGTGGTGCTGGACATTAAACGGAAGCGCTTTATGGATGTGCAGCAGTCGGTTGAAGCACCCCCTTCCATTCATTTACGTTCGCTGGCAGACGGCCGTTTATTAACCACCATCTTCGCCCAGCCAGATGAACGGATTGCTCAGCTTGACCTGCCCACGCCACAGCTGATCACCCTGCAAAATCGAGATGGCGTGGAGCTTTACGGTGCGCTTTACTGTCCGCCAGCTATCTTTGGCGAGGGACCGTTTCCCACCATCGTCAGCGTGTATGGCGGGCCGCACGCCCAGCGTGTTACCAATAGCTGGGCACTTACCGTAGATATGCGCGCTCAATATCTGGCCAGCCAGGGCTTTTTGGTATTCAGGCTGGACAATCGCGGCAGTGCCCGGCGCGGCCTGGCGTTTGAAGCCCCCATCAGACACAACATGGGGGATGTGGAAGTAGCCGACCAGGTTGATGGCGTGCGCTGGCTGGCAGCGCAGGGGTTGGCCGATCCGGTCCGAGTAGGCATTTATGGCTGGAGCTACGGTGGGTACATGGCGGCGATGTGCCTGGCGCGTGCCGCCAATACCTTCCAGGTAGCCGTGGCCGGCGCGCCGGTGACCCATTGGGACGGCTACGATACCTGTTACACCGAACGGTACATGGGCCTGCCCCAAACTAATCCGGATGGCTACAAAGTCAGCAGCGTGATGCACCATCTGGACAAAATAACGGGCAAGCTGCTGCTGGTGCACGGCCTCATTGATGAAAACGTCCATTTCCGCCACACGGCGCGGCTAATTAACGGACTCATCGCCGCAGGCAAGCGCTACGATTTGCTTTTGTTCCCCGACGAACGCCACATGCCGCGCAAGGCAGACGGCCGTCTCTATATGGAAGAGCAAATTGCCGATTACTTTAAGAAAAATTTGATGTAAAAGGAATTAGATGATTAAAGCACTTATTTTTGATATGGATGGCACCATTGTGGACAACATGGGGGTGCATACGGCCGTTTGGCTGGACGTTTTAGCTGAGTTCGGCGTAGAAATAACTGCCGCTGAGTTCCAGGCAACCATGGCCGGCATGACCAGCCTGGAAACCCTGCGCAAGCTGGTAAATCCTGAGATGACCGATACCCAGGCGGCTGAAATTGCCCGGCGCAAAGAGGAACAGTACCGCGAGCAGTACCGGGCAGCGATGCAGCCGGTAAGAGGCTTGCTTTCCCTTTTGCAAGAGGCGCGCCGGGCGGGAATGTCGCTGGCGGTGGCCACGGCTGCCGGGAATGACAATATCGATTTTGTGATGAATGGCCTGGCGCTGTGGGATTCTTTTGATGCTGTGGTGGGAGCCGATGATGTAGAAAGAGGCAAGCCGCATCCGGATCTGTTTTTGCTGGCGGCAGAAAGAATCGGGGTGCCACCGGAGCATTGCCTGGTGTTTGAAGATGCACTAACCGGCCTGGAGGCAGCCCGACGGGCGGGCATGGCGGCAGTTGCCGTGACCACCTCCCACAACATTGATGAAGTGGCCCATTTACCCCAGGTGCGCCAAGTCATCCCCGATTTTACGCATGTAACCGTGGCTGATTTCTTGGGTGAAGCGGGTTAGCTGGCTTTTTGATTTCTCTTTCTCTGTGTCTCTAAGTGAAATCACCTGCGCAGGAGCAGATTGATGACGCCCATGTTTTGCATGAGCTGCTCTGTGAGATGTTGCAAATGGTCAGGTTGATGGGTGAGGTTGGTTAAACGGCCGTCCGCTTCAATCGCCTCCATCTGGTTAAACTCAAACGCCTGCACCTCATTGAGGGCCGCAATTGGCTCGTGCCCAAACGCTTTAAGCGCCTGCGGATTGTATTCCATGACAAGCTTCAGGTTGGGAGAATTGGCAATTGTTTGCTGCATGCCGCGCAGCGCCCCAATTTCTGCGCCTTCAATATCCATCTTGACCAAATCAACCTGTTGAATTCCCCGTGTGGCCAAAAAATCATCTACCGGTGTGGTGCGCACGGTGAAGGTTTGGGCCGAAAAGGTGTGGCCAATGCGCGGCGCAATGTCCGTATCGTGGGTTTGGGACTTTTGCAGGGCAGCCATCGCCTCATCATAATGCAGCGAACCGCTGGCAGACATCATCAGGTAGTCGTGTAGTTCGGCCGTACCTTCCTGTTCGGCCAGGGCCAGCTGTACGGCCGTTACCTGCGGCAGTCGTTTCACATTGTGCTGTAAGGTGGCAAAGGTTCGGGGATGGGGTTCAAAGGCGAAGATACGGCCGTTCTCCCCCAGAACCTTTGCATAGCGGCGGGAGTAGTAGCCCACATGTGCCCCAATATCCAACATGGTCATACCGGGAGCGGCCAGCTTGTCCAGTTGGCTAATCGTCTCAACCTCATGCCGATTAGTCAGCAGCTCCAGCCGAAACCAAAAAGGATCATCGGGCATGGTGCGGAAGCCGCTGCCTTTTTCCAAAATGGGAATTGCGCCATGGGTCATTAGCCAATGGGTGGCGGCATGGGCAGAACGGAAGCGTTTAATTGTTTTGCGATAGAGTCGAAGACTCAAATTTGAGATGCTCATGCCCCACTTTTACCAGAAAATAGATTTGTGAGCGAATTTTAAACCCCGAATCGGAAAAAAGATGAACTGCTGGACAAAGGTTATAAAAAGGGGATAATTCCGCTTAATATTTCAAATTCCATGCGTGCCAGGTTCCTGTGTTACAAAGTGGAAATAATTTTAAGGGAACCGCCATAAAAGAGATGCGGTTTCGTTCAGGAGACAAGACTTTGTCAAAGAAAATTTATGTGGGAAATTTGTCGTTTCAGGCGACAGAAGAAGATGTACGCAATATGTTTGAGGCGTACGGCACCGTGGAATCCGTGGCAATGATCAATGATCGTGACACTGGCCGTTTTCGTGGTTTCTGCTTTGTAGAAATGCCCGACAGCGAAGCGATGGCAGCCATTGAAGCGCTGGATGGAAATGACCATGACGGCCGTACCCTGCGCGTCAACGAAGCCCGCCCCCGTGAAGAGCGTGGCGGCGGCAATCGCGGTGGCGGTGGCTACCGCGGTGGTGGTGGCGGCAACCGTGGCGGCGGTGGCAATCGTGGCGGTGGCAATCGCGGCGGTGGCAATCGCGGCGGTGGCGGCAATCGTCGAGATGATTTCGGCGACGGCGGTGGTCGCGGCTGGGGCTAAGCCTAAGAATTTTTAACCCCTGATTCAACTTGAAGATAAAAGGCCAGATTGAGAAATCTGGCCTTTTTTTGCGTACCGGGCACCTATTATCTGCTGATCAATTAAGAATGATCGTTGGTTCATTTTTGGATGAAATTTCGATCACTTTTAATCGAACGTGCGACAATTTTTAGATTAACAGGTTGTGTAGATTTCTCAGCTGAAATCCCTACTATTGAAGTCAAGTAAACATTCAACAAAAGCGCTCAAACATCCTAAAGGTTTACGCAAATCCTTGAGGTCTGAATTGGGCGCTGAAATTCAACAGCTTGTTTCAAGATGATTAGGAGAGAATATGAGAAGTATAGTACGCACCCTGCCGATTTTTATGCTTGTTTTAGTTTTGCTGGCTGCCTGTGGTGGGGCCGCCACGGAGACAGATACCGAGGCAGTGCCGGAAGATACGGCCGTTACCGAAGCACAACCAGCGGCAGAACAAACAACTGATGAAGCATTGGCCAACCTCGCAGCGATGAAAGCGGACGTTGTAGCCAATTATGCGGAGATTGTCTATACCAGCTACCAGGATGCTTATGATACGGCCGTTACCCTGCAAGCCGCCCTGCAAGAATTTGTCGCCAACCCCAGCGAAGAAACCCATCAAGCCGCTAAGGAAGCATGGCTGGCCGCTCGCGAACCGTATGGCCAGACCGAGGTGTACCGTTTCTACGGCGGCCCCATCGATGATGAAGACGGCCCGGAGGGGTTGATCAACGCCTGGCCGCTGGATGAATCCTACGTCGATTACGTCGCAGGCGCGCCAGATGCGGGCATCATCGACAACGTTGCCGAATATCCGGAGATCAACGCCGAACTGCTGGAATCCCTCAACGAAGTGGGCGCGGAAGAAAACATCAGCACCGGTTACCATGCCATTGAATTTTTGCTGTGGGGTCAAGACTTAAGCGCCGACGGCAATGGTGACCGCAGCTACACCGACTACATCGAGGCCGAAAACGCCGAGCGCCGCGGCCAATATCTGCTGGCAGCCGCCGATCTGCTGGTGGGCCATTTGGGCGAAATGGTTGCTGCCTGGGAGCCCGACGTAAATGACAACTACCGCGCCGAATTTCTGGCGCAGCCCGATGACGCCATCCAGAAAATGCTGACGGGCATGGGCGTGCTGAGCAAATCGGAGCTGGCGGGTGAGCGCATGTTTGTCGCCTACAACAACCAGGACCAGGAAGATGAGCATTCTTGTTTCAGCGACAATACCCATCGCGACATCATTACCAACGCGCAGGGCATTGTGAACGTGTACACCGGCAGCTACACACGGGTTGATGGCACGGTGGTAAGCGGACCATCGCTGGCTGATTTGGTAGGGGAACTGGATGCGGATCTGGCGGCCGAGATGAATGCCCTGGCTGATGCTGCCCTGGCCAGCACCCAATCCATTTATGTGTCGTTTGACCAGGCCATTGTGGTGGCCGATCAGCGACCGGCCGTTTTGGAATCGGTGAATGCTTTGCAAGATCAGGGCGATAAGGTCGCCGAGGTGGCCGGCCTGCTGGGTGTGGCCATCAACACAGACCTGCCTGAGTAAGGAGATTAACCACGGAGACGCGGAGAACGCAGCGTTCAATAAAAAGTCTTTGCGTTCTCTGCGTCACTACTTTGGAATAGGAAAAACTATGGCTAAATCGTTGTGTAAATTGAAAAAAACGCTGCGCATTGACCTGACCGAGTACATGCTGTGTGTGAACAACCCTTCGCATGTGTGTACCAAATGCGGCCGTGTGGCCAACAAGAAGAAGCTTTTGTGCAGCCCCAAGAAAATTACGGTATAAGGTATTGTTACCTGTGTTTCAAATACGTCGTTTTAATTATTGTCGGGTGTGCCTGGCTTTGCTGCTCGTCTGGCTGTTGGCTGGCTGTTCGCGGGTTGACGAGGATGTGGTAGGGGAAACGGCCGCTTCGACTTCGCTCAATGCAGGCGCTTCCACACCCGATTATCTCGCTTACCTGGAAGAAAATGAACAGCTCTCCGGCGGACAGGCCACCGTGTTTGACACCACCCCCAACGCCTTCAGCCAGCCCATCCCCGGCCTGGAACGAGAGCAGGAGCTGCTCTTTTTTGTGGGCAACTCTTTCTTCAACCAGAATTGGGTCACCGCCCCTGCCTCTACCACGGCACGCGATGGCCTGGGTCCACTTTTCAATGCCCGCTCCTGCGCCGGCTGCCACTTCAAAGACGGCCGTGGCCGCGCTCCGGAATTTGCCGGGGAGATGCCCACCGGCTTTTTGCTGCGCCTGAGCGTGCCCGGCACCGATTTTTACGGTGAGCCGCTGCCCGAGCCGAACTACGGCGGCCAACTGCAAGATCAGGCAATCATGGGCTTTGCTGCTGAAGGAGTTGTCAACCTCGTTTACGAGGAAATGCCCTTCACTTTTCCCGACGGCGAAACGGTATTGCTGCGCCAGCCGGTGTACGAGCTAAGCGATTTAGCTTACGGTGACATGCACGCCGAGGTGCAAACCTCGCCCCGCGTGGACAACCAGCTGGGCGTTACTCTCACCTTCAACGACAATGACGGGGATTGATTTGGCCACAGAGGGCACAGAGAAGAAAGAGGATGTGAGCCGGTTCTCTTTAGCCTCTGCGCTCTCCGCGTCCTCCGCGGTAAAAATAACGGCCGCTGCCCTGCAAAGGCCAGCCTGGGCGGAGGCATTGACCAAGCCGGTGAATATCGGGTCACTGGTGGTGCTGCGGGTAGCGTTTGGCCTGTTGATGTTTGCCGGCATGGTTCGTTTCATGGCGCGCGGCTGGGTGACAGAGCTGTACATCCAGCCGCAGTTTCACTTCACTAAGACAGAAGCCACTGCCTCAGGCAGTGGGTAAGATTAAACGGTTCTACCGTAAAAGGGGTACTATAAACCACCTAGAAGGTGCAAAACTTAA
>PABI01000110.1 GCA_002699125.1 Anaerolineaceae bacterium
AGGTGTTATTCAATTACCTCTGCCGCTTTTTAAAGACGTTCATTTTTCGCATTTTTGAGCCATTTTGGTTCTGGTTGCACAAAACTTACGTTTAGGGGATGATCCCATCACCAAATTTCGCTCGGCCAACGTGCAGGGATTGTTGGTTTATCTTGTGGTGCAGCCGGGTCATGCCTTCTCGCGTGATGTGCTGGCCACACTCTTCTGGCCCGACGAGCCGGACAGCACGGCTAAGACCAACTTCCGCCAGACCTTGTACCAACTGCGCAAACTGCTAGAAAGTGATGCGGATGCGACACGGCCGTTTTTCACCGTCACCCGCCAAACTGTGCAATTTAACCCGGATAGCGATCATGACTGTGATGTGACCAGCTTTTTACAGGCGCTGAAGGTAGGGGATTTGGCGACGGCCGTTACCCTGTATCAGGGTGAATTGCTGCCCGGATTTGCCTGCGATAGCCTGGATTTTGAAGATTGGCTGCGGCGGGAGCGGCAACGACTGCACGGGCTGGCGCTCGACGCGTTGCAGCAGCGCACCGACTGGCTGTTGGGCAGCGGCAGCCTGGCTGAGGCAAAGGCGCTGGCCCGGCGGCAGCTGGCTTTGGAGCCGTGGCGGGAACTGGCGCACCGTCAATTGATGCAAGCCCATGCCCTGGATGGCGATCGGCATGCTGCGTTGGCCCAGTTCGAGAGCTGCCAGGCTGTTCTTTGGGAAGAACTCGCCGTTGCGCCGGAGCCGGAAACGGCCGCTCTGGCCGCAAAAATTGAGGCCGGAGAAGAAATATCCCTGCAAAGCCGCCCACGACACAATCTAATTGCTCCTGTCACCGCCTATTTTGGCCGCGAGGCGGATTTGGCGGCCGTGCAGGACCGCATCACCAACCGGGATTACCGGCTGGTGACGCTGGTGGGGGAAGGCGGCATTGGCAAATCGCGGCTGGCGCTGGAGGTGGCCTGGCAGCTGCGCGAGCAGTTTGCCGATGGCGTCTGGTTTGTGCCGCTGGTGGGTCTCGAAGCGCGGTCGAGTTTGCCAGATGCCATCGCTACGGCCGTTGCCCAGGCGCTGGATTATCCGTTGGCCGGGCAGCAGTCACCGCGTGATCAACTGCTGGCTTTTTTGCGTGAGCGGCAGCTGCTGCTGGTGTTGGACAATTTTGAACAACTGCTGGACGGTGCCCAACTGGTGCTAGATATGCTGCATCAAGCACCGGGCGTTTGCGTCATTTGCACCTCGCGTGAGCCGCTGAATTTCCAGGCGGAGTGGGTGCTGCCGCTGGAGCGCCTGCCGCTGCCCCCCATTGCCGATCCGTTTTTGAACACGACGGCCGTTCCTCAGGAACCGACCACTTTTCCTGCCGTGCAGCTTTTTGTGGATCGGGCACAGCGAGCCGACGGCCGTTTCCAGCTCACCGACGACAATCAGGCGGACATCGTGACCTTGTGCCGTCTGCTGGTAGGTTTGCCGCTGGCGCTGGAGCTGGCGGCTGCGGCTTTGCGCCACCAAACCATTGCTCAGCTTACCGCCGCTGTTGGGCATTCTATCGACGCATTAGCAACCAGGCGGCACGACATTCCGCCGCGCCATCGCTCCATGCGCGCCGTGTTTGAAAGCGCCTGGGCCCAGCTGGCTCCGGCGGAACAGGCGCAGCTGGCCAGCCTCTCGGTCTTTTTGGGGCCGTTTAGCCTACGGTCTGCCGAGTCCGTCACCGGGGCGACGCTGTATGAGCTACAAACGCTGGTGGAAAAATCGCTGCTGCAAATGCAAGGGGATCGGTTTGTACTTCATGCGCTGCTGCGCCAGTTTGCTGCCGAGAAGCTGGCCGATTTCCCGGAAAACGAGGCCGCCGTACAGCACAGCCATTATTATTTGCAGGCGGTGGCTGATTTGGGTGGGGCGCTGAACGGCGAAATGCCGCACCTGGCGGTGCAGCGGATTGCGCGGGCGTGGGAGAATGTGAAGGGGGCGTGGGAAACGGCCGTGTCCCGCCAGGATTTTGCCCCTATTCTGGACGCCCTCATTCCGCTCTCCGATTTTTGCCAGATTCGCGGCCTGTACCGCGACGGGTTACGGCTTTTTGATTTAGCCACAGACCAGTTGCAGACAGTTGATCTACCAGACGTATTGGCGCAGCTATTAGCCCAGCGAGCCGCTATGCTCGTCCGCCTTTCCCAATATGCCCAGGCAATTCAGGCCATTAAAGAAGCGATGCCAATGCGGGCTGACAATTGGCTTATGGCGCGGTTGCACATTACTTGGGGAGAGGCGCTTTGGCGGCAGGGGAAGCTTGCTGAGGGGGAAGAAAAACTGCGCGCCGCTCTGCGTTTTGTTGAGGCAATCTCTGACCAGACCTTACTTGGCATCATCAAATTCCATTTGGGCGTGGTGAACGATTTACAAGGCAAGCCGCAAAAGTCGTTGACTTTTTTAGAGGAAGCGCTGGCAATCTGGCAGGCAACGGGCAATTTGCGTTTGCAGGGATTTACGCACAATAGCATTGGGCTTGTCGCCAGAAAATTATCGCAGGCGGAACGGGCTAAATCATCATTGGAACATGCTTTGCGAATTAGCCAGGCCAACGATGACCGTCAGGCTCAGGCTTCATCGTTAAACAACTTAAGTATGTTGGCGACTGAGCAAGGCCAATTCATTACTGCGAAAAGCTATTTAGTCCGTGCCCTGGCCTTGGCAAAAACGGCAGGAGATGTAGAGCGGCAGGCGCGTCTGAACCATAATTTAGCCTGGAATGCCCAGCAGGCAGGCTGGTTTGAAGAAGCGCAAACCTTTGCTGAGCGTGCCCTGGCAACCTTTTGGCAAGTTGGTAATCGCAAAGAGGCAGAAAATGTTCGGCAGTTGCTAGGGGAATTAGCTGCTGCTAACGCAAAAAAGGGTGTGGCAATGAAGCCACACCCTGAACAGACTCAAGATGATTTAGACTAAGCAGTCATCTAGACGCCACAATGGTCGCCGCTGCCCCCGCTGCAGGTCATGATGATGCCAACGATAGGCTTGATGAACAGAACCGCTTGCGACAAAAAGAGAACACCCGAAATTGCTACGCTATACATTTTATAAATCTCCTTTACGAACTGATAGTTCCGATACAAGTTGTGGGGTCCGGCCGGATGTCCCGTTGCTAAGTTGATGGCAGGATAGGAAACGGCCGTCTTCAGTTCGTCAGGAGATTTGGAGCGCTGCGTCAGCAGATCGTCAGTAGGGGAGAGTGGGGTACAATTCGCCCCTATGATTGCCCAATTAGTCGAGATATTCTTCAATGTGATTACGCCAGTGTTTGCTCTGGTATTGATTGGTTATGTGGCTGGGCCACGGCTGGGGTTGAACGCCCGCACCCTGTCCCGCTTTGCTTACTTCATCCTCATTCCCTGTTTTGTGTTTAACATCATTGCCACGGCCGAATTTGATGTGGCCACGGCGGGACGCATGGTGATCTTCATCTGGGTGGTGGAGCTGGCCTGTGCTGCGCTGGGGTTTGCTGTGGCCAAAATTTTGCGGCGCAGCGTGCAGATGACGGCCGCATACGTCCTCATCGCCACTTTTGGCAACGTGGGCAACTTTGGCCTGCCGCTCATAGAGTTCCGTTTAGGGCCGGAGGGCTTGCTGCCGGCCACGATTTATTTTTTGGCGATCATGATGATTGCGTTTGTGATTGGGGTGGGGGCGGCCAGTTGGACCAACGGTGGGAGTTTGGCAGCAGTGACGGCCGTTCTCAAAACACCGGCACTCATTGCTATTGTGCCGGCCGTGTTGGTGAATGGATTGGGGCTAACGCCGCCGCTGTTGGTAAGCCGCACCACGGGGCTGCTGGCGGCGGCCATGGTGCCCACCATGCTGGTGGCATTGGGCGTGCAGCTGTCTGAAGTGAAGCAGATTCGCTTGAGTCGAGACGTGTGGATTGCCAGCAGCATCCGCCTGCTGGGCGGCGCGGTACTGGGCTTGTTGATTGTGATTCCGTTTGGGTTAAGCGGGGTTGAGCGGGGAGCAGGGGTGTTTCAGGCGGCGATGCCGACGGCCGTTCTCGCCTCCATCATCGCCCTGGAGCACAATTTATTGCCTGATTTTGTGACAACGGCCGTTCTTTTTTCGACCATTGCCAGCGTCTTGACGTTAACCCTCTTATTGGCCTTCGTTTAGTTGGATTCTGTAGGTGGAACGGGCCCAGGACTGGCAGTCCTTAGCCCTAACGGCAAAAAAACTTTCATGTTTAGGACTGCCAGTCCTTTACTGTGATAGTTAGGCAATAGCCGTTAATGGTTCACCAGCGGCATGTTCTGGCGCACGGCCGTTTTGCGCGGCTTTGTTTGGGGCTGACGCCGGCTGCAGCCGGTTGAAAACAGCATCCAAGGTAGCGCGGGCCAGGATGTGGGGACCTGCGGCGCTTTCGTCTCCCGGCCACTTGATCAGCCGAATCTCGCTGTCGGCAATTTCCAGGCCGGTGATATCGCCATCGGAAAAGCTGCAGCAGCCGGTGTTGAAGTAACACGGCCGCATGTCGGCCAGATCGGGGGCAGCCGCTACCTGTCCCTGCGATTGTTGGGCGCGCACCCATTCCAGTTTGGCGGCCAGACCGGCAATCTTGGTTTGCTTTTCGTCCCCGGTCACTGTGTCGTCTGTTAGAACAGCTTCCATTTCTTCCATCAACTGTTCTTCATGGGTTTTGGATTCAAACACCGGATAGTGGGTATGCCCGGTAATGAGGACCAGCCGCTCTTGAGCGGCCCGTGCCCAGCGATACATGGCCACGTTGTGTCTTTTCCGCAGTCGCCAATCTGTGGCGGGCGTGGTGCGCCGGTATTTGGTCAGGCGCTGCAGCGGCCGCCACAGGTAGCGCACCAATGGTTTAGACAGCCAGGCCCATTTGTCGCTGTCGGCCGTGCCCTGGTGGCCGTGGACCAGGAAAAATTGACCCAACGGCCGTCCTTCGCGCTTGATCCGCAGTTTGAACCCTTCGTACACGTGCAGAAGATTATGGCCAAAGGCGGGCTGCAGCAGCTGGCGCACGGTTTCCGGTTGGCTCCATACTTCATCATGGTTGCCAAAGGCGCGGTGGTAACGGCCGTCTTCATGAAAAGCGCGTTCTAGACTTAGCGAATGGGCATAAGCAGCCATGACAGACGATTCCCGCTCCTCCCACAGCTCTTCCACATCGCCCAGGGCAACCAGGTGGTAGCCCAGCGCGTTGTAATAAGCCAGGGCGGCATTGTACGCTCGTTCCGATTTTTGGAAATCATCGGCCCCGTTGCGGGCACCGCGATGCTGGTCAGAAAAGATGATGTAGCGGGGCGCATCGGGGTTAGCTAGCTCAATTGAATGCAACTGCTTGATCCGGTTCTTATTTTTGAAGGCGCCATCTAAACCTGCGGCAATTTGCTGGTCGAACTGATTGTGGTTACTCATTTTAATGCTCCTAAATTTGCATTAACTGAGGCGTGAAACGTGACCAAAATTCTCCACGTTTCACGCATCCAGTATCATTTTCTCTACTTTCCCGCAGCCACCGCCGCTGCGTCTTTATTCGTAAGCGCTTCAATGGCTTTGGCCAGGCGTTCTTGCTCACCGGGGCTGGAGGTGGGCACCCGGCCCTCCACCAACAACTCCAAAACTTCAACCAGGCGCGCCAGAATGCGGTAAAGCACATCGGCGGAGAAACCGCCCAGTAGGGCAATGAGTGCCGGTGTCAGGGGCAGCGTGCCGCTGCCTTCTACACCGTTGGGGAAGATGAGCGTGGCCAGGACAAGTCCGGCAATCAGACCCAACGTGATGCGAATCCAGTAAGAAAAGGCGTAGGTCGGATCAAACGTATTGGCCACGATGTACCGATTTGCCTTGTACAGGCCAAAGAAGGTGCCGCCCAAGCCAGCAGAAATTAAGTAGTAGGCCATATCATACGTTTTGCCCGGCCCCAGAATGGTCATAACGGCAAAGGCGGCCAGCAGGAGTACGGCCGTAACCGTCAGCTGCCGGATTAAGGGCACCGGCCCCAGCGTGCGGCAGAGCATATTTTGTTCATTTTCTGCGGCCAGCAGCAGCAGCGTTTCCGGGCGTGCCGGGGCCACGATTTTGACCAGCTGGCCGTGGGCGTTTGTCAGCTGCTCCAAATCTTCGGGCGTATGAGTGCGCGGCTCCAGCCGGTTGAACTTGTCCAGCGTTTGCACAATCGACGGGGAGAGGCTGCTGCCAGACTCAAGCGCGTGTTTGGCCATGGCGTCACATTCTTGCTGTAGATGCTCAGTGATGTTTAGGGTGAATTTGCAACTTTTTTTGCTCACAATACTGCTCCTTTACATTCGTTCTATGAATCCGATACATTGTTACCGATACTGTCTTGCAAGAATGTGGGCTGCTGTGATGGTGTTTAGAATGGAGGTCTTGAGCTGGTGTCTGTACTTGTAAACAAATTGTGTGACAGCAGCGTAGCAAATCACAAAAAAATTCCCAAAATGAGCAGGTTTACTGTGTTGTGATTTGCTCAAGTAAAAGCCAAACGCTTGCTCATACTATTTCAAAAATCTTTTTGGCTTTTACAGTGACCCGATTTGAGTTGCATATTAAGAAACGGCCGTCAGCAGATCGTCAATACCATACCGCACTATCGTTTCACTACCGTTAAATAAGGATGGCGTACAATGATTTTTGCCCTGAACAAGTGCGGACGGCACAGACTGCTTCTGGATACAAGGATGAACGAGTTCATAGTTGAGTTTCCTGCACAACATCTGTTGGTTGTGCAACATTGGCCGCGCTTGTCGTCAAAATGTGCGGCATTGCGGTAAAATGGCCCATGTCCCGCCTAGAAGTTTCTTTGTTTGGCACGTTTCAGGTGAAATTGGACGATGTTTCCATCACCAATTTTCGCTCTGTGAACACGCAGGGGCTGCTGGTTTACTTGATGTTGCAGGCGGAACGGCCGTTCTCCCGCGACACCTTAGCCACCCTCTTCTGGCCCGATGTGCCCGACAGCACAGCCAAAAAGAATCTGCGCCAAACCCTCTACCAACTGCGCCAGCTGCTCAATGACAGCGATGAGCCGCCGCAGCCTTTTCTCCTTGTCAGCCGGCAAAACATTCAATGGAATCCAGAAAGCAATTATTCTTTAGATGTGCAGCTGTTTTTGGCGGATTTGGCGCGTGGGGATTTGGAAACGGCCGTTGAATTTTACATAGGTGAACTGCTGCCCGGCTTCACCTGCGACAGCCTGGAGTTTGAAAACTGGCTGCGGCAGGAACGCGAACGGCTGCACCGCCTGGCCCTGGCTGCCCTGGATGACCTGACCGAACGTCAAATCACCCAGGCAGATTTTGTTGCGGCGCAAGCTGCCGCCCGCCGTCAGCTGGCCCTGGAACCGTGGCGCGAAGCTGCTCACCGCCAGCTGATGCGCGCTTTGGCCCTGGCGGGAGATCGCAGCGCCGCCCTGGCCCAATTTGAGCTGTGCCAGCAGGTGCTAGACGAGGAGCTGGGCGCGCCGCCAGAACGGGAAACAATGAATCTGGCCGCCCAAATTGAAGCAGGCGCGTTTGGCCTGGATGATGCGGCGCTCATCGCCGGGCAATATGAACTGGGCGAACCCATCGGGCAGGGCGCGATGGGCACCGTTTACCGTGGGCGGGACCGCGTGACGGGGCAGCCTGTGGCCATCAAAATGCTGGACCGCAGCCGCGTGGCGGGCAATCCAGAACTGGTGGAACGGTTTCGGCGCGAAGGCAAGGCGCTGCGCCAGTTGGCCCATCCCAACATTGTGCAGTTGTTGGCTACTGATGAGAAAGAAGGCCATCATTATTTAGTTATGGAACTGGTTGAGGGCGGGGACCTGCTCGGCTTTTTACACGACACGCCTCAACCTCCTCTCAACGATGTGTTGTCTATCGCCCTGGATTTGAGCGACGCGCTGGCCCGCGCCCACCGGCTGAACATTTTGCATCGGGACATTAAGCCGGCTAACGTGCTGCTGGATGGGAACGGCCGTCCCAAGCTTACCGATTTTGGCATTGCCCGCTTGGGTGAAGAATCGACTCTGACGCAGCATGGCGGGGTGCTGGGGTCGGTGGCTTACCTGAGCCCGGAGGCGTGCCGGGGCGAGCCGCTGGACGAGCGATCGGACATTTGGGCGTTTGGCTTGCTGCTGTATGAAATGTTGGCGGGGGAACGGCCGTTTGCCAAACCCACCTCCGCTGCCACCCTCATGGCCATCCTGCAAGAACCCACGCCCGACATTCGTGCCGTTCGCCACGATTTACCGCCCCCGCTGACTGACCTGCTGGCGCAGATGCTGCACAAGGACAAAAATCAACGTTTTGCGTCGGTACGGCAGGGGGGGGCTGTGGTGGAAGCCATGCTCAACGGCACGCCGGTTGAACCAGCAAACCCAGCATCCCCATCGGTGTTGTATTCCAGCCTTGCCTCGGCCACCGCGCAGCCCACCAGTCAACGTGCAGCTTCTGTGCCTCAGGCTGAGGAGCGGCAGGCGCAGCTTGTGTTGCTGAACAAGGTGCAGCAATTTTGGGTGGAAGGAGTTTTGCGCCAGACGCTTAATGAAGGCACTTTAATCGAAATCGGCCTGGAGACGATGCCGGATGCGGTGGCCAATCCCTGGGAAGGAATTGTGCGGCAGCCGCAGATGTCGGCACCGTTGACGCAGCCGATTGAAGCGGTTTTTGCCAGGTACGGCCGTTCCCTGCTCATTCTTGGTGAACCCGGCTCTGGCAAAACGGTAATGCTGCTCAAGCTGGCCAGCCACCTGCTGGCGCAAGCCAGGCAGGACGTGCAGATGCCTATTCCGGTTGTGTTCAATTTGTCTTCCTGGGCTAAAAAATCACAGCCGCTCGATCGCTGGCTGGTGGATGAGCTGAATGAAAAATATCTAATTCCCAAAGCGATGGGGCAGGCCTGGGTCGAGGCCAACCAGCTTTTACTGCTGCTCGACGGGCTGGATGAAGTTGTTGGCAGCAAGCAGGCGGAGTGCGTGCGGGCGATTAACAACTTTCGCCAGGCGTATGGACTGATCCCGGTAGCGCTCTGCTGCCGAACGCGAGTGTATCAAGCTATCGATCTGCCAGTTAAGCTGAATGGTGCCGTGGTGCTCAAGCCGCTCACGGTTGACCAGACTGACAGCTACCTGGACGGCATCGGCGAACAAGTGACGGGGCTGCATGGGGTCATCCGCGAAGATGCCATGCTGCAAGAGATTGTGCGTTCGCCGCTGATGCTTCAGGTGATGAGCCGGGCGTTTCGCCAGGAAGACAGCAGCGCCTCGCTGCGCACAGAAACGCTCGCGGCCCCAGATGCCCAGCGCAAAGAGGTGCTGTTGGACACCATTTTTCACAACTATGTGCAGCAGATGGTCCGTGAGCTGGCAGCTACGTCCCCCTTTCATTGGCAGCAGGCCCGCAGCTGGCTGGTGTGGCTGGCCCAAAAAATGAGCGAGCAGGGACAATCGGTTTTTTTGCTGGAATCGCTGCAACCGAGCTGGCTGTCAGGACGGCCGTATCGCTGGAGCTATCTCATCCTGACGCGGATGCTGCTGGGTGGGTTTATTGGCTTGATTTTGTGGGTGATCGGCCTGACGGCACCCCAAATTGGCGTCGCGGCGCACTCAAATTCTTCTCTCTTAATGGCCGCCCGGCTAGACGTCAACATTGTCTGGATTGATTTGATAGCTTCGCTTGGCTTTAATCTTTTTTACGGTTTCGTTGTGGGTGGTATTGATATCTTTTTCTTTGAAAGGCGCAGCCAGAAGGGGACGGGCCTGCAAATTTCCCAGTGGGATTGGCCGCGTAAGGCAGTGATGGCTACGGCCGTTGCGCTCGTCGTGGCGGTGCAGCTGTGGCTGTTTGGCGAAGAAACGCAAATGTTCATCCTGCAAACGACTGCCGAGCCTTTTTTCTTTGTGCTGCTGTCTCACTTTGCCTTTGGACAAAGTTACGAGAATGATATTGGCACCGTTGAGGCGTTACGCTGGTCCTGGCAGGCCAGCCTGCGGGGTATCCTTCCTGCGCTCGTTATCGGCGGTGTGTTTGGCTTGGTGATATGGCGGCTGATGGGGACGGGTGTCTCTTTGCTGCAAGGCGTTATTTTGTTGGGTATGCCCATTGCCTTGCTGGTGGTTTTGCTTTTTGGTTTGAATAATCGCTATGTAGAAACCAAAGCCCGGCCCAACCAGGGCATCTGGCTTTCTGGTAAAAACGGGTTGGTTTGGGGCGGGGCAATTGGCCTCTTTCTGGCACTGGTCACATTCTTGGAACGACTGATTCTGCAATGGTGGGATGTGCCAATGGGTGGCCTGTTTGGTGTGTATGCCGGCATCATCGCCGCCTTGATTGCTGGCCTGGCTTTTGGCGGTTTTAACGTGATCAGCCACGTTTGCTTGCGGCTGCTGCTGCGCGCTTCCGATCAGATTCCACGCCGGTTCACGTTGTTCTTAAACCAGTCGGCCAGGCACGTTTTACTTCATCGCGTGGGCAGTGGTTACATATTTGTCCACCAATTTCTTCAGGACCATCTGGCCGCTCAGGAGAGATGAGTCTGCAAAGAAAGGCTGCGCAACAAGTTTAGGACTGGCACTCCTTAACTCAATTAGCCAGAGAAGTGCCATGTCTAGGAGTGCCAGTCCTTTGCTGCGTGTCTAATCTTTCCAGCAAACGGGGCCAACGCCGGAGTAGCCATCTTCGCAGGGGGTATAGCACAGTCCGGCGTCTTCTTCCATGCCGGCGGCACAGGTGTAAATGGGCACGCCCACGCCACGGCCGTATGATTCTTTGCCAATAATATGTACATCTAAACGGCAGGTAGCGCCATCATCGGTGTAGCCTTCGGGGCAGGAGCTTTCCCAGCAGACGGGTCCCACGCCAGTATAGCCTGCGTCGCACGTTTGGTAGCACAAACCGGCGTCCAGCTCCTCATTGGCGCCGCAGCTTCCGGCGGAAAATTCTGGGGGAATGGTACCCACGCCACGGCCGTATGAATCTTTGCCCACGATGTGCGCATCGCGGCGGCAGGTGACGCCATCATCGGTGTAATCGCTGGGGCAGTAACGCCAGCACACAGGGCCAACGCCGTCATAGCCGCTGTCGCAGGGTGGGTAGCACAGGCCGGCATCATATTCCTGGTCGCCGGAGCAGGTTCCGGCAAAAATATCGGTCGGAATGGTGCCCACGCCACGGCCGTATGAATCCTTAGAAAAGATGTGAACATCACGGCGGCAGGTAGCCCCATCATCGGCGTACCCTTCCGGGCAGGATGTTTCCCAACAGACAGGACCTACACCCGTATAGCCAGATTGGCATGGTTCGTAGCAAAGCCCAGCATCGAGTTCTTGATTATCGCCGCAGGTGGCTGCCAGAACATCTGAAGGGATGGTGCCGACGCCACGGCCGTACGACTCTTTACCAAAAATATGGGCATCTTTGCGACAGGTGGCCCCATCATCGGTGTACTCATCGGGGCAGATTTCCCAGCATACCGGACCCACGCCAAAGAAGCCTGCTTCACAAGGCGGGTAACACAGCCCGGCATCATATTCTTCGTTTGCGGCGCAGGTCAGTGGCGTTCCTACGCCCCTGGGATAGCTTAAATCTTCAAGGGGGTTCAGATTACTCAGAAGGCAGCCACTCAGGCTGCCTTGTCCTGATGCCTCACAATTTGAGTAGGCGCGCCACCCAATAAATAAACCAGCTCCAAGAAGGATGACAACGGCCAAGGCTAAAATTGTATTTAATAAACGCATGATAAATCTCCTCGTATAATATGAATATCAAAGGGGCCAGCCCTTTGACCTAAAAACAATCTCTGGCAAGCTGTACAAAACACATCAG
>PABI01000111.1 GCA_002699125.1 Anaerolineaceae bacterium
ATGTTTTTAAATTTTTTGGCGAACGTTTAGCCCAATTGATTCAGCTCATTGAACAGGTGACTTTTCAAAAGCTGGATCAACGTTTGGCTGCAATTCTGCTGCGCCGCGGACCGGCACTGCACACCACACATCAGCAGCTGGCGGATGAGTTGGGCAGCGTGCGGGAAGTGATCAGCCGGTTACTCAACGATTTCAAGGAACAGGGCGCCGTGGCCGTAGAGCGAGGCAAGATTTTTGTCTTAAAAGAAACCATCCTGCAGCAAATAGCCCAAACTGAGGGTGACTTTAGTCACTGAGTTTTGCGAAGCAGGTTTTTACACTGGGAAGGACTCACAGGTGTGTCCTTTGTGGACTTAGGTCTTTGCACACCCAGATAATTGAATCTTTTGTCCCATTTTGGAGGTAACGATGCAGAAAAAAAAACCTATCCTTAAGGTCGGCCTGTTTTTGTTTACGGTCATGATGATTGTATTGAGCGGCACGGCCGTTGCCGCTGTTACACCTACGCAGTTTGTGCCCGGTGATACGGTCGTTGCCCTGGCAGCAGATGATCAGGTCACCCCTGCCATTTCTCATGGCGATGGCGTGACGTTGGTTGCCTGGGCAGACCAGCGCGCGCGAGCCGCCGGCGGAGCGTTTCTAGAGTTTGAAACCGCCAGCGACATCTACGGCATCTTGCTGGATGCCAGCGGCAACCCGCTTAGTTCGCTGCCCTTTGCTATTGCTCAGGCAAAAGGCAGCCAGTCTGTACCCCGAATCTTTTGGAATGGCACCAACTGGCTGGTGGTATTCCAAACTTATATGCTGGGCGGCACCGGCTTCTTTTATGAACAATCCCTGGCGGCCGTGCGCATATCATCTTCTGGGCAATTGCTTGATGAAGAACCCATCATTCTGTTTAATACACCGACCTCTGGTGCCATTTGGAATGTTTCCAGCGACGGCACAGATTGGTTTATCGTGTACCAGAACGATGACATCTACGTTGTAAAGCTCACCGCCGATGGGCAGTTGCAGCAGCCCGGCACCATCCTTGTCCCTCAAACTTTCTACATGCGCTTTAACCTGGAATTGGCATGCACCAGCGGCGTTTGCCTGCTCACCTTCAATGAGCAGGATACAACCGGTGCCGTGCGCTTCGACAGCAATTTCAACGTTTTGGGTGGCGGCCTCTTTACGCTGCTGGATGGTGCCTTTGTCGAGGCCCTGGCTGCCAACGACACCGGCTTCTATGCCGCCTGGCCCCAGCAGCTCCCCGATTTCAGTTCGGCCGTTTTGGGTTCACGTATTGATCTCAACGGCAACTTGTTGGATGGTACTGGCGACAATATTTCCCTGGCGACACAGCAGGGTGTCTCCCGGCCGGTGTTGGGCTGGGACGGCACCAACTGGCGCGTGGGCTGGTCTATCAGCAATACGGTGTATGTGGCTCGCGTGAGCGCGGCCGGACAGGTGCTGGACCCCGGCGGGGTGGCCGTGCCTGGCGTGACGTTGGGGGCAACGGCCGTTACCAACAACGGCAGTCTGCAAATGGTGCGCAGTGAATTTGCCAACAATGAATACGATGTGTTCACAGTTAACATCTCTGCTGCCAACGTGGCCGGCCCGCAGGTGCCGCTTTCTCTGGGTGCCCCGGCGCAGGTGTTTGTGGATACGGCCGTTGGCAGTAGTGGCTACATGGTTTCTTACCGCAGCGACACCGGCAGCGCCTACCGCTTGATGGCCCAACCGCTGGATGCTAACGGCAATCCCCTCACTGCGGAACCAGTTTTGCTGGCTTCCGGGACCTACCAAACAGGCCCCGGTACACCGTCAGTGGCCTGGAACGGTAACAATTACGTCATCACTTGGGGGCAAGAGGGCACTATCTACGCTCAGCGTCTCTTGCAAGATGGCACCCTGGTTGATGCCAGCCCCATTGCCGTCATGCCTGGCTTTGGCGCAACCGATGTGTCGGCCATTGGCACTACGTACCTTATTGCTGGTCGCCAATTTGGCTTTACCCCTCAGATTATCAATGTCTATGCTGCCCGGCTGGATGGCAGCACCGGTACCGTGTTAGATACCACACCATTCCTGGTTGGCTTTAACCATGCCCGCTCTGTGGCGCTGGATACGATGGGCAATCGCTGGTTCCTGGCATACCAACGTAACTTTACCCACGACGATCCCATTGCCGAAACGCGCGGTGTGTTCATCAACGCCGATGGCAGCGTCGAACCGGAGTTCCAAGTTTATGGCTTTTACTCCAGCACAGGCGGAAATTCAATGTTCCAAGTAGCCACCGCCGCTAGCGACGATACAGCTTTGGTTGTGCAGTCGGCTGAGGTCACCTCTGGCGTAGAAACCGATCTGATTGGTGTATTGGTCAACAGCGATGGCACCATCCAGCCTGCCCAAAACCTGACGCCGTGGCAAGGCAACCAATACCGACCGCATCTCACCTGGGACGGTACGCAGTTTGTTATGGCCTACAATGAGCAGCGTAACCGCTTTGCCCCGCTCACACTGGATCAGCTGGATGCACGCAGTGATTTGTACGGCATGCGTATTAGCGAAACGGGCGTTGTCATTGACCCGCAAGGGTTCATCTTCTCCAATTCGCCGCTGTCAGAAGCAAATCCGCATGTTGTTGGCGCCAATGGCGTGAGCATGTTCTCCGGTTCCATCTTCCAAAACGCCCAGGCGGCGTACCGGGCAGGCTACCAGCAGTTTGGTCTGGGTGGTAACCAGTGGCCGGTAGCTGTCGCCAATGCTGATGTATTGGGTGGTGATGTGCCTTTCACTGTCAACTTCAATTCGACTGGCAGCACGGACCCCGACGGCACCATTGTTTCCTATGCCTGGGACTTTGGCGACGGCACAGGCTCTACCGCTGCCAATCCCAGCCATACTTACACCACCCCTGGAGATTACGTGGCGATCTTGACGGTGACAGACAATCAGGGGGCAACCACCAGTAACGCTGTGGCCATTGCGGCCCAGGCGCTAAATATCAACCCGGTGGCTTTCATCTCGGCTGATGTTACTTCCGGGCCGGCGCCGTTGAGCGTAGAGTTTAGCGCAGCTGGTTCTTATGACCCAGATGGTTCCATTGGCAACATTGAATGGGACTTTGGCGATGGCGGGTTCCCCAACTTTGGTTCGCCTGCTTTCCATACATTCACGGCAGAAGGTACGTATACCGTCACGGTAACGGTGTTTGACGGCCGTGGCGGCTCTGGCCAGGCTAGCCTGGTTATCAATGTAGGTGCTGAACCGCCGAACCAGCCACCAACGGCCGTTGCCGAGGTGAATGTAGATACCGGCGATGCCCCGTTTAATCCGTTCTTCAGCTCGGCCAACTCCAGCGATCCCGATGGCTTTATCACCGGCTGGCTGTGGGACTTTGGCGATGGCACAACTTCTACGCTGCCGCATCCGGCCATCAAAGTATATGAAACGCCCGGTGTGTACACCGTCAACCTTACCGTAACGGATGATGATGGGGCCACCGGCAGCGACACGCTTGTCATCACCGTGACAGACGGCGGCACAGGTGGTAATCAGCCGCCAGTTGCAATCATCAATGCCGATCCCACTTCTGGACCTGCGCCGCTGGTGGTGGTGTTCAGCTCGGCCGGATCGTTTGACCCGGACGGCACGATTGTTGATTACTTCTGGGAGTTCAGTAACGGCCGTACCACAAACCGAGAAAATCCGCGCCTGCGCTTTAATAGCGACGGTACGTACACGGCCACATTAACAGTGACAGACGATGAGGGCGCAACGGGGACCGACACGATAACGATTTTGGTCGGTGATACGTCCACGAACCAACCGCCAACGGCCGTTGCCACAGCAGACGTAACCAATGGTGAAGCACCACTGATGGTCTTCTTCAATGGGTCAAGTTCTACGGACAACGATGGTATGATTATTAGCTATGCCTGGGACTTTAGTGACGGCAATAGCGCCACCGGCGCAACTGCACTCAATACCTACACGGCTGCCGGCACTTATGTGGCTACGCTTACCGTCACGGACAACGAAGGGGCAACTGCCACTGACACAGTTACCATTACCGTTACGGACCCTGGCGCTGGTTGCAGCAGCAACTGCGCCCGCGTTTCCAATATCAGCTTGACAGTACGCGGCATCGGCTCCTTGGTTGGCATGGTAACTGTAGCGGATGAAAATGGCGATACGCTGGTAGGCGCAACAGTTAATGTTTTCTGGACCTTGCCTGACGGCACGACCATTGCGGACAGCGTGGCCGTGTCTGGCCGGGGGACCGCACGCTTTAACCTGGGTGACAACGGCCCCGGCACCTATACGCTCACAGTTACCAATGTGAGCCAGAGCGGCTACACGTTTGATGCCGATAACAGCGTCCTTTCGAGCAGTATTGTGAAGTGATCTTTTGCTAAAAAACCTGACAGGTCTGCACGAGAACTTAGAAAAAGCGGTTCTTTGCAGTGCAAAATTAGCTTGATTTCAGGCTCGTTTTGAAGACCTTTCAAGGTTTGTTAAGAGACCAACAGAAAAGCCCGGTGTGTAGAAATTGACATTGGGCTTTTTATTGTAAGTAATACGGTTGCGCTTGGGCAACAAAAAAGGAGCGGCCGCAGCCGCTCCTCTTCATTTTCCCGGAAACTATTTTCCGAATCATGTTTGGTTGTTTCTGGGAAAATATTTACAGATTACTTTTGGGCCATCGTGGAGAATTTGAAAGGGGCGTAGAGTGGGCAAAAACCAACCACGCTGGTGAGCAAAAAGACAATGGCCAAGATGCCCAGGATAATTGCCGCCGTTCCCGAAATGAGGTTGGTGAAGTATAAAACGGCGACGACAACTGCCAAAACAACGCGAATAATCCGATCGGTGCTTCCCATATTTTGTTTCATGATAGTCCTCCGAAAAACAATAGGTTGTGATTTGTAAGGTATTGCTGTTTTCAACTTGTCTTTATGCTTTTTAGACGGACAAAATCAGGAAAGGTTACAAAATCGATCAGGAAATTTTGGATTTTAAGAAAGCATCTTGCAACTGATTAAACAGGCGCGTTCGACTTTGGGCGGGAATGGTGCGCCTGCCTTGCTCGCGAAACAGAAAGATGGTTTGCTGAGTGCTGTCTAGCACCACGCGGCAGTTTTGGCAGGTGGCCAGGTGCTCCTGTGCTTCAGCCGTCAGCGCTTCGTCCAGCTCATGATCGATGTAGTCAGAAAGATATTGGAGTAATTCTTCACATTTCATTTGTTTCTTTCTCAGAGCCAATCGCCAGCAGCGACTGGGTTAACTGCTCGCGCAAGAAGAGGCGAGCCCGGTGCAGACGAACTTTGGTAGCGCTGATTGTCAGGGCGGTAATGGCGGCAGTTTCTTGAGTAGACAGCCCTTCAATCTCACGCAGCACAAACACGACACGAAATTTTTCTGGCAAGGCCGCAATGGCTTTATCCAATTCGGCCGTCACTTCGGCATCGGTGAGCATTTGTTCAGGCCATTGTGTCCAATCGATTAAATGAACCGGAATGGGCAAACGGCCGTCTTCCGGCTCATCCTCCAGTACCAAGTCCGGGTTCCTTTTGCGCAGCCGATCCACACTTAAATTATAGGCGATGCGGTAGAGCCAGGTACCCAAATGGGAGCGCCCTTCAAATTGATCCAGCCGCTCGATCAGCCGCAAAAACGTATCTTGCACCACGCCTTCTGCGCTAACCTCATCTTTGAGCAGGCTGACAGCTAACCGGTAAACCTTGTCTGAGTATTGCTCAAACAGATAGGTAAATGCTTCAGGTTCGCGCTTGCGCAATGCGGCCAGCAGCAGAGCCGCATCATCGGCATAAAGGGGTTGCAGGTTCATATCTTCTTTGGACGGAAAGGTCACTAAAAGGTTACATTTAGTGTAACTTGTTTTTTAGGCTGCGCAGCTGGTGTTGTAAATCGTGGGTGGTTGGCATGGCCTAACCTTAGCATGAGTTGAGAAAGAGGTGTGGGAGGAGAGGTTAAGATTGGCCCGCAGCCGCAGTTTCTCACTGTGTCCATAATGTGTTCACGCTAAGAAAGCGCGGCTACGGGTTGATAGATCAATCAATAGAGACGAGCAGGGCACTTAGCTCAAACATCGTTTCGATGCGTGGTGGCGCATACAGCTCTTTTTCAATCCAAAGCGAGGTACGATCCAGCGTAGGCTGGTCCACGTAATTTTTCAAGAACAGTTGCCCTTTCCTGAAGGCATGGCGACCAGAATCGGTTAGCAGCTGTTCTTTGTGCAATGTGTAAAGGGTTAGCAACCCATAAGCCGTTTCTGAAGGTGTTGCTTCACCGGTGACGCCCCAGCCGCCATTGCTGTGCTGGCTTTGGATGAGGTCTTCTTGGGCACGCATAACGGCCGTATACCCCAAAGGTTCTGCCGCCAATGCCAACACCAGATGCAGCGTGTTGTACAGCCAAGAGATATGCCATTTGTCGTCTTGCCAACGGCCGTTTTCACCCTGCATGTCTAGCAAGTACTGCACTGCGGTCTCATCTCGTTGGCCAAACAGACGTAGGGCGTGAACGGCTCGGGCCGTCAATGAGATGGACAGCTGAATTTCACCAGCAAACGCGTAATAGACGCCATTCCCCTGGAAACGGTCTAAGACAGAGGGGTCAACCACATAGCCAGCGGTATGCAAAATGGCCAACGCGGCGGCCGTATCATCCCCATCCTGATAAAAATGATCGCTTAAGCCAATGCCCTGTCTTGTTAAGGCAAAGCCCAGCATGTCTAGCTGCGGTTGCAGCACCGCTTGCAGCTCTTCCTTATCTAGCAAATCGGCTACCAACAGTGGATAGAGACCAAAGGCCAACTCAAAGCGGTCCATGGGCCAGATGCCAGGCACAACGCCAGGAATATTAAACCCGGTAACGCCAGATGCCCGATTGAGGTACATTTCGGCCTGTCGCCGCAGCGCTTCCGTTTCTTCATTTCTGGCCAGGCGCGACAGCCAAACGGCCGTTGCTGCCGGACTGTGCCCAATGCTGCCTGCCCCATCCAGATAAGCAGGCTCTGGCTCTTTGCCCCACGCTTCCCAGGAGTGCATGGGCGGCGAACCGGCTTCTGGTTTTATATGGGCAATATATTGTAGCTTTTTGCGTCCCTGGCCTACCAGCGCCGTGTTCCCCTGACGCGGCAGCTCTAAATTGAGCCGGGCGGCTTCGTCGATGAGGTAAGGGTAAATCAACTCTGCCCCAACAGGCAGGCTGTCTGGCACCGTGTAGGCCCACAGCTCTCGTTGAACATGAAGATGGTCCAGACCGGCCTCAATATTTTCGGTGGCGTCGATGATGTCGGCATATTGGTGCAGGGTAAGGACAGCGGCAATGGTGGAGATGCGGCGATACAAAGGTGCGGCCGGACTGCCCCAGCCGCCATCGGCCTGCTGCTGCTTTTTAAGCCATTCCAGGCCAGGTGTTACCCCGTTTGCCGGCGGGTAAGCGCGGAGCACCTGCGCTGTGTCATAGACAGAAGCGCTAATACGGCCTCCCCCTTTGCCTAATTGGGGAAGCACACCTTGTAATCGGGCCAGGATGGGCGATTGAGTAGTAAAAGGAATTAGGGTTGAACGCCCGTACGGCCGTTTCTCCCTATCGGGTTGTGTCTGCATAAAAAACCTCCGTCCAAAAGATAACTGCTCAGTAAATCAAATGGATCCTAAGTACAGCCTTGCAGAAATATGGTTGAAAATACCAATACGGTTCCTCAAACCGCAGAACGGCCGTTGGATTTCAGTTTTATAACTCAGGTTAGGTTGCAAGGATGAGGAGATTTAGATGCTTTGGCTCCGAAAGATTGGCCCCCACATCAGACTCCGGTCAAATAGTCTATAGCATGATAACAAATCATTCTCCAGAGGAAAAACGACAATAGTACTAAAAAAAAGTGATCTTTATCCTGTTTATTTTGTCCAATAAGGGCTGCTACGAATTAGCCGGCATTTTTGCAGGCGCACAATTGTTCTAATGTTGCTATAATGGGCGCATTTGTGCAAGAACCTGCGTTGGCAAGCAAGACAAAAGAGGTTGCCTTGAGTAAAAAAGAGTTTCGCGTTGAAAATGAGTATGATTACAAGCGGAGCGGGCCAGTGCGCTGGATACTGTCTCACGTGCTGCGCTATCCATGGCTGCCGCTGTTGGTTATTGTGGCGGCCATTATCAATAATCTTGCTGCCAGCTACGTTCAGGTATTTATTGGCCGGTCGTTTGATTTGATTAGTGCGCCTAATTGGGAAACGGCCGCACTCTTCGCTCTCTCTTTGGCGGTTTTTGGCACGGTCGCCACGCAAAGTGTTCTGGGCATCATGCGTAATTATGCCAATGAATTCATTGCCCAACTTATTGAACGCAACACGCGTGATGAACTGTATGTAAGCTTGCTGGGCAAAAGCCAGACCTTTCATGGGCGGCAGCGTATTGGCGACATCATGGCCCGGGCCACCAATGACGTACGGGCGCTCAATATCATGTTTAGCCCGGGCATCATGCTGCTGATAGATGGCTTTATGGGCATTGTGGCCCCTATTGCGCTCATGGCTACGCTGCGGCTGGAACTGCTGTTGGTGCCGGCCATCTTCCTGGTGCTGTTTACCATCACGGTGTGGGATTATGCCCAGCAGCTAAACCCTGTGAGCCTCTCCATGCGTGAGCAGTTTGGCACAATGAATGCCGGGTTGGCTGAATCCATTGGCGGTATTGAGGTGGTGAAGGGGAACGCCCAGGAGCGGCAGGAAATCTATAATTTTGTGACTAATGCGGGCCTTTACCGTGATTATTTTGTGCAGCAGGGGGTTATTCAAGCACGCTATTTGCCGCTGCTGGTGTTTAGTATTTGCCTGGGCGGCGGTTTTTTCCACGCGATGTGGCTGTGGCGCGCCGGTACGCTGACGCTGGGCGAAGTGGTGACGTTTATGGGCTTGTTTGGCATCTTGCGCTTCCCCACGTTTATTTCCATTTTTTCGTTTAACCTGGTGCAGTTGGGCGTGGCCAGCGCCCGCCGCATTTTAGAGATGATCAACGACGAGACGGACCTGGATGAAAATGAAGCCGGTTACCAGGCAGCCATCCAGGGGCAAGTGACATTTGAAGATGTAAGCTTTGGCTACAATGGCGAGCCGGTGCTGGCGGATATCAGTTTTTCGGTAGAGCCAGGGCAGACAGTGGCGATTGTGGGACAAACCGGCTCGGGCAAGACGACATTGACCCGGTTGATTAATCGGATTTTTGACGCAGGGAACGGCCGTATTCTCATCGACGGCCGTGACGTGCGCGACTGGAGCCTAGAATCGCTGCGCTCCCAAATCTCTACGATTGAGCAAGATGTCTTCCTCTTTTCACGCACCCTGGCGGAAAACATCGCTTTTGGCGTGCCCAATGCTACCCAGGCCGATATTGAGCAGGCCGCCAAAGAGGCCCAGGCCCACGACTTTATCCAGAGCTTTAGCGAAGGCTATGATACGGACGTAGGCGAGCGCGGCGTGACGCTCTCTGGGGGGCAGCGGCAGCGCATTGCCATTGCCCGCGCCTTCCTCACCAATCCACGCATCCTCATTTTGGACGACAGCACCAGCGCCATCGACAGCGCCACGGAAGACCAGATTCAGCAGGCGATGCGGCGCATTAGCCGGCAGCGCACCACGTTTCTCATCACCCACCGCCTGTCGCAAATTCGCTGGGCGGACAAGATTTTAGTGTTAAGCAACGGCCGTCTCACCGACCACGGCACCCACGAAGAGCTGCTGGCCAGCAGCTCGGCCTACCAGCGCATCTTCGCCCGATATGATTGATTAGCCACAGAGGACACAGAGATTTGAGAGATTTTTCAAGAGCATAAGCGAAGGTTTTTAGACGAAATGAGTGATCCATTGACAAGGGAGATTATTGGGGCGGCGATTGAGGTGCATAAATTGCTTGGGCCAGGGTTACTGGAATCAATTTATGAAGAGGCACTTTGTCTGGAGTTGGAGATGCGTGGCATGGCGGTAGAACGCAGGTGTGCATTGATGTAGTTTACAAAGGGCATGTCATCAAAGGTCAACGGATTGATTTGCTGGTAGAAAAAGAAGCAGTTTTGGAGTTGAAAGCTGTAGAAAAAGTCCCTGATTTGGCCGTGGCTCAGTTGATGTCGTATCTTAAAGCGACTGGTTTAAAGCGCGGTCTGTTGATCAATTTCAACAGGAAAAAACTGGTGGATGGCGTTAAGAGAATTTCTCTCTAAAGAAATTCTCTTTCTCCTCTGTGCCCTCTGTGGCCAGAAAAGGTTGTTATGGGTTTTATTTTAGATGGTTTAGACACTGAGGATTACGATCGCAGTTATTCAGATCGGGAGCTGTTGGCGCGGATTGTGGGGTATTTTCGGCCGTATTCGCGGCAGATGATGCTGGTGGCGGTGATGATTACGCTGAATTCGGTAGCGGGCACAGCCGGGCCCATCATCATTGCCAAAGCCATTGATTTGATTGCGGCTGATCCCGCCACGCGGACGATGCTCCTGCTGGCTGGTGGCGTCTCGCTGATGGGAGCATCGGCCTGGGTGTTTAACTTTATTCGCCAATACTTTTCGGCGCGAATTGTGGGCAACGTTGTGTTGCAGCTGCGTGAAGACGTGTTTGCTGCCACCATCAATCACGATTTGTCTTTTTATGATGAGCATCCGTCGGGCAAAATGGTAAGCCGGGTGACGTCAGACACGCAAGATTTTGCCGCCGTCGTCGATTTGTCGCTCAATTTGCTCAGCCAGGTGCTGCTGGTGCTCATCCTAACAGGCTGGCTGTTTAGCATTAACGTCTGGCTGACGCTGATTCTCATTGGCATGACGCCGCTGGCAGTGGTTATCGCTTTGAGTTTCCGCAGCATTGCCCGCCGCGTGACGCAGGATGCGCGCCGGGTGACGGCCAAAATTAATGCCCAGATTCAAGAGTCAGTGAGCGGCATCATTGTGGCTAAAGGATTCCGCCAGGAAGGGGCCATTTACGAAACGTTTCATACCAACAACAAGCAAGGCTACGGGGTTGGTTTGCGGCGCGGCTTGGTGCTAATGTCGATTTTCCCCATCATGGTGATGGCTTCCGGAGTGGGTACGGCCGTTCTCGTTTACACGGGCGGATTGGCAACACTGCCACAGACGTTTCTGGGCGGATTAGCCGGCTTGTCGCCGGGGGATTGGTATTTGTACATGCAGGCAGTTGGCTTTTATTGGTTCCCCATGACCAGTATCGCCTCTTTCTGGAGCCAGTTCCAGGATGGCCTGTCTGCCGCTGAACGAGTGTTTGCTCTGATTGACCTGGAGCCAAAAGTGAAGCAAACGGCTTCTCAGGAGCTGAATGCTGCTTTACGCGGCGAGATTCGCTTTGAAAATGTGCAGTTCAGCTACACGGATAAAGAAACGGTGCTGCCGGACTTTTCACTAACCATTGCACCAGGGGAGACGGTGGCGCTGGTGGGGCACACTGGCGCGGGCAAAAGCTCCATCGCCAAGCTAATCAACCGCTTTTATGAATTTCAGGACGGCCGTATCCTGGTGGACGGCCACGATATTCGCACGCTCGATTTGGGTAGCTACCGGCGACAAATCGGCCTGGTGCCACAGGAACCGTTCCTCTTTTCCGGCACCATTCGCGACAATATTCGCTACGGCCGTCCCGATGCCGATGATACGGAGGTGCTGACGGCCGCCAACCGCATCAGTAATGGCGAATGGCTGCATGGGCTGGGCAATGGCCTGGATACCGACGTGGGAGAAAGAGGCAGCAACCTCTCGATGGGGCAGCGGCAGCTGGTGGCAATGGCCCGTGTGCTGCTCAAAAATCCGGCAATTTTCATTTTGGATGAGGCGACTGCCAGCGTAGACCCTTTCACCGAAACGCAAATTCAGGAGGGGCTGGATGTGGTGATGCGCGAACGCACCGCGATTGTCATTGCCCACCGGCTGAGCACGGTAAAAAATGCCGACCGGATCATTGTGATGGGAAACGGCCGTATCATCGAAGAAGGCACCCACGACAGCCTCATGGCCGACAGCGGCCACTATGCCGAGCTGTACAATACCTACTTCCGGCATCAATCTTTTGATTATATAAATGCTGTTGGGTTGCAAGATTGAATAGTGAGGAACGGTCGGTTTCTTTCGGCTATTTAAAGGAACAACATTAATCCAAGAATTTCGGCTACTTGCTGTGATTGTTATGGAATTTGATAGCGCATTCAGTTTATTCTGCTTTGGCCCTCAATTGTCCTGTCACTTAACTGCCTTATTTTTTTATGCCTCATCTCGTATTGCGCCGGCTGCCACCGGATCGAAGTCGTCGGGCCACCGGGTCTTATTGTTATAGATGGCACGGCTCAGGTTTGTCTTGAAAAGGTTTGCTTGCGTCAGGTTAGCGTGTTTCAGATTGGCCTTGAACAGATTGGCTTGCTCCAAGTTTGCATTAAATAAGTTTGCATGGCTTAGATCAGCTCCTTTCAACTTGGCCGCACTTAAGTCGGTCTTGGGCAACTTGGCACGACGCAAGATAGCGTAACGCAGGTTAGCATTAGGCAATTTCGCAAAAGTCAGATCGACATCTCTCAAGTTGGCTTCACGCAGGTCTGCCCCAGCTAGTTTAGCGTGCTCCATTACGGCAAGGTATAGCTTTGCCTTTCTCAGGTTTGCTCTCTCCAATTTGGTTTCTCGCAGATCGGCATTGTTTAGGTTGGCTCCACTTAGGTTGGCATCACATAGGATGGCTTTAAACAAGTTGACCTTGAGTAGATTGGCCCCGTTTAGATCAATATTGCTAAGATCAGCTTTGCTTAGTTTGATCACTCCACGCCACCTCGTCTCTAACAATTCTGACTCCTGCAAAAATTGAACAACCTGTCTGTTCCGTTCTTCATTTAGCTCCCTTAATATGTTCAGTGTCAAAGTTGTGGCCAACTTGTTGACCTCTGGGTATGCATTTGGCCCTAAGCCTCTAACAAGGATCAGCTCTTTTATCCTATCAAGATAACTTTCTAGTGACTGTTGGCGTTGATTTTTCAGTGCTATCTCTAGTTCTGTGGTTTTCTGGACCTTGGTAAACCAGTAGCCAGCTAAAGCCAAACCTACGGGAACTAAGAGTAGTTCCATCCAATCCCAAAGGGTTTTTGATCTTGGGCCATTTAGTTCTTCGTTGTAGCTACCGAACCCTGTCCACGCGGGAGAAATATTAGCCCAAAAAGCCCAATATCCGATCACCAGAATAAGGGTGATGAAAAGAACAAAAATAGTTAAACTCACACTGGTTTTTAGAGATATTTTAGCCTGACTACTATTGTTAGCTTCCATAAGAGTTCTCCTTGTCAATTTGATGCTCATTAACACTTAAGTAAAGTTGTAAACGATGATGATCCAGAAAGAGGTCAACTTGCCTTCTTGGGGAGCATGGGTGGAGAAATGAAGGCTGAGTTAATTGGTAAAGAACGGCCGTCCAGCCAGACGGCCGTTCCTGTAAACTCAACCATTGGACCCTTTGTCGAAGTCCCCAGGCAGCGGCGTCGGGGGTGGTTCTGTGGCGGTTGCCGTGGCGGTCATCGTGGCCGTGGCTGTTGCTGTTGGGCGCAGAACCGTTGGCGCGTGTGTCGGGGTGTTGGTTGCAGTTGGTTCCGGTCTGCTCACCACTATGTTTGGCAGCCAAATCTGGCTGTAAGCAGCGAGTTGGCCATATAAACAGTTGGCCTGGCGGATGGCCGCGACGGTTGTGCCCGTTTGCTGCGCCAATGAAAATAGCGTGTTGCCTGGCTGCACTGTGTAAGGCTGCCAGCCGGCCGGTACCAGCCCACAGGGCGGTGTGGTGGCTGCCGCAATTGCCGGTGTCGCCGTCGGTGCCGGATCTTTGTCCTCAGAGCTCGACTTCTCCGTAGGCGTGGGTTCAATGACAGGTGTGTTGTTGGGTGCTTGGGTTTGGGGTGCAACGGCCGTTAGCGTGGCAAAAATGTCGGCGACAATATCGTCATGGTTGTGTTCAGCGGAGTTGTTCCGGGCAGCAACCTCCACGTTGACCGCTTCCAGCACAACCCAGCCACCAAGGGCAGCAACGGTTAAGGGGATTAGCACATACCGAATCACCCACTTGAATAAGCTTTCCGGTATTTCTTGTTTATCCTTGTTCTCACTCTCTTGTTCTGACATATTTTCCTCCCAATACAATTACAATACGGTAGCGGCAGCAAACGAACGCGTGTACAGTATTGAACGAGGAAATGGCCGTGTTTCCGGCAAAAAACGAGGTTTATACGAAAGAGGAATGATGCCCCGACAGAATCGAGTGACCCCCACTGGCCAGTTTACGACCACCGACGCCCGCGGTACCTTTATGGGCAATCGCGGCATTTTGCACAACGATAAACAAGAAATTGTGAAGCCTTTTGCCCACAAAGCCTGGATTATTTGCCAGCTCAGCTTCAAAGGGCGGCGACGCAAGTTGATGCAGCCCGGCAAATACACCGAGCTGTTCTTTTTAGACGAGGCGACGGCGCTGGCGGCCGGGCATCGGCCCTGCTTTGAATGTCGCTGGTCCGCGGCAGAGGCGTTCCGCGATGCCTGGCTGGCGGGCAATCCGCAGCTTGGTTTTGGCGATTCGGTAAGGGCGGGTGAGCTGGATGGGGTGCTCCACGCCGAGCGGCTGACGGATGCGTATTACATCAAGGATAGAAAGAAGCGGACGTTTACGGCCGTTCTCAACACGCTCCCCAACGGTACATTTATTTTATGGGAGGAACGGCCGTATCTGGTGTGGGCAAATGCTTTGCTGCCCTGGACACCGTCTGGCTATGCGCCGCCGCAGTCGCGACCGGGGACGGAGTCGGTGACGGTGACGGTGCTCACACCGCGCTCAACCGTGGCGGCACTGGGGCAAGGCTACGTGCCGCAGCTGCATCAGTCCGCTGCCGTTTAGGTTAGTGGCAATCAGGCGGGGAGTTTTTGTTGGGAAACTGCCGTCTCCAACGCACGCCCTTTTTCCGGGGTGAACGGGCCGCTTGTGTGCCACAAAACATGCCCCTGTCGGTCAAACAAGAAAACCCAAATTTGATCTTCTGTGGAAATGTTGAGGGTTTGCTTGAACGGCCGTTTATCAATGTACAGCGTAATCGTGCGACGGCGGGTGGCGTCGTTAGGAATTCCTGCCCGCATCCCTTCGTTAATGAAGGTGCGGGCCAGAAAGTTCATCTTCTGAATAGTGGGGAATTCGTAATATTCGAATGCCGGGGTGCGCTGCCGCAGCGACTCGGCCGGTGGACCCCAGGTGTCCACATCCCGCTGCTGCCACTGCTGGAAGGCGACAAAGACCAGGTTTAACTCCCCGGTGAACTCGTCGGGGAACGTGAGCGATTGTCGGGCCAGATTAGATCCCTGTACGGTTGGTAACTGCATGTTCAAAGTTCCTTTAGGCTGGCTTGGTACGAGCTGTGGTGGTGGGCGACACCTGCCGGGTACGCCAGTAGCCCACCAGGGCCAGGATAAGAATGAGGGCGGCGGCGATGACGGCCGTATTGGCCACCACAGCCACATCGGCCTGCGCGGTGCGAATGCCAAACAGCGCCCAAATGAGCACGCCGGCATAAGAAAGATTGCGCCGGTTGAACAGCAGCAGGCCAGCTAAGACTACGGCCACGCCCATCATAATCGCTGCCCAGGTCGGTTCGGCAATGCCAAAGCCGTTCCAGCCCACATAGTTGAGCACGCTGGCTGTATTGGCAATCGTTGCTACCGTGATCCAGCCCAGGTAAATGCTAAATGGGAACTGCACCAGCAGTTTATCAGCCAGAGATAAATTTGGATTTGGCTTGCCAATTTGCAATCGACGATAAATGACAACCAGCGTTACCAGCAGGCTAGCCATAATCGCCACGGACAGCACGTAGTAGCCGTAATGCCAGGCAAACAGCCAGGCAATATTGGCCACGCTGCTCACCACAAAGCCCCAACCGATTTTCCCAATCAGCGCGTTATTACGCTGGGCCGGCAGCGCCTGGTAGATGATGAAGCCCAGCAGCGCCAGATAGATCACGCTCCAGATGGAGAAGGTGTATCCGGCGGGTGTGAAGAAGGAGGGCAAGGCGTCGGAGATTTCACCAGCGGTACGGCCGTTCAGCGGCAGCAGGTTCGATAAAACATTCATAAGCAACACCGCAGCAAACGCCACAATGTTCACGATTTGCACAGTTTTTGAGAGCGGTTTTTGTGTATTCATGCCAGCATTGTACAGGTTTTTGCACATCTTGTCAATATATTGCACAGAAATCGACTTACGCTTCCCCCCAGCACCCATAATTATCATGCCTGCGAAGGCAGGCATCCAGAGGTGTCAATATGCTAAGACCAATGGATTCCCGCCTGCGCGGGAATGACAGGCCGAGGTTTCAAATGAAATCAGCCTAATAATTTGTGAAGACTCATTAAGATTAAGAAGGAAGCGCCTCCGCCAATCAAAGGCGTTTTGTGCTAAAATGTCCGGTATGTCCGACATGTCCAAAGAACTGATTATGCAAAAATTAAAGGCGGAGGATGAAACCCTTCGGCAAATGTACGGGGTGAAGTCGCTGATCTTGTTTGGTTCAGTCGCTCGTTCAACGGCAAAACCCAGCAGCGACATTGATTTGTTGGTGACGTTTTCTGAACCTGCCACTTTCGATCAATACATGAACCTCAAACTGTATCTGGAAGATATTTTGCAAGCGCCAGTTGATTTGGTAACGCGCGGGGCGGTACGTTCGCATATTTTGCCCAAAATTGAACATGAGGGTGTTCATGTCGCGTGACACGGTCATCTATTTGCAGGACATTCGCGTCAGCTGTCAAAAGGTGCTTACCTACACCCAAGATGTATCTCGCGAAGCGTTTTTCCAGACAGATATCGTTTACGATGCAACCCTACGCAACATCGAAATAATTGGTGAAGCTGCCAAGCAGATTCCGCCTGATGTGCGCGAAAAATATCCGCAAGTAGAATGGCGTAAAATTGCAGGTATGCGGGACATTGTGATTCACGCCTATTTTGGCATCGATGATGACATTGTTTGGGATGTGATCCAAAACAAAGTTCCTGAGTTATTGCAGCAAATTGAACAGATTCTAAAAGATTTTGTTGAATAAACTATTTGGAAAAACACCGTGCCTTCTGCAGACCCCAACCGTCAAAAACTAACCCAACTACGCAAGCTGCTCATCCAGCACTTTAGCCTGGACGAACTGCGCGTGCTTTGTTTTGATCTGAACCTGGAGTATGAAGACCTGCCCGGCGACACCCGAACCACCAAAATGCACGGCCTCATCGAATATCTCCAGCGCCGCGGCGAGCTGTCGAGATTGCTAAATGAAGCAATGGACCATCGCCCCAATGTGGCCTGGCCCACATTTGTAGATGGCAACTCGACAGCGCAAAAAGGAGAACCTGCGGGCAACCCACAAAGCTTCATTCACGAGAAAAGTGGTTTGGAAATGTTATTGATTCCAGCCGGAGAGTTTTTGTACGGTGAGGAAAAAGAGCTGAAATTTTTGCCAGACTTCTGGATGGCAAAAACACCCGTAACCAACGCCCATTACGCCAAATTTGTGCAGAGTACAGGATACAAACCGCCAGATCACTGGGAGAATGGAGAATATCCGGCAGAGTTGGCAAACCATCCGGTTGTTTATGTTTCCTGGCATGACGCAACTGCCTATTCCAAGTGGGCAGGGTTACAGTTGCCTGCTGAGCAGCAGTGGGAAAAAGCGGCACGTGGCCAAGACGGCCGTGAATACCCCTGGGGCAATGAGTGGAAACCGTATTGCAATACTGATGAAGCTCGTATTGATGGCACCACCCCTGTTGGCTACTACTCCCCCTTTGGCGACAGTCCCTATGGTTGTGTAGACATGAGCGGCAATGTATGGGAGTGGACAAATAGTTGGCGGGATGAAAAAAACCAGTGCAGGGCATTGTGCGGCGGGGCGTATGACAGCTCTCCTAGATTTGCTCGCGTGTTCGAACACTACTACAAACATAGCCCCGACGGAGCGGAGCACGGGCTCGGTTTTCGAATGATTGCCAGCAGTACGCTGTAGTTCACTTGTTCTTGTGTAGAGAAATGAGATGTCTTTGAAGACCGTGTCTGATATGTTTTATTCGACTTCCACATGAACCGATCTGGCATATGGTATGGTTGCGCATACAGGTACCAACACTGGTCACAAAGAAGATTTACGCAGGCACCTTGCCGCCGACCTGCTCAATCGTCTCCACCAAACGGCCGTCTTCCAACACGTACACCAAATCCACCGCCTCAATCACTTTGGGGTCGTGGCTGGCGATGAGGACGGTGACGCCGGTCTGCTCCACAATGCTGCGCAGTAGGGCGATGATGGCGTAGCCCGTGGCCGTATCCAGCTGGCCGGTGGGCTCGTCGGCCAGGATGAGCGACGGTTTGTTGGCCAGCGCGCGCGCCAGGGCAATGCGCTGTTGCTCACCGCCGGATAGTTCATACGTGCGGTGGCTGGCTCGGGCTGACAGCTTCACCAGTTCCAGCACCTCATCCACACGCTGCTTGCGTTCTTTCGCACTGGCCTTCACCAGCCGCAGCGGCGCTTCGATGTTTTCGCGCGCGCTCAAAAAAGGCAGCAGGCCAAACGTCTGGAAGACAAAGCCAATCTCGTTGCGCCGCAGATTAATGCGCTCCCGTTCGCTCATTTTGGCCAACGGCCGTCCCGCAATAAAAATCTCTCCCTCGGTTGGCTCATCCAGCCCGGCAATGTGGTTGAGCAGCGTCGTCTTGCCGCTGCCAGACGGCCCTTTCACCGTGGCCATGATGCCGCTGGGGATGTTCAGGCTGACGTTTTGCACGGCAATCACATCCTCGGCGCCTACTTTGTAGATGCGGGTGAGGTGCTGTACGGAAACGGCCGTCTTCCGCCGCGCCAGCGGGTGATGACGGACAATCACTTCCTCGTCCTGATCGGATTCACCCAGGCGCGGTGGCCGCCACACGTCGCCGTTTTGACCGCCATCCTGGGCGGCAGCCAGCGCTTTGTTCACCTCTGGCCAGACGGATAGATGTGCTTCTTCTAGCCGCACTTTCACCCGGTTTTTCATCTCCAGATTCTCGATGTACGGTTGCGGCAGCTGCAACCGGCCGGCCCGATCCAGGATTACCCACTCTTCTTCTTGCAGTTCGCCGCTGGCCAGGTCCACTTCACGCCGGATTTCCGAGCTGGTACGGCCGTCGCGAATCGCCACCACCCGGTCTACCTTGTTGGCCACCCGCTGGTCATGGGTCACAATCACAATCGTTGTGCCATACGTCTGGTTGATGCGACGCAGCGCCGCAAAAATCTCGTCGGCCGAAGCGGAATCAACCTGGCCGGTTGGTTCATCTGCCAGCAAGAGCGGCGGATTGTTGGCCAGGGCAATGGCCAGCGCCACCCGCTGCTGCTGTCCACCAGAGAGCCGATCCGGGCGGAAATCGGCCCGGTCAGTCAAATTGACCATCTCCAGCAGCTCCAGGGCGCGCTCTTTGCGCTGCCGGGCGCTGCCGCCAGTGAGCATCATGGGCAGTTCCACGTTTTCCCGCGCCGTCAGGTAAGGCAGCAAGTTGCGCGCCGGCTGCTGCCAGACAAAACCTACCGTGCTGCGCTTGTACTTAACACGATCCCGGTCAGAAATCTTCAGCAAATCCTGGCCATTGACGCTGATCTTGCCCGCGCTGGGCTCGTCCAGCCCGCCGATGACGTTGAGCAGGGTTGATTTGCCCGAGCCGGATGCACCGACCAGGGCCATCATCTCGCCCTTTTCCACGGCCAGGTCCAGCCCCTGCAAAGCCACCACTTCCAGATCGGCTACCTTATAAATTTTGACCAGATTATCGCAATAAATAAATGAATCAGTTGACATAAATGCCTCGTTTAAGAATCAATTCAGGACGCAGAGACCGCTGAGATTTGAGAGTAAACCTCTTCTTTTTCTGTGATCTCTGTGGCTTCTCACTGCTCTCTGCGTCCCACCTTTTACTCCTCGCCGATGCGTAATGCCCGGTGAATGCCGGCCCGCACCAGGAAGAAGAGCAGCAGCAAGAGCGCCAGCCCGTAAAAGCCGATGAGCAGCCCATACAGACTAAACACTTCGGTCCAGTTCACCAAAATTTGCTGGATGGCATCACCGCCAACGGCCGTTGACAACACCCGCGATAAAAACGGCCGCATAATCAGCGCCAAACCCGCCCCGATGCCGCTGCCCGCCAGCAAACCCAGCACCATCATGATGAGGCCTTCCAGCGTGAGCAGCCCTAATAGTTGGCGGGTAGCCATGCCTGTGGCCCGCAGCAAACTGAATTCGTATAAGCGTTGGCGGGCGGCAAAGAAGTGCACCAGTAAAAAGACGGCCACACTCAATGCGGCCAGGGTAATGGCGTTTAGCTCAAAGGCACCCAACGTCTCCTGCGCCACCAAATTGGAGCGCAAAAGTTCTTCGGTGGATTCGGCACTGGCTAGTACTTGGCTGCCAAAAGGCCCCGATCCGTTGGCGATTTGGTCAACGACGGCTTCGGACTGGCCCGGTTCCACGGCCAACCACACCTCGCGCTGACCTACCCATGGCTCGCTCAACGTTGGTAAGTTCACGGCCTGCTCCACGGCGGCCAGATTGGTAATAAAAAAGCGATCTCCCAGCAGCGGGAAGTGGCCAATGATGCCGCGCACCTCAAACGTAACGCGGTGTGTGCCGACCACATATTGAATATGGTCGCCAATTTCTTTGTTGTTTGGCGGTGCACTGGCCGAGAAAACGGCGGGAATGGCGCCATCGGTGCCAATGCCCTGTACGGCAGGCATCACCTCAGCCAGGGTGACGCCGCTGATAAACGGCGCGTAGCGGCTTACCTGCGGCAGCGTCACCGGATCCACGGCTAGCATTTCTACCTGCTGCCCTAAATTGGTGGATAGACGAGAACGGCCGTTGTAATAAACTGGCGAAGCCCATTGAACCCCAGGTAAATCAGCCACCGCTTCAAATTCTGCCGAACCGGCATCAATTGGCAGCCGCACGCGCATATCTGCCCCTGTGTTGTAATGGGCAATTTGCGCCTGCCGCACAGATAGCGAATGGTCAAACAGGCTGGCAAATAGCGTTAGCCCCGCCGCCAGGCTGATGAGCAGCACTACCCGGCTGGGTCCCACCGGATCGCGCGACAGTTTGGCCAGGCCAAAGGGCAAAATCAGGCCACGAACCCGGTTGGCCCACCAGGAGGCCAGGCGCAGCAGATAAGGGAAAATCCGCAAAAAGATGAGCGCTACAGCAATGAGCAGCAGAGATGGCCCCAGCAGCAGCAGTGGATCAGAGACGCCAGCGGCGGCCAATGCTTCATTTTGCGCCAGCTGGGCCACCACCGTGCCGGTGTCGCGCAGCTGCCAGTAAATCAATCCGCCCAGCACCAGCAGGAAGATGTCGATGTAATATTTTTGCCAGCCGGCCTGAGACGGCGGCCGGGCCAACTGCTTTTGCCAGTCCAAAATGTTGCCCTGGGTGCCACCGTAAATGGCGACTACCAAAGTCAGCCAGCTAAAGCCCGCCGCCACCAGCGAAAGCTGCCACGATTCCTGTGCCAGGGCTGAAGGCACGATGGTGTTGGTGGCGCTGCCCCAAAGGGTGAGCAAGCCGCGTGCCGCTAACGGCCCCAGTGCGGCGGCTAAAATCGCCAGCAAAAAGCCTTGAATGGCAAACAGTTGGGTGATCTGACGGCCGTTAAACCCCCGACCGACTAACGTTGCCAGCACCCCACGCGACTGATCCAGCAAAAAGGAGCTAATCATCGCCACGGTGTACAGCACAAAAATGAGCGACTGCACTGTAAGCAAGAAGAGCGTGACCTGGGCATTGGCCAGGGCCGTCTGGTATTCGTTGATGATGAGCAGCAGCCCCGTCTCCAATTCAATTCGCAAATCGGAGCTGACATTGCTCAAGTTGGTTTGCACCTGGTCCACATTATTAACGGTAATCTTGCTGGAGTCGATGAGCACCCGCCAGCTGCGCTGCCGGCGATCGGCAAAAACTTGCTCCATCGTTTGTTGAGGGATGATCATAGCCAGAGTAACGGTTTCAGGGGAGTTGGGTCCATTAAGCGAGGCGCGTTCAAATTCAAACGGCCGTAACTCCCCCCACCACACGTCACTTTCCGGATCATTGGGCTGCACCACACCGACAATGTTGATGCGGAAGCTGCCGTCGTTGTTGCGTAATTGATCGCCTACTTGCAGCGTTTCCACCTGGAAAGTTTCTCCAGCACTTTGGTCAAAGGTCAAATTCTCAATACTGGCGACACCGACTACAGCTTCAATTTCGGTGACAAAGCTGTTGGGTTCTGGCTCGATGTGGCTGGGGAAACGGCCGTCTACCACCGTCACGTCCTGGTTCAAATTACTAAACGTCCACGGCTGGTAGCGAAAAAATTCAGCAAAGGGAAGCGGCACTTCATCCCGGTATAGGGCCGAGGTTATTGAGGTGGGCGCAACCGTTTGTACCTCGACCCGGCGCAGCAGCAAATCACCCAAATATTCTTGCAGCTGGCCATAAACGGCCGCATTCAAGCCCGTCCCTGTCGCCTCAATGTTGCGTGCCGACACAATTGCGCTGTCAATCTGCTGCCTCAAGCTGCGCCCGGCAATCGCTGTGGCATATGTGGGCAGTCCCGCCAAAAAGGCAGCCGCCAACACCAGCCCCAGCAGGACAATGAAGTTCATGCGCCAATGGCGCAGTAAGTGTCGGATTGAGAGTCGAATCATGTATTTTCAGTATTCCGTAATCGGTTATCCGTAATCGGTGAACGGCTTACCGATTACCGATCACCGATTACGGATAACCGGTTCACTCTTCTCCTACGCGCAGCACCTGGTGCAGCTTGGTGCGCCAGAGCAGCAGCGTGGCAATGCCGAGTGAAATAAAGAAAGCCACAGCTAACGTTATGTAAATCTGAACGACAGCGCCCCAATCGTTGCGGGCAATGAATGGCGGCGTTGGTGGCCGGTCACCAAAAGTGATAGGCAGTCCGGGCAGGGTGATTTGGTTCAGGACGATGCCCAGCACTGTGCCAATGGCCAGCCCGGCCAGAATGAGCACAACCTGCTCCAAAACCAGCACGCCATACAGCTGTCCCGGCGACATGCCGATGGAGCGCAAGACGCCGTAAATTGCTTCTTTTTGCCGGGCGCTTAAATAAAAATGGGTGGCAAACCCCACCAGGCTAAGCGCCGTGGTGAGCAGGTAGCCAAACAGCGTTACGCTGCGCAGCCCCAGGGCCATCGGGTCGGCCTTAATTGTCAGGCGTACCGCTTCTTGTTCAATTGTTTCTTGCAGGCCCGCCAGGTTGGAAAGGGCAGCTGCGGAGACGGTTTGGGGAGATACGGCCGTATCCACCGCCAATATCGCCTCATTGTTGTTCACCGGCTGGTTTGTTTCGCTGTTAATATTATCCAACATCAGCGCCCGGTTGGTGATGATGTACCCGGCATTCAAATCTTCGTACAGCGTGGGGAAGTAATTGACCACGCCCACAATTTCAAAACGCCTTGGCTGCGAATCAATCGTCAGGTTTAACGTGTCGCCCACTTCCGCCTGTGCTTTTTGCAGAAAAGTCTGGCTAGCCAGAGCCGGCAATGGCGCCTCAAGCGGCGACGGATTGGCCAGCAGAAAACCTGCCAGGTCCAGGGCATTCATATTCAGGAACAAGGATTGGCTGCCTTTCCCTGTATGCACCTGGCGCGTATCGTAAGCGATGTCAGAGGCGAAGTGGGTGGTGCGCCAGATGTCGGTTAATGTTTCAAAATCGTAGGCAACGGCCGTTTCTCCCGAAACCGCATCCGTCACTGTCAACGAATCAAACGCCAGCCGCATCTGAGCCCCCGTTGCCCGGCTGAAGTTTCCCACAATAATTGTCCGGTTGCGCAGCCAAATGGAATGCAACCCCACCGGGAAACTGCTTGCGGGCAGTTCCGGCAGCGTTCCTTCAAAATAACGCCAACCGTCTTCCGGATAGCCCGTTTCGTCTGACGTTAAATCGATCAGGAATGTGTCTTGCTGCTCCGTCAGCAGCTTCGCTTGAAGATGAATCCGGTCCAAATAACTGTCACCGCGCGGTGCCGCACCACTTGTCCAATCAGGGTCAGGCGCTGACCAAACCCACAGCCCCAGCCGTTCTGGTTGACCCGGCAATGTGAACACCGGCTGCGGTGTTACATCTTCCAGCGTCAATCGATCCAGCAATACCGGTACCGGCTCTTGAGTAAAATCATCGCGGTAGTTCGTTAATGCTTCAAATGAGTCAGGGTTGATAGCCAATACTTCGTAGCGCAAAAATTCGCGACCCAGCGTCAGTGAGCCAAGCGTGCGCCACATGCCGCTGGCGGCCGTCACGTTGGGCAGCGATTGCACTTCATAAAGCGGCAAGGTGCGCGGTGAGACCAAACGAATATCGCTGCCTGCCTGGTACTGTGCACGCTCCAGTTCGCTGGCGTCCAGCGTGGCGTTGATGCCGGTAGAAAGAATGCCCAGGGCAATGGCCAGCGTGAGCAGCAGAACCAGGCGAGCCACATGGGTGGGATTGCGTGCAGCTTGCAGCATGGCCAGATTAGCCACCAATCCACGCCCGTGCCGGGCGATGGCGGCTAAAAAGCTGAGCAGCAGCGGAAACACACGCAGCAAAATGGTGCCCGATCCGACCAGCAGCGCCAGCGGCGACAGCAGCAACAGCCAATCAACCTGGGGCCGTATAGTGCCGCCACCGACAATGCCGCCAAAATAATGCAGCCGCCACAGCAGTACCAGCCCAATTGCCAGGACAAAGACATCTAAATAATAACGCTGCCAAAACGGAGCCTGAGTCACACGGTTTGTGCTTTGCTGGTAATTGACGATGGTGCGCCTTACGGATTGGCCCACCGGCAGGAGCAGTCCCACGACACAGGCCACCGCGCCGACAATCGCTGCCAGCCAGGCAAGAACAGGCAGACTCAACGCCCAGTCAGCTTCGCCAACATCGGCGAGGGGGCCAAAAAGCGTAATGCTGCGCACCAGGGCCAGCCCCAAAAATGGCCCGCTGAGCAAGGCCACACCGCTAATGAGCAGTGCTTCGCCCCCCTGAATGCGGAAAATTTGGCGCGGGGCGGCACCACGGCTTTGCAGCACGGCAAATTCGCGTTCCACCTGGCGCACGGCCAGGGCGGCCACCATGATGACGTAGTAGAGGGTGAGCAGTACAACTTCGGCGGTGAGGAAGTAGAGCGGGGCGCGCACGGCCGTACTCTGGTTGGCAAAGTTGGCCAACACCTCGTCCAGGCCAGTGTCTATGGTGACGGAAGGGGATAACGGCCGTAAATCTTCACGCAGCAGCCGCAGCAAAGTGCGTACCAGCGGAATCTGGGCGGTGGTCAGGCTGCCGGGCGCAATGGTAGCCTGCCAATAATATTCGTGCGTGGAGCCATCGGGCAACAGGTTTATCAGATCAAAAAAGGCGGCCTGATCGACCAGAACGGCATATTGAGCCAGCCAGCGCTCATCGCTTTGGGAGCGCAGCGGGCTGGCGGCGCCAAACCAGTACGGGTCGCCGCCGTCAATCGGCTGGACAATGCCGCTGATTTGCAGATTGAATTCCGGTTCACCACTGCTGTTGGAAACACTGACAGGCAGTGTGTCGCCCACCTGCAGATCGTAAGCCTGGGCCAACTCTTCGCCGATGACAACAGCGGCCATGCCGGGCGCGGGCTGGGACTCAGCAGGCCACTCTCCATCTATAAAGGTGACGTATTGGCGAATATCCGTTTCGCCGCTGCCGTAAGCGCGGAAGTTGAGGCGCTCTTCGGACAAAATGTTGCCATCGCGCCAGGGATGGAACCAACGGGAACCCAGCACGGGAATGAGTTGATCGATGAAGTTGCCCAGACGGCCGTTTGTCATTTGTTGCACCTGACCATCGAATGCGGCATATTCGTCGGCGTTAAAGCGGCCAAACGCTTTCAGGCGCAGGTCGCTCACGGCGGGATCGGCCGCCAACAGGGTGCGGCGCAAACCAAATTCCACCACCGTGTTTACCAGAATGGGACTGCTGGCCAGCATGGCCGTAGAAAGCAGCACGCCCAGGCTGAGAGTGAGCAAAATCTGCCAGTGGCGGGCGGCTCGGCGCAAAATAAAGGCCCAAAACGTCATCGTGCGGCTCCGGAGTTATGTGGTGGCTGGCAGCCGATTAGTAAAATGGGCATGGCACTCTTTAACTTTATTGAGAGGAACAAGGATAGACAATTGGCGTTCGGGTGAAGGTGGCAAACCATTCGCCTTGCATCTGCCGCATTTTGATTTCGCCAACCAGATGGCCGTCGTACCAAATAGAAACTGACGTGACGGTAAGCAGCGGGATGGGGTGGCGGGCAAAGACAAAATCATCGCTGCTCAGTTCATTCTGGCAGCGGTTGGCCACAGAAAGCCACATGCGGGCTGTCGGCTGCTGTGACGCCCCCATGCCCACAAATAAGTCGTTTAAGTACGCTTCGTTGTTGTCCAAGGCGGTGGACACGATAGTAGCGGCCAGCTGCTCCGGTGATTGTCCTGGGGCGACCGCCACCCAATGATCCCAGGCGTTAACACGGCCGTCTCGCGACGATTCTTCCTCCACGACAGGCAGCTCTACCTCAGCTTCTTGAGGAACCGGAGGGGAAATGGCTGGAGCTGTGGTGGGAACGGCCGTTGGTCCCGGCGGGGGCACATCTGGCAAAGTGGTGGTTTCGCCAGCGGTATTGGTTTCGGCCGTTAAGAAGGGGAACCAGAAACGGCCAAACAAGAAGCTGCCGCCCAGCAGCAAAATGAGAGCGGCAACGGCCGTCGCCAGTCGCAAAGCCTGCCCGGTGCGCTGCCAGACCAGACTGCGCTGCATGCGCCGGTACACCTTGTGTTGAATGCGCAGCGACGCCTCATGAGAGAGGCGCGGTTGGTAACGGTCGGCTTCGGCCTGGAGATCGGCATCCAGCAGACGGGCTTCGCGCACGTGCAGGGCACAGCGGTCACATTGGGCCAGGTGGGCGTGAATTTGTTGGTGTTCAACGGCCGTTAAATCATGATGCAAATAGTCGGGCAGCCGCTGCTGCACAAATTGGCACAATGCGCCATCGTTATTTAATTCAGAAGAGGTCTTGCTTTTTCGTACTGTCACGTTTTTCTAATTAACCTCATTAACCACGTTTGAGCGATGGTTCTGCTTCTGCCTGGAGCTGGTCACGCAGCCGCTGGCGGGCTGTGTTGAGCCGGGAATAAACCGTGCTGATGCGAATACCGAGCATGTCGGCTACTTCGGCGCAGGAGAGCCGCTCATGGTAATGCAAAATGAGCGGCAGCCGGTGCTTGTCATCCAGCGTGGTGTTGATAAGATGCCACAACTGCTTTGACTGCTGTCGCTGATCGGCTTCGGCGGGGACGTTGTGGTGGCTGGCATGACCGCGCAGCCAATCCAGCGAGAAGGCCCGGCGCACCTTGCGGCGGCGCAGCTTATCGCGACAGCTGTTGACGGTAATAGCGGTAAGCCACGTTTTGAAGGCCGACTGCCCCTGGTACCCCTTGATTTGCTCAAAAACGCGCAAGAAAACATCCTGAACAGCGTCTTCGGCATCCTGTTCATTGCGTAAGATGGTGAGTGCCAGGCGGTAAACGGCCGTTTCCTGCATTTGAAACAGCTCAGAAAAGGCGGCCAGTTCACCTTGTTGACAGCGATATACCAGATTGTCCAGATGCGACATACCTACTCCAGAGTTTAACTGCCCTGATGGGCTTGGTTAATTAGACGCATGAGGGTAATTATTTTTGATAAGAAATGCAAAAATTGGTCAAAAAGATGAAGGGGGACAGGGTGAGGGGGTGAAAAGGTGACGCAAGTTTAGCGAAATAATATCCAGAGTGCGACGGCTGCCAGGAGCACGCCGAAGATTTTCCCTTGCCATTTTTGGCCAAAGTCAGATTGAAAAATATGCTGTAGCAAGCTGCCGCCAATCACCCAGGTCAGCAGGCTGCCGATGATGAGGCCGAGCAGGGCAACGGTTAAGACTACGATTTGTGTTCGGGTGGCTGTGGCCGGATCAAGAAACTGAGTGTACATGATGAGCGGAGCCGTTAACGCTTTGGCGTTGAAAAATTGCAGCAATGCGCCTTCACGGAAACCCATCTTGATATCTTCACGAATTTCCTTCAAGCCGGAGGAGCGGAAGAATTGCAACGCCAGATAAAACAGATAGATCGCACCCAAAATCTTGAAAATCGTAAATAGCTGTGGATAGCGAAACAAAATCTCACCAATGCCAATGGCCATGATGATGGTTTGCAGGGCAAACACAACCACGATGCCCCACATCAGCGGCAAGGTGCGGCGGGTGCCTACCCGGGCTGAGGTTGAAGAAACCAGTAAGTTGGCTGGGCCAGGGCTAATCGTGATAGGTAAAAAGGTGAAGAGCCAGGCGATGGCTAACTGAACGGTCATTGAAATATACCTCTATTGGATTTGGCTAGCGTATTGGCCGGGCGTGACACCCACAATTTGCTTGAAGCGGCGGGTAAGATGGCTCTGATTGCTAAAGCCCACGGCCAGAGCCACGTCTGCCAGGGCATGTCCCAGCTCGATCAGGCGCTGCGCCCGCCGAATGCGTACGTCTTGCAGATAGGCGTGGGGTGGCAGGCCCACTTCGTCATGAAAAACGCGCAGCAAATGGTAAGGACTAAGGGCTACTTGTTCCGCCAGGTCGCTGAGGCTGATGCGCTGGGCGTAATTTTCTTCAAGATATTGTCTGGCACGCTGCACGGCGTCATGTTCCTGGGTGAACGGTCGTTCCACAGCACGCACCTCACCATACCGTTTAACAAGTTGAGCCAGCGTGGCAATGAAGCGGGATTCAATCTCCAGCGGATTACTGTTATGAACGAGGGCTTCATGCAATGCCCAAACGCTGTGGGTGACGACCGGATCGTCAATGCGCACCTCGCCAAAGTAAGGGATGGCATTGTGGCGGCCGGTTAGCTGGTGAACGGCCGTTTGCATGTGCGCCTCGGTGGGATAAAGTGACCGCATCTGAAAGCCTTGTTCGGTGGCGGGCTCGCCCGTGTGCACAATGCCCGGGTTGATCAAAATCAGGCCGCTGGGCGGGGTGACGTATTTGGTGCCTTTGTGCGTAAACGACTGCACCCCCTGCTCAATAAGGCAGATCACGTAATGATCATGCCCGTGGCGCGGGTAAGCGTACTCACGATGAAAGGCATGCAGCAAGCGCACATCAAGCTGGGCATTGTGCCAAAATTTGTTTCTGTCGTTTGTGTACATCCTGTTTTGCCTGTGCCAGCAGTTGTTGAACATGCTTACTGTAGCACAGTGACCCATTCTCTGTCTTGCACAATATTGCTTTGTTTTGTGCGATGACATTTGTCACTTTCCTCGTCGCTTGCCTATGCTAAAATATTCGCCACTTATTAGCCAAGTTGAGGGAGATTCATTAATGAAAAAAGCGCCCACGTTTTTCCAAAGAGTAAGCGGCGACGTGGTCGTGCCGGGCACAACCTACAGAGCGGGTGTTTGGGTCAAAATTTGGTCCAGCAGCGGCGAGGATCGCACTGTTTCTGAGAACCCCGGCGATGTTGGGGCGCAAGTGTGTATCAACGTGATTGGTGAAAGTGATCGCTGGTTAGATACATCGTTTTGTTCGGGCATCGTTCGGCCGGTAGACACATGGCAGTTTATTTCTGTAGATGGTGTGGCTCAGACAGATCGCATTTCAATCCTTTTGGTAGCTGGTTATACCGGACCTAACTATCCAGTTCACAATGAAGTCATGTGGGATGATGCGACGTTAGGAACGGCCCCCGCGGCAGCAACGGCAACACCGCCACCTGCCAGCGGACCCGTACGGCCGAATCCCGTTGCCTTTGACGCCGTAGCCCTGCGCAACAGCATGAATGGTATTCGTTCCGCCATTGAGCAGGCAGGTGGCTTGCTAGATCGGTTTTATAATGGCGAATCGCAGACCTGTACCGAGTATCAAGGGTATTACGATGATGTCATTCGCAGCGCAACATACAGCGGCGTGCCGGAAGATTGGGCAGGTATCTATAACGACACCATCTTTGCTGTAGAGAACTTTCTGGCCACCAATGAAAGTATCGACTTTCTGTGCGATAGCGGCGGCGGGACACCAAGCGCACTCAACTACGGCACAGCGCGGCAAGGTATCAACGACAGTCTAGACCGATTAATTCCGGCCATTGAAGCAGCCAATGCGAAGTTGGGGGGATAAATGAGGACTTGCCGTAGCCGCGATTTCTTATCGCGCAGCTTGGCGCAGTAAGAAACTGCGGCTACGGTATTGGGTTTATCAATCGGCTAGCAGGCGGTCTACGGCCGTTGCCAGCTGCGCCAGATTCCGCACCACGCTAACCGTATCGCATACCGGATAATATTCCAGCATGTCGCTGTCGCCGGTGCCCCATTGGCGCTGATGCTCGGGGTTGAACCAGACCAATTTTTTGGCCCGGCGCTGTAAATCTTTCATCAGGTCGAGGCGCGGCGAATTGTAGTTGTTGCGTCCATCGCCCAAAATGACAACGGTGGTACGGCCGTCCACCGCATCCAGATGTTTTTTGCAAAACGTGTTTAAACTGTTGCCCAAATCGGTGGCGTAGTAGCCTGGGGGGATGTCGTACAGCACTTTGGTCACCGCATCAGCGGCGCGGGCACCGGAAAGCGTGACGCTGATCTCGTGCATGTCGGAGTTGAAGGCGAAGCTGCGCGCCTTGGCTACCTGGTCTTGCAGCTCGTAAGTCAGCCGCAGCATAAATTCGGCTACGGCCCGCATCGAAGTAGAGACATCGCAAATGAGTACCAGACTGGGCTTGAGCTTTTTCTTCTTGAACTTTAGCTCAATGGGCACGCCGCCGTTCTTCAGATTGGCGCGAATGGTGCCTTTGGAGTCGAATTTGCCTTTATTGCCCCGCTTGCGCCGCAAGGCTGCCCGGCTGCGCATCTGCGTGACCAGCCGCTGTACTTCTTTGCGCAGCTGGTTGGCATCCTCTTCGGTGAGGGATTGCAGCGGTTTGTTCATCAAGTCGGAGCCGTACAAATCATCGGGGCGATTGGCGCGCTGTTCGGCAATTTGCTGGCCCACTTGCTGGGCCACCTGCTCGGCCAGCGCTTCGCGGTTGGCTTCCACCACGCCCATCAGCTTTTCGATGGCGTCCTGGCTCATGCCCATCTCTTGCAGCTTTTCATACAGCTGCTGCATTTGCTCTTCCAGGTGGGCAAAGCCCATTTGCTGCAACATGCGGCGAGTGACCCAGCGGCCCTCCTGCGGATTGTTGGCCCATTCGATACCGGCCCGACGGGCCATCTCTTCCAACTCTTCTTTGGTAGGGCCTTCACCGCTGGAGAGCCAGTCGAGCAATTGCTCCATACGGCCGCTTAAAGCACTTAACGCCGCCTGGAGCATTTCCTGATCCTCTGGACTCATATCTTCCAGGGCATTTTGCAGCGGTGGTCCACCACTGCCAAAGTAAAGCGGAAACAGCTCTTCAAAAGGGGCAAAATCGTCGGATTCTTTGATGAGGGTGGCGCGCAGGGAAGAGCGAAAAATCTCTTTTTGGGTGATGCCCAGCGTTTCTACGGCGCGCAGGGCATCCATCGATTCTGCCAGGGAGACGCGCACCCCGGCGGCCCGTAAACCTCGTATGAATTCTACAATTCGGTTATCCATTTGCGTTCTCCGAACTTCGGTAATGTCGCTAAGCGACCGCTTCGCGTACGGTGATCGGTAAACGGTAATCGGTGGTTGGTTTACTGATTACCGCTCACGGATAACGGATTACCGATTATAACGGCCGTGTCGCCCGCCATTCTCACCGCCCATCATACGCCGTGCTTTTTGCACGTCCGCTTCATACTTTAGCAGGACGGTGAGCGTGTTGGTGAGCGTTTTCTCGTCGATTGAGTCGGCATTAAGGGTGACCAGCGCCCGCGCCCAGTCGAGCGTTTCGCTGATGCTGGGCGTTTTGCGTAAATCCATGTTGCGCAGCTGGTTGACGACGGCGACGGCTTGCTGCGCCATGTCCGGCTTCAAATCCGGCACCTTGAGCCGGACAATTTCCAGTTCGGCATCCTGCGTAGGGTAATCCACGTGCAGGTAAAGGCAGCGGCGCTTGAGCGCTTCGCTGAGTTCGCGGGTGTTGTTGCTGGTGAGCAGCACCATCGGCTGGTGCTTGGCTTTGATGGTGCCCAGTTCCGGCACGCTCACCTGAAAATCGCTGAGCACCTCTAGCAAGAACGCTTCAAATTCCACATCGGCGCGATCAATTTCGTCGATGAGTAGAACAATGGGTTCATCTGAGGTTAATGCGGTGAGCAAAGGGCGGGGCAGTAGGAAATTTTCGGAGAAAAAGACGTCTTCTTCTTGTGCCAGCCGCTCGGCGGCTTCGGCTAAACTGTTGACATCCCCCAAAACGTTGCGCAGTGTATCGCGCAGCAGCTGGGTGTACAGCATTTGTTTGGCGTACTCCCATTCGTAGAGCGCTTTGCTTTCATCCAGCCCTTCATAACATTGCAGGCGGATGAGCGGCATCCCGGAGGCGAGGGCCCACACTTTAGCCAGCTCCGTTTTGCCGACCCCGGCGGGACCTTCGGCCAGAATGGGCTTGCATAGGGCATGGGCCAGGTAAACAACGGTGCCTATTTCTTCAGAAGCGATGTACTGCTGTTGGCCTAACCTGTGGCGTACATCGGCGATATCTTTGAACATGCTGTTTTCTCCATTTTTAAATAGCAGAACAACGGCCGTTCCCCGGAATCTTTAAGGCAAAGGGCAAAGATAACTTGTGGGAGTTGCCGCGCATCGGATAGGTGCGGATGGTTTGCATCCGAACAATGTTTTCATTGTAGGACGGTTTAGGCAAAAGGTAAAGATAATTCTAGGGAACGACTCATTTTGTACTTAAAACCTATCCGAATATGGCCACAGAGCGCACAGAGATTTTTGAGGATAGTCTTAAGTTCTCTAGCTTCTCTTTTTCCTCTGTGGCTTTTTGGGATAGATCTTTAGAGTGTAGGAGAGGCTGTAGCTGCTGCTGCGGTGCTGGAAGCCCAAAGCCTGGTAGAGGTTGACGGCCGTCTGGTTGTTGGCCCAAACACCCAGGCGAACGGTATGGATATCTTGTTCTTGCAGCTGCTGGAGGATGGTGGTGAGGAGGGTACGGCCGTATCCCAGCCGCTGTTTCTCTTGCACAATGCCAATCGGTTCAATTTCCGCCACGCCCGGCTCCGGGAAGTGCAGCCAGGCAAAGCCGATGTCGTCATCATTTTCGCCGAGGTAGTATAGTTCGTCATCTGGTTCCCAGGTGGCGGCCACCTCTTCGGCAGTGTACGGTTGGAACCACGGCGTGCCGCTGAAGCATCGGTCGTACAGTTGTGGCAGGGTGGTAACGGCCGTTTGTCGGCCAATGCGCTGGAGGGGAGCCGGGTCGGCAAGTTCTGGTAGTTTCTTACTGTCCAGATCGTTGAGGAGCATGGTGTATTCTTCATGTTCCAGGGCAAACTGGTGGTGCTGCAAAAAGCGGGCGGCGGGCGAATCCAGACTGTCTACGGTGTGGGTGATTTGTTGGTCGGCCTGCCCTGAGCCTGTCGCAGCGGCCGTTCCCGCCATGTCTTGCTTCATCGTTTGCCACAAAAAGCTGCCGGCCCCCTGCCGCTGAAATTCAGGTGTAATGCCACCCGTCAGTTCAAACAGATGAGGTAAACCGGGCAGCGGCAACAGCGTAGCGTAACCGATGGGTTGCTCCTGCTGAGTGATGATCCAGAAACGGCCGTCGCTTTGGGCGATTGATTGAGGGGTGACGTGGCTGCGTGGTTGGGAAACGGCCGTGGCGATGGCCGCCAATGCAGGGGCATCCCTATTCTTTGCGGCACGTACCAGCCAGGGAGGGGTATTCATACCGAATTATACATTCTTCTTGACCCATCAGCCGCAGAATGATAGAATTTTGCCCGTTGCCCCCATCGTCTAGGGGACCAGGACGTAGCCCTTTCAAGGCTAAGACCGGAGTTCGAATCTCCGTGGGGGCACAGGAAGCTCCGCCAGACCGGCGGAGCTTTTTGTTTGCCCGATGCCCTCATCTTGTATCGAATCTATATCCAATATTTATATATCTATTCATTTATTTTGCTCTCCATGACAGGCATACTGGCAGCAGATGCAGCAGAAGTGTGCATCTTCAAAATGAGAATGCAAGTAAGATGAACGGCCGTTTGCAAAACCGCGCCGTTCATGGGGAGTAAACAAACCTTGATACTTCACAAAAATCGAATCTTAACTTTGTTCATCATGGCGGCTTTGGCGTTGGCCCTGGCGGCCTGCGGCGGTGACGCCGAGGAACCGACCGTTGTTGTGCCAACGACGGCCCCGACGGTAGACCTGCCGACAGAAGAACCGACACCAACGGAAGCAATGGCTACGCCTACAGAAGAAGCGATGTCTGAAACCAATGTCTTTGTAGAAACGGCCAATGTTACCGTGACCGACGGCCGCGCCCAGTTGACCATTACCGGTAATCTGGCAGATGCCTGTACGGAAATTGTCAACGTGGTGCCGACATTTGAACTGGCCACCAATACGTTTACTGTTGACATTCAGACGCAGCGGCCAGAAGATGAGCTGTGTGCTCAGGTGCTGACACCGTTTGAGCGAACCATTACACTGGAAACGGCCGATTTCGCTCCTGGCACCTACAACGTCATCGTGCACGGCGTCACCGAAACCTTTCAACTAACGGCCGCTGACCAGGATATGGATGATTCCACCGCCGCCATTTCACCGAGGAGCGGACCACCGGGCACGACGGTACAGATTACCGCAGCCGGTTTGGTAGCAAACACCGAAGTGGAACTAGGTGTTGGTCAGGTCGCGTCTGAGTATGATGTTGTGGATACGGCCGTCACCGCCGCCAACGGCACGCTCAACACCACCGTGCAAATTCCTGACTATGCGGAGACCGATGCCCAATGGGTAGTGGTGGTTGAAGAGCCCAATGGGGCCAAAACCATCTCCAACGAATTTGACGTCACCACCAGTGCCGCGCTTTTCGACAGCACCCAAATCTATCTGATTGCCGTGGGTGATGAGGGGCAAAGCGGCCCGGAAATTGGCTGTGGCGACAGTGCCATCCCAGTGACGATTAACATCGAACCAACCATTGCGCCGTTAACGGCCGCTCTGGAAAACATGTTTGCCATTAACGAACAATATTATGGCCAGTCCGGTTTGTACAATGCACTCCACCAGTCTAATCTGAGCGTGCAGGGCATTGACATCGACAACGGCCACGCCACCATCGCCCTGAACGGCGACCTGCAAATGGGTGGCACCTGCGACACACCGCGTGTCGAAGCCCAGCTTAGACAGACCGCCCTCCAGTACAGCACCATTGACACCGTCTCTGTGACGATCAACGGCCAACCGTTAGACGATCTACTCTCAGCGGCAAGCAGCTAAAACATAAGCCACAGAGTACACAGAGAGCATAGAGCTTTGCGAGCATATTTGCTTATGGTTCTATGCTCTCTTCGGCTTGTTGGCAGCAGTTGGCACCTTTTTTCATAGCATTGGCAGCCCGCGCCCCGTAAACTGGCACAAAGTTTACCTACGGAGGAACCAATGCTCACCAATCCTGACAGCCTGTTTCTACTGATGCTGGCCCTGCTTTTTTGTCATGAACTCGATGCCATTCGCCACCACGAGTGGCGTCTTTTTGCCTTCCTAAATCGCCTGGATGACGAGACAGCATACGCCGTATTCGCCGTGCTGCACATCCCCTTCTTTGGCATTTTTTTGTGGTTTACGGCATATCCCGCCACCTGGTTTTTCATCATCGCCGACAGCTTTGCCATTGTCCATCTGGGCTTGCACTGGTGGTTCCACAGCGACCCCCGCTACGAATTCCAGGGCTTTGCCTCTAATCTCTTCATCATCGGCACCGCCCTCGCCGGTGCCGTCCACCTGCTCTTTCTGATTACCGAATACCGAATTAACCCTTGACTTGGCCCCTGGGGCCGGGCGTATCATACGGTCATGACCGATCGGACAGAAGATGCACAGTTAACCATTGGGCAGTTCGGCCGTTTGGCCCAGCTTTCCCGCAAAGCGCTGCGGCTTTACGATGACAAAGGGTTGTTGACGCCAAAACGCATCGACCCGGACTCCGGCTACCGCTACTACACGCGCGCCCAGGTAGCGATTGCCCGCCACATCCGTCTGCTGCGGCTGATGGAGATGCCGCTGGAGGCCATTGCCACCGTGCTGGCCGTGTGGGATGACGATCCCCTGACGGCACAGCGCTTGATTCAGAGTCATGTAACGGCGATGGAGAAACGGGTGACGGCCGTTCAGCTGGCTGCCCGCCTACTGCAAGAAGAACTTGAACCCGATAAGGAGCAAATCATGTCATTTAGTTATACAGAGGCCGACTATCCGGCCCAAACAGTTGCCTACATTCGCCGCCACATCACCGTGCCCGCCTTCCACCAATCGATTATGCCCACGCTGCGCCAGCTTTGGGACCACATCCGCCAACACGGTGCCGAACCCAGCGGCGATCCCGTCTGCCTCTACTTTGGCCCCGTCAACGAGAGCGATGACGGCCCGGTAGAAATCGCCGTGCCGTTCACCGGGCTGGTGCCGCCCGCCGGTGACATCAAAGTGCGCGAACTACCCGCCCACAAAACGGTCCAGGTGCGCACCTTTGGTGAATATAACGACTTCCCCAAAATTCTGGAGATGTGGAACGGCATCGGCAAATATGTCCACGACCAAAACCTGGAATCCAACTGGGAACAAGAGATGACCACCTACGAAATCTGGCACGCCGACGAAACAATGACCATCTGCTGGCCCGTCTACGACAAGGCTCCAGCAACTGCCTAGACCCAATTGGGATAAATGCTGCGTGAAACGTGATTTTCTCACGCATCACGTTTCACGCATCATATTGAGAACCACCTTCGCTTAGAAAGTGGTTCTCTTTTTTTTGACAAAAATAGACCGATCGGTAAAATTAAACCGATTGGTTTAAATTGGAGATGGGATGCAATGAGCTACGCCAAGTCGGAAGAAACCAGAAGTCGCCTGCTGAAAACGATGTCTTACCTGCTGCGGACGCAGGGCTTTCACGCCACCGGCATCAGCCAGGTGATTGCCGAAAGCGGCGTGCCCAAGGGATCGCTTTACCATCATTTTCCTGATGGGAAGGTGGAATTGGCAGCAGCAGCCGTTAACCTGGCCAACGAGCGCATCATGATCTCGCTTAACAATATTGCCGATTCGGTGCCGGGTCCCGTTGAAGCGATTGCGCTGTTTTGTGATTATTACATTGAAGAGATGAACCAGGGCAATTATCGGCGCGGTTGCCCCATTGCCACCGTAACGCTGGAAACGGCCGCAACCATCGACCCCATCCAGGTAGAGTGCAAAACCAGCTTTAACGACATGATCAATTTATTCACCGCTCTGCTGGCGGCGCAGGGCATTTCTGTTGCAAAGGGCAGAGAGCTAGCGGTTTTAACCATTGCCGCCATCGAGGGGGCGCTGATTTTGTGCAAGGCGCAGCGCAGCACCGAGCCACTGGTTTTGGTGCGGGATAATTTGGCCGCCCAACTGGGCACAGCACTGGCCAGCGGCGGCGCCGCTGCATGAGGTAAACGTGATGCAGATTGAACAAATCACCATACCCGCTTATGATGGCTATTCTTTAGCCGCTACCTGTTACCAGCCTGAAAATAATCCGACCAACACAGTTGTATTGATCAATTCGGCAACGGCCGTTCCCCAACGTTATTACAAATATTTTGCCAAATTTATGATGGCGCAGGGGTATACGGCCATTACCTACGACTATCGTGGCATTGCTGGTTCAAAACCCAACTCCCTGCGTGGCTTTGCCGCCGATGCCCGTGACTGGGCACTGCAAGATATGGCCGGCGTCATTGAGTGGATTCAACAAACGATACGGCCAAAACGTCTATTTATGGTTGGTCACAGCTATGGCGGGCAAACAGCCGGCCTCTTGCCTAACCATGACAAAATTGACGCTATGGTTACCGTTTCCTCGCAAAGCGGCTATTGGCGCTTGCAGGGCGGCAACCAGAAACTGCCTGTGTTGCTACACGTCTATCTCACTCTGCCGCTCCTTTCTCGGCTGTTTGGCTACATGCCCTGGAGCAAAATCAGTCCGGCAGAGGACCTGCCCAAAGGCGTGGCTCTGGAATGGTCTCGCTGGTGCCGACAGCCGGGCTACCTGCTGGATGATGAGACATTGCCATTGGCCCGCTACCAGCAATTCCGCGCCCCGGTGCTGGCTTACAGCATCGCTGACGACGACTGGGGCACCGCCCGCTCCGTCGATGCCATGATGCGTGCCTATCCCAATCTAACTCGGCGACACATCGTTCCTCAGGAGCATGGCTTAACTTCATTGGGACATTTTGGCTTCTTCCGCCCCAAATCAAAGCAACTTTGGCCAGACGTCGTCGAATGGCTGGAACAAGCCGCACCACTCTAAATAAATGCTTGCCCCCAATGTGTCGTTCCCTTCATATATTCTGGATGCCCGCCTGCGCGGGCATGACAGGTAAACGTTAATTGGTTAGCCGTCCTTCTTTGGTTTTTGCCCTCCCTGCCTTACAATTTGAGCAACTGCTCATGTTTACCATTAACAATTAACCATTTACCATTAATCATTACGGAGGGTGCGATGCGTTTAGGAATCATGTTGGGCTATGCCGGGCGGAAGATTGAGCTGCCCGTGGAACTGGTGAAAGAGGCCGATCGATTAGGCGTGTATGCCGTGTGGACGGCCGAAGCATACGGCTCTGATGCTGTTTCGCCGCTGGCCTGGCTAGGGGCGCAGACGCAAAACATCAAGCTGGGCACGGCCATCATGCAGATGCCGGGCCGTACCCCGGCCAACGCCGCCATGACGGCGATGACGATGAATCAGTTGAGTAACGGCCGTTTCCTCATGGGCTTGGGGCTGTCCGGGCCGCAGGTGGTGGAAGGGTGGCATGGGGTGAGTTATAAACGGCCGCTCACCCGCTCCCGCGAATACGTCGACATCGTTCGCGCCATCTTCAAGCGCGAAGCGCCCGTCACCTACGACGGCAAGCTGTACCAGATTCCGTACACGGGTGATGACGCCACCGGGCTGGGCAAACCGCTCAAGAGCACCCTGGAAGCCCAACCAGACATCCCTATCTACCTGGCCGCCATCGGTCCGCAAAACGTAGAGCTCACCGCCGAAATCGCCGACGGCTGGCTGCCCATCTTCTTTTCCCCCACCAAATACGACGAAATCTACAAGCCACACCTCGAAGCCGGTTTTGCCAAGGCTGGAAGTGGTAAGAGCATCGCTAATTTCGACATTGCACCCACTGTGTCTGTAGTGATTCAGGATGATGTCGAGGTTGCTTACAACATGCTGCGGCCCATGCTGGCGCTGTACATCGGTGGTATGGGAGCCAAGGACAAAAATTTCTACAACGATTTGGCCGGACGCTATGGCTATGAAGCAGAAGCTGCCGAAATTCAGGATTTGTACCTGGCCGGCGACAAAGGGGCGGCGATGATGAAAGTGCCCGGCGCGCTAATTGACGATGTAGCCCTGGTTGGGCCCCGCGAGCGGGTGAAGGAGCGGCTGTCGCTCTGGCTTGATTCGCCCGTTACCACTATGAACCTCACCGTCTTTGATGTTGCAACGCTGCGCACGATGGTTGAACTAGTCAGTGAACTCTGAAAGCGCTCATGGAAATTAATGTCCTGATTGAGCAATTGGAAACGATCTCTTTGAAGTATGCCCATGAGTTTGGTATTGAGCGAACTCCTGACTGGTTCTTGCTCAAGCTGACGGAAGAGCTTGGCGAACTCATGCAAAGCTATTTGAAATTTGTCGGTCAGGCCCGGGCACATGATAGAGGCTCAATGGCCCTCAGGCGCAATCTGGAGGACGAGTTGGCTGATGTCATTGGCATGGCACTGCTAATCGCTAAAAATCAGAATATTGACATTGAAAAAGCCATCGCTCGTAAGTGGCTCCAATATTTACCTGGTGAGAAAAAATAGGAAACATCGTGCGATGTCCAAGATGATCGTTTAATCTTTCCGCACTAACTCGTGTTATACTACGATTATGGAGTTTGAGTGGGATGAACAGAAGGCAGAGAGCAATCTTGCCAAGCACTAGGTTTCTTTCGATGAAGCGAAAACTGTCTTCACCGATCCACTCTATCTAGATTTTTACGATCCTGACCATTCAGACGATGAGGATCGATATATCATCGTAGGAGAATCAGAACAGCAACGGTTACTAATTGTGTCGTACACGGAACGTGGGCAAAAGGTTCGGTTGATTAGTGCGCGAGAAGCGACGCGCAAGGAAAAAGAGGCATATGGAGAAGGATAAAAACGAGATGGAAGATGAGCTTCGCTCGGAATACGATCTGAAAAAGCTGCGAATTAGAAAAGTAGGCGCGGAGCGCACCCATTTTGGTGGACAATTGATTCGATTAGCACCAGATGTAGCGGAATTATTCCCAGATTCCGAATCTGTTAATGAGGCATTACGATTTTTAATTCGCGTCACCCGCGAAAACAAATTGTCTCATCCCGATCCAAGTGCGACTGACTAGTTTCCGTATCCTCGATTAATATCACCCTATGGCTAGAAAACGAACGCCAAATATTTTAATACCGCCGGATGAGGTGCAGGTACAGGTGGCTGAGTGGCAGTCACGCAATGAGCCGGTGCTGCTGGCAGACGGACAGGAGCCGATGTTTTTGGAATTGGTGGCGGCACTGTTAAGGAAACGGCCGCTCACCTCCAAAAAGTATCAGCACACTATGCGCACCTACGCCCGCCAGGGGCTGCCGTGGCTCTCTAAAAGCAATGTCATTCGCCTGTACGAAGAGCTGTGCGAAGCAGGCTGGGCCGAGTTTGACCCCGAGGTGCGCACCCACCTGCAAATGAAGCCAATCCGCAGCCAGGCAGGCGTGACGGTGGTGACGGTTCTCACCAAGCCGTATCCTTGCCCTGGTAAATGCATTTTCTGCCCCACCGACGTGCGTATGCCCAAGAGTTATCTACACGATGAGCCGGGAGCCCAGCGTGCCGAACGCCACGGCTTTGACCCTTATGCCCAAACGGCCGCACGCATCCGCGCCTTAGAGCAAATTGGCCATCCCGCTGAAAAGATCGAGCTGCTCATTTTAGGCGGCACCTGGTCCAGCTACCGCCGCGATTACCAGGAGTGGTTTGTCAAGCGCTGCCTGGACGCCATGAACGAAGAAGATTCTGAGACATTGGTGGAAGCACAGCAGAAAAACGCTGTGGGCGCGCGGCGCAATGTGGGGCTGGTGGTGGAAACGCGCCAGGACCACGTGGATGTGGACGAACTGCGCTGGCTGCGCTATCTGGGTGTGACCAAGGTGCAGGTGGGCATCCAAAGTTTGGATGAGCGCGTGCTGGCATTAAACAATCGTGGCCACGATGTGCAATCGACTCGCGACGCTTTCCGCCTGCTGCGGCTGGCGGGTTTTAAGATTCATGGTCACTGGATGGCCAATCTGTTGGGAGCCACGCCGGAAAGTGATGTGGCAGATTTTAGACGGATTTGGGAGGATGAAGCGGTTCGACCAGATGAGCTCAAAGTCTACCCTTGCATGTTGGTGGAAAACGCCGAGCTGTACGAATACTGGCAGCGCGGCGAATATCACCCCTACGATGAAGAAACCCTCACCGAACTACTGGTTGCTTGCAAGGTGCAGGTGCCGCGCTACGTGCGGCTCAACCGCGTCATCCGCGACTTCCCCACGACCAACGTGGTGGCCGGCAACAAAAAAGCCAACCTGCGCCAGATTGCCCTCCAGCGCATGGCTGATCGGGGATTGCAATGCAACTGCATCCGCTGCCGCGAAGTACGGCGAGACAAGGTGCAGCCTGGCGATTTGTCCCTGAAAATCGAAACGTACAAGACTGACGCCACCACCGAACATTTCCTCAGCTTTGAGACGGACGATGACAAGTTGGCGGGCTTTTTGCGGCTTTCGCTGCCGCACCGCGACACGCCCCATCCACTGCCGGAGCTGGAAAATCACGCCATGATTCGCGAAGTCCACGTCTACGGCCCGGCGCTCAACCTGGGCGAAGACAGCAGCGGCGAGGCACAGCACATGGGTCTGGGGTCGGAGCTAATCGACAAGGCCAAAGAGATGGCGCGGGAAGCGGGCTACGGCCGTATTGCCGTCATCAGCGCTATTGGCACGCGGGAATATTACGCTAAGTACCACAACTTCCAGATGGACGGCCTGTACATGACGGCCGATTTAATGGTGAATGGTGAATTGTGAATGGTTAGTTGGTTGTTTGGCAACTCCAGCACCCTCACTTGTCATTTTGAACCCGTTCGGCTGTGCTCAGGGCAAGCTGTGAAAAAACCCTCAAAACTTAGATGAATTCCCGAGATATGCTGGTTTTGCCCGACATGACAAGCAGCAATTGTCATTGCTTCGGCAGGCTCAGCACAAGTCTGACCGCAGGGAAGAATCCCTCTGAAGATCATCCTGTAAATGCCACGCTTGCAAAGGGTGAACACCGGTGGGATGCTTCGGAGGACCTCAGCATGACAAGCTTGAGGTGCGGTATTACGTTGGGCTAGCCCTGTAGTTTCTTTAGCTCTTTGGTGCCCCATTTGCGGATGGAGGCAGCGTTGTCTTCGGCTGTTTTTTCCAGCAGTTCAGTCCCGTAAAATTGGGTTGAGAGACGGTAAAATGCCTTGCGCGTGGACACCTGCGGAATTTGAATCCCTTTTTCGATCAGCTCGCGGATTTCTTCAGGCGGAATAGTATCGGCGTATTCGGCGATGATGTCAGCTACCCCCAGGTTGATGGCTTCTGCCCCGTAGTCGCGGGTGGAATCTAGGTAGAGTACGGCAGTTTCCCAAGCATCCTCTCCTAATTTCACCAATGTCAACACAGCAATACGCTTCAACCAGTTAGGCGTAAGCAGATACCTAAATTCTGGGCTGAAGTTATACAATGGATCATGAGAAAAAAGTTTGCTAAGGACATCCCGGTTTGCTTCTTCTTCAATGATCGCTTTAACTTCTTTTATCTCTTTGCGTGATACTCCCAGCTCTTGCAAAGCCTTCTCTGCCTCTACCAAATCACCAGTTGTTTGGGCCATGACCAGACGCCAGGCTGCATGCGGAGTGCCCAGCGTGCGTACCTCATCCAGCCAGCCCTGCACCAGCTCTTTTTTGAGATCGGCAGCTAAATCTGGATGATCTAGCCAATGATTGACCACTTTTTTACCCAAATGAACAATAGGATCAAACTGCATGGAAAGATGCCACAACCAAAACAGCTTTTCTTGCGGTGGCATCTCGTTCTGAGCGATGAGCCAATCAGACAATTGAATTGCTTCTTCAATTTGCCAGGGCCAAATCCAATGCCGTAGCAGGTTGGTCACTTGCATCACTGCTCGAAAAACGTCAAGGGGAAGGTAACCTGTGTGGGCCAGGTAGCTGAGCAGCACAATCAGGCCGTGGGGAATGCCATATTCCTCTTCAGGCACGATGGTTTGTAAGGTGTATTGGCATATGGCCAGCTTGGTGGTTTCTTTGATGCCCCGCTTGGCGCGCAGCACTTCGACCATGCCAAAGCCAAAGATGTACGGTTCGCCCATGCGCTCGTTAATGAGAAATTCGGGTTTACGGCCGTACTTGTGATACCCGTAAATATGCTCATAATAAACTTCTAGCCCCTTGGCAAAGCAGCTGCGAATCCGTTTTTGCTCTTTGGCGCTGTCAATTTGTAAGTCGGCAAAAAACTGGTCAATGTCAAACGTTTGTATCGGCTCATCGTCCCAATCGTCTTCGTCTTCGAGCAAACCAAATTGATCGGCCATCGACCAAACAAGCGACTCCAAATCTGTTTGATATTCCAGACCGTAACGGCCGTAAATCTCGGCCAATGTGTTGTGAACGTCTTTTTCCTTATCGCGTGGTTTGGATGGTTCCAACTCATCGAGCGTCAGCGTAATGCCTTCGATAGTGTATCCTTCGCGGAAGCAGTAATCGAGCAGTTCTTCCGGCATTTGCTGCAAGGTCTGGCTGTCCCACGCAATGTCGGCATAATTCTCTGGCGCCGTCACGATGTCTACAATGCGCCCCTGCCAGCCACCAATTTCGGTATTAAAATCCGGGTCCTTTACGCCAGATTTTACGCGAACTGAATCCCCAACCTTGAATTTTGTCATCCCTTTTCTCCCAAAACAGCCCCACTTACCACTTTTTACTACGCCAGCCACCCCATCTGGCGCAGCCTCAACAATCTCCGTTGGGGTGATGCGGTTGAACATGTCGGCCGGGCCGTTGGCCTGAACGCGGATGTAGTTGTCGGTGTAGCCCACCCAGCGCAGGCCGCCGTTGTCTGCGCCGACGTTGCTTTCCCACAGCACGTTGAGCGTTTGGCTCACAAACTGTTGGTGAAAATCGTGGCTGAGTCGTTTGCCCAGCTCAATCATGCGGCGGGTGCGCTCTTTTTTGATTTTGCCGTTGACTTGGTGGGGGAATTGGGAAGCGGCCGTTCCCGGGCGTGGACTGTAGCTAAACACATGCAGGCGGGCAAAGTTGATCGCTTCCACAAGTTCCAGGCTGTCGGCAAAATCTTTTTCGGTCTCGCCTGGGAAGCCGACAATGACGTCTGTGCTCAAGTTCAGGTCGAGGATATGGCTGCGGGCAGCTTCAGCCAGTTCACGGAAGCTGGCGCGGCTGGTGCGACGGGCCATGCGCTTGAGAATTTTGTCGCTGCCGGATTGCAGCGGCATGTGCAGGTGGGGCAGCAGGCGCGGATTGTGCCACAGCGTAAAAAAGTCTGGCGCCAAATCCCACGGCTCCAGCGAGGAGAGGCGCAGCCGGGGAATGTCGGTATGCTGCAAAATCGCCTGAACCAGATCGCGCAGCCCGGCCTCGTTGCCAAAATCATGGCCGTAGCTGCCCAAATGCACACCGGTTAGCACTGCTTCCTGATAGCCGGCAGCGGCCAGTGCCTGAATCTCAGCCACCACGTCACCCAAATGACGGCTTTGACCCTCACCTCTGGCCACGGTGGTGACGCAAAAGGTGCATTTGTTGTCGCAGCCATCCTGCACCTTGATGAAGGCGCGGGTGTTGGCTCCCATGCTGCCGGCCAAAAATTCACGCAGCACCGGCTCCTGGTCAAACACGGGCAGCTCGATACGCGCTTTGGGGTCCAGCATTTGCACCAGCTGGGCCTTTTGTTGATTAACGACCACACGTCCGGCTCCCTGCACTTTGCCTAGCTCATTGGGGGCGATGGTGGCGTAGCAGCCGGTGAGCACAATTTCGGCGTTAGGGTTGTCGCGATGGATGCGGCGGGTTTGGCTGCGCGCGTCGCGGGCGGCCTCTGAGGTGACGGCGCAGGTATTGATGATGACTTTGTCGGCTTCGACCGACTCTGTCACGATCTCATGCCCCGCGGCCAGCAGCTGGCGAGCCATCGTTTCGATTTCGCTTTGGTTCAGGCGACAGCCAATGCTGTTTAGGAAAACTTTCATCCGCCCATTTTAACGCAGGCGGGAATGTGGTGCGAGAAGAAGAGAAAAGACCTGGCAGTTTGGGGGAGGAAAGCCTGCCAGGTCTAGATAAACTTAATTTGATTTTTGGTTGAAAAATTTAGCGCATTCGGCGGCTCAGGCTGCCGTTACGATTGCCCATGAACATGGTGGCGGGCAGGTTAAAGCCATAGTTGCGCAGCCGCTCTTCACAATTCGGCCGCATACCGCCAGGGGCAAACTCACCCTGTACTTTGCCGTCCTCGGTTTCCCCTTGCTCATCAAACTTGAAGATGTCTTGCATGACAACCACGTCACCTTCCATACCGGTGATTTCGGTGATGTTGGTCACTTTGCGGCTGCCGTCACGCAGGCGAGCTTGCTGCACAATCAGGTCCACGGCCGAAACAATTTGTTTGCGCACCACGGAAAGCGGTAAATCCATCCCGGCCATCAGCACCAGCGTTTCCAAACGAGAGATGGTGTCGCGCGGGTTGTTGGCGTGAATAGTGGTCAGGCTGCCATCGTGGCCGGTGTTCATGGCTTGCAGCATGTCTAGTGCTTCACCGCCACGACATTCGCCAACCACAATGCGCTCAGGTCGCATACGCAGCGAATTAATCACCAGATCACGAATAGTGACTTCACTGTCGCCCACTTTGGACGGTTTTTTGGTTTCCAGACGAACTACATGCCGCTGGAGCAGGCTCAATTCGGCCGCATCCTCAATAGTGACAATCCGATCGCCATCAGGAATGAAGCTGGAGAGGACGTTGAGCAAGGTCGTTTTACCGGAGCCGGTACCGCCGGAAACTACGATGTTGAGCTTGGCTTTGACACATGCTTCCAAAAACTTGCCCATATCTTCATTTAGGCTGCCAAAGTTGATCAAATCCTGAATGCCAAACGGGTTGCGCGAGAATTTCCGAATGGTGATGTTTGGTCCATCGATGGCGCAAGGAGAGACGACGGCATTCACACGAGAGCCGTCAGGCAGGCGGGCATCCACCAGCGGCGAATCTCTACCCACAAATCGTCCCAACGGCTCAATGATTTTGCGAATGACTCGCTCTACGTGGGCATCATCCACAAAGGTCACGCCGGATTCGGTTAATCGTCCTTTCTTTTCAATGTAGACCAGGTCGGCACGGTTTACCATCACTTCGGTGACGTCCTCATCGTTGAGAATACGCTCCAGCGGCCCAAAGCCTAAAATCTCATCCAGCAGTTCTTCGAAGAATTGCTTTTCATCTGCCGGAGCAACGTTAAGTTTGGCGTGTTGGCGAGCGAGCTGATACCGTTCCTGGATCAATTTGATGGTTTGCGGCGTGCGATCCAGGGTAAGGGTTTTGGGGAGAGATGCCTCAATTTTTTGCGCTAACCAAAGGCGCGTGCTGTCCAAATTTTTATCTGGGGCAGTGTTGGCGACCCCGTTTTTTACTGTGTCCATAATACTTCCTTGCTCATACTCATCTTCTTGAAGGATTGGTTGAAGAACCGTGTCGTCATTGTATAGAGAACGGCCGTATTCCCACCATAGCCCGTTCTTACCAGCAGAGAGAAGACGGCCGTTGTTCTTTCAAACCTGAGTACTAGCAAGCCGCCCAGAGTCGTTTACAAGTCGTCTGCACTTGACAGTCGATGCCGCTTTGGATAGAATTTCCCAGCCTCCAACAAGGCACCTTACCAGCCGGGATAGCTCAGTCGGTAGAGCACTGCACTGAAAATGCAGGTGTCCCCAGTTCGAGCCTGGGTCCTGGCATATTTTTAACTTTTATGGTTCATGATTGTTTGGTAAGACGATAGAAACAAAGTTTTGCTAAATAAATCGGCCGTTGGTATAACTGTAGTGTAGCAATTCTCTTTGCGGGCATAGTTCAGTGGTAGAACGTCTCCTTGCCAAGGAGAAGGCCACGAGTTCGAATCTCGTTGCCCGCTCTAGAAATCCGGCAGGCCGCAAGCCTGCCGGATTTGTTTCCTGGCGACGTGGCCAAGTGGTAAGGCAGAGGTCTGCAAAACCTTTATCACCGGTTCGAATCCGGTCGTCGCCTCAATTTTTAAGCCCTTGCCGTCAGGTAAGGGCTTTTTACATTCACACAATCTTTTGGAGAGCTTGTCCATGACAACATCTGTCTTGCCCCGTTCCATTGAGGTGATCAATCCACGCAGTTGGGAGACGTTTGCCCCCTTTTTTAAGGAATTAGCGGAACGGCCGTTATCCTCCGATAATTTGCGGCAGTGGCTAATCGACTGGTCCGATCTGACCCGCCTGCTGTTTGAAGCTGCGTCCGTCATCTACATTGAAAAGTCGCAGAACACGGCCGATGAAGAAAAGGAACAAGCCTTTCTCGATTTGATTGAAGAGGTGTATCCTCAGGCGCAAACGGCCGCACAAACCTTGAAAGAGCGACTGCTTGCTTTTGACCCCAACAGCACAGTGCTGCAGGACATGACATTGGTGCTGCGCAATATGAAGAATGAGGCTGACCTGTACCGGGAAGAAAATATTCCTTTGTTTACCGAGGCTTCTAAACTGGAAAACGAGTACGATAAGATTACCGGCGGCCTTAAAGCTGAGTGGGAGGGCGAGGAAAAGAATCTGAGCCAGCTTGGCTTTTTTTTGAATGACAAAGATCGTGCCGTGCGGCAAAAGGCGTGGCAAGCGATCTCTGACTTGTGGTTGAGCCAGCGTGAACCGTTAAACGCAGTATACGGCAAACTGCTAGCGTTGCGGCAGCAGATTGCCCACAATGCCGGCCTGCCCGATTATCGCGCCTATGCGTTCCGTGAAAAGGGGCGTTTTGAATACACGCCGGAGGATTGCCTGACGTTTCATGATGCGATTGAAACGGCCGTTGTTCCCGCCCTGCGCCGCATTCTAAAACGCAAAAGAGAACGTCTGGGTTACACCAGGCTGCGCCCCTGGGATTGGGTGCCGGAAAAAGGGGCGTTGGTCGATGATTCGGATGGGGAACCGTTACGGCCGTATCAAGGTCAGGATGCGCTTATTCAGCATACCCTCAACATATTCAACCAGCTAGACCCACAGCTTAGCCGCTACGTTGCCACCATGGCTGAGGATAACTTGTTAGACTTGGACACCCGGACGGGCAAGGCGTTAGGTGGCTATTGTAGCGCGCTGCCTTTGCGCAAACGGCCGTTTATCTTCATGAATGGTGTCGGCAGCCACGACGATGTGCAAACCATGCTCCATGAAGCCGGGCACGCTTTTCACGTGTTTGAAACGGCCGACCTGCCCCTCATCTGGCAAACCGATCCCCCTATGGAATTCTGCGAAGTTGCCTCCATGTCCATGGAACTACTGGCCGCCCCATATCTCACTGATCAGTACGGCGGTTTTTATACCTCGCCCCAAGCCGCCCGTGCTCGAATTGAACATCTGGAAGGCATCATTGCCTTTTTGCCTTACATGGCCGTTGTGGATGCGTTCCAGCATTGGGTCTATACCCATCCGCAACAAGCTGCCGATCCTCGCCAGTGTGATGCTGCCTGGACCAAACTATTTGATCGCTTCATTCCTGACATCGATTGGGACGGGCATGAAGAAAGCCACGAAACAGGCTGGCATCGTAAGCCCCACATCTTTACCGCACCTTTTTACTACATTGAATATGGCATGGCTCAAGTGGGTGCCCTGCAGGTATGGCGCAACAGTTTGCAAGATCGTCTGGGTGCTTTAACTGCCTATCGCCAGGCATTGGCCCTTGGCGGTACCAAAACATTGCCCGACCTTTTTGTCAGCGCTGGCGCAGAGTTCCGTTTTGACACCGCTATGCTCACAGAACTGGTAGACTTAATCGAACAGACGTTGGCCAAATTAGAGAAAAATACGCTGAGTTAACCCACCCCTTGTTAAGAGAGTTGGCGATACAACCCGGATCGAGATAATATCAGACCATGCCGAACAACGACTTTCAGCCCAGCGTCGCAATGCGCGAATATCTTGCCGAAATTTATCGACTGCAAGAAGACTCGCCCACAGTGAGCACGACAAGCCTTGCCGATCGATTGCATGTTTCTGCGCCAGCGGTGCCCCGCATGCTCAAACGGCTCAGGAATGCTGGTTATGTCAAGCACAAGCCGTACCAAGGCATTGAGCTAACTCCCCGTGGACGAGAAGAAGCTTTACGCGAGCTGCGCCGTCACCGCATTTTAGAGGTGTTTTTGGTAAACGTGATGGGCTTTAGTTGGGATGAAGCCCACGAGCATGCCGATGATATGGGCAAGGGGCTGAACGACACGATTACTGAACGCATGGCCGAAATGACCAAGAATCCCAGCCGCTGTCCCCATGGCGAACCCATCCCCGACGCAGAGGGCAATCTTCCTGAAGTGAAAGATGTTTGCATTATGAACCTGGGTGTCGGGCACGTTGGCAAAGTGAGCCGGGTACGCACGCACGATCCTGAGCGGCTAAAATACTTTAAATCGTTGGGTCTGGTTCCCGGTGCCGATTTTGAGATTATGGGGCGCGCCCCGTTTAATGGGCCGATGCGCCTGCGCGTGGGTCGGGATGACGTTGTCCTGGGCGTAGAGCTGACAAAATCTCTCTGGGTCGAGTAATTGGCTACGGAAATAGGCGGCGTGTTTTTACCTCTGCCACAGCATCTTCCCGATAGCGGTACAGCATTGCTGGACGACCTTCTCCCTCTTTCTGTTTTTCCCCAGTTTCTTCCAAAATCTCGGCCGACAAAATTTTGCGGCGAAAGTTTCGCTTGTCTAATTTCTCGCCGAGAATAATTTCGTATGCCGTTTGCAACTCAGTAAGGGTAAAGACATCAGGCAGTAATTGGAAGCCCACGGACGTGTACTCCAGCTTGTAGCGCAGACGCGTATACGCATAATCTACAATTTCGGCGTGGTCAAAGGCCAGCGGGGGAAGCTGTGAAATGGAAAACCAGCCGGTTTCATGTGTGTCTCGGCCTGCTTGCGGATGAATGGCGTCGTGCGGCACCAGGGCAAAATAGGCAATGGTAATAACGCGAGTACGCGGATCGCGATCTGGGGTGCCGAACGTGTAAAGCTGTTCCGTGTACACATCTTCCACACCCGTTTCATCAGCCAGGGCGCGAACGGCCGCTTCTGCCAAAGATTCATTTATCTTCACAAACGACCCGGGGATGGCCCACATATCGGCAAATGGTGCCGCCTGGCGTTTGATGAGCAGCACCTTCAATTTGTCTTCGATCAAAGAGAAGATGACAACATCAACGGTAACCGACGGTCGATCAAATTTATTGGGATCGTAATTGGCTGGCAAATCGACAGACAATAGAGCCTCCACGCTTCTGTATAAACAAAAAGTCTCCAGCCAGAAGCTAGAGACTTAAATTTTGTTATGAATTGCTGTTCATTACTCCTCCGGCTGATTATTTACGTTGCCGGGTGGGAGTGATGGGAAGATGACATCATCCATTGATGGATGCAAATCAAAGTTGGACTGTTCCGGTATGGCCAAACCGCCCTGGTCGATAATTTGAGGCAGGCTGACGCTTGTTGTTACAAAAACAGTTTGGTCCCCTGGTGAACGGAGCGCCAGATCAATGTCTACTCCGCGAATCATGGCCCAGTTAAAGGCCAGTGCATCTTGGGATGACATGCTCAAGATAACCACGTCCGGAATTCTCTCTAGCCGGCCTGGGATAGTGGTGGAGGTAAATCCAAACCCAACACCTTCAGCCTCTGCCCCGTTTCCTGTCTCCTCACTTACTTCACCGCCTTCTTCCCCCTCCTCAGCCGCAGCTGCCGCTGCCTCTGGAGGCTGATTTAACTGCTGATCTTCTAGCAGTTCTAAAGGATCAAACCAGGTACCTACATACAGGACTTCCGCTTGTTGGATGGTGAGCTGCGTTACGCGCTTGGGGATGGGCAAGCCAGCCGTAAAGTCCTGGCCTTGTAACCCAAGCGTGCTGGGAACGATAGCAGCTACCTGGTTGATTTCGGGGATGAATTCGAGACGGCCGTTTGTCACCGGTGGAAATAAAAATTCCTGACCATCCAGCAAGGCTGATTGAATGACACGTTCAATCTGATTAGGCAAAATGGTGCCAAACTGCGGATCAATTGCCACAATACGCATCGTCATGATGACATCTACATTGTCACCGGGACGCATGGCCAGGGCAGCACCGTTAAACCGGTCAACCGGAAACGCAATAGCCACTTCACCAAATGGCACATACAAAGCCAGATCAGACCCAAAAGAAGCAACATCGGTAGGATTAAGTGCCAACATAGGGCTTAAAATAGATTGGCCTCGGGAAACATCTACCTTGGCAATACGGCCGACGAGCCGCGTTGTATCAGTAAAGGTATAGCCGCCTTGCAAGGCAATATTGTCGCGTGGCCACCGCTGAACCTCTAAAAGTTCAGTGGTCAGCATGGTGCCGACTGGAATATTGACTTTGGCAACGACCACATCTTCCAGGCCAGGCGTTGCTGTGGGCGGGGGCTGTAGGGGTTCATCCACGCCCTCTCCATCAGTTTCATCGGTAACAGTCGTGTCGCCATCATCACCAAAGAAGCTAGCAAGAGGACCGATGCCACTATTTCCCAGCAGAACGAGCGCCAAAGCACCTACCAGAATTAATACTAATATCAGGAGAATGAACGTTCTAAGCCGCATAACGTGTTCCTTGTTTATTTAGTCTTCTGTGCAAACGTTAGAAATCCTTTATTTATTCAGGCACCTGTTCTTCACTCGGTGGTGGCGTTGGCGTAACCTCTTGAATAAGTGTTTCCACTGTATAGCCCAAATTCGGAGGAACTTCTACATTAAACCGCTCTAGCAAAAAGTCTAACGTCATATTTTCTACGCTGTAAAGCTGGCCGTCATTGACGCCGCGGAGAGCAAAGAATACCTGCGCGTTAACGTCAATGGCATAACGGAGCAATAATTGCTGCTGTGGTTGAAGGGCCACAACGGCGACATCGTCGGGAATGGGTGTTGGTGTGGGTGTAGAAGCCGGTGGCGGTGTTGGTGTTGGCTGCCCTTCTTCCAGCGGCAACGGGGTGGCTGTTGGAATTTGATTGGCGGGGTTTACGGGTAACCGATATTGTCCAACTTGTATGACCCGGGCATTTTGAATAATCATGGTTACCGGTACCGGCCGAGGCGCAATATCGTCCTCATTTGGACTAATATGAGCCAGATCCCCGGTGGGCAGTTCTTCAAAACGGCCGATTGGTGACACAAGGAAAATGATAGGCTGCGTTATAAAAGCCAGAGGACTACCGGCTTCTTCGACGGCTTCAATCTGTTCCTCTAGATAGAAGGCTGCATCATTGGGGAGATAGGTTTGGAACTCTTCATCAATCTGGTAGAAGAGGAACGTAACCATGATGTCCACATAGTCGCCTTCACTCATGCCATAGCCCACGCTCGAAAGCCGGTCCATCGGCACGGATTGGGCCACATAGCCCGGCGGTATCAAGGAGCTGGGCCCGTAAGCTTCCAAGCCAATTCGCGTAATGTCGTCCACCAACGTGTCGTAGGTGAGCGTTTCGCCCTGGTAAATGTCGGTTCGGGCGTAAAGATTAAGCGCCTCGTCTATGCTGGTAATGACATTGCTGCCGACACTTTCGACGGGTCGCATATCCAGCGCCAAAATGTCTTCGGTCATTTGGTGACCGCGGGGAACAGTTTGCAAGGAGACAACGACTTCAACAAGGGGTGGGACTGTTTCTACAGGTTCCGTACCATCCACACCATCTGGAGCCGGAGCACCATCTTCACCATCAGTGACTGTTTCAACCGGTTGGTTTTGTTGCAAGATAAAAACAACACCTACAATTGACAACAGTACGATGCCAAACACGAAAATGAGAATCAAGATAGTTCGACGGCTCATAAGATCGTCCCTTCTTTAGTCGTATGTTTAGGGGCTAGTGGGTTTCTTGGGTCGCGTGTCATCACTGGAGTAAATTGCTGACTCAAACAATTGCTGCGCCGAGTCGGTATCGTTTTGGTGGGTCAATGGATACGAAACCATTTTGGTGATGGAGAACGCCGCCGCAGCATACAGTTTTTGCCGATGAATACCAATACAATAATAACAATATGTAAACCTCTCAACGAGGCGTATGTTATCATATGTAAAGTTGAATAGCAAGTGATACCGACTGGAGAAGGGGCTTTTTATAGTACAAATGGGGGAGTTTTGGCCAGATATTTAATGCTTTGGGTAATGACAAAGGCAAAATCACCGATTATTTTGCTTAAAAGTGTCTAGCGTGAAGGTTGGGGAGCATCGGTGAGTAAATGCCACCAGGCTTGCCAGGGACGTGCATTTTGGATGGGATCGGGGGTGGCTGTGGGTACGGCCGTTGGCTGCGGCGTCGCTTCAATAACCAGGGGCACAACCCGTTTTTCACCGGGCAGCAAATAACCGCCTTCATCTCGTGCATAAGCCGCGACGTAATCATCACTTTGCACGTATTCCAGCGTCACTTGCAGCTCTACCAAGCGGGTCGATTCAGCATCCACCTCCATTTGCAGATCGCTTTCACCCACGCCCACCAGCTGGCCTTCTTGCGCGCGCCGATTGAGATCGACTGCCACAAAAAGCGCCGCGCCAACCAGCAGCAGGATGATGATCTGGGGGAGAGTGAGCAACGGCCGTTGCCGCCATAAATCTTTATACATAGGGTTCACATCTTAACATAATTATTGGGGCTAGCAAACCCCCTAAATTGGAATTACCAGACTTTGCCAGTCGCGCGGATAGTAGGTCAACATCTCAATACCATCATTAGTAATGACGACGGTATCGGAATGGCGGAAGCCGCCCAGTTCTGGCACATATAATCCTGGCTCCACTGTGAACACCATGCCTTCTTGCAAGACGGTTTGGTCGCCAGTGTCTAAAAAAGGGCCTTCGTGGTAGCGTAGGCCGATGGCATGGCCCGAGTGATGTTTCCAGTAGGGCATCAGGTCGTGGGTTTCGTAATATTGGCGTACGGCCGTATCCACCACAGCGCACGTCACCCCCGGCTTCATCGCTGCAAAGGCGGTCTCTTGGGCCGCCTTCATGTGGTCAAAATAGTGCTGCTGTTCCGGGCTGGGTTCGCCGACAAACATGGTGCGCTCCAGCTCCGAGTTGTAGCCCCACATGGGGCAGCTTGCCCCGGTGACCAGCACATCCCCTGGCTGGAAGGTGATGTTGTTGGCCAACGCATGGGGAATGGCCGCATTGCGTCCAATCTGGCCGCGGTAACCGGCCATAGGGCCACTGAGCCACATGCTTTGCGCCCGATACAGTGGCCCGATGGCGTCCATCATGGCCAAGGTGGCTTCCTGGCTGGCGCGCAGGCTAACGGCCGTTTCTGTAGCGTGTACGGCCGTATACCGTTGCAGCAGCACATGCGCCAGATGTCCCCACTTGCAGCTTTCCTTTATAAGGGCAATTTCCGCCGGACTTTTGATTGCCTGCATTCGGTTCAGCTGGCCCTGAATATTTTGCACCGTCATACCCGTAAGCCGGGAGAGCGATACCCCTTCGTAGCCAAAAATCCAGGGATAGCCATCATGGTCCGCGCCGATTTGGCTGCTGCTGGCCAGGGGATATTGTATGGCTGGCTCTTGATGCGGCTTAATGACAATTTCAGCTGGCTTTGTGGGTGTGTGCAAAAACTTGGGATTGGTGTTTTCCTTAATAAGCCCCATCTCCATCAGCAAATCCTGGAAGATGGCCATTGGGTGCGGATCGCCGGGATATTCCAGGTAATGAGCCACGCGATCCAGCTCGGTTTCGGCCTGGGCGTGTTCCACTTCCAGCCGGGGCACCAGCATGGCCCGTTCGCCGGCGGCGCTGAGCACAAAAGCGATGGGGCGTTCTGTGGGGATGAAGGCGAAGCCGGTGAAGTAGAGAATATTGACGCTATCGAACAACACAGCGCCGGTTAGCTTTTGCTGTTGGATGTAATTGAGGAGGTGTTGGCAACGGCCGTTAAATTCAGCGCGACGAATACGCATGGTTCTTTACCTACGGAATGCAGATTATATCGGCCGTTCTGATAGTGAAATTGACGTCCAGACTATTGATCGCCTGTAAATTTTGCGGAGTGGTATTGAATCGCTCGCTGAGGTTGTAAGCGGTATCCCCTTCACCAATCGCATACGGCCGTCCGCGACCGGCACAAAACTCGGGATTACCAATGGGCAGCCGGATGATTTGTCCAGGAACCAGGTTGTCCTGAGCGATATCGTGTTCGGCCATCAGGGAAATAGAAGTGTCTAGTCGGTCGGAAATACTGTACAGTGTGTCCCCCTGCTGCACCGTGTAATCTATAAAGATGATTTTAGCTACAGCGGGGGCGGGTACGGCCGTTGCCGCTTGCGTATCGACTGGAACGGCCGTTGGTTCTGGCGTAGCGGTAGCTTCCTGTATTTGTTCGTCAGGCGCGTCTTCGGTGCGTGGTGTGTTGTCTACCGGGGCTTCAATGATGGTCGGCCGTAGGTTGGGGTCAACCTGAAGGGAAATTTGTTCGGCACCCACGGTTACGAGAAAGTTGCCAGCCGCCGGATCCGGTTCTGCGGCCCTGTTGCGATTTTGGATGACATTGATTGCCAAAAAGACACCCGCCGCCAAAATAATGGCAATGGCAACCATCAGCAGCACAATGGATGGATGAATTCTTTTGTCAGGCATACGGTTTTCCCTCATTTGAACCAATTGGGTTCAGCGAGCGACCCATAGAACAAACAGACCAGCCGCAGACGGCCGTCTGGAATTATGTTACACTTACCATAAAATTATAGCAAGTGACGAAAGCTAACCTCCCGCAGGTTTAATCCCAGATGATGTTCGTGAACGGAACCTGCGGGAGGTTTACGACAGGAGTTTCCCATGATTTACAAGCGCAAGAAATTAGAAGAGATCGAACAGATGGCCCTGGCACCCTACGGCCTAAAAAGCGCTAACAGCCGCGGGCGCGTTTACCCTGAGGCAGAGTCCGCGTCTCGCCCCGCCTTTGAACGGGATCGCGACCGCATCATTCACACCACCGCTTTCCGCCGTTTGGAGTACAAAACGCAGGTCTTTGTCTATTACGAAGGCGATCATTACCGAACTCGCCTGACACACACGCTAGAAGTAGCTCAGTTGGGCCGCTCCCTGGCGCGAGGTCTAGGCTGCAACGAAGAGCTCACCGAAGCGATCTGTCTGGCGCACGATTTAGGTCATCCTCCCTTTGGCCATGCCGGAGAATACGCCCTCAATGCACTGATGGCCGATTACGGTGGCTTCAACCACAACACACAAAGCTACCGCATCGTTACCAAGCTGGAGCAGCGCTATCGCAACTTCCCTGGCCTCAACCTTACCTATGAAACCCGCGAAGGCATGATCAAACACGAAACCGACTACGACAAAAGCGATGCTCAGGGGTACGAGCCAGACAAGCGCGGCTCGTTGGAAGCACAGATTGCCAATCTGGCGGATGAGATAGCGTACAATGCCCATGATTTGGACGATGGCATTCGCGCCGGTATGTTTGAGATGGCGGCATTGGATGAATTAACGCTGTGGCAGGAATTGAAAGAGCTAGTAGGGTGGCAGTCGGAACGGCCGTTGCCCAACATCACCCGTCATGAAATCATTCGTGAACTGATCGGCAAATCGGTCATGGACGTGCTGGAGTACACCGGCAAAAGCCTGGTAGAAAATAAGATTGACTCGCCAGAAAAAGTGCAAACCCATCCCGAAAACCTGGTTGGCTACTCGCCTGAGTTCAAAACCAAGGTGCGCCAGCTCAAGAAGTTCCTGCTAGATGGTATGTACCGCCATTACCGGCTCATTCGCATGCAAACCAAAGCAGAACGTTTTGTCACCGAGCTGTTCCAGGCGTATGCCCAGGAGCCCAATATGCTGCCCACCGACACCCAAAAGAAGCTGGATGAAGCACCGCTGCACCGCGTCATCACCGACTACATCGCCGGCATGACCGACCGCTATGCACTGGATGAGTGGGAGAAGCTGTACGATCCGTATCGCCGCGCTTGAAGCCAGTAAAAAGTGATAGAGTGATAAGTGAAAAGTGATATGAGTAGACTTTTCACTTTTTCCTTATTACTTTTCACTTGATGATCATCCGACGCCTCTTCCTCTGGTTAAAACTCCTGCTATTGGGCGCGCTTTGCCTGCTCACGTTTACCCGTGAATGGCCGCCGTTTGGCGATGAGTATTACCAAATTATCCAGCTTGTCGGGCAGCGCCAGTTTGATTTTTTATCGTGGGAAGTGAATGCTGTGGCTGCTAAGGTGGCAGGTGTTTTGGCCAACAACGATGCCTTTTTGGATGAAGCCGGCCGCCAACAAGTTGTGCTAGATTACCTCTCACTGATTCAACAAAGCCAGCAGATCGAAAGCGAGATTAACCAGATTTATACAGATCCCACGGTTGAAGACACGGTTGGCGCAACGGCCGTTCTCCAATCCCAACTCACCCAACTGCGCAGCGAAATCAGCGCCCTCCAGCCGGTGGCCGAAGCCATTGTGCAGGACCAGGTAGGCCAGATTTTGGTTGAAGAGGAGTTTGGCGTGCTGGGACAGCCGTGGCCGCCGGTAATGATGCAAATGACCCCGCTGCCCTCGCTGCTCATCATCTCGCCGCGGGACCGGATTGAGCGGATTTATGGCGTGTCGCTCATACCCGGTTTGTCGGTAGCAGAGATGGACGCGTTGGAAACGGCGATTTTTGAGCAGCTCAATCTTTCCGCCCTGGTGGTGCCCATCGGTGGATTAGGTACTTATCCCGCCATGATCATGGAAACCAGCAGCATCAACTGGCTCACCGAAGTAACCGCCCATGAATGGTCTCATCACTGGCTCACCTTCTTCCCCGTCGGCTGGAACTACAGCGATCCCCAGGTGCGCATCATCAATGAAACCATCGCCTCCATATTTGACCAGGAGATTGGCAGCCGGGTAATCGAACGCTACTATCCTGAACATGTTCCACCACCAGTGCCACCCGCTGCCCCGCCCACAGCCGAGCTAACCGTGCCCGAACCGCCCGTATTTGATTATGGCGCGGAACTGGCCGCCACCCGCATTCACGCCGAAGAACTGTTGGCGATGGGTGACATTGAAGGGGCAGAAGCGTACATGGAGGCGCAGCGACAGGTGTTTCTAGAAAACGGGTATGGAATTCGCAAGTTGAACCAGGCATATTTTGCTTTTTATGGGGCGTATGCGGCCGTTCCCGGCGCCACCGGCAGCGATCCCACCGGCCCCATGCTGCGCGACATCCAGGCCAGCACCAGCTCCCCTCGCGAATTCATGGAGACCGTAGCTCCCATTAGAACATTTGCTGATTTAGAGGAAATTTGGAACGAAGTTGTGGTGGTAGAACAACCTCCCGCAGGCTCACACCCAGAGGGCGACCATTAACAGAACCTGCGGGAGGTTATGGATTATGCCTGTCATGCTGGATGAACTGTCTACTGGCACATCGCCAAAACAGAACGCTGATTAACCTGATTACCAGGATCAGGAAAATCAGGTAGATCAGCGTCCTATTCTTAAACAGGATCCTGTTTGTCTTCTAGATCGCGGAGGAGGCGGACGATGCGATTGGCGTCGGGCCAGTTTTCGTCGTTGGGGTCTGATTGTTCGAGGTATGCTTCCATGTCGGCGAGAGCTTGGGGGTAACGGCCGTGTTCCATCCACATAATTCCCCGATTAAACAATGCCAGGCTGTAAGTCGGGTCTTCTTCCAAGAGCGCATCAAAATCAGCAATGGCTTCATCAATGCGTCCCAGCTCCCGCCCCAGCAGGATGCCCCGGTGCAGCCGCGCCGCCCGAAACGTGGGATCTACCTTATACGCCCGGCTAAAATAATGGACAGCCCGCTCATGCTCCCGCGCCATGTTGTTTTGAATGCCAAAATAGCGGTGCAGCCCACCCCAGGTATACAGCAGCCACGCCCAAACAAAGCGCATTAGCCGGCCCGTGTATCCCGCAGCAGCCGTACCAGGGTGTCGGTGCCTTCAGTCTGCGACTCTTCGATAGCTGTTTGCCATCCCTTGGCCATCTCTTCGAACGGCATTGGCACATAATGCTCTGCCGCAAACAGCTCGTGGATGGGCGCGGGGGCATCTTGTGGCAAAAAAGCGACAATGATCTGCCCCATGTGCGTCGCCGCCGAGATTTCAATATCTTCCAGCACCGCCTTACCCGTTTGCGTAGCCATCTCCAGCGGATGAATGTAAATTTCGTCGATGCGGGCCACCTGGCTGTCGATGTTGTAACCCATCACGGTGCTGATTTCCGCCCCTACCTGCCCAATGAAGTAGCCGCGCTCGCTCAGGGCCATCAGCAGATCGGCGCGTTTCATTTGCACCTTGCCATCGGTGGCCTTTTGGATGAGCAATAAAATGGAAGGGATGTCAGACGGCCGTGCCCGGCGCACCTGTAAATCCTCAGGTCGATCGCTGGGCTGTAAACGCGGCGGCGGTATCTCACTTTCCGCCTTTTTCGGGGCAGCCGCTTTGGGCGATGCCTGACGCGCCGTTAACGGTTTTGTGCTATTTTGTCCAGATTCATCGGGCAGCGGCAGACGGTTCATCGGTTCGGCCGTGGCCGGATCTGGCAGCCGCGCCCAGGCAATGTCAAATTGGGCCTCGGTATCCTTCATCAATCCGTTGGTGTCGATGAGCACGTCAGATTGGGCCACTTTTTCTTCCTGCGACGGCTGGGCCTTGATGCGCACGGCGGCCACTTCCGTTTCCATGCCGCGGCAAACGCGCAGCCGTTCCAACTGCCGCTGCGGGCTGCACCGCGTCACCCAAATCTGGTGGCAAATGTCGCGCAAGTGGCCTTCCAGCAGCTTGATTGCCTCAATGAAAATGATGTCTTGCTTGCTGGCCAGAATACGGGCATCCACTTCTTTGCCCACGGCCGGATGGGTCATTGCTTCTAAATCTTGCAGGGCGGTGGGGTCGGCAAAGGCAATTTCGCCGAGCTTTTTACGGTCGATACGGCCGTCTTCCCGCCGCACCTCTGAGCCAAAGGCCACGGCAATGGCCGCCTGCATTGTGGCGTCATTGTCCATCAGCTCGTGCACAATCTTGTCGGCGTCAATGGTGAGCGCGCCATAGTCATGGGCCAGCCGCATCACGGCCGATTTACCCGTGGCGATGTTGCCCGTCAGCCCAATGATTACTTTTCCGGCGTAGGTTGTGGCTTCTGTGTTGTCACTCATGCATCATCTCCCATTGTTCCAGCAAGGATGCCAGTTTGGTTTCGGCAGCGGCGTATGCTTCGCTGAGGGTCTGTATCTTAGCAAAAGATTCTTCTGTTGTCGCTTCTTGCAACGCTTCACCGATCTGGGCGATTTCTGCTTCTGTGGCCTCGATGGCGTTTTCCAGTTCGGCCAGGGCTTCCGCCTGGCGGCGCAGCTCGTTTTTGCTAAGCTGGCTGCCATTGTCACTGCTGCGGGCCGCTTTTTCTGCTTCGCGCGCCTGGGCCGCGGCTTCTTTGGCCGCTTCGGCTTCCTGCTCGCGAATGGCCAAATAGTTTTGGTAGCCGCCGGAGTAAACACGGAGACGGCCGTCGGCCAACGCCCAAATCTGCGTCGCCAGCGCATTCACCAGGTAGCGATCGTGCGACACCATCAAAATGGTGCCATCAAACTGCTCCAGCGCCTCTTGCAGCGCCTCCTGCGAGGGGATGTCCAGATGGTTAGTTGGCTCGTCCAGCAGCAAAAAGTTGGCCCCTTGCAGCGCCAAAATCGCCAGGGCCAGCCGCCCGCGCTCGCCGCCGCTGAGCATGCTCACCTTTTTGTACACGTCATCTTCGCGGAACAAAAAGCGGGCCAAATAGTTGCGCGCCTCGCTGATGGGCAAGTTGCGGAAGTTGAGCAGCTCATCCAGGACGGTGTTGTCTAAATTCAGGCCATCGTGTGCCTGGGCAAAGTAGCCGATTTGCAGGCTGGCGCCCAAAATCACCTCGCCGTGCAGCGGCTCCAGCCGCTCCAGCGCGGTTTTGAGGAAGGTGGTTTTGCCTGCACCGTTGGGACCAATCAGGGCGGCACATTCCAGCCGCCGCAGCTCAATATCTTCCGCGTCAAACAGCACCGTACCAGGATAGCCAATCGTTAAATCTTTAGTGCGCAAAACCAGCTCGCCGCTGCGCTGCTGTGTGTCCAGGTTGAGGCGGAGGGTAGACGGCCGTATCGGGGGCCGCAGTTCGCCAATTTGCTGTTGCAGTTCGCCAACGGTGGTAGCCACACGGCCGTAGCGGGTGATGCCGTAATGAGTGTCGGTTTGCAGCCACCCTTTGCTGTTGAGCATGCCTAACGCCGGAAGACCGCCGATGGAAACGGCCGTGACTTCCCGCGCCAGCCGGCTCAGCTTGCCCTGGGCCATCTGTGTGCGCTGCCCGGCAATGTTGCGCCGGATAAAGTCCATTTCCTTCTCGATGTGCTGCTGGAAATCTTCATACGCCTGGATGTGCTGCTGCCAACGTTCCTGTCGCTGCTGCACGTAGGCCGAATAGTTGCCACGATAATGCTCCAGGCCGCTGCGGTTCATCTCCCAGATGTTAGTCACCACCCGGTCCAAAAAGTAGCGGTCGTGGCTCACCACCAAAATCGCCCCGTCCCACGTTTTGAGCATCCCTTCTAGCCACTCAATCGCCGCCACGTCCAAATGATTCGTCGGCTCGTCCATGATGAGCAGGTCCGGCCTTTCCAGCAGCAGGCGGCCCAGCAGCAGGCGCGTTTTTTGCCCGCCGCTCAGGTGGGGCAGCGGCATTTGCCAATCCTCCTCGGCAAAACCCAGCCCCGTCAACACCTGCCGGATGCGAACCTGGTAGTCGTAGCCGCCCGCCAGCTCGAACCGCACTTGCAACTCGCTGTAGCTGGCCATCAGCTCTTCAGAATGATCACCAGCCACCATTTGCTGCTCCATCTGGCGCAGCGCGGCTTCATCCTCGCGCAGGGTGTCAAACACCGTCAGCATTTCTTCGAAGACATTGTTTTCTTGCCCGGCAAACGCCTGGGCTGCTTCCTGGGGTAGATAGCCCAGCCGGGTGCCTTTGGCAATGTGTACGCTGCCCGCGCTGGGCTGCGCCAATCCGGCTAGAATGAGCAGCAGCGTTGTTTTGCCCACGCCGTTGGGGCCAACCAGCCCCACCTTGCCGCCGTCGGGAATGCTGCCGCTGGCGCCGGTAAAGAGGTCAAACGCGCCAAATGCCTGGCCAATGTTGTGTGCCGTCAAAAGTGCCATAGCTTGCGATTATACCGAACGAGATGTTACTTTGCTTTAGATAAAATTAGAATGAGAAAATTGGTACCAATATTTAGTCGATCCTCAGATTTGAAAAGTAGAATAAATGTCCTAATATAAGGCATAATGTAGTATAATGATGGAAGATTAATTCGTACACTCCCACGGAAGGTTTGACATGATCCTTTATATAGAAGGTAATATTTTTAACTCACCGGCTCAAGTTTTAGTTAATACTGTAAATACTGTTGGCGTGATGGGCAAAGGAGTTGCTTTGGATTTCAAACGCCTTTTTCCTGAAATGTATAAGCAGTATCGAACATTATGTGAGCAAGGAAGTTTTGAAATTGGCATGTTATGGTTATATAAGAGTCCGAATAAATGGGTATTAAATTTCCCGACAAAGAAACATTGGCGCAGCCCTTCTAAGTTAGAGTATATTGAGGCTGGGTTGAAAAAGTTTGCTGACACCTATGCAGAAATGGGGATCCACAGTATAGCATTTCCACCGTTGGGGTGTGGGAATGGGCAACTGGATTTTGAAAGTCAGGTTCAGCCTTTAATGTATGAATATCTCCGAAATTTACCAATAGATGTTTTTATCTACCCAGATAAAAACAGTCCATTTGTTGAGCATTTAAACCCGACCGAGATGAAGAAGTGGTTGCGAACTGAGCCAACTAGCCTCCCGTTTCTGGAAGTGTGGGATGATCTCATCCAGCTATTAAAGAAAAAGTCAAACTTTACGACAATAGCTCAAAACAACAATTTTTCTGCTCAAATTTGTGGTGAACCAAAAGGTATTGAAATATGCGCTTCTGGGCAGCGCTATGTGGTTAAATATGAAGACTTGGTCGCATTTTGGCAGCAATTGCGTACTCATGGATTTTCTACTCGGAGAATAGTCCCGGGCATAAATAAACAAATTTCCTATCTTATACCTATTTTTTCCGAACTCGATTACGTTAAACCGGTAAATGTCACGGAAAATTATGAGCAGGTAACTTCAATAGGTTTACAAATATTACCTTCGGCCTTCAGCCGTTCACTTCACGCTGAACAATTGCCTCTTATTTCAATTGATTAAGGAAGAAAGGCCAACATTGAAACCTGACGCCGAAAAAACAAAAAATTTCCTTAAAAGTCTTTCTGATCACTTGTCTTTCGATAATAAATGAGACCAAAAACGAAAATTGAGCCGCTTTGGGCGATTTTGAAGCCATGAAGACAACGTGATTCCGGG
>PABI01000112.1 GCA_002699125.1 Anaerolineaceae bacterium
ATGTTCCTGCCGATGACTACTCAGACCCGGCCCCTGTAGCTACCTTTGCTCACCTGGATGCTGTTATTACGCTGGAACGGAGCGTTTTTGCCAAGGGTATCTTCCCGGCTGTTGATCCGCTGTCTTCTTCCAGCCGTGCTTTGCAGCCAGATGTGGTCGGTGAAGAACATTACCGCACCGCTCGTGAAGTAAAGCAGGTTTTGCAGACCTATAACGATTTGCAGGACATCATCGCCATTTTGGGTATTGATGAACTGAGCGAAGACCAGAAATTATTGGTGGCCCGCGCTCGTAAGATTGAGCGTTTCCTGGGTCAGCCGATGTTTGTGGCCGAGAAGTTTCATGGCTTGAATGGTCAATACGTGCCGATTCGCGAAACCGTGCGCGGCTTCCGCGAAATCCTGGACGGCAAGCATGATGATTTGCCGGAACAGGCCTTCTACATGGTCGGTACTATTGATCAGGCCGTGGAAAAGGCAGAAAGATTGCGCGAGACGGCGTAAATGCCGTTAACGATAATCAGTAGGTTGGTAATCGGTAATCAGTAAAAAAATTAAACACCGATTACTGGTTACCGATTACTGAAATGGTGAATTATGACGATTCAGTGTGACATTGTAACGCAAGAACGTACGGTGTTTAGCCAGCAGGTGGCTTCTGTATCTTTGCCCGGCGTTGAGGGGCGGATGGGTGTCTTGCCCAACCACTCGGCGCTGTTGACAACGCTGGCGTTTGGCGATGTTTGGATACGGCACACCGATGGCGAAGAAGAGCATTTTGCCATTGGGGGCGGCTATGCTGAAGTGCAGCCAGACAAGGTTGTGATATTAGCTGACTCGGCCGAACAGGCGGAAGAGATTGATATTGAGCGGGCCGAACGTGCCCGCGAGCGCGCTGAGCAAGCGATGAAAGAGGGTGTGCCTGAGGATCCTGACCGGTACGCCCAAATTCAGGCTTCATTGATGAAGGCGCAGGTTCGACTGGATGTTGGGCGACGACACTCCGGGCGGCGGCGGCGGCAAATGGCGACTGGCCCCGAAGCGCCGCGGCAGGATGAAAATTAGTAGTGTCTATTTTTACGCCGTTTATTGCCATTGATTTGGGCACGGTAAACGTTCTTGTTCACGACCAGGGCAGGGGGGTGGTTCTCCAGGAGCCTTCGGTTGTGGCTATTCGGGAGGATGAAAACAAGACGACGATTGTGGAGGTGGGACGCGCCGCCAAAGAGATGTACGGCCGTACCCCCGAAGCGATTGAAGTGATACGGCCGTTGCGCGATGGTGTGATTGCCGACTACTTTGTTACCCAGGGGATGCTGGAATATTTCATCGGTAAAGTGGCCGGGCGGCTGCGGCTGCGCAAGCCCGTGGTGATGATCAGCGTGCCCTACGGCGTTACCAGCGTGGAGCGGCGTGCCGTGAAGGAAGCGGCGCTGGCTGCCGGCGCACGTGATCCGGTGCATCTGATCCCCGAACCGTTAGCCGCGGCCATCGGTGCTGGTTTGCCCATTGGTACCCCTACCGGCAACATGATTATTGACATGGGTGGCGGGTCTACGGAAGCGGCCGTTGTTTCCATGAACGGCATCGTTTGTGCCGAATCGGTTCGCGTGGGTGGGGTTCACCTGGACGAAGCGATTATCAACTATATTCGCAAAAAGTATAACCTCGTGATTGGTGAGCCAACCGCCGAAGCGATCAAAATCAAAATTGGTTCGGCCATTGACCTGGATGATCAGCTGGATATGCAGGTTCAGGGTCGCGATCAGGTTGCTGGCTTGCCTAAAACTATCACTATTACCTCCAGCGAGGTGGTTGAGGCCATTGCCGAGCCGCTGGCCGCAATTGTCAATGTGGTGCGCGCGGTGTTGGCCAAGACGCCCCCGGAGCTTTCCTCAGACATTATTGACCGAGGAATGGCGTTGGCCGGTGGCACGGCGCTGCTGCGCGAAGTGGATACACTGCTCACGCGTGAAACGGGTGTACCAGCTTACGTCGCCGATAACCCCATCGCCTGTACCGCGTTAGGTGCGGGTAAGGCGCTGGCCGAACTACCCATTTTGCAGCGCAGCATCCCAGACCTGTAGACAACGAACAGAGATTTCAGTTATATAAAAAGCCCTGGCGAATTGCTTTTGCCAGGGCTTTTTTTTATTTCTACGTTAGCTGAATACCGGGTGTCATAGTGTAATAATAAATGCTATGACAAGTAATAGGTCATACGCTGAAGCTGGACGACGGGGTCGCTGTAGCTTATCTCCACGCCAGGGGGGACGTTGAGATGGATGGGTGCATAACTCAAGATAGAGCGAATTCCGACAGCAACAAGCCGATCTGTAATCTCCTGGGCTTGATTCGCCGAGACGGCGATGATGGCCATCTTCACATCGTTTTCTGAAATGACTTTTTCCAGATCAGCGACATCTTGTACAACCAGTTCATCCATTTGCAGGCCAATTTTGTCCGGATCGTTATCAAAAACCCACGAAATACGGAAACCGCGGCGGTGGAAACCACGGTAATGGGCCAGCGCATGGCCCAGATAACCGGCACCTACCAGGACAACATCCCACTCTTGGGTGAGGTGCAAAATATCGCGTAATTGTTCAATTAGATATTTAATGTGGTAGCCAGTACCCTGCTTGCCAAACTCGCCAAAATGAGACAAATCCTTACGTATCTGGGCCGAGCTTATGCCCAGGCGTTTTCCCAGTTCATGGGAGGACGTATTGATTTTGCCTTCGTCTTCTGCTAACCGAGTGAGTTCACGCAAGTAAACTGGTAGACGGCCGATAACAATATCTGGTATTTCCCGTGCCACAGCGTTGTGCCTCGAGCTCTCACAGAGAATAATTATTCATAATTTCTGTAAGTAAATTGATGAAAAACTGCCTGATAGAATGATTGCAAAGCTTATTCGTGTAAGTTTTCACAATTTTAACATAAGAAAAAATGCATAGCAACTGCACATCCTTCAACTGTTCAAGCTTAAAGTTTGAGGTGTTTTTACGTCTGGACCTGTGCAATTTTGAGTGGCTTCGTATAATTAAAACGGTCGGCTTGTAGAGGTTTTGCCCAGATCGTGAATGGCCAACAAGTATATGAGAGATTAAGGGAAGACAGATGCGCAGAATAGGAATTGTGATAGGGATTATCCTGCTCATTGCAGTAGGTTATTTTTTTGTTCGGCAGCAGCAGCTTGCCGTTGAGCAAGCCCAGCCCGAAATTTTACGCGAGGCTGCGGTAGAACGGGGTCAGGTGACAGCGACCGTGAATGCCGTTGGCTCTATCGAGCCAGAAGCTTTGGTCTCGTTGACGTTTGGGCTGGGTGGCACTATCCAGCAGGTGAACGTAGTGCGCGGACAGGCAGTGGCCGTAGGGGACGTGCTGGCGACGCTAAACACAGATGAATTGGCCTTGGCAGTGCAGCAGGCAGAAGATGCGCTGCGAATTCAGGAATTGACGCTGCAGCAGCTGCTGGAGGCTGAGCCATCCGCGGCGACGCTGGCCAGTGCAGAGGCAGATGTGGCCGCTGCGGAGGCAAATGTGGTGGTAGCGCAGGCAAATTTGGCTTCGGCGGAAGCGGCCGTTTCCCAGGCACAAGCCCAAAAAGCCCAACTATTAGCCGGATCGACGGCGGGACAGGTAGCCCAGGCGGAAGCCAATCTGGCAGCAGCACAGCAGGCGCAGCAAAATGCCCAGGAAGCATATGACCAGACACTGAAATGTTTTACGCCACCTGGCGGGGGGGATGAAGTTTGTCCCGGTTTAGGCGCGCCAGAAGAGGCGGCGCGGGCCGCATTGGCCAGTGCCAACGCTTCGTTGGCGGCGGCAGAAGCCGCGCTGGTGGATGTGCAAACACCGGCGCGCCCGGCAGACATCCAATTGGCGGATGCGGCCATTGCCAATGCCCAGGCGGGCGTGCAGGCGGCACAGGGCAACGTGCAGGCCGCCGAAGCCAATCTGGCGCGGGCGGAGGCAGCGTATGATCGCCTGCTGGAGCCGGCCAGCGAGAATGAGATTGCGGTGATGGAGGCGCAAGTAGCCGCCGCGCAAACAAATCTGGATTTGGCCGAGCTGCGGCTGGTGCAGTCGCAGATTGTGGCACCCATTGCCGGCACAGTGGCCAACGTGCTCATCAACGAAGGGGAGATAGCCTCGCCCGGCGCGCCGGCCATTACCGTGGTAAATGAAGAGGCGTTCCACATTACCGTAAGCGTGGATGAGATTGATATTGATGAGATTGCCCTGGGACAAGAGGTTGAGGTGTCGGTGGATGCGCTGCCGGACACGGCCGTTTCCGGCACTATCACCGAAATTGCTCCCACCTCAGCAACGTCTGGCGGTGTGGTGACTTACCTGGTAACAATCAACATCGACTCGGCGCAGTCGGACGCGCTGCGGCCGGGTATGAGTGCCAGCGCCTCGATTGTGGTGGACGAGGTGGCCGACGTGCTGATTGTGCCCAACTGGGCCATCCGCCTGAACCGGGAAACCGGTGAGGCGTTTGTTAATTTATTGCAGGCAGACGACACCATTGAGGAAGTGGTGGTGGAGACGGGCCTGCGCAATGAGCAGTTTAGCGAGGTGCTGGCCGGGCTAAGCGCCGGTGACACAGTCGTGTTGACCAATGACCGCGAAGGATTCAACCTGTTTGGTTCGGAAGAGTAAACTTCAAGGACTGGCAGTCCTGAGTAGAATTGTTTTAGACCCACAAGACTTACAGGACTGCCAGTCCTGGTATTGAGAAGGAATTATGAACGAAAACGGCCGTAAACCCGTCATCACCATTCAAGAAATGACCAAAGTGTACACGATGGGTGAACACAAAGTGCGCGCGCTAAACGGGGTGTCGCTCTCTATTTATGAAGGTGACTTTTTATCGATTATGGGGCCGTCCGGCTCGGGCAAATCGACAATGATGAACATGCTGGGGGCATTGGACAAACCTACCAGCGGCACCTACCTACTGGATGGCACCGACGTGAGCAACCTCTCAGACGATGAGCTGGCCGATGTGCGCAATCTCAAGATTGGCTTTGTTTTCCAGAGTTTTAACCTGCTGCCGCGAACGGCCGCTTTACAGCAGGTCGAACTCCCCTTAATTTATTCAGGCAGGCGGCAGCGCGCCGAAAAAGCACGCGAAGCGTTGGAAATGGTTGGGCTGGGCGATCGACTGGACCACAAGCCCAGCGAGCTGTCCGGCGGGCAGCAGCAGCGGGTGGCCATTGCCCGCGCCCTGGTGAACGAACCGGCCATCATCCTGGCCGACGAGCCAACGGGCAACCTGGACAGCAAATCGGGCACGGAGGTGATGCAAATTTTCCAGAAGCTTAACCGGGAGCGGGGCATCACCGTGGTGTTTGTGACGCACGATCCGTGGATTGCCCGCCACACCAACCGGGTCGTCACCCTGGCCGATGGCCAGATTGTGCGGGATGAGCAGATTGATGAGCCTTTGGTGGCAGGGGAGACGGAACGGCCGTCTGACGCTTTACTACAGTGAAAAGTAAAAAGTGGTAAGTGAAAAGTGGCTGCTCGCCTACTCGCCACTTGCAAACTAGCGTTATGAACTTACTTGAAAGTATCCGCCTTGCCCTCGTTGGGCTGACCGCCAATAAGCTGCGCGCTTTTCTGACCATGCTGGGGATCATCATTGGCGTAGCGGCCGTGATTACCCTCATTTCTGTGGGGCGCGGCGTGGAAGCAGTGGTCATCGACGAGTTTCAGGGGCTGGGCAACAATTTGCTGTTTGTCTTTCCTGGTGATATCGATCCCAGCGATCCGCGGCCACCCAGGGCCGGCGGTGCCGGGTTGACGCTGGATGATGCCGCTGCGCTGGCCGACCCGTTCCGCGTGCCGGATTTGTTGGGCGTGGTGCCCAGCTACGATCGTCCGGCCATCGTGACGCGCGGGCGGCAGGAAACGCGCACCACTATTTCCGGCACCAATCCCCAATTTCCTCTGGTGCGCAACTTTTACCCGGCGCTTGGTACCTTTTTCACCAGTCAGGATGTTTCTAGCGGCAGCCGCGTGGCGGTGATTGGCCAATCGGTATATGAGGAGCTGTTTGAGCCGGGCGAGTTTCCCATTGGCGAAGATATTCGCATCAACAACGTCAATTTTCGCATTATTGGCATGTTAGAGGAAAAGGGCGGTTCCGGCTTCAACGACCAGGACGACGTGGTGTTGGTACCGATTACGACGGCGCAGCAGCGGCTCTTCCCGGCACGGCGAGCCGATGGCAAGCTGCGGGTAGACGTGATTTATGCCCAGGCTATCAGCGAGGAGCAGCAGGAGGCGGCCATCATCCAGATGGAGACGGTGCTGCGTGAACAGCACAACATCACCTTCCGCGACGAGGATGATTTCACCATATTGAGCCAGTCGGAACTGCTGGGGGCTTTTAGCGAGATCACCAGCGTGTTGACGATTTTCCTGGGCGTGATTGCCGGGATTTCGCTGCTGGTGGGCGGAATTGGCATCATGAACATCATGCTGGTGAGCGTGACGGAACGGACGCGGGAAATTGGCCTGCGCAAAGCGGTGGGGGCCAAGCACCGGGATATTTTGACCCAATTTTTAGTGGAAGCGGTGGTGATTGCCAGCGTGGGCGGGCTGATTGGCCTGGGCCTGGGCGCAGTTGGCGCAGCGGTGATTAGCGATCTGTCGCCGCTGCTGGACCCGGCGCTGGATTGGAATTCAGTGGTGCTGGCGATTGGCTTTTCAGCCGGGGTGGGGCTCTTTTTTGGGCTGTATCCAGCCACGCGGGCCGCGCGGTTAAATCCGATTGATGCGCTGCGGTATGAGTGATTTTTCATCCGCAGATTACGCAGATTATGTAGATGACGGTTCAAAATCTGCGAAAATCTGTGTAATCTGCGGATATGAGTTTGGACGATGATTGTTGAGAATTTACGGATTGCTTTGGCCAGCCTGGGCGCGAATAAGTTACGGGCTTCGCTGACGATGCTGGGCATTATGATTGGCGTGGCGGCGGTGATTACGCTGCTCTCTATTGGCGACGGCGTGACGCGCTTTGTGGCCGAACAGTTTTCTGGCCTGGGCAGCAACCTGGTGTTCATCATTCCTGTGCAGGAGCAGCCGGGGCCGCCGGGCAGCGATCCGCTGACGGAATCGTCGCTGACGCTGCGGGATGGGGAACTGTTGGCGGATACAGCCGTTATCCCCGGAGCGACCTTTGTTTCACCCACTTTGCTGCGCAATGCTGATTTGCAGTACAGGGGCGAAACGCAATCGTTGCTGCTGCGTGCTTCCACACCCAACTATGCCCAAACGTTGAACTGGCCCGTGGCGCGGGGCACTTTTTATTCGGACGTGGAGTATAACGGCCGTTCCCGCGTCGTCGTGCTCGGTTCAGAAACCGTGCAGAATCTTTTTCCGGCCGATGTTGATCCGCTGGGCGAAAACGTCAAGATCAACGGCCTCAACTTCCAGGTGATTGGCATTTTGGAAACCCAGGGTGCCAGCGCCTTTGGCGGCAGCCAGGATGACATTGCCATTGTGCCCTTGACCACAGCGCAAGAGCGGCTGTTCAACAACCGCAGCCAGCGCACCGGTGCATTTTTAGTGGATGCCATCTTAATTCAGGCGGCAGATGACGCGGCGATCGACGGGGTAATCATTGACGCCTCGGAACTGCTGCGCCAGTCGCACGACATTAACTTTCGAGATGCTGATGATTTCCAGATTTTGACACAGCAGGATTTTCTGGATGCGTTTGGCTCGGTGACCAGCGTGCTAACCGTCTTTTTAGGGGCGATTGCTTCCATTTCGCTGCTGGTGGGTGGGATTGGCATCATGAACATCATGTTGGTGAGCGTCACGGAGCGGACGCGGGAGATTGGGCTGCGCAAGGCGGTGGGGGCCAAACGGCTGGACATCCTGGGCCAATTTTTGACGGAAGCGGTGATCATGGCGGTCCTGGGCGGGGTGTTGGGGATTGCTTTGGGAATTGCGGGGGCGCTGGCGGTGCAAACGGCCGTACCCGAACTCGACACCTCGGTCACCTTTAACTCCATCGCGCTGGCGGTGGGTTTTTCTGTGGTGGTTGGGCTCTTTTTTGGCATTTATCCGGCCTCCCGCGCCGCGGCGCTAAACCCGATTGATGCCCTGCGCTTTGAATAGGGCTGCGTGGCCTAATTTTGACAAATCCTTAAAATTGTATTACCCTCGCCAGCTAAACACCCGTTTCAAAAGTTGAGATTTACCTCTCCGAGCAAAAGGCTCATGACGATCAACAACCATTCTTCTGCAAACAAACTTCTGGACTCCCCGCTAATCTGTATAGTTGTTTTTTAGCCGTTGCCATCAGGTAGTGCCAATTCGGCTGAAATGTTTTGCCATTTGCCCAATTGGACTTATCATAAAATATCCGCGAGACTTTTCTCCTTTTTTTGCCCGCACCGCTGCCAGAAAAAGTCCTTTATTGCACCAAAGAAAATTTTAATAGCGAAAGGAGGTACCCGTGTAACAGTATCAACCCAAAAGGATCTATTTTATTGGAGATACTGTTTGAGTCGTTTCAAAATTTCCCCAAAATTTTTTACGGCCTGAATGGTAATTGTATTGCGTTGATTAAGGAGGAGAATTATGAAACGCATTTATCTAACTGTTTTGGCATTGTTTTTGCTGTTGTTTGCCGATTGTTCCTCAGGTGAGACAGCCGATGAAACTTCTACTGATACTGAAGATACATCCACTACAACGACTGAAGATGCCGGTGATGAGGAAGCGATGGACGATACGGCCGCTTCCACCGACGACAAATATGGTGGCACCCTGCGCGTCGCTTTCCAAAACGAATGGGCCGGCCTCGATCCCCACACCGTAAGCTCCTACTCCAGCTATCAAATTCTTAACAACGTGCTGGAAGGGCTCACCACCTACGATGATGATCTCAATCTGCAACCCGGTTTGGCGGAATCGTGGGAGCAGTCCGACGATGGCTTGACCTGGACGTTTAACCTGCGTGAGGGCGTGATGTTCCATAACGGCCGTGAAATGACGGCCGAAGATGTGAAATGGAGCTTCGAGCGCCTTATCGATCCCGCTACCGGTGCCGGGAATGCCGGCCGCGTTGGCCCGCCAGAAACCCAAATCGAAGTCATCGACGACTACACCGTAGCCATTACCCATCCCGAACCATTCGGGATTTTCCCCCAATCCATTGGTTTTGATAAATCAACCGGCATCGTGGCGATGGAAAGCCTGGAAGACGACGGCACGATCAGCATTCCCATCGGCACAGGTCCCTTCCAAATTGCTGATGTAGAAGGCACCACTCGTCTGGTACTGGAAAAACACGAGGATTACTGGCAGGAAGAGTTCCCCTACCTGGATGAAATCATTGTTGAACCCATTCCCGATGACACGGTGCGCGAGACGGCCTTGCTTGGTGGCGAAGTGGATTGGGTGCTCTCCATTGCCCCGCAAAACTTCCAAAACCTGCAAGACAACCCCGATGTTGAGGTGGCCACCGCACCGCAGCTTTCCTATGACTACATTGGCATGAACCTGACCCGCGAGCCATTTGACGATGTGCGCGTTCGTCAGGCGATTGCCCTGGCTCTGGACCGCGAGGTGTTGTGCGAGGCCGGTTACTTTGGCTTGTGCGAAACCATTCAAGGCCCCGTTGGACCCGGCAGCCCCTGGCACTTTGAATACGAGCCGTACGATCAAGACATTGAGCGTGCCCAAGAACTGCTTGCCGAAGCAGGTTATCCTGACGGTTTTGAGATGGAACTGTTGCCAACTACCCAGTATGGTGAAACCGTCCGGGCGGCGCAGGTCTTACAACAGCAGCTGGCAGAAATCGGTATTGAAGCCTCTATCAATGCGCCTGAATGGAGCGAATGGTTAGAGCTGGAAGGCAACTTCATGTACGATGCCTATATCTGTAACTGGAACGGCCTCATCGACGCCGACCAATATTACTACTTGCAACATCGCAGCGATCAGGTGTTTAACTTTACCGGGTACGATAATCCAGAGTTTGACGAGCTGGTAGATGAGGGCCGCTCAATCAGTGACTTCGATGAACGGTATGAAATCTATGAGCAGGCCGACCAGATGCTTGTTGATGATGCCCCTTACATCTACATGTACAACAAGCAGGAAATTCGGGCTTATGCCCCTTATGTAGAAGGTTTTGTTGTACGGCCGGATCAGGCAAACAACTTCTGGAACGTCTGGCTAGATCAATAAGGGTTTAGCTAAGTGAGATTGGTCCAATCTTCTTAGTGTTTAAAAAATTAATCGGGTAATGGTAGGGGCGACTCTCCGTGGTCGCCCCAAATCCGGGCAGACACGGGGTCTGCCCCTACCCAAAATCGTTGCCCGTTTTAATTCTTAAAATGCAAGAAGATTGGACCAATCTGTTTAACTCACTCACGTTGTTGTTTTCTTGGGGCTTGCTATGAATGTTCAATATATTGCCCAGCGGTTGCTCACTGCGCTTGTGGTTTTGTTGGGCGTCACCTTTACCGTATTTCTCATCATCCAACTAGTTCCTGGCGATCCGGCACGGGTTATTCTGGGCGTTCAGGCCAATGAAGAAAATGTGGCGGCTCTGCGTGAACGTCTGGGCTTAAATGAGCCATTTTTTGTGCAATATGGCAACTGGCTGAAGAATGCGTTTCAGGGGGATTTGGGCAGAAGTTTGATTACCGGACAAGAAGTGACGCCGCAGCTTTTGCAGCGACTCCCGGCCACTTTGCAGTTGGCGGTGGCTGCCCTGTTCATTGGGCTGGCGATTGCCCTGCCTGCGGGCATCATTTCTGCCCTTAAACCGGGCAGCAAAATAGATGTTTTTGCTTCGGTGTTAAGCCAGGTTGGGGTGGCCATCCCTGATTTTTGGATGGGAATCATGCTGATTTTACTGTTTTCATTGACGCTGGGCTGGCTGCCTGCCAGGGGGTATACCCCTATCGGAGAAGATTTTGTTGATTGGCTGAAGCATATCATTTTACCGGCTGCCACGTTGGGGATTATCAGCGGGGCCATTCAGACGCGCTTTGTGCGCAGCGCCATGCTGGAGGTCCTCAGCGAAAATTATATTCGCACCGGCCATGCCAAAGGTCTGGCTGAACGTAAAGTAATTATGGGACACGCTTTACCCAACGCCATGATTACGATTGTGACCATCATTGGTTTGCAAATCACGGCGCTGCTCAGTGCCGTGGTGGTGGTGGAGGTAGTTTTTGGCTGGCCCGGATTAGGGCGGCTGGCCCTGGAAGCGGTGCTGGACCGGGATTATCCACTGCTGCAAGGAACCGTCCTGACCATGGCCACCATGTTGACGCTGGTAAATTTAGGGGTCGATTTACTTTACTTTGTTCTCGATCCACGTATTGAATACGCTTAAAACAGGTAAGGTAGATGACTTATTCCATCATCGCCCGTGACCCGGAAACCGGACAGTTTGGCGTGGCGGTGCAAACGTTTAATCTGGCGGTGGGCACCTGGGTGCCTTGGGCTGTCGGGGGCGTGGGCGTTGTAGCCACCCAGGCGGTGGCCGAAAGGCGCTACGGTACGTCGGGGCTGGATTTGATGCGTGGGGGATATACGTCCGTACAAACCCTAAACGCTCTCTTAGCCGCCGACCCCAAACGAGCCTACCGTCAGGTCTCCATGATCGACAGTGCCGGTAACATCGCCACCCATACCGGCGAGGCGTGTTTACCCGAGGCCGGCAGCTTTGTCGGCGACACCTTCTGTACCCAGGCCAATATGATGCTGCGCGATACCGTGTGGCCGGCAATGGCGGCGGCCTACGAGGCGGCCGAGGGAGACCTCGCCGACCGGCTGTTGGCGGCCCTGGACGCGGCTCAAGCCGAAGGTGGCGATATGCGTGGCCAACAAACGGCCGCTCTCCTCATCGTAGACAATAAACCATCCCCCATTCCCCTGATTGATTTGCGCGTGGATCACGATCCGAACCCGCTGGTGCAGCTGCGCCGCCTGCTGCGGCTGCACCGGGCCTACACGCTTGAATACAAAATTGTGGATCTGGCTGAAAATGGGGAAACGGAACCAATCTATGATCTGGTCCAACAAGTCATGGAACTGGCCCCGCATGAACCTTATTTGCACTACTTGTGTGCCCTGCATTTGGAGCGAGATTTGGGGTTAAGGGAGGAGGCAACGGCCGTTTTACAGTCGCTCATTCAAACAGATCCCCGGTGGCGCGCCTATCTGGAAAGAGAACTGAAGGCCGGGCAAACATCTCCCTGGCCGGAGCTTGATCCGCAACTATTAAAGGCCCTGATGAAAAAGCTAACCGCGGAGAACGCGGAGGACACGGAGAACAAATAAAGCGAGAGTACAACTCTGCGTTCTCTGCGCCCTCCGCGGTAAAAAAGGCCTTTATTCAGAAGACTCATTAAGAGCAGCATGGAGAAAAACGGATGACCACACCCGCTTCGATAGAATTATCCGATCTGGCCGATGAACAATTCGTAAAATCGGAAAGTTTCTGGCAGACGACGCTGCGCCGCTTACTCAGACATCCTGTGGGCCGGATTGGCCTGGTGATTGTGGCAGTTCTGGTCATTATGGCGATCTTTGGCCCGCTGCTCAGCCCGTATGATCCCAACGCGATTGATTTTGAGAGCCGCTTTTTGGCCCCTACCTGGAGCCATCCTTTTGGCACAGATGATTTTGGTCGGGACACGTTTAGCCGAATTTTGTACGGGGCGCGTATTTCCTTGCTGGTTGGAGTCATCGCGGTGGGCATCGCCGGGATTACGGGTACTTTTTTAGGCATGGTTTCCGGTTATACAACGCGGCGCTGGCTCGACGAAATCATTATGCGGGCGATGGACATTTTGTTTGCCTTCCCGGCCATTTTGCTAGCCATTGCTATTTTAGCGGCGCTGGGCAAGGGGATTGAAAACGCCATGATTGCCATTGGTCTAGTTTACACGCCTATTTTTGCCCGCATTGCTCGGGGGGCTGTGCTGTCGGTGCGCAACGAGGAGTATGTAACGGCCGCACGCGCCCTGGGAACCCGCAACAGTGTCATTTTGCTGCGCCACATCCTGCCTAATTCATTAGCTCCGCTCATTGTGGAAACCTCGCTGAGCCTGGCCTTCGCTATTTTGGCCGAGGCGGCGCTGAGCTTTTTTGGCCTGGGCACCCAGCCGCCAGAGCCCAGCTGGGGGCGGATGCTGTCGGAAGGGCGTGCTTACTTTCAGCAGTCGGTCTGGATGGCGCTTTTTCCCGGCCTGGCCATCATGTTTTCGGTGATGGGCTTTAACTTTTTGGGCGATGGCCTGCGCGACGCGCTTGACCCCAAAATGAAACAGATGCTGGAAATGCGAGGGCAATAATTTTATGGCGCATTTATTAGAAGTGGAGAATTTGCAGACGGAATTCCATACGGCCGAAGGCGTCGTGAAAGCCGTGAATGGCGTGTCGTACACGTTGGATGAGGGTGAGATTTTAGGCATTGTGGGGGAGAGCGGCAGCGGCAAAAGCGTGAGCGTGCTTTCTTTGTTGCAGTTATTGCCCCAGCCACCGGCAAAGATTCGGGGGGGAACGGCCGTATTCGATGAGCGCGATCTGCTGCAAATGTCGGCCAAAGAAATTCGCGCCGTGCGCGGCAACGAAATTGCCATCATCTTTCAAGACCCGATGACCTCGCTCAATCCCGTGTTGAAAATAGGTAAGCAGATTGGCGAAGCGCTGCGGCTGCACATGGGGATGAGTGAAGCCCAGGCGCGCAAACGGGCCATTGAACTGCTGACCCATGTGGGCATTCCCATGGCCGAACAGCGCGTGGATCAATATCCGCACCAGCTTTCCGGCGGGATGCGCCAGCGTGTGATGATCGCCCTGGGCCTCTCCTGCAATCCGCGTCTGCTGGTGGCCGACGAACCAACCACTGCCCTGGACGTCACCATTCAGGCGCAAATCATTGATCTCGTGCGCAACTTGCAGGCAGAAACCGGCATGGCCGTCATCTGGATCACCCACGATTTAGGCGTGGTGGCCGGGTTGGCTGACAAAGTTGTGGTGATGTACAGCGGTCACGTGGTTGAGTACGCGCCCGTCGACGACCTGTTTGAAGATACCCGGCATCCGTACACGTTGGGTTTGCTGGCCTCTTTGCCGGAAGTTGAAGGGGAGGAAACGGCCGAATTACGAACCGTACGCGGCACCCCACCAGACCTCACGAAATTGCCGCCGGGCTGTCCCTTTGCTCCTCGCTGCGACTTTGTCATCGACAAATGCCGCGAACAGAACCCGCCGCTGCTGCCCATGGGGCAGGAAGACCACTTTTCTGCCTGTTGGGTGGATGTCACTACGGGAGAACCACTATGACCACAAAACGAGCACTGGTTGAAGTCAGAGGTCTAAAAAAATATTTTCCGGTGCACCGGGGCATGTTTCGGCGACAAACGGTGCAGGTTAAAGCCGTAGATGGCGTCTCGTTTGACGTGTTCGAGAAGGAGACGTTAGGGCTGGTAGGGGAAAGCGGCTGCGGCAAATCGACCACCGGCAACACCATTTTGCGGCTGCATACGCCCACAGCCGGCACCGTTCATTTTGACGGCACCGATTTGGCATCCCTGCAAGGGGAAAAGCTGCGGCAGATGCGGCAGCACATTCAGATGATTTTCCAAAATCCATACGCCTCGCTCAATCCCCGGCTGACGGTGGGCCAGATTGTGAGCGAGCCGCTGCGCACCTTTAAGACGGAAATGAGCAAGTCTGCTCGCGAAGAAAAAGTGCAGGAATTATTGAAGTTAGTGGGGTTGAGTCCGGCTTTTATCAACCGCTATCCCCACGAATTTTCTGGCGGGCAGCGACAGCGCATTGGTGTTGCCCGAGCTCTGGCGCTGGACCCGGCGTTTATTGTGTGTGATGAGCCAATTGCCGCGCTGGATGTCTCGATTCAGGCGCAGGTGGTGAACTTGCTGCGCGAATTGCAAGAGCAGTTGGGGCTAACTTACCTGTTCATTTCGCATGATTTGAGCATGGTGCGCTTTATTTCTGACCGGATTGCGGTGATGTATCTGGGCAAAATTGTGGAGATTGCTGAGAAGAAGACGCTTTACCAAAATCCGCTGCATCCGTACACGCAGGCGCTGCTGAGCGCCGTGCCGGTGGCCAATCCCAAGGTGGAGCGCCGCCGAGAGCAAATCATCTTGAAGGGAGACGTGCCCAGTCCGGCCAACCCACCAACGGGCTGCAACTTTAATACGCGCTGTCCGCTGGCAGTTGAACGCTGTTTTGTTGAAGAACCGGAACTGCGCGAGCTGGAACCGGGCCATTGGGGGGCCTGCCATCTGGCCGAGTGATGGACGAACGCGAAAATATCGACCACAGTGAAAACGGGGGGAGCCAGCCGCAACGTTTGTTGGCAGTGGGGCTTATCTCGCTGGCCGGATTGGTGCTGGAGATAAGTTTGACGCGGCTGTTTTCGGTGCTGTTTTTTCCACCGGCCGTTTTTGGCATTTTGTCGCTGGCGATTTTTGGTATAGGGTTGGGGGCGGCGTTGGTGACGTGGCGGGCGGGCTGGCGGGTGCGGGAGAATGTACCATTTTATTTGAGTTATGCGGCCGTTTCTGTTGTGATCATGACGGCCGTTGCTACCCTTCCCACGCTACAAATCACTCTTTTTGGCCTGGTGCTGCTGCCGTATCTGTTCATTGGCATGTCGCTGACGACCCTGTTTAGCGATGCACCGCAGCGCAGTCCGCAACTGTATCTGGCCGATCTGTTAGGGGCTGGCCTGGGGGCTTTGCTGGCGGTGCCGCTGCTGAACTGGCTGGGTGGCCTGGATGCGGTTTTGGCCACGGCCGTTTTGCTGGCGCTGGCGGGTTGGGTGTGTGGGGAACGGCCGTTGGCCCGTCTGCCTCTGGTTTTTCTGGGCCTGACCTTGCTCGTTTTTGCCAGCTCCCTTCTTTTTCCCTGGCTCAGCCTCGACATGAACAACCTGCCTACCGAAAAGCCCATTGCCGACAGCCTGATGGCCCGGGAAAGTGCCGTTATCGACACGCGCTGGGATGCGTTTGCCCGCACAGATCTAGTGGACCCCGGCGACGGCGGTCCGTACCGGCTGTACCTGGACGGCGCGGCCGGTTCGGTGATGCCGCCGGCGGTGGACAACGATTTTTTGTGGGAAGACATCGGCTTTTTTCCGTTTGCCACGGAGCAGCCGGCGCGCGTGTTTCTGATTGGTCCGGGCGGCGGGCTGGATGTCTGGTTTGCCTTGCAAAGCGGGGCCGCCGAAATTGTGGGGGTGGAAGTAAATCCGGCCAGCGTGGCGCTGGTGGCAGAGTATGCTGCTTATAATGGCGCGTTGTACGAGCAGCCTGAAGTTAACATAATTATTGAAGACGGCCGTAGCGTTTTGCAGCGTGATGGCAGCCAGTACGATCTGATTTTCCTCTCGCAGTTGGTAACATTAGCAGCGGAGCGTAACGGCTATGCTCTGGTGGAAAACGAAGCGTACACCGTGGAGGCATTTGGCGAATATCTGGATCACCTCACGCCCGACGGCCAGATTGGTATCAAGCTGTACGACGAACCCACCCTGACGCGGGCTTTGTCCACGGCCCTGGCGGCGCTGCAACTGCAAGGATTGGCCGATTCGGATCAGGCCGCCTTGCAGCACATCCTGGCTCTGTTGGACACAAATGCCAATCCGCCAATTCCGCTGCTGCTTATTCGTAAAGCGCCATTTTCGCGGGAAGATTCGCTGTCGTTGGGCGCGGTGGCGCAGCAGGTGGGTTTCACGCCGCTGTTTTTGCCTGACGTGCTGGCCCAGCCGCCGCTGGACGGGGTCGCCTCCGGTGCCGTTTCTTTTGCTGACGTGATTGCTGAATCGGACAATGATCTCTCGCCCACAACGGACAATCGGCCGTTTTTTTACCAGTTTGAGCGCGGCATCCCGGCTTCGTTACGGCCGTTGCTCTGGGGCGTGGCTGTAGTCCTGCTGGTGGGTTTGGTTTTGGTGATCTGGCATCAGCGGCGGACGGCCGTTGACCGACTAGCAATTGCTGCGCCGATTTACTTTGCCGGGCTGGGATTAGGCTTCATTTTGGTAGAAATTGGCATCATCCAACAGACGCGCCTCTTTTTAGGCCATCCCACCATGGCCGTGACGGTGGTGTTGGCGACGCTGCTCATTGGTGGCGGCCTGGGCAGTGGGCTGGCAGGGCGCTGGCAGCGCGAAGCGTCATCGCTGACAGGGAAGCCGCTGCTGGCAATCATTGTGGTGTTGGCGCTGTGGCTGCTGCTGTGGCCGCGCGTGCAGGGCGCGTTTATCGCTGCGCCGGTGCTCGTGCGCACGCTGGTTGTTATTGCCACGTTGCTGCCGCTGGGTTTGGTGATGGGGATGCCATTTCCTCTGGGCCTGCGGGCGGTGGCGGTTGGCGGCGAGGGTCAGGTGGCACTGGCCTGGGCGGTGAACGGGGTGATGAGCGTGGTTGGCTCGGTGCTGGCCGTGGCGGTGGCGATATTGTGGGGGTTTACGGCCGTCTTGCTTATCGGTGGCCTGGCGTATGGGATTGTGGCGGGAACGGCTGTTGCCCAAAAAACATAAAGAACTGTGAATTTGATTTAAAGCCGGTGTCTGGCTCTTCGTAAGTGTAATTGATGTGCCGGGCGATCAGGATGGGCCAGGTGGGGTGGTTTTGAGCAAAAAACTGCTTAAGCTGCCGCTCTTTGGCTTTGGACTTGTGGACAAACAGGCAGATCAGCCCGCCGGGGTTGAGCCGGGCCGTGAGCGTGTGCAGCAGGGTCAACTCCCTGTCTAAATCCTTCTTGTGAAAATGTAAAATTGAGTCTAACACGATGACGTCGTAGGTTTGGCTGAAGTCGTAATCGTAAAAGTCGGCAGCGATGCTGTTAAGCGTGAGATTGTGGGCTTTGGCCGCTGCCATCATTTGGCTGATGCCTAGTTGGGAAGCGTCGATGCCGGTCACATCGTAGCCTAACCCGGCTAGAAAAAGCGCGTCTCGTCCCTGGCCACAGCCAACATCCAAAACACTGCCTTTTGGTTCCCAGTTGCGCATAAAGGCGACAAATTCCGGGTACGGCTGTCCAAACAGATTCTCTTGTTGATAATGCTTATCGTAACGGCTCATTGCCTTATCTTATCGTTCCTGGGTTGTTTGGTCTAACTGATTGTGACGCAGTTTTGGCTGTTTGATTCTGCTATAATCAGCGGCTCACAGCACAAAAGGAATTTGTTTATGCATGTAGCCATCAACGCCGCTTTTTGGAACCAGCCCAACACGGGCAGCGGACAGTATACCCGCCAGCTTGTTTATCATCTCAACCGATTGGTGTCTGACCTAACGATTACGCTCATTTTCCCGCAGGTGGCGGGCCAGCCGGAGCCGGAAGCGGTGCCGCCGAGCGTCAACGTGAAGCGGGTGCCGGTACGACCGGGCAATTTGGGCAAAGTCTGGTTTGAGCAGCGGCTGTTCCCCCGTGCCTGTCGCCAGGTGGGAGCAACGGTGGCCCACGTGCCGTACTGGGGCGGTCCGCTGCAATCGCCCGTGCCGCTGGTGGTGACCGTACATGATCTGACCACGCTGCTGGTGCCGGAATATAGACGGCCGTTCCGCAGCCGTCTCTACAATGCCCTCGTCTCCGCTTCCGCCCGGGGAGCCAGCCGCATCATCACCGATTCCGAGGCCAGCAAGCAGGACATCATCACCCATTTGCACATCCCCGCCGACAAAATTGAGCGCATTTACCTGGCAGCCGGATCGCAGTTTAGCCGGCAAGACAGCGGCCTGATGGAGATGGCGGTGCTGCGCAAGTACGATTTGCCCGACTTTTACGTGCTGTACCTGGGTGGTTATGAACTGCATAAAAACGTCACAACGCTGCTGCTGGCCTGGACCTACGTGGGTCAGGCGCTGGGCGAAGATTATCCGCTGGTGCTGGCCGGCCGTAAACCGTCCCAGGTATCGGACAATTACCCGGATTATGATTGGTACATCGAGCAGCTGCGCATTGAAGATTACGTGCGCTGGATTGGCTATGTTGAAGAAGAAGATAAGCCGGTACTGTACCGCAATGCGGAAACGTTTGTTTTCCCCAGTAGGCAGGAAGGATTTGGGCTGGGGGTGTTGGAAGCAATGGCTTCCGGCACGCCGGTGGTGACCACCAATGCCTCTTCCCTGCCGGAAGTGGTGGGCGAAGCCGGCTTTACCGTCGATCCCGATGACGCCCGAGGCATGGCCGGGGCGATTATCTCCACCATCATCCAAGACAACTTGCGCGCCGAGCTACGGCAAAAGGGAGAGCAGCAGGCGGCCAACTTTTCCTGGGAAAAGACAGCGACGGAGACGTTGTTGGTTTATGATACCGTGGCCGGTGAGCAGTAATCGGTAAACCGTAATCGGTGATCCATAAGAAAAATACCGATTACCGTTCACCGATTACCGATTACTGGGCCGGTGTTGGTTCTCCTAACTGAATGGAGTTAACAATATCGGCCATTAACTGGCCGTACTGGTTGTTTAGATCGGCATCGTGCACGGCGGCGACAACGGCCGTTTGCCCCTCCGCCAAATTTTGTATCACCATGTAGCGAAAAATGATGCTGTTTCCCTGGCTGTCTGGCCCGCGCAGCACCGTTTGTACGGCGGGTTGGGTGTTGATGACGATATTTTCAATCTCCTGGATGACTTCGGCTCCTGCTTGATTGCGGAAAGTGCGAACGGCCGTATCCAAAACCTCCGTCGCGTTAGCCGTACCTGTAAAAACCGATGGCGTCACGACGATGTTTACCCGTGCGCCATCCGTCACTGAGCTGGCCAACAGCAGCGATTCATCCGAGGCAATGGTAATCGAATCGGCATCATCGGTGACGGCCCAATTTTCAGGCATCGAAAAGGTGATTGGGTAGTTGGCGCTAATGTATGGTATCAGCTCGCCACCCGTTTCGTCTTCTGAACGACAGGCCAGCAGAAACAGGGGAATCATCAAAAAAAGAACCAAACGCTTCATCCAAAAAATCTCCTTAAGTTGGTCAAGTTTGCCAACTTGACCTACGATAACTGCATAGCAAGGAGGATGCCAGCACAAGCTGACTAACTCAATTAAGGATTTTGGTGTTATATTCACTTACTCGGGTTGCGATCCCTTCCTGGGGCATGTAAAATCCGCCGAATTTTGAAGCAAACTGCTTCGCAGAAAACTGGAGTTTTATGAGCGTTTATCATCAATTAGCGGCCGTTTTGCAAGAAGCGTTACAGGCGGCCCAGACTGCCGGGGCGTTGCCCACCTTCGATCCGCCAGAAATTACCATCGAACGGCCGCGTGAAGCCTCTTTTGGCGATTATGCTTCACCCACGCCGCTTAAGCTGGCGCGGGATGCCCGCATGGCGCCCATCAAAATTGCTCAGATGATGGTAGATCATTTGCCCGCTACCGACTACATTCAAGAGGTTACCGTGGCGCCACCGGGCTTCATTAACATTCGCCTGACGCCGGAGCGGTTGCAACAGGTGCTGGTGGATGTGTTGGCGCTGGGGGTGATGTACGGCCGTCTCCATCTGGGTGATGGCCAAAAAGCCCAAATTGAGTGTGTCAGTGCCAATCCGACGGGGCCGATTCATATCGGCCGTACGCGCGGCGGCGTCATGGGCGATACCCTGGCCCGCGCCATGCGCCTGGCTGGTTACGACGTTGTCCTCGAATATTATTACAATGACGCCGGCCGGCAGATCACCTTGCTGGGTGAGTCCACCAAAGTTCGCTACCTGCAACTGTTAGGCCAGGATGTGGAGCTGGCTGAAGAGCATTATAAAGGTGACTACATCATCGATATTGCTCGTGAACTAAAGGCTGTCCATGGTGACGCTTTGCAGGACCAGCCCGCCGAATATTTTGGCAAGTATGCCAAAGACCAGATCGCCAAAAGTCAGAAGGAAACGCTGCGTCGTATCAACATCGTCTTTGACGTTTACTACAATGAGCAAAGCCTGTATGAAACCGGGCGCGTCTGGGAAGCGCTGGAAACCCTGCAAGAAAAAGGATACGTTTACGAAAAAGACGGCGCACAATGGTTTAAAACCACTGAATTTGGCGACGACAAAGATCGCGTTCTGGTCAAATCAACCGGCGAGCCCACTTATCGCATGCCCGATATTGCCTACCATTGGGACAAAGCGCAGCGCGGCTTTGATCTCGTGGTAGATTTCTTTGGCCCCGATCATCACGCCACCGCGCCGCAGGTGCTCATGGGCGTGCAGGCGTTGGGCTACCCCACCGACTTTGTGCGTACCGTGCTGCACCAAATCATCAGCATCATCAAAGATGGCCAGGAAATGAAGATGAGTACCCGCACGGGCACCTTTGTGGCCCTGGACGATGTACTGGACGAAGTAGGCCCGGATCCCATCCGCTACTTTATGATTTCCCGCTCGGGCAACAGCCCGATTGAGTTTGATCTCAACCTGGCGCTGGAACGATCAGACAAGAACCCCGTTTACTACATCCAAAATGCGCACGTGCGCTGCGCCGGCATCTTCCGCAAATGGGCCGAAGCCGGCGGCGCAGCAGACGCCGATGCGGGTGGTGATCTCAGCTTGCTCACCCATGAAAATGAGCTGGCCTTCATGCGTAAAGCGATGGAACTGCCCGAAGTGATTGAACTGATGGTGCTTAACTCTGAGCCGCACCATATTGCTTTTTACGCTTACGAATTGGCCGCTGCCTTTCATCCCGCCTACGAAACCTGCCGTGTCCTGAATGAGGATGTGCCAGAGCCGCTGCGCCATGCCCGCTTGCGTTTTTACCGGGCAGCCAAGCAGCTTTTTGCCCATGTGCTTGATCTCATGGGGATGAGCGCGCCAGAAGTTATGTAAACTAAAAAACCTCGCAGTATCCAAGTAAAGGAAAATTAATGGCCATAAAACCAGACAGCTGGATTCGCCGCATGGCACAAGAGCAAAAAATGATCGAACCGTTTGTCGATGGGCAGGTGCGCGATGGGGTAATTTCCTACGGTCTGTCTTCATACGGGTACGACATTCGGGTCACAAATGAGTTCAAGATTTTTACGAATGTGCATTCGGCCGTGGTGGACCCCAAACATTTTGATCCGCAGTCATTTGTGGATTTTAAGGGGGATGTTTGTGTGATTCCGCCCAATTCTTTTGTGCTGGCCCAAACAGTCGAATATTTTCGCATTCCGCGTGATGTGTTAACCGTTTGCCTGGGCAAATCCACTTATGCTCGGTGTGGTTTGATTGTGAACGTCACTCCCTTTGAGCCGGAATGGGAGGGGTTTGTAACGTTGGAAATTTCTAACACCACGCCGCTGCCAGCCCGTGTTTATGCCAATGAGGGCATTGCCCAGGTCTTGTTCTTTCAATCAGATGAGGTTTGCGAAACTTCGTATGCGGATCGCAAGGGGAAATACCAAAAGCAGCAAAGCATTGTTTTGCCGCGGATCTAGTGCTGAAGCAAACTTCTTTTGGTGGTTAGCTTGTGGGAGGGTTTGCTTCAGCTTAAGTGTTTCGCCGCTGCGTCACCGTCAGACAAAACTTGCTTGGCGAAACACTATTTTGTTTGCTTGTTGGGGAACAACCGTTATAATTCGGTTCTTCCCTGATTTAGGGCGCTTAGCTCAGTTGGTTAGAGCACTTCGTTTACACCGAAGGGGTCGGGGGTTCGAGTCCCTCAGCGCCCATTTCTCCCCTTGTTATCCATCTACATTTTGCTATAATCCCGTTTGTGACAAAAAGCACACAATGACCCCTTCTGTTTTTCGGGTAAAATTGGAATCAACAAACAAAATTTCGCTGGAAGAAACAACTTCGTGAAGATTATTTAGTAGGAGAATAGCCTCATGGCAGATGTAGCCGTAAGTGCCGAAGCAAAAGGCGGCAGTATCTCAAGACGCGAGTTTTTATATTACATTTGGGGTGCTTCGATTGCGCTCTATGCTGCTCAGTTTTCAGGCTTACTGATCTGGTTCTTGTTGCCCCGTTTTCGGGAGGGTGAATTTGGCGGCCGGTTCATTATTTCAATGGAGGAACTGCCTGAAGTTAATGCAGAGCCTGTTAATGTACCAGCCGGGCGTTTCTGGTTGGTAAACCTGGATACGACCCAGCCCAATGAGTTAATGAAAAAGGCCCCCGACGAAACTGAAGAGATTGTCGGCGTTGCCGCTATTTACAAGGTTTGTACGCATCTAGGCTGCATTTATGCCTGGACCGAGGCAAACAATCGGTTTGAGTGCCCTTGTCATGGTTCAAAGTATCGGTTAGACGGCCGTCGCATTGAATCGCCCGCCCCCCGCACCCTGGATCGCTTCCGCATGGAATTTTTGGATGCCGATAGAAACCCCATTCCCGATACGCTCTCTGAAGATGTAAATGATTTTTATGCACCGGTACGCATACCGGATAATGCTGCCTTCATTAGCGTTGATACGGGTGATCGAAAGATGGGTCCATCACAGGATTTGCTTTGCAGCTTTACAAATGAATGCCCATAGGGTTTACCTATTTTAGCTTTGGACTTTGGTAAACGAGCAAACCTTGCGGATGCGTTTTCTTAAATCAGAGTGCATTTTGGACGCATCCTTAGCAGAGAAAAGAGGAATAAGGAGTTAGAGAATGGCTACCTTTTTTGAACAAGTTAGCGAGATGGGGGTAAAGCAAGCCGTCGTCACCAAAGCGGACGAGGTGGTTGAGCGGCTGACCGCCGGCATGAATATCAGCGACATTCGCGGTGCCCTGCGCGGTGATGAGCCACGTCGCCCCAATCCTCGCTTGCGTCCCCATGCGGATGGCTTTTGGTTTCATATTCGCCCCAGTTTTTATCATACTGAAGTTACACACATTTATCCCACCTTCCGTTTAGGTTGGCTTTCTACATTTATGTTTGTGTGGGAAACCATCACCGGCATTATTTTGATGGTGTTTTACACACCAAGCCCACTGGTAGCCTACGACAACATGTGGAACATTTTGGGCAATGTGCCCCTTGGCCAGCTGATGCGCAATATGCATCGATTGGGTGCCGAAGTGATGGTCCTGGTGGTGGCCTTGCATATGCTCAGGACGTTTATAACCGGCAGCTATAAGAAGCCACGCCAGTTTACCTGGGCAACGGGCGTTATTTTGCTTACCTTTACCGCTTTGTTGAGCTTCTCAGGTTATTTGCTGCCCTGGGACCAGTTGGCTTACTGGGCGTTGACCGTGTTCCTGTCTGGTGCGGATGCCGCTCCAGCTCCTGCTGAATTTAATGCCAACGTACTCCTGATTTTGCAAGGTGCTCCGTCGTTGGGTGCCGGTGGTTTGCTGCGTTGGTATCTATTCCACGTGTTGCTCTTGCCATTGCTCACAGCTATTTTCTTCTTTGTACATTACTATAAAGTGGTGTTGTATGGCATCTCTTTACCGCCTGGACGGGAAGAAATCGGTGAAGATACAGCCAAGCGTGTTCCCCGAAACGAACGGACTTACTTTACCCCTGACATTTTAACCAGCGAATTGATGTGGACGGCACTGACGACGCTGCTGTTGACCGCCGGTTCCCTTTGGTTCTGGGATGCCCCGTTGGAACACCACGCTGATCCAATTGTGACGCCGCTGCACGTTGTGGCACCCTGGTATTTGTCCTGGTCACAGGGATGGTTGAAGCTGGCCGATAAAACGCTTGTTGTCGGCTTTATTCCCGTGTTAATTGTGATGTTTATGGTGATGCCTTACGTGGAAGTGGGCAAGAGCCGCCGCTACGCCGACCGGCGCGTTGGCCTGACGGTTGCCTGCCTTTTCTTTGCCGCCATGCTGGTTTCTAACTGGATGGGCTCGCCGGAGTTCCGGGTGCAAAGCTCGCCAGAGTTGGAAGTAGCTCAGGAGATTATGCCGCAGGAAGGCCCCAACGTATTGTTAGGTGTGCCGTATGAACATCTGGATACAGGCATTTATCTTCCCGGAGAAGAGATTCCAGATAATCCATATTTGACGCGTGCTTTGGAAGAGTTTGAAGCAGCTATGCAGAACCACAGCTGTGTATTGAACGGTAACCCGGATATGCCGCGTGAAGGTGTTTGGGACGACTGCCGGATTTTGGAAGGCGGCCGTTACGGTAACGATTTTGGCGACAATGCTATGCCGGACCCCTATGCCTATTTGCGCATCACGCAAGAACAGGCGGACATGGTGCGGCTGACGCTCACCTTTGAAGTTCCTGATCCGGATAATCCCGGTGAATTCCTGGTTGAGTCAGGTGATTCCATTTATGCCTTCCGCCATGAAGATTCATTTTATGAAGAGGAATGCCGCTTCTTAAATAAAGATTGCTAGCGAATTGAGGAAAAGCTTATGCAAGTTAAAGTTGTGATTGGAACGATCGCATTTATGCTAACGATGATTATCTTGGGCTATGCTGCCTTGCGTGAACCGGAGCGTTTGGAGCATTTTACCGGCGCCCGCGAGGGGCGAACGATTGAAACTGGTGCCAAAATTTACTTCGATAACTGTGCTACCTGTCACGGTGTGGAAGGCCGCGCTGAGGAATGTTATGATGCGGCCGGAAATTCTATTACCTGTCAGGGTTTGCCCCTGAACAACTACTTCCTGGTGTGCGGTGACTCGCCGGAACGTTTAGCGCAAACGCGATTTGAAGGGACGAAAGAGCAGTTTGTTGAACGCACCGTAGCGGCAGGTCGCTCTGGGACTGTCATGCCAGCCTGGTCTACGCGCTACGGTGGCCCGTTTCGGGATGACCAGGTGCAGAATGTGGCGGCGTTTGTCTTGAATTACGCTAATGAAGAATTTTGTGCCCAGGAACCGGCTCGTTTTGATTGGCCTGAATCGGTCGACGACTTTTTGAGCCTGGAAACGGATGAGTTTGTGGCTCAAGCTGGTGATCCGGAAAATGGGGCTGCTTTGTATGCCAGCTATGGCTGCAACAGCTGTCACGGAAATCTGGATGAGCCGGGTTCCAATCAAATTGGTCCGTGGTTGGGTGATATTGAAGAAGTTGGGGCAGCGCGGGTTGAGGGACAAACCGCTCAACAATATGTCTATACGTCTATTTTAGACCCCAATGCTTTTATTGCGCCGGATTGTGCGCAGGGCCCCTGTATAAGCCCAAGCGCTATGCGTGGTGATTATGCTTTTGCATTCTCGGATATGCCACAGGACATGGTTGATTTGTTAGCATATCTGCTTGAACAATAAAGTAGAATAACGGATGCTATAAAATAAAGGGACCCAGCCACGCGGCTGGGTCCTTTTTTTATTTACCTTTTACGGCCGTTCCACAATTTCTGCAAAATTTGTCCTCAGCTTGTAACGGTTCACCACATTGGTGGCAAAAGTTGACTTTGCCGGGGAAGGTAGCCTGGGCTGCGGCCGTTCTGGTTTCAGGTTTTGAGCGTTGGGGCTTTGGTTTGGCGGGACGGCGCTTGTTGGTAGCTGCTCGATTGCTGGCTAAGTACCAAACGGCCGTTGCCACTAAAATCAATACGCCCAGCGCCACCAGGAACAGCTGCCAATCAAAACCGCCCTCTTCAACCGGTACGGCATCTAAAAACGGCAATTCTTCACCCGCGGCGGATGTCTCTTCGCTTTCGCTCAAAAAATTGACCGTGAGTGTCGGCGTATTCATCGTGTAGCCCACCTCTACGTTATACGTATCGCCCGCAGCAACGGCCTGGTTAGGCAGCAGATGATAGGTGAGACCGTCTTGCCCATCACTGACCGATGCAGGCGCAGGGATGACCGACATATCAGTAGCCGCCACGGGCTGTTGAACTTTTACGCTTATCTGCTCGACGGTGATGTCTGACTGCCAGGAAAATGTGAAGGCGTGCTGTGTGTCGGAGGCTTCATAGGGTTGGTAATATTCCACGCGGAAGCGATTATCTGGCGTGGTGAAGGTAACCTGATTGTTCGCCACCTGCGGCGTCATGCCCTGATCGGTCATCACATTTTCCGGCGTAATGCGGGCGGCCACATTGAAGTCGGCCCCGTCGGGCAGCGGCAGGGTCAGTGTAGCTGGCAGAGGAATGTTGGGGGCCAGGGTGCCGGTGAGCAGCACCAGCACTGCTTCCTCATCATAATCGGGCCACAGCTCAACCTCTAACGATTCCAGGGTAACGGCCGTTTGAGCCTGAACAAATGGTGTGGGTAAAAGCAAAAGCAGACACAGTAGTAAAAACGTTCTTCTCATAAAACTCCTCAAACAATGGGGGGATTAAGCATGGCCGCGCAGCCGAATGCGGTTGGCGCGGCAGTAAGGACATTCCAAATCGGTAAAATCCCGGCCACAAGTGCGGCAGGTGCGGGTTTCTACCTCTCGTTCGTCATCCAGGGAACCTGAAACAAAAACCAGTTCTTCACCCTGATGCCGCTCCAAAAAAGCAGTGAGATCGTGGCCGCCAATGTGCCAACGGCCGTCTTCCGTTTGTGTCACCTGGCCATTCATCACGTCCAGCTTCATCTCATAAGCGGCGGCGGCTAATTTTAGGATGGCTGCGCGTCGAATTGCTGCCATTTCTTTTTCCTCTTATAGTTAACGATGGCGTTACCTCGTTAACGTATTGGAGCAGCAAAGTGTGCTCCCTGGCCGGAAAAAATATATATATCCGGCACATTGCTTGTTTAAACTGCGTAGCCTATTATACCGTAGCATCCGGTGGTGCATATACTCAGGTGAGTAGATAAACTGTGAGAACAAATCGTGATGCGTAAAACGTGTTTGACTTGTGATGCATCACGTAAAAGCTTAAAGGAGATGTGCGTGATAGATAGTAATGAGAAATTGGCGCAGGATTTAGCCATTTTGCAGGAAATGGCCAGCCAGATGGAAGAATATTTAATGAGCGAGACGCTGTTTTGGTCGATGCAATACAGCAATATGCCAAAGTTGACGTTAGGTGGCTATTGGCTGCGGCAGCATCGGTTGACGGCGCTGCATCCTTTGCTTACCGGTGAGCAAAGGGCCGAGCTTACAAGAGCTATCAAGACGTTTGAAACGGCCGTCTCCGATTGGGTGGTCCGTACCGAACAGCGGGCCCATGCCGAATTAGAAATGCGCATTCGCCAGTGGAGCGAATATTTACGCGATGTGGCCGGCGATGGGTCAGCGGCGACGGCTAATTATGGTGCTCGGGTCGAAGTACGCGCCATCATGGCGGCGCTGGTGAGCCAGCTGCAACAGCCGCCTTATAAGCTGGACCAATCCTTGCTAAAAACCATTCTCCAGCAGGATAAAGCATTGCGGGCCCGCTGGCAAAATGGGCCGTTTGTCTGGCCCGAAGAATGGCAGCCAGCTTACCCTGAGCCGGAGTTTTGGTGGTTGTACGGCCGTCCCCATTAACCCTGCCGAAAATTTAGCTATGAGCCGAATGCCGGACGCAAAAGCTTTGCTCCCGCTTATCCAAAAAGCGTTTCCCCACAGCCAGCTTTTGCGCAGTTGGCCTTTGTCTGGCGGCATCTCGGCCACAATGGTGGCGCTGGAACTTCAACACGCCGATGGGCAAACGAAAAAGGTGATTGTGCGCTCCCATGCCCATGCCGGTCTGGCTGAGAAAGAGTATCGCCTGCTGCAAATTCTCCAGGCACAGGAAATCAAAGCGCCAGCGCCGTACTTGCTTGATCAATCCGGCACAACCGCCTCACTGGTTATTGACTACATTGAAGGAGAAATGTGCTTCACGCCGGCTGATTTAGACAGCCACATGCGGCAGATGGCTAACCAGTTGGCTCTCATTCATAGCCTGGATTTGTCGCCGCAAGATGTGTCGTTTCTTGCTCAAAATAATGGTAAATGTGTGGAATGTAGTCGGGAACGGCCGTTTCCCAATCCAAACTTTCCCCAAGAAACCCAAATCCGCGCCCGTCTCGCCAAAGCCGATCCACCAAAACCACAACACAAGAGCGCGTTGCTGCATGGCGACTTTTGGCCGGGCAACAGCTTGTGGCAGGATGGGCGGCTAACGGCCGTTATCGATTGGGAAGATGCCCAACTGGGCGACCCGCTCATCGACCTGGCGCAAAGCCGCTCCGAAATTGCCTGGATTTTTGGGCCTGAAGCGCTGGAAAGCTTTTCTCACTGCTACCAACAGCGAATGCCGCTCGATTACACTACCTTACCATACTGGGATTTATGCGCGGCGCTGCGCCAGATTCGGCTGGTGGGGGATGATTTGGCCGGGTTTGCTGACTATTTTGTTGGATACGGCCGTACCGACATCACTCCCCAAACCATCCGCCAAAACCTCAACATCTTCATCAACAATGCCCTCGCCAGACTAAGCCCCTGAATTTTGGTCAGCTCCCCCAAACACAGATACCATTTACAGAGCAAGTCCACTGAACAACAAACCTTTGCGTTCTCTGCGACTTTGCGGTGAAATTTTCAACAAGTCCACAGATTTTTACGAATGTGAGAGGTTACTATGAGTAAACCAACGTTTAAATGGGCCGATCCCTTCCTGCTCAACGACCAGCTCAGCGACGAAGAGCGTATGATTCGGGATTCCGCCCACGATTACTGCCAGGGCAAACTGATGCCCCGCGTGCTGGAAGCCCACCGGCACGAGACCTTCGACCGCACCATCTTTAGCGAGATGGGCGAGATGGGCCTGCTCGGTGTCACCCTGCCGGAAGAATATGGTGCGGCGGGCCTCAACCACGTCTGCTATGGCTTGATCGCCCGCGAAGTGGAGCGTGTCGACAGCGGCTACCGCAGCTGCATGAGCGTGCAAAGCTCCCTGGTGATGTACCCCATCTACACCTACGGTAGCGAAGCACAGCGCCAAAAATATCTGCCCAAGCTGATCAGCGGTGAATGGATTGGCTGCTTTGGCCTCACCGAACCTGACCATGGCAGCGATCCCGGCAGCATGGAAACCCGCGCCCGCAAAACCGACGGCGGCTGGATTTTGCACGGCAATAAAATGTGGATCACCAACTCGCCCATCGCCGACGTTTTTGTCGTCTGGGCCAAGGCATATGGCCATGACGAAACCGACGATGGCGAGATTCGCGGTTTCATTTTGGAGAAGGGCATGGATGGGCTTTCCGCGCCCAAGACTGAGGGCAAGTTCAGTCTGCGGGCCAGCATCACCGGTGAAATTGTGATGGATGAAGTATTTGTGCCCGATGAGAATTTGCTGCCCAACGTGCAGGGGCTTAAAGGGCCGTTTGGCTGCCTGAATAAAGCCCGCTACGGCATTTCCTGGGGGGCGCTGGGTGCGGCCGAATTTTGCTGGCACGCGGCGCGGCAGTACACGTTGGACAGGACACAGTTTGGACGGCCGTTAGCCGCCAACCAGCTCATCCAGCTCAAACTGGCCAATATGCTCACCGAAATCAGCCTTGGTTTACAGGGGGCGCTGCGGGTGGGGCGGCTGCTGGATGAAGGCAAAGCCACGCCGGAAATGGTCTCCATCGTCAAGCGCAACTCCTGCGGCAAGGCGCTGGATATCGCCCGCATGGCCCGCGACATGCACGGCGGCAACGGCATCTCCGACGAGTTCCACGTCATCCGCCACATGATGAACCTGGAAGCTGTGAACACCTACGAAGGCACGCACGATATCCATGCCCTCATTCTCGGCCGTGCCCAAACCGGCATTCAGGCGTTTATGTGAACTTATTGACCTTACCCTGTCATTAGTATCTAAAAAGTGTGGTACAAAGAGAAAGACACGGTAGATCGATTGTCATTAGACCGCGAAGGTCGTGTCAGAG
>PABI01000113.1 GCA_002699125.1 Anaerolineaceae bacterium
AAATCATACGCTACCACATGAAACCGGCTCCCGTTCACTGCTAACTGATTACTGTTTGCCGATAACTGACCACCGTCCGGCTGCCACCAAACTTGCGCTTCGGCCCAATGGTACGGCTCGGCGCAGCTCACTTCGCGGGCCAGGTCCAGGCCGTTCATGTCGCGGGCTTTGCGAGCCAGGGCCAAGACTTCTTCGGGGTCGGTGGTGGTGCTGGAAATGGCGGCACGCATCGCGCCGTGAGTGCGGATGTGACGTACCAGGGCACGAGTATCGACGTCGGTAATGGCCACAACGCCGCGTTCCACCAGATAATCGGGCAGAGACTGGCGCGAACGCCAGTTACTTACAATAGGGCTAAGCTGGCGAACGATCAGCCCGGCGGCCCAGACACGGCCGCTTTCATCATCTTCGGGCGTGGTGCCGGTATTGCCAATGTGAGGCATGGTCATGGTGATCAGTTGGCCGTGGTAAGAGGGATCGGTGAGGATTTCTTGATAGCCGGTGAGGCTGGTGTTGAAGACGATTTCGCCGCTGGTTTGGCCGATAACGCCAAAGCCAAAACCGGGCCACAAAGTGCCATCTTCTAACGCGAGTAAAGCAGGGACAAGCTTCTGTTGCATCGCATCTCCTTTAAAAATGGGACGCAGATTGGCACAGATTGACACAGATAAAATCAGTGTCAATCTGTGTTCATGCGTGTCCAAATCCTCATAAAAGGTCTGACAAATTTTATAGGTGTTGCTTCCAATTTTTTGCCTGAAGCAGGCAAAACGACTCTAGTCTATCAGAGTTTTGGCAAACAGACGCGAAAAAATTGCCTGAATTCAGACGGCCGTTTTCAGCCATTTTGACCTGTGGGGAAGATTGAACCAATCTGTGCTGCGGTCAAGCACACGGGTGAGGCAATTTTGGGATGTGGGAGGTGGAAAATACGGCCGTTTTCATCTACCGTATCTCCATTATGGGCAAACCGGGTTACAAGTTCCCTGTCGTTCTCATTCTCGTGCTAATCCTCCTGGCCGGCTTCGTCCACAGCCGCTCCCGCCGGCTTGTCGCCCCACCCCGCACCCTTACCCACCAAACCCCTGACGACTTTGGCATTGCCAACTGGCGCGATGTCACTTTCACGACTGCGGATGGGTTGCAGCTGTCTGGCTGGTATGTGCCGCCGCAAGCCGAAGAAGGCACAGCACTGATTTTTGTGCATGGACTGGGCAGCAATCGTGGGGCATTGCTGGACCAGGCGGCTGTTTTGGCCAAGGAAGGCTACGGCGCACTGCTGTTTGATTTGCGGGCACACGGCCGCAGCCAGGGCAAACAAAGCAGTTGGGGCCTGGCCGAAGTAGCCGACGTCCGGGCGGCGCTGCACTTTTTGCAGGCCCAACCCGAAATTGATCCGGCCAGGATTGGCATTGTTGGGCATTCGATGGGCGGGGCGATTGCCATTCGGGCGGCGGCGCAGATGCCGGAGATTCGCCTAGTGGTGGCCGAAAGTGTCTATACGAATTTTGCCGGCAACGAAGAGCGCTTGATCATTTCATTTGCCCGGCTGCCGGCGTGGACCGCACCACTCATCATGGATTGGGCAGAATGGATTGCGGGCGTGGACAGCAATCAATTAGCGCCATTGCGAGAAGTGGCTTCGCTGGCACCACGACCTATTTTGTTCATCCAGGGCGGGCGGGACAAGACGGTGCATGTGAGTAATGGATCGACTTTGTATGATACGGCCGTTCCTCCCAAAGAACGTCTGCTCATCCCCTGTGCCGGCCACAACAACCTCTTCGAAACCGACCCCGAACTCATGACCCAGCGATTGCTCCAATTTCTGGAACAAAACTTGAAGAGCTCGTAAACAGGAACACAGAGTTTCACGGAGAAAAATCTCATTGCTCTCGATAAGGCTCTGCGTTCTCTGCGTCCCAAGAATCTAATTGCGAAATTGGGTAATTGTGTCACAATCCCGTCATGGACGAACGGCCGTCTACCCTCCCCAGCGAAGATAAAGCCATCATCAAACTGCGGCTGCGCCTGCCTGTCATTTCTTTTTTGTTTTTGCTGGTGGCAGCGTTTTTGCTGCCCAACCAGGTGTGGACGACGCTGCTGGTGGGCCTTGGTGGATTGTTCGTGGTGGGCTACGTCTGGGTACGGCAGTTGGCAGTTCATCTGCACGGCCGTCGACGGCTGCGTTACGGTTGGGTGGCTGTGGGTGACCGGCTGGAAGAGCAGTTTGAGCTGGCCAACTACAGCTTCATCCCGGCATTGTGGGTGGAGATTATCGACTACACCAATATTCCCGGCTACAACCCGGCTGTCGTGCGCAGCATTCCGGCGAACCGGAGCGATCATTGGCGGGAAACGGCCGTTTGCCAGCAGCGCGGTCAATTTTCCTTAGGCCCCTGGGCTATCCGCAGCAGCGATCCGTTTGGCCTGTTCCAGATGACCCGCTTTTACACCCAAACCGAAGAAATCATCATTCATCCACCGATACACGGCCAGCTGCCCATTCCTTTACCCACCGGCACCAGCAGCGGCCAGGCGCGGGTGCGGCAGCGCAGTTGGCAGGCCACAACCAACGCCGCCTCGGTGCGCGATTACCAGCATGGCGATCCGCAGCGCTGGATTCATTGGCCCATTTCAGCCCATCGGGACAGCTTATACGTGCGCGAATTTGACCAGGACGCCACCGGCGATATCTGGATTTTGCTGGATTGTGACGCGGCTGCCCAGCTTGGCAGCGGCGCTAAAGGAACCGTGGAGCAGGCTGTTTTGCTCGGTGCCTCGCTGGCGGCGCGGGCAGTGCGGCAGAATCGGGCGGTGGGATTGGCTGGATACGGCCGTTCGCCCCAAATCGTCCACACCGGCAGCGGTCAGGGGCAACAGTGGCGCATCTTGCGCGCGCTGGCATTGCTGGACGCCGACGGCACGACCAACCTGACCACAGCGCTGCAAGATTTAGGCCGGATTGCCAAACGGGGAACGGCCGTTATCGTCATAACCCCTAGCGGTGAAGCAAATTGGCTACCGGAGTTGGTGCAGCTGGCGCAGCGCGGCGTGGAAAGTGACGTGGTGCTGCTGGACCGGCAAAGTTTTGGCGGCGAGGAAAACAGTGAAGGATTGGCAACGGCCGTGCGGCGGCTGGGCTTCCCCTGCCAGGTTGTTCGCCAGGGCGAAGTGGGCACACCGCTGGAGGAACAGCAGCGGCGCGGCTTCTGGGAATTCCGCGTCACCGGCACGGGCAAGGTAGTGGCAGTGAAAACGCCGGTAGCACAATGATTAATAACCTCCCGCAGGTTTTTGCCATCACGATGGCTTTTTCTGAAACCTGCGGGAGGTTGCATAACAAGGAGAAGTTGTGATGGCAGAATTTAGGAATAAAGTTGTGATGGTGACGGGGGCGTCAGGTAATTTGGGCAGTGCGGTGACGCGGGCGTTTGCCGCCGCGGGAGCAAAATTAGCTCTCATCGACCGGCATCCGGAACTGCTAGAAGAAGCGTTTCCGGATCTGGCAACGTCGGACCGCTATTTCACAGAAGATGCGGATTTGACAAAGCAGGAAGCGGTAACGGCCGTTGTCAATAAAATCGTAGACAAATTTGGCCGAATTGACGTGCTGGTGCACACCGTAGGCGGCTTCTTCTCTGGTCCACCGCTGCATGAGACGCCGCTGGAAAAACTGGATTTTATGCTGCTGCTCAACGCCAAAACGACCTTCATCACCAACCAGGCGGTTTTGCAAAAGATGGTGCCGCAAGAGAGCGGCAAGATTATCAACATTGCCGCCCGGCCCGCTTTGCAGGGCAACAAAAATATGTCGGCTTACAGCGCAGCGAAAGCGGCCGTTTTGCGTCTGACGGAAAGCGCGGCAGCTGAGGTGAAAACGCACGGCATCAATGTCAACGCCATTCTGCCCGGCACCATCGACACGCCGCAAAACCGGGAAGCGATGCCCAAGGCCAACACCGACAACTGGGTCAAACCCGAATCGCTGGCCGATGTAATTCTCTTTTTGGCCTCCGAGGCAGCGCGGGATATTCATGGCGCGGCAATTCCGGTTTACGGCCGTTCATGACGCAAGTAATCAGTGAAAAGTGAAAAGTAGGGGCGAGGCAGGTGGGTGACACCCTTGCCAAACAAAATAGGAATTCTCCACCTGCCTCGCCTTCTGGAAATTGGCCCAATCTTGATTAATCAGATAGATACAAAAAGGAAGTCAACATGACAACACAGAAAACAGCAATTGTGACGGCCGCAGGCAAAGGAATGGGCGCAGCCATTGCCCGCGAATTGGCCGGCGCAGGTTACAACCTGGCTTTGCTCTCAGCCTCCGGCGGAGCTGTGGCCCTGGCCGAAGAGTTGGGTGGCTTTGGTGTAACCGGTTCAGTTACCAGCAATGATGATTTGCAAAAGCTGGTGGATGGGGCGATGGAACGGTACGGCCGTATCGATGCCGTCGTCAACAACACAGGCCATCCACCCAAAGGACAAATTCTGGAAATTCCTGATGAAGATTGGCACAAAGGGCTGGATTTGGTGATGCTCAACGTAGCCCGCATGGCCCGCCTGGTTACGCCAATCATGATCAAGCAAGGCGGCGGCGCGCTGGTCAACATTTCTACGTTTGCCGCATTTGAACCAGACGCAGCGTTTCCGGTCAGTTCAGCGCTGCGGGCCGCTTTGGCCGGCTACACCAAGCTGTACGCCGACGAATATGCCAGCCAGGGCATTCGCATGAACAACGTCCTGCCTGGTTTCATTGACAGCTACCCGGAATCAGAGGCAAATATTCAACGCATTCCCACGGAACGCTACGGCCGTGTGGCCGAAATTGCCCAAACGGTGCGCTTTTTGCTCTCCGATGGGGCCGGCTACATCACCGGGCAAAACATTCGGGTAGATGGCGGCATTTCCCGCTCAGTTTAGTTTCTACATGTCATTCTGAGCGCAGCGAAGAATCCCTCTAAGCAAGCTCAAAAGTAACCGCTATCAATCTAACAAGCCAATGTTTCAGGGATGCTTCGGAGGACCTCAGCATGACAGCTTCAGGTTATGTGATTGATAAAGCAGTCAATTGTTAGATGACACTTTTACATTACAGTACAAAGGAACTCTTTCTGTGAAAAACCAACAATTCGACGTCATTTTTGTGGGTGCGGGGGTGATGGGTTGCGCCATTGCGACCAATTTGCTGCGGCGAGACAGTCAGCTCAAGATTGCCCTCATCGAGAAAGATTTGACCTACCGCTATTCCTCTACCGTTTTGTCTGATGGCAACAGCCGAGTGCAGTTCAACATCAAAGAAAACATCCAGATGTCACAATATGCCCTGGAAGTGCTGGCTACATTTGCCGACGATATGGCCGTCGATGACGATAGGCCAGACGTCGCTTTTCGGCAGCAGGGCAATTTGTTCCTCACCGATGAGATGGGGCGCGCGGAAGTGGAAGCCGGACTGGCTTTGCAGCAACGTTTGGGCTGCAATGTTGAATGGCTAACGCCGGACGAGGCCAGAAAAGTTTATCCGCTGCTGAGTGAGGATGAGTCACTGTTTGTCGGGGCAACGTTTGGCCGGGACGACGGCACGATGTCGCCCCAGGCGGTGCTGGAAGCATACAAAAAAAAGGCGGTGGCACTGGGGGCGGAATTGATTGAGGCGGAGGTCACGGCCGTTCACTACCAAAACAATCAAGTTACCGGCGTGCAGCTTAAAAGTGGGGACGTCTTGCAGGCGGGCATCGTTGTCAACAGCGCCGGGGCGTGGGGCACACACATTGCCCAAACCTGCGGCGTGCAGATTCCCATGCAGCCGGTGATGCGCCAGGTGTACATTGTGGAAACGGCCGTTCAACCCCAATCCATCCTTCCCCTGCTGCTCCTCCCCTCCGGCACCTACATCATTCATGAGGGGCATGGGGTTTTTATGACGGCCCATTCCTTCGCTGACGATCCGGTCACCACCACCGATTTCAGCTGGCAGCGCAGCAAATTCGAGGAGCACATTTGGCCGGAGCTGGCTGAATTCTTGCCCGCATTTGATTCACTGCGGCTAACCGATGGCTGGGCAGGCCTTTACGCTGTCAACACCTTTGATGGCAATGCTATTTTAGGCGAATGGCCGGAATTAAAAGGCTTTTACCTGGTGAACGGCTTTTCCGGGCATGGCTTCCAGCAGTGCCATGCCGTAGGCCGCTATCTGGCCGAGCAAATTTTGGGCCTGCCGCCTTCACTTGATTTATCTATCTTCTCGCCGCGCCGTATCTTGGAAAATGCACCCGTGTTTGAAAATAAGCAAAAGATTATTTAAGTAGGGGTGAGGCAGATGGGTAAAACCTTCGTCAAACAAACGGCCGTTTCTCCATCTGCCTCGCCCAGCGAAAAGTGAGACGTGAAAAGTGACTGGGGCGGTTGAGTTTGTCATTCGACGCACAAAACCAAGAGAGGGGTGGCTGCCGCTGCTGCTGCTGGTGGCGATTGTGGGTTGCGTGAATGCGGCCGTTCTTGAAGCCACCTGGGTTCCGGAAGATGTGGTTGTCATTCCGGCGACGCTGGGAGGACTGTTGTTAGGCACATTGCTGGCAAAACGGCCGCTTTCCACTTTCTTTGCCTGGATTCTACTCACGCTGTACGGGTGGCTCATTTCATTGCTCGTGCTGGCAAACTTAATACCTTCCTGGGCAGCGCTGCGAGGTGGTTGGGAAAGCCTACGGCCGTATTGGCTGCAAAATGGGGCGTTGTTTGTAGATAAAGTTGGCGGGTGGAGTACGGCCGTTTTCAGCGGCCAAAGCAGCCAGGAAACCATCGTGTTTGCATTGGGGTTAGGGCTGGCCAGCTTTTTTTTAACCGCCTGGGCCGGCTGGCAGATATTCCACCATTACCGTCCGTTGACTGGATTGGTGAGCATGGGGCTGGCGCTGGCCTTGAACGGCTACTTTAGCGGCGTGCAAATTTGGTGGCTCGGTTTGTTTGTAGGGTTGGCGGCGCTGTTAACGGCCGTTATGCATTACGTTGCTCTGGCCGACGCCTGGGAAACACACCAGGTTGATTATTCCGACGAAGTGCGCACCGACCTGTTTATGTACGCCGTGGTCATCGCCACGCTGGTGCTGGCTTTGGCGGTCGCGCTGCCCAGCATACGCATTCGCCAGTTGGTGAGCGCCTTTCAACAGCAACCAGCCGTGCAGCAGGCAGAGGATCTGTTGGAACGGGCTTTTGCCGGCGTAGAGAGTAATCAGCCCCGGCGACAGGACAGCGTGGGCGGCAGCGGCATCCTGCCCCGGGCATTTTTGCTGGGCAATGCGCCAGAACTATACGAAACCGTGGTGATGACGGCCGTTGTGCAAACCGAGGCAAATCTGGCCGGTATCCACTGGCGGTCACTGAGCTACGATGTGTACACCGGTCGTGGCTGGGCACTGTCTGAGGAGCGCATTGAGCCAATTGCCGCCAACGTTCCCCTTCCCCTGCCAGAGATCGAGGCCACGGCAACCGTTTCCCAAACGGTCCATTGGCTGGCAGATGAGCGGTTAGCCCGCTACACACTGGGGCTGCCGTTAACGTTCAATCAGGAAGTGGAAACGTTGTGGCGGGGACAAACTGATTTGGTGCGCGTAAATGGGGATAGCCAGACCTACACAGTCAATTCACAGCTGTCTCAGGCAACACCAACGCTGCTGCGGCAAACGGCCGTCAGCAACATCCCGCCGCAAATCCTGGCCCGCTACACCACCCTGCCTGATGACCTGCCGCAACGGGTGCGCGATCTGGCGCAAGAAGCCACGAACGGGTTAGATAATCCTTACGATCAGGCACGGGCATTGGAACGATTTTTGCACCAATATCCATATTCGCTGGATGTCGAACGCCCGCCGCGCGACACAGACCCGGTTGATTATTTTTTGTTTGAGCAGCAAACCGGGTACTGTGATTTTTACGCTTCGGCAATGGTGGTGATGGCCCGGGCTGTGGGCCTGCCGGCCCGCATCGCCATTGGCTACACAACCCAGGCGGCAGACGATGACGGCGTACAAACAATCTACCAAATTAACAGCCACTCCTGGGCTGAAATTTATTTTGCCGAATTTGGCTGGGTGGAGTTTGAACCAACGGCGACGTTTACCACGTCGCACACCAGCCGCAGCACGGCACCGGCGTTTGCCCCGTTTGAAGAACCAGTTCCCGATACATCGGAGTTAACACCGCCGCCCTTGCCAGAGGTTGAAGCAGTACGGCCGTTCCCCTGGACACAACTTATCGTTGGCAGCCTGCTGGCTGGCGTCATGTGGTGGTTGTGGCGGCGCGGACAGCTGCCCACAGGGCAGGATGCGGTGGTGTGGAGCTACGGTCGTTTGCAGCAAAACGCCTCAAAACTGGGCCAGCCCCCCGCGCCTAGCCAGACGCCGCAGGAATTTCTGGTCACTTTTCAAGATTATTTGCAGCGGTACGGCCGTTTCCCCTGGCTCATTAGTCAGATCGAGCAGCTTCAGCCACACCTGGCCAAATTAACCAGCCTGTACGTGCAGCGCCGCTATGCTGGGGATGCCCAATCGGGCCGGCTTGCGGCGTGGCAAAGTTGGCAAAATGTGAAACGGCCGTTGTGGTTGCTGCGTATCGTCAGACTGTTTGCCAAAAATAAACCTTAAACTTGCGCCTTGTGGTCCGCGACAGAAAATAGCCAAACATTGAAGGCATGAACCTTATGAAATCCCTTGCCCGACGCCTAAAAGATTTATTCTTCCCGCCCCTCCAGGAATTTTCATTTCAGACACATTCCAATGTTTTTTTAGATTACATTCGTGAACGAGTCATTACCGGTTTGCTGCGGCTCTGCGTGCTCTTCGGCTCAATTTCCGTTCTGGTGGGCACAGTGGCATTATGGCAGGAGCAAAAATGGTGGGGAATCATTTTAGGGAATCTCTCCTTTGTCGGCGTTTTGTTTCTGGCAATCAAACGGCAAATCCCCTACAAAATTCGTGGTGCCGTTCTTGTCATCCTGGCTTATCTATTCGTCCTCTTCTCATTATCACAAGAGGTTAACGAATTCTCCTATGTCCCACTGTTTGCTTTTGTGGTCATGACAACGCTCTTGACCGGGCGATGGGGCGGCATTGTGGCGTTTTTTGTCAGTCTGGGCACGCTGCTCTGGGTCAATTGGCGCTTCACGGCAGGAGATGTTTTTTTCACGCAGTTCATGCCCAGCCTTACTGCGCCATTCTCAGTTATTTTAACTGTCTATACAGATTGGACCTTCTACGCCGGAATCTTTCTGTTTACCTTCTGGATTTACTTTGATGGGTTTAATCTTGCCTGGAAACGGGAAAATCGGGCCATGCAGCTGCTTTATGAAGAGCGCGATCGGCTGGCTGAAGCGATTGCTCGCGAACATGACCTGCTGGAACAACTCAGCCAAACCCACCAGCAGGAAATTGAGCTAAGTCGTTTGAAATCACAAATCATCACCACCGTCTCGCACGAGTTCCGTACGCCGCTAACGGTTATCAATAATTCTGTTGAACTGCTTACCACCTACTACGAGAAGTTTGACGCCAAAAAAAGAGAAGCCATTCAACAGCGCATCGATGAGTCCGTTTATTATCTGACAGGGTTGTTGCAAGATGCCTCGTTGGTAAATAAAGCATATACGCAGGGATTTCAGGCAAATCCGGTCACGATGCCGCTAAAAGGCCTGGCGCAGCGCCTGAAGAAGGATTTGCTACAGGAGACAAATGATCCGCCCAACATTGTTTTTCGGTACGACCAGGATGATGAAACGGCCGTTTGCCTGGACTACGATTTTGCCTATCAGATTATTTTCAGCTTTCTCAGCAATGCTCTGAAATATTCCCCGCCGGCTGAGTCGATTGTCATCACGCTGGCGCTGGCGGAACAGCTGACCATCTCCGTATCCGACGCCGGTATCGGGATTGCTCCAGATGAAGCACAGCAAATTTGGGAGCTGTTTTACCGGGGTCACAATACGCTTAACCAGCGCGGGTTGGGGCTGGGATTGTATTTGGCAAAGCGGATGGCACACGCAATGGATGGGATGGTAACGGCCGTTTCCCCCGGACTCGATCAGGGCAGCACTTTTTCCCTCCATATTCCCCCTCGGCCATGTTAACAGGTGGCTGGATTTTTTGTTGACAACCTATAACGCCAAACGAGGCCTGAGCCTGTCGAAGGCCGGCCTTCGACAGGCTCAGGCCTCGTCTTGTTTCAACCACACTTCCGGGCACTCCATGTTAAACAGTTGATTGCTTTTACAGTCGAGAATCTTTTACAATGTCGCCATCATCAACAACTCACTGGAGGCTAACTGTTCATGCTACAAAGCTTTGAATGTCCCAATTGCCAGGCCACGCTGGATTACGATGCCAATGCCAACTCCCTGACGGTGCGCTGTTCCTACTGCGGCAGCACCGTCATTGTGCCCGATTCTTTGCGCGGCCAGCGCCGTTCGAGTTCTGGCCAGGAACAGGTGCTGGCGGAAATTGTCCAACTGGTGCAAAACGGCCGTAAAATCGAAGCCATCAAACGATTCCGCGAAACGTTCAACGTCGGTCTAAAAGAAGCCAAGGATGTCGTCGAAGCCATCGAACGGCACGAAGACATTCACCTCGGCGGCACCTCCTTCCACACCGAATCAGTATCTATCTCTTCCTATACCACTACCCCTCCCGTGCAAACCAGCAGCGGGCGCGGTGGATGCGTTGTTTTCTTGGTTGCTTTGGTGTTAATCGCCGTCGGGGCAGCGGCCTTTTTCGTGATTGTGCCAGCCAGCCAATCCGATCTCATTGAACAAATCACCTCCATCACAGAATCAGAATCTGGTGGCGAAATCAATGTAAGCATCAATGAAGATGACGTGATCGGTACAATCGAAGCCATTATTCCCGGCCAGGGGCCAGAAAACGGCCGTCAAGCCGCCGAAGGGCCGGCATTTGCTGAAGTTATCCTGCAATTTGGCGGCGAAGAAGGGGTGGGG
>PABI01000114.1 GCA_002699125.1 Anaerolineaceae bacterium
CCCGGAATCACGTTGTCTTCATGGCTTCAAAATCGCCCAAAGCGGCTCAATTTTCGTTTTTGGTCTCATTTATTATCGAAAGACAAGTTAAGTATCAAGCTACGCAGGAAGTCCTACAAGGGTTGAGGCATGATTTGCTAGAGGCTGTAAATCGCATGATGGGATTTAGTCGGCTCTTTCTGGAAAAGCCTGAGTTAATGGGAGGTCCATTAAATCGCGAACAGCTTGAAGGCATCGAGTTAATTCGGCAGTCCGCAGAAAATAACTACGAGATAATTAAGCATTACTTTTTTGATCGACTGAAAGCAATAGAGGTTGTAGACAATGAACCTGAGCCGGAAGCGGTGACGCTGGCAGAAATTGGTGAGATGACTGAGTTTGCAGTTGAAAGTGACTTGGCTTTAGAAACGGTTGTATTCATCAACAAACGCGAGGCCGAAACAATTATCAACTTGTTGGCCACTGGCTGGTACAAAAGAAACAAGGGCAACGTTTTGGAGGTAACGGCCGAATCTGATGACACCCTCCGCTTGCACTTTCCCCACACGACACAAATTCCTTCCTACCACATAAAAAATTTTGTTAATGGCGAGACAGGTCGGCTAAAATTTACTGAGAGACAGCGGTATTTTGATCCGGTTGGCTTGGCCACCGCATTGGTTGAAAAGTATGGCGGTGCTGTGTACGCAGAATTAACGGACGAAAGCATCTGTCATCTTTCCTTTACCTTGCCAGTTTATCGGGAAGAATCTTAGATTTCCTAAATGCGTCGTTGGCAAACCGTTGATCAAACGTTTTTGGTTACTGTCCCCGTTTGCGCTACAATGCACAATTGAATTCACCGGAAAAATCGAACGCAGAGGCACGGAGATGTGGAGTTGTCAATGAGGCTCTCTGCATCGGCAATCAGAGATTGCATGTGTCTCTGCGTTTTTCAGGAATATCTGTTTATGGGTCCAGAGCCAATTATTAGCTTCCAGAACGTCGATAAGCGGTTTGCCTTTACCAAGGAAAAGCCGCAGTCGGTGATGGAGGCGTTTATCTCGCTGTTTTCGCGGCGCAGGCAGCCGAAGCAGCCGCCGGAATCGCTGTGGGCGGTGCGCGGCGTGAGCTTCGACGTGCTGCCGGGGCAATGTTTTGGCATTGTGGGGCGCAACGGCAGCGGCAAAAGCACCATCCTGAAGCTGATTGCCCGGATTTTGCGCCCGAATAACGGCCGTATCGTGATAAACGGCCGTGTCAGCGCCTTGCTAGAACTAGGTGCCGGTTTCCATCCCGACCTCACCGGCCGGGAAAACATCTTCCTCAATGCCGCCCTGCTTGGCTTCGATGAAGCCACTACCCATGACTATTACGACCGCATCGTCGAATTTTCCGAGCTGGACGAGTTCATCGATATGCCCGTGCGACATTACTCATCGGGTATGTACATGCGCCTGGGTTTTAGCGTGGCCATTCACATGCAGCCAGACATCCTCATTGTGGATGAGATTTTGGCCGTAGGCGATCAGGCATTTCAATCCAAATGTATCGATGCCATCATGGCTATGAAAGATCGAGGCGTTACGATTCTCATCGTCAGCCACAATATCAACCTGGTGCGCACCCTTTGCACGCATGTTTTGTGGATAGACAAGGGTATACCACAGGCATATGGACCTGTTGACGAAATTGCGGCAGAATACGCGGCGCATGCATTTCAGACGAAAGGCCAGCCCATCACGGCCACATTTACACGATCGGGCACAGGAGAAATTGAAATTACCAGCACGCGCTTTTTGGATGCCCAAGGCGAACCGCAAGAGACGTTTGCCACAGGCGAGCCAATGACAATTGAAATTGGCTATGTGGCGCACAAGCCGGTTCCCAACCCGGAATTTGGCCTGGCTATTTTCCGGCAGGACGGGGTGCAGGTGAATGGCCCCAACACGCAGTTGGCCGGCGTCGATTTAGGTGTCATTGAAGGTGAGGGGGTGCTTCGGTACGAAATTGAGCAGATGCCCCTTTTGCCTGCGACGTATTTGGTGACAACGGCCGTACATGATAGTCGTTCTCACCAATGTTATGATTTTCACCAAAAAGCGTATTCTTTTCATGTTAGACAAGGTAGTAGCAAAGAGTTAGATGGGTTGTTAGCACTTTCTGCACAATGGCGATTACATAGAATTTTGACACCAACCCATTCTAGTTAATTGAGCCGATTTCAGTAGTCCAAAGCTGTGTCGGTCTAAAAAGACCAAATTAAAAAGACTAATGGCTTTCCTTGTTCCAGAAATACTGTTTGAGGTTAAGGCGTTAAGCAAAAAGTATCGATTATTAAATAATCAATTAGCTGAATGTAAACATAGTCGCGTAGCGAGTTTTTAAGTCAAGTTGAGGAAATGAATTACATGAACAAAATGAAACTGTTTTTTTTGAGCGCCACCATAATGTTAACTGCTTTAGTTATAGTAACACAGTATAAAGACAAAGTGGTTAAGGCTAAACAAACTCTAAATGCAACAGAATTAGGGGCATCCCCATATAGTTGCCGCAATGGTTTGAGTTCTCTGTCAAGTTTGGAGGATCAATGGTTAGATTATTTTAAAGCCGGCTGGACATTAAACTTTGGAACTTCACCAGCAAGTTCATCGAATCTGGATTCGTTGAATTCTACCTTTACACCTATGGTGCGGATTAAGCAAAACAGAGATAGCAATGGTAACTATTTGAATAGCTACTATACGATACCCTCGATTGCTTCAATTCGACAAACAGCCCAAAATTATCCAGGGCGTCTCTGGTTTTTAGGCAATGAGCCTGATCGAGTTCTTGTTCAGGATGATATCTATCCCCAAATGTTTGCGGTTGCTTTTCATGATGTGGCAGAGGCAATTAAGGAGGAAGATCCGACGGCATTGATTGCTATTGCCGGTTTGATCCAACCGACGGCAGGGCGTTTACAATATCTTGATATTGTGTGGGATACATATTATTCCCTCTACAATGAGCCCATGCCTGTCGATGTCTGGAATATGCATGGGTATATTTTGGCCGAAAAAATGCCGGACGGAACTGTTGGACCCGCCCGTATTGCTCTTGGCACCGATCCTGCACTGGGCGTTTGGGGTAGTGATCTAACACCAACCAGCTGTAATCTTCAATCGAATCCCAATCTGCATAAAGACAATATTTATTGTTACGCAGAACATGATAGCCAACCAATTTTAAGGCAGCATATCATAAACATGCGAAAATGGATGAAGGAGCATGGTCAGCAAGACAAACCACTTGTAATCAATGAATATGGAAGTTTGTTTACCTTTTGGGATTTTGATGACCCCATCAACCCTACTCACTGCTTTTTACAGGACGAGAATGGTAAATGCTTTACAGAACCGCGCGTTTCTAATCATATGCTAGCAAGTACCGCTATGTTTGAATCATTCACGGACCCAGCTTTGGGATATCCGGCCGACGGCTACAGAATGGTTCAACAATGGTTGTGGTTTACTTTGTTTACGGATGCTACTGGAGAAAGCAGCAATTTGCTTGTGGATAATTACACCAGCTTTGCTGTAGGTGATCCTAATGCATTGACTCAAGTCGGTGAAACGTTCAAAAATATTATTGATGACGAGCCGCTATTTACCAATCTTAAGCCAACAAATATACCTTCATTAGCAGCGTTCCGTGAATCTGGGACAGCAACCGTCACATTGACTGCTTCGATTGTTAATGTTGGTACGCTGGATCAGACAACGCCGGTAAATATAAGCTTTTATTCAGATAGTAACCTAACTCAGCTCATTGGCACTGTGAGTTGGAATAGTTTGATTCGCGGATGTGGATTACCCAATTTTGGCACCACTGTTAGTGTGCCATGGCAATTGAGTACACCAGGGGTTCATAAATTCTGGGTTCAGGTTGATTCTGCGAATAATATTCCTGAATCAAATGAGTCTGATAACGTGGCGCAGGGGGTTGTTCTGGTAGATCCGATAAATTCTTATTTACCGATTATTAGCAGATAGATGAAATTATCCATCTGGCATTGTTGTATTAGGCCTGCTTATCGACAATTGGAATAGATAGATCGTTGAAGAATTTTGACAAATACGTAAAAAGCATGCTATTTAGCAGTTTAATTGCTACTTGGCATGCTTTATTTTTCCCCATTCGGGTAAATTCCCGAATGGTATTTCAGCCATGGCTTTTACAGCAAGGTTTCTTGCCTTATGTCCAGATTGGGGATGAGCATGCACCGCTATTGCCCCATCTACTCGCCTGGTCGTCGGTTCTATTTGATGGAGACGCTCTCTTTACTGCGCGTTTCCTGCATGGCTTTCTTATCTGGTTAATTATTTTCGTATCTATTTGGATCGTATTTGAAAGAGCGGGCCGCTGGGGTGCAGTTGCCTGTGGTGCTTATTATTTTGCATTGTCTAATGGCCTTGGATTTTGGGCAATGTGGTATGACCTGGCCGTTACACCTCTTTTCTTGATCGCTTACTTGGTAATTACAAGTAAGCGTTTTTCGTTACCTACAAAGTTGTTTCTTGTAGGTCTGAGTACTGGTATAGGATTTCTGGTAAAACAACACGCACTTTTACTTGCCATTCTTGTCCCCGTTTTTCTTCTTACGCACTCTACAACAAACAAGCCTGTTTGGAAGCACTACATCAAGCCGTCATTGTTGAGCTTAGTGGGTTTTCTGGTGCCCGTTATGGCCTATCTGATTTACTTTTTCAGTATGACAAATAATTGGTATGCGATCTGGTACTGGCTAGTAGCGTTTAATATCGCCGGTGAATACAGTGCGCTTGGAGCAAAAACTCCGACGATACAAGAAATAAGGGTGATACTCCCAACTTTTATTATGATATTACCATTTGTTTTGGGGACAATTCATCTTAGCTTTATTCGGAATGAAAAGCAGAAAGCCGGCGAACGATGGTGGTTATTGTTGATCATGATGCTTACGGCCGTAATGTTATACCCGCGCTATAGCACCATGCATTGGGCTACCATGTTACCATTCTTAGCTATCGTTTCAGGGATTGCATGTGGCGAGCTTGTTTCTGATGCTGCTGCATCATTTCACCAATTTAGGTACAGACAATGGGGAGTTTATCTCGCAATTGTTGGTTTGCTATGGATTGGACCCGGTACCCTTAATTACATCCATGTATACCGGGAGCGGGAGAATCGTATATTAATTGAATATGATGGTTTGCCCGAATTAGCTGAGTTAATAACCAACACGACAACTTTGGACAGCATATTATTATTCCCAGATGATGAGGGCGTGGGGAATCTTTATTATTTGCTGGAAAAGACGCCACCTGGCTTTTGGATGATGAACTATCCATGGTTTCGCAATCGGTATGAAATAGATCAATGGATGACGGCCGTAACTAAAGAGCCGCCCGATCAAATAATATATTTTGCTTCTCGCGGCCCTGATCTTTATCCAGAGATGAACCAATTTGTCACCAGTAGGTATCATACAGTTCATGAACTGGAATGGAATGGTCAACTTGTAGAAATCAAAGAGCGTAGCCAACGATAAATGCGTTGCTATAGTTGCCCCTGCCCATACTCCATTCAATCCAAACTGTTTGCTACTCATCCCGAATCATGCCAGCGGCGATTTTGTTATGTTTTTCCAGATGTGGCATCAGATCAATGGTGGTGAGCTGACCGTTCGCCACCACGATCTTGCCATTAATCACCGAATAATCCACCGTAGGCGGCTGGCACAGCAATACGGCCGCAACCGGATCATGCAGTGCGCCAGAAAAAGCAATCTGGTTTAAATTCAGGGCAATAAAGTCGGCGCTCATACCTGGGGCCAGGTAACCAATGTCATCCCGGCCTAATACGGCCGCACCACCCCGCGTGCCCAATTCCAATGCTTGCCGCGCCGACATCGCGTCGGGACGGCCGCCAAAGCCGCCGCGCCCGCCTGGTGCTTCACTTAAATAGCGGTCCGGGGCGACGCGCTGCAGCAGCATTGCCTGCCGCGCTTCAGCCAGTAAATGACCGCCATCATTAGAAGCAGAGCCATCGACCCCCAGCCCTACCGGTACACCGGCATCCCACCAGGCCAGCACCGGGGCAATGCCGCTGGCCAAACGCATGTTGCTGCAAGGGCAGTGAGCCACGCCCGTTTGGGTTTGGCCAAACAGCTCAATCTCCGGCTGGCTCATGTGGACGCAGTGGGCGTGCCACACATCATCCCCGGTCCAGCCCAATGATTCCACATAAGGCACGGGGCGCAGCCCAAACGTTTCCAGGCAAAATGCCTCTTCTTCCAGCGTTTCGGCTAAATGAGTGTGCAGCCGCACGCCGTAGGCGCGGGCCATCTTGGCCGACTCGCGCATCAGGTCAGGCGTGACGGAGAAGGGGGAACAGGGGGCCAGCACCACGCGCAGCATGGCGTGGCGGCCGGCATCGTGGTACGTCTCGATGAGGCGCTGGCTGTCTTTGAGGATGAATGCTTCATCCTCGGTGACCCGGTCTGGCGGGAGGCCGCCCTGGCTTTCGCCAAGCGACATGGAGCCGCGGGCGGCATGAAAGCGCACGCCGATTTCCTGTGCGGCGCGAATTTGGCTGTCTAATGAGCAGTCATTAGGAAAAATATAGAGATGGTCGCTGCTGGTGGTGCAGCCAGAGAGGGCTAGCTCAGCCAGCCCGGTGATGGTGCTGATGTAAATGGCCTCATCGCTGAGATTGGCCCAAATGGGATAAAGCGTCGTGAGCCAATCGAATAAATTATTGTCCTGGGCCAGGACACGGGTGAGGCTCTGGTACAGATGATGATGGGTGTTGACCAGACCGGGCAGGACGATGTGCCCGCTTAAATCGAGGACGGTATCGGCCGTTTCCGGTAGTTCATTCGTAGGGCCAACTTGCTCAATTACATTGCCGCGGACAAACAATCCACCATTAGCAATCTCGCGTCGTTCATCGTCCATGGTGACGAGAACGGCCGTATTTTTAACCAACAAAGTGTCCATCAAGTCCTCCATCTCAGTGAAAATTACAATCTATCTTAGCTTGAATTGTAATCTATAAGCGAGTTTAAGGCAGAGGACTGGTGTGTTTAATGCGGAAGTATAAGGAACTGTTATCCAGGCTCAACGACATACACATCTTTTTCTAACAGCTCATAAATGCCGCCGGCAACGGCACCAAAAAGAATGTGGACCAGCGAAAATGGCCATGCCCTGGCCGGGTAAAACCAGGCGAAAAACATGGTAAAGGTGAAAAAGTTGATGAGATATAGCGCTAAGCCAAAGAGCGCGCCGCCCAGGATGCTAATCAATATGCCCCAGCGGTGCACAATAAAGGCCAAGACCAGCGTGTACAGGATGGAAAGGGTGAAATGGATGAATACGGCCGTTACCACCACGCCGCCATCAAAAGTGGTTGGCGGCGGCAAAACAGATTCCCCTAAAACCATCGCGCCGATAAAGCGAAAGATAGTCCACGAGGTTCCGCCTGTGGCTAATGGATAAGCGATTAATAACACCAGCAAAAAAACAGCGCCAGCAATTAGCCCGGCAATAACGGCCGCTTTCCAATCCATTAAATGTCGTACGTTTGCGCGTATCTGTGTCATCGACTTCTCCTCCTTATTGATCCAGGCCATCGGGTACACCTTCAGGGTATTCTTGCCTGATGGCCTCTTCAATGCGGGCGATGCGGTTGTCTGGATTTGGGTGCGTGCTGAAAAACTCCGGCGGTTGATTGCCTTGCGCCGCGGCGGCCAGGACTTCCATCACCCGGATCATGGCCCGTGGATCGTAGCCAGCTTCTACCATAAACTGAACCCCAAGCCGGTCTGATTGCAGCTCATCGTCGCGACCAAACTTCATGTTTACCAGTTGACCCACTAAAAGAGCAACTTGCCCGGCCTGGCGGCTGCTGGGATTATCCGGATCGTAGGCGGCAATGACGGCCGCTCCGGTTAAGCCTTCTGTTAGCTGCTGCTTGGCAATTTGCTGTGAAGAATGTCGGGCGATAACATGCCCAATTTCGTGGGCCATGATACCGGCCAGCTGTCCTTCCGTTTCAAGCTGATCGTACAAAGCGGCCGTAATAAAAAGTTGGCCGCCGGGCAGGGCAAACGCATTTATCGTTTGTGAATCGGCCAACAGATGACATTCAAAAGGCCATTCAGTTTCACCTGCTTCACTATTCTCAATGATTTGGTTGCATACCTTGTCGACCACGGCCTGAGCCTGCTCATCGGAGTCCAGACCGCCAAATTCCTGCATCATTTCTGGCGCTGCTTGCAGACCCAGCGCAATTTCCTGGTCTGGGCTGATGGCCACGTACTGCGTTTCGTCGGTGACTGGATTGTAGCTGCGCGAGCTGCAATAAGAGAGAAGGGAAAAGGCGGCAATCGCCAGCGCTACCAAAATGCGACCTGCATTGAATCGCCGACCTCTGGATCTTCTTCGGTACATAAAAAGCTCTCTTGACAAAAAATTAGCCCCTGGCAGTGCCAGAGGCTAATTTCTGCTCGTTGTGTTGATTAATTTTGGTAAGGGGTGACATTGTAGTAATCATGAACGGAACGCCGCCACTCCGGATCAGCCATATTGGGCCAATCGTTTTTGTCGAACCCGGGGGCATTTTCTAGCTGCTTTTTATTCACATTTAAATAGAAGCACTTTTCCTCTGTGTTTAGGTCCAGTGCGCTCCAGGGAATGGCGAACAATTTATCGCCTACGCCCAGAAAACCGCCAAAGGACAGGACAGCGTAGGAGATACGGCCGTTATCCACGTCCAGCATCACATCTTCAATCTTGCCCAAATCTTCTCCGGCACTATTTTTTACACTGTCATTAATTACAGTTGTTGCTGACAATACTTTTGTATACATGTTTTTCTCCTTTTAGCTTAATCTCAACTTAGTCGTGCAGAGATTTCTTCTCTTCTCTGTATAAGCCACATTCTATCTCCCATGGCTCACGACATATATGGGAAGCTGTACAAAGGCAGGCATATAAAAGGATACATTCTTTGAAATCTAGCCAAATGTTGTGTTTTTATGGCGGAATTGATGCTAAATCGGCGGAATCTTTGGCACGGTTGGCAATGCTTTTTCCAGTGGTATAATTAAACGCTTGCTGGGGATGTGGCGGAATTGGCAGACGCGCATGACTTAGAATCATGTGCCGCAAGGCGTGTGGGTTCAAGTCCCTCCATCCCCACTTTTTAAGAGACCAAGAGCGTTGCTGCCCCGGCAACGCTCCTTTCTTTTCCCTGCTAAAGTAGGACAGAATTTACTTTTTTTTGAGAGGTAGCTTGTGACGCTAAAAATACAAACAGAACAAGATGATCAGCGACAGCTTTTGATGACCATTGAGGTCCCCGAAGATCGTGTCGAGAAACAGATGCGGCAAACCGCCCGCAAACTTGGCAAGGAAGTCAGCATTCCTGGCTTTCGCCGCGGTAAAGTGCCTTACCCCGTGCTGCTCAAACGATTGGGCCGGGATGTACTGCGTACTGAAGCCATTGAGGACATGCTGCAAAATGTCTTTACAGAAGCGCTGGATGAAGTAGACCCGGATATCTACGCACCGGCTAATTTTGATGACATGGAGATGGAGCCGCTGGTGCTCAAGTTTACCATTCCCCTCACACCAGAAGTGGAATTGGGCAACTATCGCGAGCTGCGCAAAGAAATTGAACCTGTGGAGATAACCGAAGAAGCCATTGCCGAGGCGCTGGAGCGAATTCAAACCCAACATCAGCAGTTGGAAGATGTGGAACGAGCCGTGGAAGCTGGCGATATGGTGACTCTGAGCGGCAAGGGTGAGCTGCTGCCGGCCGAGGAAGATGAAGTAGAGGCAGAAGAAGCTGAGGATGCTGAGGATGCGGAATCGGCCGAAAGCGAAGACGAAGAAAGCGACAGCGAAACTGAATATCCAGAAGACAACGTCATCTTCAACAGCGAAAGCGTTGATCTCGTTATGGAAGCCAAGCAGCTCTTTTGGGGCGAAGACTTCGTCAATAACATTGTAGGCATGTCGGCTGGGGATGAGAAGACGTTTAACCTCACTTTCCCTGAAGATTTTGAAGAAGAAGATCTGGCTGGCCAGGAAGCCACTTTCACCATCAACGTGCTGAACGTGCGCAGCCGCAACCTGCCGCCGCTGGACGATGAACTGGCCAAGCTGGAAGGCACCTTCGAAACGCTCGACGAACTGCGCGAATCGGTCCGGGAAGAATTGCAGAATAATGCTGAAAGCGAAGCCAAAAATGAGCTCATCGAAGGCATGATTGATGATTTGCTGGAAGATGCCAAGCTGGTTTATCCGCCTGCGGCCGTTGAGGCTGAAATTGATGGCATGTTGGAAAACTTTAAAGGTCAGGTGACGCGGGCCGGCTGGAGTTGGGAAGATTTCTTACAGCTGCAAAGCACGCAAGAAGAACAGCTCCGCGAAAACTTCCGCGAGGGTGCGGAAGAACAGCTTAAGCGGCAGCTGGTGCTGCGCCAGTTCATCATGGATGAGAAGCTGCGGGTTAGCGAAGAAGACGTTAATACGGCTATTGACAAGCGTGTGGGTCAGTTTGGTGACAACGAAGCGTTGGTGCAGGGAATGCGCGATTATTATCGCAGCGGGCCTGGCTTTGAGATGCTCAGCAGTGAAGTGTTGATGGACAAGGCGTATGAGCGCATCGAAGCGGTACTATCAGGTAATGCCCCCGATTTGGCTGAACTAGAAGCGGAAGCAGAGGCGGAAGACGCTGAGACGGAAACTGGGGACAGTACCGAAATTGAAGGCGAAGAAGCTGAAGAAACGGCCGAATCCACAACCACAGAAGCAGAAGCTGTTGCTGAAGTAGAAACGGCCGTAGATGAGGAAGAAGAAAGCGAAGAAAAAGAAGAAGCTGAAGGATAATGTAAATCTAACGGTAACCCGATAAACTTCGCCCATTATCGCTTTAGAATGGCGAAGAGATCTGGTAACTGCTGGATGGCTATTTCGCTTTCTCACAATTTTAGGAGACGACTAACTCATGATGAATTTGCCAACGTCGCTTGTCCCCATGGTGCTGGAAACGGACGGTCGTGGTGAGCGCGCTTACGATATTTTTTCACTGCTGTTGAAAAATCGCATCATTATGCTGGGTACCCCGATTAATGACCAAATTGCCAACTTGATTGTGGCTCAGCTACTCTATCTGGCTCGTGAAGATTCAAGTAAACCGATTAGCATGTACATCAACAGCCCGGGTGGGCAAGTATATTCTGGTATGGCTATCTATGACACCATGCAGCAGATTGAGTGCCCGGTTTCCACGGTAGCAGTGGGCTTCACCGCCAGCTTTGGCACGGTGTTGCTGACGGCCGGTGCCAAGGGGATGCGCTATGCGCTGCCCAACGCCACCATTCATATGCACCAACCACTGGGTGGGGCACAGGGTCAGGCGTCTGACATTGAAATTCAGGCGCGGGAGATTTTGCGCCTGCGAACCTCGCTCAATAACATTCTTTCTACCCATACCGGCCAATCCATTGAACGCATTGAAGAAGACACAGACCGGGATATTTACATGGGTGCCAAAGAGGCTATGGAATATGGTTTGGTTGACGAGGTTTTAACAGGCCATACTGTCTAATTTGCGGCTGATCCAACTTTGTTTTTAACGGCCGTTCCACCCCGGAACGGCCGTTTTTTTATCCCCAGAAAATGAGCGCTTGTGCCCTACACTTGCTATTGTTTTACACACTCCTTATAATCCCAATGTTCTGTAGGTATCATTTTATTTATCTTGTTATGTAAAATATGTGGCGGTAGAACGTAAGTATTGTTTAGATACTCCCCGCCCATCCCTTTTGAGGTTGAGTGAGGGCAACATGGCCGGTTCTCATAACAAACAATTTACCCGCGCAGTGATGGTTGTGATGAGCTTTGCTATTGTCCTCGTCGCCGCCATTTCTTTTTACCGCTTGATCCAGCTTACAAACCCACTTTACGCCCAAACCACCCCATCATTGACCATCACTCCCAGCTTTCGCACTGTCGTTGAAAGCGTAGGCACTACTACCTTTAATGTTACCGTTAGTCCTGCCCCCACTGAAGTTATTACAGTGAGTTACACGACGGCCAATGGAACGGCCGTTGCCGGATCAGACTTCGTCGCCGCATCGGGTGTCATTACTTTTGACATTGGAGACACCAATCCCAAGCCCATCACACTTGAAATTATTAATGATACGGTCGCTGAGGATTCTCAATTCTTTAACTTACAGCTGTTTGATCCGATTAGCGCCACGCTGGGAACGCCCAGCATCGCCACGATCAACATCACCGACAATGATTCTGGTGCGACAGCCACCCCTCAAATTTTTGCCGATGCCCAGGAGCCGAACAACAGTTTTAACGAAGCCACCGAAACGGCCGCAGACGCCGCCAACATCTGCAACATGACTTTCTACCCGCCTGGCGACCAGGATTATTTCCGCTGGTGGGGCAAGGCGGGCATTACCTATATCGTTTCCACGTCAAATCTGAACGCGGGAATCGACACCGTGTTGAATGTTTACAACACCAATCAGTCACAAATTGCCAGCAATGATGATGTCTCTGCCGGTGTTTTCCGATCAGAGGTGCGCTTTACGGCCAATACAGATGGGTATTATTATGCCCGCGTGACGAACAAATCGCCGGTTGACCCTGTGAACAGGCTGTACTGTTTTGGCGTCGATGCCACAGTAGAGCCAACAAGCACCCCGCCACCAGGCTTTCCCGCTGATGCTGATGTGTGTGAATTTAACAGCACAATCGATACGGCTTGCCTGATGGTACTTGGTGAAACAAAAAGCGGCCTGAACTTTGTGCCTACCTTAGGCAGCACACAAGACACAGATATTTTTAAGGTGTGGCTTAAGCCAGGCATTTTTGTCACTTGTGAAACCATTATTCCGGCAGGCTCAGCCGCAGACACGAACATGATTTTCTGGGACAACAACGGCAACCCATTTAATCCCTGGCTGGGTAATGACGATAAAGATGGCGGCGGGCTTGATTTTGGCAGCCGGGTCAGCTATCTCTCAACCTATACAGGCTGGTTGTTCGTAGTGGTGGGGCCAAGAAGCACGCCACCGCTAGACGAAGCTGATCTACACGAATATGATTTAACCTGTACCGGCGTTGAATCGACGCCCACGCCAACCGCTACTGCCACCAGTTCGTTTACCGGTGGCACAGGTGGTACCGGCGGATTTGCCACGTCCACACCTCAGCCGACGGTGGCGCTGCCGACGCAGTTCCCCACCCCCACGCCAATTGATTTTTCGCAATTTTTTACACCGACGCCGCAGCCGCCCCCCGTGGTGCAGTTCCAGCCGCTGCCGACTTCTACCCCGGCTGGAGGCGGCACACAGTCAGCCACCATCAACGTAACGCTTTACTATGACAGCAACAATAATTTCCTGCCGGAGCTGACGGAGGGCATTGTAAATGCGGCCGTTGCCCTTTACGACAACGGTACAGGTGAGCTGATTTCCTTTGGGCATACAAATGAGACGGGCGTGGCGCGCTTTACGGCCGTAAATGCCGCTGGCGCTGTGCGTGTGGTGGTACCCTTCCTGAACTACAGCCAGGTGGTGCTGGGGGAAAACGCCGAAATTTTGGTGCGTGTTGCACCACAGCCATTGCCCATTGGAATTCCCTAAATTAATCAAACCCTAAGAAGCAAAAGGTTTTTCTATGTCGATTGAGCCGCAAGAGAATGCGCCCACAGAAAACAGTTCCACAGCATCCTGGCGAGATTCCTTGTCCAACCCAGCGGTGCTGGTAGCGGGTGGAATTGCCGCAGTGGCCCTGTTGGCGGTTATTGTCTTGACGGTGATTTTAGTTCAGCAGGGGCAAGACGATGGGGTGGAGACGGTATCCGGCACGCCAACGCCTTTTGGCGGTAGTGAAGATGGCCTGCTGGCAGGCGATCCGCTGGTCGTGGGCATGAGCGACTCGGATACTATTTCCGTAACGCTCGATTCCCCGGTTACCCTTGGTTTACCCACGCAGCAGTTTAATGTACAAACCCAGGTGATTGGTGCCGATGGCACCTGGACCCCCAGTGTTGATGAGCCGGGAACGGCCGTTTGGGTGTACGGCACCATTGTCAACTACGTGGTGGGCCTGCCCGACTCAGACGAAAATCGTGCCTTGCTGGAGGGCCTGGCCCCTGGCGATGAGATGACGCTGGCCACGCGCGGTGGCACGCGCTATACCTTTTCCTTCAACAGCCGCACCACCGTGCCGGTAACCAATCGCGATGTGTTTGCCCAAACCACGCCCGGCATTACGCTGGTGATGCTGGGTTCAGAGGGGGCCGAGCGGTTGGTGGTGAACGGCCGTTACGTCGTTGCCGAAACAGACAGCCAGGCAGGCAACGTGGTCAGCCTGGGTGAAACAGCTCAGCTAGAAAACATCCAGCTCACCGTTAACAGCACCACCTACATCGCTGACCGGGCCGAGATTCCGCCGGGATTTGCTCTTTTTGTAGTGGATTATCAAATTCAAAACGTGGGATTAACCGCTTTCGACACCGGTAATTTGCAGCTTGGTTTGGTTGATAGTTTGGGCAATCAATATGTATTACGGCCGTTAGCAACACAGTTAGGCAACTTCCCCGGGCTTTCTGGCTTCCTGAATGCCAACCAGGTAACGCAGGCCAGCGCCGGTTACCAAATCCCCCTTGGTTTGGAGAGCGAAACGCTGAGCTGGGTTGTGACGAACAGCAATTCCGGAGCGCAGGTGTATGTTACGTTGCCGTTCACTGGTGGGGCTGCGGCTGCGGCTGGTTCAAACGTTTCTCTGGCGCGGGTGGAAGTTTCCACCGATTTAACCAGCCTCATTATTGGCGGACAGGTGACCAATTTAGGCACGCAGCCGCTGGTGATTACGGAGTCTGATGTGGCGCTGCAAGGGCCGGACGGCTCGGTTTATTTACTGCTTTCGACGAATCCGCCATTTCCCTGGCCGGTGCCGCCCGGGCAAACGCTGCAATTTTTCCTGACATACCAGCGGCCACCAACGGATACGGCCGTTTTCCGTGTGCTCAACCAGGGATTCCAGCTAACCAGTTTGCGCTAGCTAACTTTGCTTCGCTTTTCCATTCCCATTCACAATAAATTCCATCGATGATTTTGGTCGTGTCCCCCGGCTGGTGTAATACAGCGCCAGCCCGACGATGATAACAAAAACGGCCAGCCCCAATCCGCCCAGCTGCAACGGACCGACAAACGGCCGTTCAAACTGTGGCTCCACATGCGTGCCAATGCTGATGAGATCAGACAGTCCTGACACGTAAGAGAACACCAGCCCGGTGGCGGCCAGACGCACCCCAATATCGGCCTGAAGGGAGCGCGGCGTGTCGTGGCGCAAGCTTTTGATGTACATGAATAGGGATAGCGTCAACGCTGTAAGCCCTACCAACAGCTGGAACATCTGCACCATGCCAAAGCCCGGTGTCAGATCCAGCCCAAAAAATTCCGCACCTAACGACAAGACGATTAAGATGACGCCGATGCCAAAAAGTCCCCAGTTGACATTGCGGCGCAGTTTTGCGCTTTTGCTATTTTTTTCACCGCTCATTTGTGTCTCCATCTTCCCATCTTACAGGTATGGCGCACTTTGCCAAGAATATTTGTAAAACAACAATACCTTTTCAAGGGCGTCGCACCTTTGGGCTAAAAACAGAAAACGCCACGTAAGAACACGCGGCGTTTCTATCTTTTCCTCTGGTCGGGGCAGCGGGATTCGAACCCACGACCTCTTCAACCCCATTGAAGCGCGCTACCAAGCTGCGCCATGCCCCGACAGCCTGGGCATTATAGCAAATCGACATTTGGCAAGCAAATGAACCGGGTCCAAATTGCCGATCAAAAATATGATGACTCGGGCGTCTAATTACTTGAATGCTGCCAAAAATAATAAACCGCACAGTTGGTGATTGGGAATGGTACTGGTACGATCCAACCAATAGTTCACTTATTGGCAGTAAACAACGGGATTTTCCCCCCTACGTTTCAAAGGAGAGGAAGGTATGAAACGGTTTTTGGTAGGTTTGTTTTTGTTGCTTTTTTTTGTGGCAGCTTGTGGAGGTTCAGGCGGTGTAGAAGGTGAAGAGGCCGTCGATGCGGAACCCGTATCTGAGCAGGATATGACGGTCAGTGCGTTAACCACTGCGATTGCTGCCAGCGCGCAACCCTCCTTTGATCCGGCGGCACTGCGCAATGAACTGGAAACGGCCGTTGCCCTCTGGAACAGCCAGGAAATTGAGAGATATCAAATTACCGTGCGGCACCGGCAACCTACCTGGAACACGCAAAATATCACCATTACCGTGGAAGACGGCGTCGTCGTTGATAGCACGCATACTTGCTTCCCCGAACAGAATTGCATCATGAAGGATGTTGATCCAGCATCAGTGACCATTGCTGCCCTATTTGACACGGCCGAAAACGTCCTCACCCTCAATGATCCCGAAACTGATATGACCTTCAACCAAACTTACGGCTATCCCAACTCCATCATCTACGAAGATGCCAGTTGGGTCACCGATGGCTTCAAGCTGCTTGAGGATGAATAAAAGCGAGCGGCCAGGACTGGCAGTCCTTAAAAGGAATTTGCTGCCTGGTTTTCAATCGCAGGACTGCCAGTCCTCGAACTAAATAACCTATTCACGGAGAAACAAAGTGGCCCGATTAATTGCCCGTAAATTCCTGTTAATTCTGATTTTTCTGCCGCTGCTCAACTTTGTCGGCTACGCCTATGCCCAGGTGCATCCGCGCCTGTTTTCATCGCCATTGGGCAATGCTGTCTCCGCAGAGTTTGAGCCTTATTCCGCCTATGTGCAAGGCGTGGTGCTTGAAGGTGATTTAGGACGAGTAGGCAATGTCTCCATCGCCCAAATTTTAAGCGATCCAGTGCAAAACAGCCTGGTGCTGGTTGGTTTTTCCTTACTGGTTTCTATTGTCCTGGGATTATTGGTTGGACTGCTGTCCGTTTCGCCCCGCACCAAGCGTATGAGCACCGCCGGACTGTTTGTGCTGTCGGCCGGTTCATCCATGCCGGGCTTTTTACTGGGCGGCGTGCTGCTGGCCGGCATGGTGTACCTGGTCTTTTTCTCTGATGCGACTTCGACCTTTTTACCGATTAGCGGTTACGGGCTTGATGAACATCTCATCCTGCCGGTGCTGGTCCTGGCCATCCAGCCCACGCTGCATTTGGCCAAGGTGGTGGCCGGTTTACTGGAAAATGAGCTGCAAAAAGATTACATCCAGGTGGCCCGCAGCAAGGGGCTGAGCTGGCAGCGGCTGTTGTGGTCCCACGCGCTGCCCAACATGGTTTCGCCGATTCTGGTAACCATTGGCGAATCGGTGCGGCTGATGGTGGGGGCGTTGGTGATCATTGAAGCGGTTTTCATTTGGCCGGGCATCGGGCGCATCTTTTTGTTTACGATTGGCCTGCGGCTGGATGCCCGCCCGCCAGGTATCTATTTTGGCAATCCACCGCTGCTGGCTGCCATTGCCGTGGTGTTGGGGGCCATTTTGCTGCTGTCGGACTTGTTGTTTAGCGTGATGGCCAATGTGGTGGATCCGCGCCTGAGCCAGAGAGAAGATGAATTAGAAACGGCCGTTGCCTAGAACATGTTTTTACAGATTGGACAAATCTCACCAAGGTCAAAAAGGAATCACAATGCAAAAAGTTGGCAATCGAAACTACCCCCTCATCGTTGGACTAATTCTTACGGCGCTGTTCGTGTTCATTGCGCTGTTTGGCTCCAGCCTGGCCAACTATGATCCAATGCGCGTATTTAACGAACTGGTCGTGGTGGATGACCAGGCGCGTTACCCCAGCCGCAATCCGGTGCCCCCGCTGGCCGCTCCTGAATTCCCATTGGGCACAGACAACGCCGGGCGCGATTTGCTGACGCGCCTTCTCTTTGCCATTCGTCCCACGCTCATTTTATGCTTTGTCATTGCTGCACTGCGCATCATCATCGGGCTGGTTTTGGGTTTGATGGCCGGCTGGTTTGGCGGTGCGGTGGAGCGCGTGGTGGATTTGCTCACCGGGGCCAGTCTGGCTATCCCCATATTGATTTTTGCTTTGGCGGTAGTTTCGTTTTTAGGGGAGCGAACGTTGGGCACATTTGTGGTAGCGCTGGTGGCGACAGGCTGGGCCAATACGGCCGTCTTCGTCAAAAACAGCACGCTGGTGACCAAACAATCGCCCTACATTGAAGGGGCACGGGCGGTGGGGGTACGGCCGTTAGGCATCCTGCGCCGTTACATCATGCCCCAGCTCTGGCCTACACTGCCTTCCCAAATTGCCTTTGAACTTAGCGCCTCCCTGCTGGTGGTGGCTGAGCTGGGCTTCTTGGGCATGTTCATCGGTGAGGCGTTTGTGCGCATGGCGGAAGACCCCAACAGCGCCGGCTCCATTCCCGTTGGGCTTACCGCCACCTTCCCGGAGCTGGCCCAAATGCTGTCGGACTTCTGGTCCAAAATGATCATCTCCCCCTGGGAAATTGCTATCGTGGGTTTTATCATCTTCCTGCAAATCTTTGCCTTCAACATGCTGGGCGAAGGGCTGCGCCGCCAGATGGACGTCACCCGTCCGCGCCGCGCCTGGTGGCGTCGCCGCCGGCCGGAACTGACCGTGCCGCAGCAGTCGGTGAAACCGGTTTAGCAGGGAAAAGATCCGCCCAGCCGTATAACGGCCTGGGCTAGCTGTGAAAGCCTCTTCGAGGCTAATTTTAGCCCTGAAAGGGCTTCCATTTTGTAGCCGGGGGCTTTAGCCCTCGGCGGAGCTCAAAAGGTTTTGCAAAAATGACCACACTACTCGAAGTTAAAAACCTCGTTACCCGCTTCTACACCGAGGAAGGCGTTGTGCACGCCGTCAACGGCATCTCCTACAGTTTAGATAAAGGAGAGTCTATGGCCCTTGTGGGTGAAAGCGGCTGCGGCAAATCGGTTAGTGCGTTGTCCTTGCTGGGGCTGGTGCCCTCACCGCCCGGCATCGTGGAAGACGGCGAGGTGCTGTTTAACGGTATCGACCTGCTGCAAAAGTCAGAGCGGGAGATGCGCCACATTCGCGGCGGCGAGATTGGCATGGTGTTTCAGGACCCGATGACCTCGCTCAATCCGGTGCTGACGGTGGGCAAGCAGCTCACAGAAGGGTTGAAGCTGCATCAAGGATTGGAAACAAGCGTGGCAAAAAAACGGGCTGTTGATCTACTCAAATTAGTGGGCATTCCTGATGCTGCTAACCGCCTGAGCGATTATCCACACCAATTTTCTGGGGGGCAGCGGCAGCGCATCATGATTGCGATGGCTTTGTCTTGCGATCCGGCACTGCTCATTGCCGATGAGCCGACCACAGCGCTGGATGTAACCATTCAGGCACAAATCATCACCCTGGTGAAGCGGCTCAAGGACCAGTTGGGCATGTCTGTCATCTGGATTACGCATGATTTGGGCGTGGTGGCCAGCCTGGTAGACAAGGTAGCGGTGATGTATGCCGGTTACATTGTGGAAATTGCTGACGTCGTGGATTTGTACACGGAAACCAGCCATCCTTACACGCTGGGCCTGCTGGAATCGCTGCCCAAGGTGGATGCCAAAGAGCGACAGCGGCTGGTGCCCATTGAAGGATCGCCGCCCGATTTATACGAAGAGGCCGAACATTGTCCCTTTGCGCCACGCTGCCGCTTTGCTGTGGCTCACTGCTGGCAAGAAAATCCGCCGCTGCAGCCCATCGCGCCGGGCCATTCAGTGGCCTGCTGGCGCTGGGAAGAAGTACAAAAAACGGCCAAAGGCACAGAAGCGATGGAGGTGGCAGCATGACGCAAGCAGCGCAGAAAAATGGCCAGGCATCAGACGTGTTGGTGCGGGTTGAAGGCTTGAAGAAATATTTTCCCATTCGGCGTGGCTGGCGACGGCAGCAGGTGGGTGCGGTGCAGGCGGTGGACGGGCTCGATTTTGAGATCCGACGGGGAGAAACGCTGGGGTTGGTCGGGGAAAGTGGCTGTGGTAAATCAACGACGGGGCGGTTGTTGTTGCAGTTATTACGGCCGTCTGCCGGCCGTGTCATCATGGACAACCGGGAGCTGACAGCGCTTTCGCCCGAAGAGCTGCGCGCCAGCCGGCGCCACATGCAGATGATCTTTCAGGACCCGTACGCTTCGCTCAACCCGCGCATGACGATTGGTGAAATTGTGGCGGAACCGCTGCGGGTGCATGGCGTGGAGTCGGGGCCAGCCACCCGGGCCAAGCGCGTACAGGAACTGCTGGAGCGCGTGGGATTGAATCCGCATTATACCCACCGCTATCCGCATGAATTTTCTGGCGGGCAGCGGCAGCGCATCGGCATTGCCCGCGCCCTGGCCACCAATCCCAACTTCATCGTGGCCGATGAGCCCATTTCGGCGCTGGACGTCTCGATTCAGGCGCAGGTGATCAACTTGTTGGATGATTTAAAGCAGGAGTTGGGGCTGACTTACCTGTTCATCGCCCACGATTTGGCGATGGTACGCTATCTCAGCGACCGGGTGGCGGTGATGTACCTGGGCCGGATTGTGGAGCTAGGTGAGCGGGATGAGGTGTTTGAACGGCCGTTGCACCCCTACACCCAAGGACTCCTCTCCGCCATTCCCATTCCTGATCCCATCAAAGAGGCCAAACGACAGCGCATCATCCTGCAGGGGGATGTGCCCAATCCGGCCAAGCCGCCCCAAGGCTGTCGCTTTCACCCGCGCTGCCCCTACGCGACCGACATTTGCCAGACGGAAGACCCGGTCTTCCGCAACCTGGGCACGGAAGCGAAGCCGCACCACGTGGCCTGTCATCATGCGGAAATTGTGGCAGGTCAGGTGGAAGTAATTACGTGACGAGTAAGTGATTGGACCAATTTGCGGTAATCAAACTCCTCACCGGAGAAAATTGGTCCAATCTTGCCGGACTTAAGCGCCGGCAAAGAGCAGGGTGGCCAGCGCCAGGGTCAAATTGTAGCCAAAGTGAACCAGGATAGCGACGGTGGTGTTGTGCCGCTGGCGAATGTAGCCCAGAATCAGCGACAGGAGCAGGAGCACGATAGTGGCTGGGGTCAGGAAGCCGTACTGCACGTGGACAATGGCAAACAAAATCGAGGTGAACCAGATGCCCAAAACGGGCTGGAGCGCGCCGCGAAACAAAATCTCTTCACCGACCCCGGCACCAATGGCCAGTGCCAGCCAGTGCCAGAAGCCAAAATCCTGATAGAGTAGCTCGCTGAGCTCTTCGACCAGGGTGACCTGGTCCGGGTCGATGGCTTCCCAAATGATGCCACCTAACGATTGCAGCAAGACAAGGAGAAAAATCCAGCCAAAGGATTCGACAATTTGGCGGGGAGTGATCGCTTCTAAACCGAGGCGCTGGAAAACGGCCGTCCAATCCCGCCGCATCAACGCCCCCACACCCAAAAAGGAAATCAGGACAAAGCCAAGCTGCTGCGCCAGGAACAGCCAGATGGAAACCTGGGTCAAATTCTCAGCCAGCGTGTCCAGCCCGCCGGCCACCTGCAAAATAACGCTGCCGGCAAAGTAGCCGCTGAGCATCAGGGCCAGGGTGTGCAGCGGCGAATGGGGATCGATGGGCAAAATGCGCTCCAGACTATGCCGGGTAGACCTGAAGCTGACAATGACGCCCCAAACGGCCGTTGCCTGCAAAAAGATACCAAACGCCGCCGGGCTGTCTAGATTCAGGTTCACCACCGACCGCAGTTCGTTGGCCTGGAATACAAACAGCACCCCCACAAAAAAGAGAGGCACATTCAGCCCAATCAGCAGCAGGTCGAACAATTTATGGAAGGTTTCGGCCTCTTGTGCCCGTACCGCGTTGGCCAGCACAATCAAACCGACAACTAGCGTAATCTCAAAGAGTCCCATATAAAATAGTGGCCTTACTAAAAAATCCGCAGATTTGCGCAAATTGCGCTCGCAGATTTTTCTTAAGTCTCTCTGCGTCTTTGCGCCTCTGCGTTGGCTTTTTCATTAGTACGTACGCCAGGCGGGCGGCAAATGGTCCCACAAATTCAGATGGATCAGATGCCAGCGACCCCGCTTCCATTCCAACACGCTCAGGCTCGTATTATAAAGCCAAAACGAGACGGTGTCGCTGCCGGTTGCCAACCGCAGCATGGTAGAAATAAGCCCGCCGTGCGCAATGCCCAGTGCCGGCTGGCCGCTGGCTTCGGCATCGGCGACGAGGGCGTAAAGGGCCGCCTGTGCCTGCTGCTTGAAGCCGGTATAAGTGTTGGATGGTTTGTGAATGGGCATTGCCTGGTAGGGGGATTCGGCGGAGGGCAAATGTTCGGAGACGTAAAATTCGGCTTCGCGCAGGTAGGCGTCAGTTTGCAGTGGACAGTTGAGGGCTTTGGCAATGGGAACGGCCGTTTGCTGGGCACGTTTCAAGGGGCTCACACGGACGCAGCCAACTTCTATGCGCGATTCATAATCTAATTTAGCGTGCGTGGCCAGCCAGGTGCCTAAAAGCTGTGCCTGCCGCTGCCCCAAATCTGTCAGCGGACTGTTCCAATCCCCATCATCTCTTTCTACTTGCCAGCGTGATTGTCCATGCCGGGCGAGGTAAATCTTCATGCCCCAAGTATATGCCAACGAGCACGAAACGGAAAAATTTGTATCGTTCTAGGGATGGTGCACGATGATAACGTTGCCTTTTTCTGTCCGGTTTCGACATACCGGTGGGCTTCGGCCGTTTGTGCCAATGGATAGCGCCTGTCAATCACCGTTTTTATCGTCCCGGCTTCAAAAAGCGCTTTGAGGAACAGCAAATCTTCACGCTTGCGGCCTGCTGCATCAACCTCCATTTTTGCCAGGATTAATTATCATGCGCCACGGTGATGATGACGTTTCCCCTTTTGTGCCCTTTATCGACATATCGGTGCGCCTCGGCAATTTGGGCCAAGGGATAGCGTCTGTCGATGATAATTTTTAGCTGCTCTGCCTCAATCAGCCCTTTGAGAAAAGCAAGTGCTTCGTTTTTTTCGATTGACATCCCGCTAATCACCTGCTTGCCATCCGTTAATGAGGTCCAGCGCGCTAAAAAGCTGTTGATCAGGCCGGTTGTTGGTAGATAGCAACCATTTGGCTTTAGTGAGTCCTTACAACGTGAAAACGAACTCTTGGTGACCGTGTCAAAAATAATGTCATATGTTTCGCCGCTTTGGCTGAAGTCTTCTTGAGTGTAATCAATCACTTTGTCGGCACCCAAAGATTTTACCAGTTCGATGTTCCTGGTGCTGCAAACTCCGGTCACTTCGGCACCAAAATGTTTGGCAAGCTGTACCGCATAGGTACCGATGCTGCCCGAAGCGCCGATGATGAGGACTTTTTGCCCGCTTTGCATATTTGCCTTTTCTTTCAGGAAAAAGTACGCGGTCGAGGCCCCATCAACGGCCGCAGCCGCTTCCTCGTAACTGATGTTGGCCGGTTTTAGGGCCAGCGAGCCTTTTTCCGGCATGCAAGTGTACTCAGCATGGGCCCCTGCACCAAAACCGGTAAAGCCAAAAACCGGGTCACCTGGCTTAAATCGATTCACATCTTTGCCGACGGCCTCTATTTCCCCGGCCAGTTCAATCCCCGGTATCTGGAATCTTTTTCTGGGTGTTCTCAGGCCAAGAATAAGTCTGCCCCAACGGGGTTCACCGCGGCGCATCAGGCCGTCTGCGGCCGTTACCGTTGTGGCATGTACTTTTATCAAGAGTTCATTGTTTTTGGGCGTCGGTTTTGCTACTTCTTTGAGTTGCAGAACATCGGGCGGGCCATATTGTTCATAGACAATGGCATTCATCATCTATGGTTCTCCACCGTGATGATGACTTTGCCGCGGGCACGTCCTGTTTCTAGATAGCGGATGGCTGCGGCCGTTTCCTCCAAAGGATAACGTCTATCAATAACCGGCACAACTTTGCCAGCCTCCAGAAGCTCGCTAATAAAAAGCAAATCTTTTTTATTTGGCTGCGCCACACCCATCATACCGATTTTTTTATTCCCGGTTCTTGATACCCATGCTCCCACGATCATGTGGCTGATCATGCGTGGTATGGTGGTGAATCCGGCAATGACGCAGCTGCCCTGGGGTTTCAGGGCACGCCGGTAATCGGCCACCGAACGATTGCCGATGGCATCATAAATCACGTCATACTGCTGGCCGTTTCGGGTGAAATCTTCTTTGGTGTAATCAATGGCGTGATCGGCCCCAATCGAGCGTACCATCTCTAGATTGCGTGTGCTGCACACGCCAGTGACCTCCGCACCAAACGTTTTGGCAAGCTGCACGGCAAATGTACCCACACCGCCAGACGCGCCGTTGACCAAAACTTTTTGCCCTGGCTGAATTTCCCCGGCATGGCGCAGGCCCTGCAATGCGGTAAAGCCCACGACGGGAACGGCCGCTGCTTCTTCAAAAGATAAGTTGCCCGGTTTATGTACCAGAATACTCTCGGCGGCACACGCATACTCAGCAAACCCGCCGGCACCCTCGCCAAAACCTCATCGCCCGGCTGAAACTGCGTGACATCTTTGCCAACCGCCTCAACCCGCCCGGCAAAGTCGGCACCCAGCCTGGGGTCCTTCGGCTTGAGCAGCCCATCACCCAGGCGCACCAGGAACGGGTCTGCTCTCATACGGTGCCAGTCCAGCGGATTTGCTGCTGCTGCCACGACTTGAACCAGAACCTGATTTGCTTTGGGCGTTGGTTTTTCTACTTCCGCCAGCTTTAGCACATCAGGTGAACCATATTCGTTGAATAAAATTGCTTTCATTTCTGTTTCTCCAAGTTGATAGATACTCACTTCTATTCTCTATTGTAGATCACGGGCATTTGCCCTTTCCATTTGCCCCAGGTTGCCTGATTTGTAATAAGCTCGGCCATGAAGTGAGCGACGTTAATTCGGCTGGTGGTGCCGGGATTAAATATCGCGCTGCGAATTGGGGAAGGATATATCTCGTACTCGGTTACTTTGCCCACATCGTTTAAGGTGTCTGGGCGTATCGCTGCCCACTCAATTTCACGGTCGTCCTGACCGATTTCAGTGCGCAGAAAATCGGCGGCCTTCTCATTATCCACGTGCGGTGGCAATAAGATTCGTATCAACCCGGTCACAAACTTTTGGCCAAATGAAACAGGTTCAGCAAGATCACGGTTACTGTTTCCGGCGGTGTTCATTAAGACAAACTTGACCGGCGTTTGCGGTTTGTTAGCCTTAATCGCCTGGCACAATCGACGCGTAGCATCTGTGACAAGCCGCCGCGGATGTCCATACAGCCCCTTCAAACTCATGTTGTGTCCCAGGCAAGAAGCAACAGCGTCACAGCCTTTGACATGCTGAGCCATCTCCGCATCACTGAGGTCAAGCAGAGTGGCGTGGATGATGGATAAATTTTTATGATTGTTAACTGTTTCGGGTAAGTTGCTCTCTGCTCGGACAATGATTTTGACCAACTCACCACGATTCAGCAGTTGTTCTACAAGCAAGCGGCCGGTGGCTCCGCTTGCCCCTACAATAAGCGTTGTCATTTTATTCTCACTTTGTAAATATCAGTTTGTTGCGCTGTGGTGGGGTATGAATGCGTTTTGATTTTCAGTTGTTGTACTTAACTGATTGCGCCAAAGGACAATTCCCAACCAGCCAAACCAGACGATCATGCTCAATCCGAAAAAAGTTTGGGTGGCTTCGGCAATAGGCGGAATCATGGTCAGAATGCCAGAGACGCCTATCAAGATGCCCAGGTAGTTCAGACCCTTGCTCAGCTTTCCCATGCGCCAGGCTGACCAACTTAACAGCAGCACCCACAGGCCGCCGATTAGCTCATTGGCGCTGACGATTCCATTTTCGACAATGCCCACTGTCAGCGCGGCTATCTCGGCCTGGGCCGGGTTGGCCGCATAAAGCTGGGCGATTTGCGCAAAGCCGTGCATCATCAGGTTGCCGCTGCCAATAATCAGACCGGCCCAGATAATGCCCAGGACGGTAGATAGCTGCATTAAGGCCGGCTCGCCATCTTTCAAGCGTTCGTAGAGTGCCAGGGCTACCACAACCAGGCAGAAGCCAGAGACCCAGTAGGCGATGAAAATCCATAGTGTCAAAGTGGTCTGGTAATCGGCAAGTTGGGCTACATATTGCTCAGTGGTGGCGTCGATGATGGGCGATAGTACAGCAAAATACATAACGATGCCTATCAGGTAAGCTGCTGCGTGGAACAGGGCGGCAACACCGCCCATTTTCTGTAAATTCTTCATGTTTTTCTCCTGTTGTTGAACGTTGTTAGGTTTTAGTGTTTAACTTCTGACTTTTCTGTCTGGTCAGTCTCAACGCAAATGACCGAGAGTAAAGGCATCCCTAAATCACGCACTTTTCTTAGCAAGCCATGCAGCACTGCCTGATCGGCTACCGGGCCGGCTAAAAGTGTGTTGCCGTTGTTTTCTAGCGTGATGGTCAAGCCGTCAAACCAGTTTGTCCATTGAATATCCAAATGGCCTCTGATCCTGATTTGGTACACCATTGGTTTATCTGGATTAGTTTTAGGGTTGTGTTGGTGTGCCATGTTTTTGTCCTGTTAAGGCCGTTCACAAAAAAGGCCACATGTTCAATGTACAAATAGCATAACGCCAGCACGGTGTTGGCGTGTAGACACGAAAGTGTTGTTTGGGGTGTTGCTGCGTTTATCTAACCGCGGAGAGCGCGGAGAACGCAGAGGGGAGATATGTAAAGGGAACAACTCGGTTTTAGCTGCGATGGGGAAATTTGTGGGCAAACGGCCGTTACAACGACAACAGGCCCAGCTCGCGGGCACGGGCCACGGCTTCGGTGCGTCGCTGCACCTGGAGCTTGGCAAAAATGCGCCGATTGTGACCTTTAACGGTGTCTAAGGCGAGGAAAAGCTGTTCACCAATTTCACGATTGGTAAGTCCTTCAGCAACGAGTTGCAGCACTTCTAATTCGCGTTCACTCAGCGGCTCGATGAGTGGTTGGGTCGAGGATAAGGTGTTGTCACTCTGCTTGTCGTCAGGAAATTCAGCCAGCAGTTTGGCCACATAGTTGGGCATGATCTGGTGCGCTGCTGCTTCGGCTAGTAGTTGGGCCAACGGCCGTCCTTCATCAACAAACAGGCGAACAAAGCCACCCGGCTGAGCCATGGCCAGCGCCTCCCCCAACCGCTGCCTGGCTTGCTCTGTTTCGCCCAAGGTCTGGTGGGCTACCGCTTGCAGCACCATTACTTTGAGCTGTTTATCTCGCCATTTTCTAGCCTCTGCTTGCTTGTACACCGGTTCCAGCAGCGCCAACGCTTTGTCTGGTTCGTCCTGGGCCAGGTGTAGCCGGGCCTGGCTGAGGGGAAGGTTCTGTTCTTGGGCAAGTTTGGCCGCTTCCGTTAAATTGCCTTGTTGCAGGAGGGTGAGGATTTGTACGGCCGTCACCTCTCCCAACTGCTGCTCAAAGTTATACTGGCGCGCCGTTTGTTCGGCTTTGGTCAAAATTGTAGTGGCTTCAGCTACGCCCCCCTCAGCCAGCTTCACGCGAGCCAGAAATGTCTCGCTGGCAATGAACCGGTCATTATTTTCTACCTGTCGTGCCAGTTCAATGCTCTGTTCAGCGTGCTGTTGGGCCGCCGCCAGATCGTTCCACTCATAGTTCACCCGGGCCAGGCCAAGATGGGCTTCACAGGCAAATGGTAACGGCCGTTCGCCCAACTGTTGTAAAACGCGTCGGTAAGTCTCGGCTGCTTGGTGCAGTTGGTTGTCTACTTCCTGCAAGTGGCCCAGGCCGATGGTGGCCAGCAGGGTAAAAACCGTATTTCCAGATGCCTGGCCAATCGCGATGACTTCATTGTATGCTTTTCTGGCAGCAGCGCGGTCTCCCTGGAGTTGGTAGGCAAATCCCAGCTTCCAGGCAGTGGAGGTGCGAAACGCCAGGTTGTCGGGGTGCAAATATTCCAGGGCGCGGTGCGATTGGCTGATGATGGTGTCGACTTCGTTCCGATTGGCAGCGGCTGTCGCCCGGATGGCGGCAATTCGCCCGATCAGGTCCCTGGTTTTGTCGTCTGGTCGGGCATCACGCAGGGCTGCCTCCGCCGCTTGCAGCGTCTTTTCAACGCCGGCCCCCTGCCCGGTTACCAGCAGTACGGAAGCATACGACGTCCATAACGAGGGCCAGGCATCCAGAACCGTTTTGGGCAGCGACGACAGCCACTTGAGCACAGGCCTTACCGCGCCACGAAAATGAAGCGGCATCCCCTTGCCTTCAATCAGACGCTCGGCCCGTTCAATATCATTGGCGGCCGTGGCATGGTGAAACGCCTCAATCTCCAGGTTATTATCCTCAAACCATTGGCTGGCCCGTTTGTGCAGTTTGTCACTGTCACCGCCCTGCTCCAGGCGCTGCCGCAGCAAGTCAGCAAAGAGATGGTGATAACGATACCAGCGCCGCTCATCATCCAGGGGAACGATGAAAAGATTGGCTTGTTCCAGATATTCTAAAATTTCCTGACTTTCTCTCCCCACTACTGCTTCGCAAAGCGGGCCACACATGCGTTCCAGAATGGAGGTGCGCAGCAAAAACGTCTGAATGTGCTCGGGCAGCTGGTGCAAAACTTCTTCAACCAGGTAATCCATCACAAAACGGTGGCTGCCGGTGAAAGATTTGATGAAGCCGGCGCTGTCTTGGTTATCTTGCAAGGTGGCGTGCCCCTGGATGGCCAGGGCAGCCAACTGCAAGCCGGCAATCCAGCCTTCGGTGCGAGTTTCCAGGGCGTCAACATCCTGGCTGGACAGTTGCAGGCCCATTACCTGGTTGAGAAATACGGCCGCTTCCGCCAAAGTAAAACGCAAATCAGCGGCGCGCAGTTCGGTGAGCTGGCTGCGGGCGCGGTATCGGGCCAAAGGTAGATTGGGGTCTTCGCGGGTGGTGATGACCAGATGCTTTTGCGGTGGCAGGTGTTGCAGCAAGAAGGCGACCATCTGGTCAATGGGATTTGCTTCAATCAGGTGATAATCATCCAGAACAAGGATGAGTTTGTCTGGGACCGCGGCAATTTCATTGAGCAGGTTTGTCAGTATCGCTTCAATTGGCGGAGGTTGGGGCGTCTGAAGCGTGGCCAACACGTCTTTGCCAAGATTTTGCGCCATCGTTTGCCAGGCGCTAATAAAATAAGCCAGAAAGCGTGTTGGATCGTTATCCGCCTCATCCAGCGACAGCCAGGCAATGGGCGTTGCGGCTTTTTGCTCTGTTTGCAGCCACTCGCTCACCAAAGTTGTTTTGCCAAACCCGGCGGGGGCCGAGATGAGGCTGAGTTTATGCCCAAGGTGCAATCCCTGATTGAGCTGTTCAATCAGGCGGGGCCGTGGGACGAGATGCGGCCGTTTGGGGGGAGTATAAAGCTTGGTTTGCAGCAGGGACCCAGACATAAGCCCATTATACGGGAAAACCAATTTGAGGTTGTATAGCTCTTGCTAAACGTCCAGAGGTTTTCAGGAGTAAACTAATTGGACGCGGATAAACGCTGATGACGCAGATAAAATAAAAATCAGCGTTTATCTGCGTTAATCAGCGTTCTATTTCATTTAAAGGTTGGACTACTTAAAAACCATGCCTGGGCAACCGCCTCAACCCCGTTTCCCTTTTTGTGCCTTTTTTTACCTGTTGGATCAGATCCTTTTTTCAACCAAAGCAGCGATTGCTGCTGGATTAAATCCCTTCACAATCAGCCATAGGGCAAAGACCATCTCCTGAATTGCCAGCGGGATCATCAAATAACCCCACTTGACGCCAAGCGACAGTGGCAGATGTTGGGCATCAAACATGTTGGCAATGGGAGCTGCAAAGTACAGGATTGCGCCAATAAACCCCCATAATGCCAGCCAATTCGGAATCAATTTTGTCTTAAAGAACAGCCAATACAGCATGGCGGCCCCAATGGTAAAGACAATCGCTAAAACATGATTGGTCCAGTAGCTTAGTTCCGTCAACATTGCACCCAGCGATTGAAGGTAAGAAGCCGTGGGGGCGCCTGCGTTTACAAATTCCTGGCTTAAGGGAATCAGTAACAGTAAACCAAGCGCCAGGATGATGTAGGTAACAGCTTCCAGCACCCCTCTAAAAACAACCGCCCCAAGCGCCAGCAGTTCGCTGTACTTTTTGAAGATGGGGAACATCACCACGGGAATCATCGCCAGGGGGAAGCCCATCACCAATACCAGAACTGCCCCCAATACGATTTGACTCTCATTGGCAGCCACGCGGCTCAGGTAATCTGCCTCTTCCAAAACAGGTAAGGTCACAAGCCCGCTGAGCACGCCGGCAACGGTGCCAATGATGAAAAAGATGCCTACAATGGATGCCGTTTTTCTGTGTGTATTCACATGAGTACGACTTGATACTTTACCGATCATTGTGGCTTTATCTGTGGTTTGTAAACTTCCTTTGATAGTCATTTTGTTCTCCTTTTGGCCCATTTATGGGCAACCCAAACTGTCAGGACATTAAATACAATTGATGACAACTTTTCCGTGGTGACGGCCGTTTTCCAGCCAGCGCATCCCTTCAGCAACCTCACTTAACGGGAAACACTTATCAATCACCGGCGTGACTTTTCCGGCTTCAATTAGCTCCTTCATAAAAACCAGGTCGGCTCGGTTCGGTTTGTGAACGAGTGAACTAGCCTTTTTGCCGTTCTTCTTGGAAATGAAAGGACCCAGGAACAGCGAGGTCGCGTTAAAAGCGCAGGCGACATAGCTCCCCTGAGGCGTTAACATCCGCATGTACTCGGAAACAAAACGATTGGCCACGATGTCAAAAATGAGATCGTAGCGCTGCTCCCCTTGAGTGAAGTCTGCCTGGGTGTAGTCGATAACTTGGTCGGCTCCGATGGCACGTACCAGGTCGAGGTTTTTGGTGCTGCAAACGGCCGTAACCTCCCCGCCCAACGCTTTGGCGATCTGCACCGCAAACGTGCCCACCCCACCCGAAGCGCCATTGATCAACACCTTGTGCCCTGGCTGAATCTGCCCTTTATCGCGCAGACCTTGCAGGGCGACCACGGCCGCTTGCGGAACGGCCGCCGCTTCCTCAAACGGCAGATTAACCGGTTTCTGTACCAACACAGATGCTGGAACAGCCACATATTCAGCATAAGCGCCAAAGCCACATTCACCCAAATCCGCAAAAACTTCATCACCTGGCTGAAACTGCTTAACGTTGCTGCCTACCGCTTCAACCCGCCCGGCGATGTCCCCGCCGGGTATGGTGTGTTTGGGTTTGAACAGCCCATAGCCCATCAGGCGCACCAGGAATGGTTCACCTTTCACCAGGGCCTTATCGCCAAAATTGATAGAGGCCGCCTGAATTTTCACCAGGACATCCTCTGCTTGTGGCGTTGGTTTAGCCACATCTTGCAGATGCAGCACATCTGGTGAACCGTATTTTGTATAGACCATTGCTTTCATGATTATTCCTTCCTGCTTTTTGTTCTGGTTTAAATGTGCGTAACCGAAATCAAGGGCAAGCCCAAGGCATAAAGTCGGCGCAGTAGACCTTGTAAAGCAGCCTGGTCGAAGGTGCCGGTTAGAACCGTTACGGCCGTACCGCCCTCCTCAAATTCTGCTGTTATCGTTATTTTTTCGTCCCACGCTGCCCAACTCGCATCGAGATGCCCCGGCACTTTAATTTGGTAAGCTGCCGGTTGATAGAGGGTAAGCTTTTGTGTGTATTTTTTCGCCATTGCAAGCCTCTCAATCCTCACTCTAATTTGTTCAGCGTCGTCGCCATCGCATCCACCTGCGTGAAATCGCCGAAACAGGTTAGCAGAACAACTCGCTGATTGATTTCGGTGAGGAACACTGTGGCGCGTCCCATACTGTCGATGACGAAGCGCTGCCCCGTCAAACCGTTTTGCAGCGCGAACGACTCTTCAGCAGCGATAGTGGTCATCGAATCGGACCGCCATTGCTGAATTAAATCTTCAGCGCGATCACCTTCTGGGCGGATGCTCAAATCGCATTTTGTATCGCCCGGTTCCCTCATTTCTCCGCCAATATATTTGTCGGTGGGATAAGATTGGATGATGGCAGATTGGCCGGGCATCACACTGGTCACGGCCCAGGTTTCGGGAATGTAGAGCGAAACACCGGCCACGCTGTCCTGATATTCCTTGAACCCAATGGGAGGTGTAAAGGTGGGTGTCGGCGTGGGCGCAATTACCTCAACGGTTGGTGTCGGCGTAGTCGGGTCGAGCGTGGACATTAGCTCCTCAGAAATTTCTTGCTGGATTTCAAAAACCAGGTTTTGCCCCGCGTCGGTAATGAGTGTTAGTACATCGTCTACCAATTCAAAGTGATTGACCGCGCGCAGCAATCCCAGATAGTCCTGTTCCTGCGCCATGAGCCCTTCCGGGTCCAGGCAGGCCATTTCCGTGGAGAAGAGGTCCTCAAACCGGATGGATTCATCCTCGATTTGATAACTGCCGCCATAATGGTTGCAGCCGGTATTCCCAGAGACCTTACCCGCCTCGAATTCAAGCGTTGGTTGGCGACCTTCAAGCGGTTCGCCGCCGTTGAATTTGGCCAGCACCCAGGTTTGACCTTCAAGGACTCCTGCGCTGACCGCACTGCTTCCAGTACAGGCGCTCAAAAGAACCGCGAAGCATAAAACTGCCAGTAAAAATTTGATACCTATACAGGTGCTCCGGCTGGACTCCAGACCGAGCCGGTTGGGTGGCACGGTGAGGACACCGGCCACAGCCAGAGAGGTTGTATCGTTACAAAATTTGTGTGTTTTCATGACAGATTCCCTTATTCTTTGGGCAAGGAGGCAATAAAATCGGCCACCAGGTTGAGACTGGCCTTTTCCAGTTTCCAGGGCTCGTCGCCGTGCTGTAGGTGCAATGGATCGACGGTGACGACGATGACCATGTCGAGGTCATCGAGCAGCACAATTTGCTGCCCGCCATGCCCCCAGGCCAGGTTGTAACGATAGTCACCGGCGCGGATGGACCACCATTGGTAACCATAAGCGTTGGCGTCCCAATTACGGCCGACGCGGACTGTCCACATACCTTCTGAGTAGGTTTGCAGCGACTCATGAACCCACTCGGCCGGGACAATCTGTTTGCCGTTGTATTCACCATCGTTGAGATACAGCAAGCCAAATTTGGCCAGGTCATGGGCCGACAGTTCGATGTCGGAGTAGCCAAGATAGTCGCCATCCCAATCCGTTTGCCAAAATCCCTCTTCTATCCCCAGTGGGCCAAAAAGGTGTTCATCGGCGAAAGTTTTGAGTTCCGTGTCACAGGACCGGGCGACAATCAAGCCTAAAAGATGAGCGGTCAAATTGCTGTACGCGGCATCGCTGCCCGGATCATACGCTAGGGGCACATTCACGAGATCGGCCGTGTGAAAGCCACTGAACAACAGCTCGGTCCCCTCCGCTGTGGCCTCCTCCCAGGGATACCCGGCGCGCATTTGCAGCATCTGCCGGATGGTGATGTCTCTTTTCCGTGGATCGCGAATACGATTGTCAAACTCCGGAAAAAATTCCATCATTTTTTGATCCAGACTGGTCAAACAACCTTCTTCCAGGGCCAGGCCCACCAGTGCCGAATTGATGCTCTTGGTGACGGAATGGATATTCACCTGTTGGTCGGCTGAGCCGGCATTGAAGTAATCTTCAGCCACCAGGTAGCCATTTTTGAATACCAGCAGGCTGTAAATATTCTCCATTTGGGATGCGTTGTAATACAGTTCCGCCACCAGTTCCGGGTCCAGCTCTTCCTTCTCAGGCGTTGATATTTCCCACTCACCCACAGATTGTGGCGTGTAGTCCACGGTTTCCAGTTCTTCTGCCGAAGGTCCGCAGCCAAGCAACAGGGCCAGGACCAGAATCGTACTGGCGAAGATGAAGAAGGCTTTTTGATTTTTTGTTTTGCATTCTTTCTTTTTGTGTGCCATTGTGGCCTCCTTGTTTTTGACCTTTTGTTCTCCACATATACG
>PABI01000115.1 GCA_002699125.1 Anaerolineaceae bacterium
CTGAACAAAACTGTCTGACAGTTGCTGACTCATTCACTTTTACCTCTCAAGTTGATTGAGTCACCACTGTATCTCATTTTTTAGAAAGCGATTACCCTGGGGAAACGGCCGTTACCTTATCCTGGTATTGCTGTGTCAGTTTGTGATTTTTTCCCAGCAGGGTGAAGAGAGACTGCATCACGCTTGCTGTAAACGGCCGATCGATTTCTTCGCCAGTTTCCAGGGCTTCGGCCAGGAGGGCAAGCGCTTTTTTAGGATTGCGCCGCTCCAATGCCAGCACCGCTTGTTGATACAACTTGTCCAAATTTTCCAGACCTGTCAGGGCATCGCCGTCAGCCACATCAACCATGAATTGGGCCAGGGGCAGCAGCGCTCGTGCCGCTTCAGACTGTTCGCCATCGGGGAAATCTTTGAGCAGGGTAAAGGCGTTGAGGCCGTTCCCTCTTTTTAGCTGATGCTGCGCTTGTTCTAACCGCTGGGCGGGATCATCGCTGCCTTGAAAGCCGAGCGGCGGGGCAGGGGCGGAAACAGCTTTCTGCACAAAGCGGCGGACGAGGCCAGTTGGTAAAGCGCCGGTGAATTCATCTACGATACGGCCGTTTCTAAACATTTTCACCGCTGGAATGGATTGAATGTTATATTTTTGGGCCGTTCGCTGATTGTTTTCTGTATCCAGTTTGGCTAATACAAACGGACTGTCGGGCTCCTCTGCTAAATTTTCCAGTACCGGGCCAAGCTGGCGGCATGGACCGCACCACGCTGCCCAGAAATCTACCATCACCGGCATCTTGTAGGAGCGATTAATTACCTGCACCTGAAACGTTTGATCTGTTACTTCTAGCACACTCACCTGAGCTGCCGACTTCTTTTTCTTTTTGCCAAAGGAAAACCATTTCATATGTAAAAGCCTGATAGAATTTTGAATTAGAATGGGCGCGAAATGGGCTTTTACTTGAGCAAACCACAGAGAAATTGCCCATCGTTTTTCAAAACTTTTTCTGTGGTTTGCTTCATGCCCTCGTGTTCTTAACGCTTCGAACGGGAAAAATCTGACAGCCCAACAAGGGCTGTCAGGTTAACACCTAATTGTTTGATTTTATTATTGGATGGTGGATCTGCCTGTAAGGTTACATACTGTACAGCAGCCGTTCCCGATTGAAGATTTGCATGGCGAAAATGACACCCACTACCGTTGCCAGTACGTTACCAATGATGCTGAAGAGCACAGCATTGGCGGGCACAATACCACCCAACGTTAGCACCCCGACGATAGCAGAGGTACCGTAAACGGGTATCAGATAGGCCAGGCTGGCTCCGGTTGGGGGCACAAAGGCGGCGGCCATTGCCGTAAATAGCACGCCAAAGATAACCGGCGACAGGGCTGATTGCGCATCTTTAAAGGTTTTTGTGCGAATACTGATCACCATGAGAATAACGTTGGCGAATAAGGCCAGCGGCAAGGAGACCAGGATGGCCTGCAAAATCACGGCCACGGGCAGCGCGCCGGCGCCTTCGGTCATGGATTCGGGCAGCAGCGTGCTGGCAATCCAGAAGCCAAAGAGGGTCAGGGCAATGGGTACGGCCGTAACCGTGAACACAGATGCCAATTTGCCCACAAAAATTTCTGCGTCGCTGCTGGGAGTAACCAGCAAAGATTCCAGCGTGCCGCGCTCCTTCTCGCCTGCCGTCACGTCGATAGCGATAAACATGCCGCCTTGAACGGCCGTAATCGCCACCAAAATAGGCAAGAAGAATGAGGCAGCGGCCCCGGCCCGCTGCGCGGGCGAAGCCAAATCTTCCATATCCAGCGTCACCGGGGCCAGCACTGCTAAATCAACGTTCCGTTCCGTTAACCGCTGCACCGTGATTTGCTGGTTATAGGCATTCAGCGCCAGCTCCAGCCGTCCCAGCGAAATGCCTCCACCAAATAGGCCCCCAGCGGTGTTGTTTGTCCGCACAATCAAAGTGGCTTCCTGCTCCTCGGCCACGTTTTCCCCAAAGCCGGGCGTGAAAATGAGCCCGGCTGCTTCTTCAGCGCTGGCGACGGTTGCCTCCAGATCCCCGCTAAACGGTTCTAACTGAATGCCGAACTGGGCAAAGGTATCAATGAAATCTTCCCCGGCGTATTCTAGACCTTGAACAGGCAGTACCAACGTGTCTTCCTGCCGGGAATTAATGAGCGTGCCCAGCAGAGGATTCAGTACGGCGTAGAAAATGCCCAGGATGAGTGGGACGACCAACGTTTGGCGCAAACCTTTACGGTCGCGCACGATATCCATCAATTCTTTTTGCCAGATGTTTAAAATGTTATTTAACATGATGTTCCTTGTATTTAGTCTGCAAGTTTGCGAGTGCAAATTACCAATCACTTACCACTAGCGTCATAGGTTGTTTTGCTGACGGCCGTATTCACTCCGCTCTAACCCAACCTGCCCGGCCAAAGCCACAAAGGCATCTTCCAAGTTGTCTTTGCTGGTTTTTTGCATGAGGTCAGTGGGCGTGCCAAAGGCAATAATTTTGCCGTTCACAATGATGGCGATGTGGTCACAAAGCCGTTCCGCCTCGTCCATGTAATGCGTACTGAACAGCACACAGCGTCCCTGGTCACGCATGGCACGGATCGTTGCACGCGTGTCGCGCACGGCCATTACGTCCAGTCCATTGGTCGGTTCATCCATAATGATGTTGGGCGGGTTGTGCACCAGGGCACGCCCCAGAACAACCTTTTGCCGCTGGCCACGGCTAAATCCTTCGGCGCGCCGGTCGGCAATCTCGTCCATTTTCAGTTCGTCGATGATGGCCTGGATCCGACCTTCCAACTCCTTACCTTTGAGGCCGTAGAAACGGCCGTAATAACGAAACTGCTCCCGCGGTGACAATCGAGGATACACGCCGTTCATATCTGCCTGCACGCCCAAGGCCTGGCGTACGCCGCGTGGATCGTTGGTCACGTCATGGTTGTCCACAATGACGGTGCCGCCCATCGGTTTGATAAGGCCAGAAATCATGCGCAGCGTGGTGGTTTTGCCCGCGCCATTTGGCCCCAATAGTCCTGTAATTTGCCCATCCGGGCAGATAAATGAGATGTCGTCAACGGCTTTAATGCTGTTGTCGTCACCGTAATACTTTTTCAGATTCCTAATTTCGATCATTGTTTATTCCTTGCGTTAACAGTTGAAACCTTCGAAAAACTAAATATTGTTTACTGCAAGCTTGTGCGCCGCAGATGCCAAACTAAAACCAGATGAATGCCAACGGTCCATGCCAGCAAAATGAGCAAGCTGCCGCTGGAGACTACCCAGGAACGGCCGTTCAAAGAATGATTAAGCGCCTCCACCATGTGCTGGGTAGGAATCGCCCGCAAAATAAAGCGCGTGACCGGTGCCAGATTTTCTAACGAGGTGGTGCTAAACCAGCTGGGCATCGCCGCCACTAAAACGGCAATGCTCGTGGCTGCTTTGGCCTGATTGTTGTGCATCAACAAACCCAGCAGCAGCCCCAGCCCAATCATGAACAACGTAGTGAGCATGATGGCTGTTAAGGTGATGCCCCAACTGCCCACAAACCCCTGGTTCAACAAGGCGACAAACAAAATAACGATCATAGTCAGGGTAAAGGCGGAAACACTTTTGCCTATAAGCACATCAGCTTGCGTGGCTGGCGAATTGAGCAAGGCTTGCAGCGTGCCGTTTTCTTTTTCTTCGTGCAGCAAATGAGGCAGGCTGCTGCATGTAACGATGCCGGTTGTTAAAAGAGCCATGGTGGTGAATATAAATTTTTCTATGGAAAAGGGCACTATCTCGCTGCCGCCTGGCTGGTATCTTTCCCAACTGATCTGGGCGGCAGGGGCTGGATCACGTAGTGCGGCCGTTTCCTCCACAAAAAAGCGCTGAAACTTGGCAATGCTCGATGAGCGTGCATCGCTGTTCAGGTAAATGGTGAGTTCAGGTGAGCCGCCGTTGGCCACGGCCGTATCAAACCCGGAAGGGAGTACAAGCCCGGCCACTACCTCGCCGGTGAGCTGTTCCAGAACGGCCGTTGCTGATCCTGCTCGCTCAATTTCCATATCTTCCAACGAAGCCAACTGGTCCGGTAATGTGGAATTGCCCTCGTCGTAAATAACCACTCGAATCGTGTCATTGTCGAACAGCGCCGGCATCAAAAACAAAAATACCAGTGAGATAAACAACGGTAGAAAGAGCGAAATCAGATGGTAAGGATGATTCAGAATGGTGACGATATCTTTACGGGCAATCGATAAAATAAGTTGCCAACGAGCGGGAAAATGAGTTGATGAAATTTCCATAGACACCACAATAGCAGAATAGGGGGCAGCCCGCATTATTTTTAGGCTAAACAGCAGCAAATAGCGCTGAATGGCCGCAAATGCGGGCCGAATGGCACGTGAAATTTGGTTAAAAAGGGGAGATGGAGGGTGAACGGCCGTTAAGCCTGAGCGTTGCCGCTAAAAAATAAATACACCAGCGTCTGCCTAATAATCGGGCTGGAAGATGCTGGCTTCACCTTCCAGCCCGATGTTAACCGTTAGCTGGCGAGGATAGGTGCTGCCTCATCGGGCGGCATATTCTCGGGCAATGGGGGAACGGTGCGGTTTAACAGCCAGGCAGCCACTGCCAGCCAAAGCAGCCCCACGGCTCGCCCGCCTAGCCGCACCGCCTCGTACAGCATATAGTCGTTAGGTGGCCCCAAGATGGGTAGTTCACCCAGCAAAACGGCGATTGTTTCTGCCTGGTAGAGGAAGGGGAAAAGGATTACCAACGTTAGCAAGAGCCCGCCAGGCTGGCTGTGTCGCAAGCGCCACGCGCCCAGACCGATGCCAAAAAGACTTAGCAGGAAAACGGCCGTTACCATCACACCCACATTTGCCTGAAACATGGCCAAATCATCTGGCAAAAAGAGCCGCTGAGCGAGCTGGCTGCTGCCAATGAGGCCCACAATCCCTAAAAAGATGTATCGGTAATGACGCAGAGAGGAACGCCCGTTGCTGGCCACCAATTTCCGGCGCAGCGCGTGCAGCAGCAAAATGGCCATCAACGGCAGCAGCGTCGGCACAAATTCAGCCAAAAAGTTTTCCGCCATGCGGGTAAATGACCCGTCACGCGGAATGTTTACCCAAAACTGTCCGGCAAAGGCCGAGAGCAAGCCGATGACCAACGCAGCCAGCCCCAAAATCCAGCCTTGTCGCTGCCGAGGCACCCAGCGCGCCAGCAAGACCACAATCACTGCCAGCCAAATCCAGGTAACGCTGTAAATAAGAAGCGTAAGGTTTGGTGGCACAAATTCCATATGCAGCAGCCAGCTAAAGCCAATGGGCGGCAGCAAGGCAACCGCACCGGCCCATGGCCAGCGCCCCACCAGCCAGTAAAAAACAGCAAACAGCGGCAGGAAATAGATCAGTTCGGCCAACATCATGCGCAGCAGGCGCTCTGTTGCCGTCCATTCACTATGGCCTGCGCCAAGGTATTGGGGTAGCAGCATGTAAAACAGAAGAAAAGCCAGAAAGCCCAGCCAGCTGGCCGACCAGGCAGGCCAGCGCCGCCACCAGGCCACGGCCAGCATGATCATTGTGCTGCCAAGCAAGACAGCCTCAAAAATGTTCTGGTTGGTGAGGAAAAGGAAGGCGGCAAAAACCAGGGCCATCAACAAGTAAGGCAGCGCGGCAACGGCCGTTCCCGCCCAGGACAATTTTTCATAGCGGGGAAAGTTCAAGGCTGATTGTTGCGCCGACCAATGTTCGCGCCAGAGGCTGCCGGGCCAGTGGCGCAGCTCGTGGCCAAACGTTACCAGCACGCTTCGAGCGTTTGCCGAATGGTGCAGCTTTTCGGCAAACACTTCAGCCATTTCAGGACCAAAGGTGTGGTAAAAACGGCTAGGGTAGAGCCGCAGCATCAATTTGTAAAGAGTTAGCAGCAAATTTATCATGCGAGGCCTCCAGAAAGTTGGCGTGCCGTAGTTACCAGCGTGTCCATGCGCGCAATTTCTGCATCAAGGATGTGCCGCCCCAGGTCGGTAAGGCGATACGTTTTGCGGATACGGCCGCTTTCGTTGTCATCGGCCGCTTCATACCGCTCAATCCAGGCCTGCTCCAGCATGCGCTTGAGGGCACCATAAAGCGTGCCGGTACTGAGTTCAAGACGGCCGTTGCTCAATTCTTCAACCGTTTTCATGATGCTGTAGCCATGTTTTGGTGTCGGCATGAGGCTGAGCAAAATGAAAAAAGTGGCTTCACCAAGGGGTAAGTTTTGTTCGGGGTCCATTTGTTTCACCTAGCTTGATATGTCGGTCAATAACATGTCGTTGGGCGACATATTATCAAAAGGACAATTGTTTGTCAACTCCAACGCTGGCACTGAGGCAGAAACGAGACCATTGGCAAATGAATGTTATTCCCGCGAATGCGGAATCAAGGGATTGGCCAGACTGTGGATGTCCACCTGTGCGGGCGGGCATGATAAATACGGCGGTTTAGCCTAAAAATCGAGGAGTTCGCGCAGGTCGCGGGCGGCGCTTTTGCTAAGTGGAATTTCGATGGGTTCGGCGGCCTCAGGCTGGCCGTCGTCTAGAATGAGGGTGTAGCTGTCCCGGGTATAGGCAACCATCTCTTTAATGTGCTGCAAATTCACCAGGTAGCTGCGATGCGCGCGGAAGAAGCCGCTGCGTGCCAGGCGTTCTTCCACTTCGGTGAGGGTGAGATGGGTGGGGATACGGCCGTTCCCCGTGTAAAGATAGGTGCGGCCGTCATCACTGGTGGCGTACAAAATGTCGGCAGGGTTTACCAGGGCCACCTTGCCTTCTAACCGTGCAGGGATTTTGAAGGGTAGATTGGGCGGGGTGGGCTGATCGCCGGGCGTGTAGCTGTGGCTGAGCCGTCCCTGGTTCATAATGATGATGGTTTGGCAAACGGCCGTCACCGCCGCACTCTCATCGGCAATCAGCAAAACGGCCGTGCCGTCTGCTGCCTGCTGGCGCAGCACCTGACTGATGAGCGATATGGAGGCAGGCGAACTGTTGTTGAAGGGATCAACCAAAATGAGAAGTTCTGGTTGGTGTAGAATGGCGCGACCCAGCGCCAGGCGGCGGGCCAGTTCTGGGGCAAGATGCTGCACGCGAACCTGGGCCTGATCTTGCAGGCCAACCAGGGTAAGTAGTTCAACAGCACGGCTAAGCGGCAGCCCGTAAAGGCGGCAGTAAAATTCCAGATTTTGTCGGGCAGTGAGCCGTTCATACAGGCCATTTTCGGCGGGCAGAATGCCCACTTTTTGGGCAAAAAGAGTGCGCTGCGCAAAGGGGTCGATACCGGCCAGCCGGATTTGTCCGGCGGTCGGTGGGGTTAGCCCGGTGAGCAGCTGGATGAAGGTATCTTTGTGGACAGCGGTTAAACCGGAAACGGCCGTAATTTCGCCAGCCGCTACTGTGAGGCTGGGAATGTTAATAAGGACGTTGTGCTGCACGACCTTTTGCAGTTGGGTCAGTTCGATCATCGCTGGTAAGTGTAGCAAGGAACTGGTGAGAATAAAAAAAGAATCCCCGGAAACGGCCGTTTCCGGGGATTGTCTCATCTAAACCATGACAGGCAGTTGCTTATAGAAGCTGCCTGCGTGGCAAACTGATTACTGGCAATGATCCATGGTAGTGGAGTTATTGTAGAACCAGTTGTACGAATAGTAAGGGTAAGCGTGCGCTGTTTGCGCCCGAATCGAAATGCGGTAGGAACCATCAAGTCCATCGGGGATGGGGAACGTGTAACGGGCGCTGCTATTGTCGCCGGAAGCAAGCGTGCCCACTGACGTACCCCCAATGCCACGTGTGTACATTGGGCCCATTGTTACGTTAAATGTTTGGTTCTTGGGGAAGTTTTTGGTCAGAATCGTAACTTCGCCATCCTTCGTTACGGTACAAACAGTAAAGGTGGGTATGCCCGCGTAAACCGGATCGCCGCCGCCTGTAGCCCCGTCGCCGCTGCCGTCACCGGCTGTGGCATTGTGGAACCAGTTGTAGGCATAAAACGGATTGGCATGGGCAGTTTGGGCACGGATTGAGATGCGCGCATCATTTTCTAGCGCATCGGGAATGTTAAACGTGGCTGTTAGCGTGCCGCCAGCACCTGAATCCAGGGTACCGACGCTGATACCATTGATGCCGCGTGTATACATTTTGCCCATGGTAACGTAAAAGGTCATGTTGGCCGGGAAGTTGTTGGTTTGAATGGTGACGCTTTCGCCGGCGGTAACGCTGGTAACCTTAAAGGTGGGAATACCCGTGTAAATTGGGCCGGGTGCTGGACCGGGGCCAGGCCCGGGGGCAGTGTTGTTATAAAACCAATTGTAGCTATAATAACCGTGGGCGCTGTCCAGCCGAATGGCCACCTGAGCGTCCCCCTTCAAGCCATCGGGAATGGGAAAGGTAGCAGAGAAAGAGCCACCGGCCCCGGAATCCAATGTGCCGACCACCGTGCCCCCAACTCCCAAGGTGCCCATTTTATTCATGCGCACTGTGAACGTTTGCCCGGCAGGGAAGTTGTACGTTTGGATGGTCACCGAATCGCCAGCCTTCACGCTGGTGATGCTAATGGTGGGGATGACTAATGTGCTGGATGCGGCCGTACCTACGCCAAACAATAAGAGCAATAAAAGCAGCGCCAAAGCACCGACCTTATTCCGCCAAAAACGGCCGAATATCGCCAGAGACAGATTATGATGAAACATAGGAACCTCCTTAGGATGTGATGCAGGGGTGCAAGTGACAAGACCAGTCTTCCAAGGCAATGCTGAGACTAATCAGATAATACATTTAGGACACATGCAATTGGGTAGAAGTCGTCAATCCCTCCTGCAATGGGTTGTTTGTTTCCAGGAAACAAACTGGACAATACGGTGACAGCATTATACATAAAAACGAGGGGGAATATCTATAGAACGGCCGTTCCGAATGAGTGGCAACAAAAAAGCGCCTCCTGTGAGGGGCGCTTTTGTAGTAAATTCGTCTGGAAATTGTAGGCTTATAGTGGTTCTTTGTCGATGGCCACAATACCCGTTTCGTCTCCCTGACCAATACAGTGGGTGGGGGAAACGTTAAACCGCTTGTCTGAATCCACAAAGTTTTCCAAGGCACCTTGCAGCACACCTACGGCTAAATGGCAGACCGGAGAATCGGTGTCGCGATTGGTACACATGGGGCAAACTAAAATATTCCAGTACCACGATTTATCATCATCCGTCAGCGACACTTCCTGGTCGCTGACCTGATTAAAAAACTTAGCAAAAAATTGCAGTCCAAGCCCAATACGCCGTTCCAATGAGCCAATTTTCATGGCGGCGCGAGCGGCCGTCGCTACAGAACCAAAGCTATCCAGCCCGTCGTTGAACGTTTTCTTGCCGGCACGTACGGCAAAGGCGCGCGCGCCACGAGCCCCGTACATATCCCAAAAAGCTTGCTGCAGCTGGCCCACATGGGCAAATGGAACTTCTTTTTTCATGTTGTCAGGCGGATAATTTTCAATGTAGTGAGATAGGCGACCCATGTTGAGCAGTGCTTTTACACCATTTTTCCCTACAATTTCTTCTGTAGCGATTAAAATGATGCGCACCCACCGGTTTGGGTAAAACTTATCTTCATTTGCAGGACCTGCCATAACTTACCTCCAACGACATGAATGAAAGTGTATAAAGCGAGAGTTTCTAAATACCGCGCTATTATAGTACATCCGTAGATTCTTCACACGCGCTTGCTGTCTTTCTGACAAATTCTGCACATTTGTGGCGATGTGTCAATCTTTTTAGTCCAAAAGTGGGGGGATATCTGGAGACTGAAGTTTAAGAATGCTCCAGTCTCCAAACTTGTTCTAGCGCACTTTGCCGGTTACAAAACGATGGGCCGTTTCGGCCAGGATGGCCGTGCCCAGAGGCAGAACCCCTTCGTCAATGTCGAAAATATCGGTATGGTGGTGACGAGCAACACCATCATCGATGGCTGCGCCTAACATGAACATGGCACCCTTGGCTTCGCGGGTCATGTAGGCAAAATCTTCGGCCCCCATGCCAAATTCGGTGTCGATAACGGCCGTTCCCCCCCCAACCTCCGTAGCCACATCACGCAGCCATTCATTGACCTGCTCATTGTTGAACATGGCGGGGTACCCTTTGACCAGCTCAAATTCATAGCTGCCGCCCATCTGTTCGCTCAGCTTGAACGCATTTTCCACCTCAGCCCAAAGCTGCTCGCGCACGTCGTCATGGTAAGAGCGAATGGTGCCCTGAATGTACACTTCATTGGGAATGACGTTGGGGGCTGCCCCGCCGCTGATCTCGCCCAGACTCACCACGCAGCCGTGCAGCGGATTGATGCGTCGGGAGGGGATGGCATAAATGGCAGGCAAGATGACGCTGAGCATGTGCAGCGGATCGCTGCCGGTGTGCGGATACGCACCGTGGCCGCCGTCACCGCGTACCCACGCCTTGAAGGAATCGACGTTGGCCAGCGAGTAGCCATCCTGAAAGCGCAGCTGCCCCGCCGGATAGTCAGAAGCCACATGCAGGGCGATGACAGCATCAACGCCCTCCAGGGCACCGTCGGCAATCATGGCCGTGGCCCCGCTCACGCCGTTGGCGTCAAACGCTTCTTCAGAGGGTTGGAAGAGGAAGCGCACGTTGCCTTGCCAGCCGCCATCGGCCAGGCTTTGCTTGAGCAAATGGGCTGCCCCCAGCAGCATGGCAGTGTGCGAATCATGGCCGCAGGCGTGCATCACGCCGTCATTTTGCGATTTATAGGGTGCTTCTGATTTTTGCAAGATGGGCAGGGCATCCATGTCGGCGCGAATGGCGATGGTGGGACCGTCGCCCGTGCCAATCTGGCCTACGACGCCCGTACGCCCGACGCCGGTTTTGACGTCGATACCCAGTTCGGTGAGGGTGTCGGCAACGAGTGCGGCCGTTCTGAATTCCTGGAATCCTAGTTCAGGATGGGCGTGAATGTCACGCCTGAGTCGGATAAGTTCATCGTGTAATGCTTTGGCTTTGTCTAACATGTTGGTTCCTTTTGGTTGTTTGAATAGTAGGACTGGCAGTCCTTCATCTAAACAAACCGCAACGAATTGTAGATCGAGGACTGCCAGTCCTTGTAGTTACGGTTGTCCGAGAATGAGTTTGTCAAAGTTAATTTGGATACGGCCGTTCTGCACCCGCACTTCATATCGATCCGGGCTACGCTCGGCTGGGCCTTCTAACAAGGTGCCATCTAAGGCAAACTTGCTGCCGCTGCATGGATCAGTGAATTCGCTGTTTGCTGGTACCCAGGCGTAAATGCAGTCCCATGGCTCAGGGCGGGGCGTGCGTTTGCTAAAGGCTAAAATCTCATCACCTGTATTGACAATGAAGACAGGTGTATCCGTGTAGTTAGATCGGTATGGCTGGTCAGAAGGCGGAAAATCCGCCACGTCGCCTACGATAGTGAGCTGCTGGTAAGGCAGCAGCAGCCAGATGAGGGCGGCAATGAGGGTGATGGCCAGGAGAACGGCCGTGGCCATAAAGCTCGTCATGAGCAGTTCGCGTCGATTTATTTTGGCTGGCTGCGAGGTAAGCTGCGTCATTTCTTTTTCTTCCCCAGGTGCGACGCACTTCCAAAAGTGCGTCGCACCTTAACTTATGCTGGGTCCTCCAAAATGATGTCCAGTCCATGCAGCAGCGCCACTGCTTCAGGCAGCGAAAATTTTGCTTGCTTGAGCGTGTTCAGATCAGCGGCGATGGCGTAGTTACGTGCACCGCGGAAATCGGCTTTGGTGAGATTGGTGCGGACAAAGCGGCTGTCTGTGAAGTCGGTGTGGGTGCAGTTGGCCTCGGTGAGATTGGTTTCGGCAAAGGTGGCTTCTTTGGCCAGGCAGTCGGTGATGACCGCTTTGGACAAATCCAGCTCCATAAAGGTGGCATAGCTGAGGTTGCAGCTGTGGAATTCAAGCCATTCGATTTGCAAAACTTTGGCCCAATTCACGCCAATCAATTTGCATTCCTCAAATTTGCTGCGCTGGAAAGTGCTGTAATCTACGTCCAGCAAGCTTAAATCGCAGTTTTGGAACTGGCAATCACGGAAGGTGCAGCGCTTGAACTGCGTCTCGCTAAAGTTACAGTTGGTAAAGGTGCATTCTTCGAAGGTAACGGCCGTCATCACTTCTTGCGTCAACGTCAGGCCAGTGAATACCTGCTCAACATATTCTTCGCCATCTGCAAAAACAGTCATTAATTCTCCAGAGTGGCGACGGCAACGGCCGTTACCACGTCATTACGCACTTCCATGCAGTTTACGCCTTGCACCACACCTTCTTTGGGTGGCACTTCATTGGCACGGAAGCGAATAATTTTGCCGGCCTGGGCCAAAATGAAGAGGTCATCAGCTTCTTGCACCGTCACGGCACCGATGAGCTGATCGCTCTTGAAAATGGCTTTGCCGCCGGCACCCGGCGCTTTATTCATGCGGAAGCCGCTCATCTGGCGGATGGTGCCCTTGCCGTCGTGTCCCACCACAAAGACGCCGCTGCTCTCTACCACGCTGGTGACGGCCACGACCTCATCACTGGGATCGACGCGCAGCCCCAGGCAGCCGCCGCGGGCGGGCACCTGCGTCTCGCGGAACCGTATCCCTTGTGCCTGCTGGGTAGCCAGGAAAATCTCGTCACGGCCGTTACTCCAACAAACGGCCGTAATTTGCCCGCCTTGCTTCACGTCATGAAACGACATGCCGGGGATGAGGCTCTTGCCAAAGTAGCTGGCGGCCACCCGCTGTACCCAGCCGCGCTGGCTGGCCAAAATGACGTACTGGCCGGCCTCGGCTGGGATGGCACCGATGATGTGTTCATTGCCGTGGAAGGGAAACCGCTCGATGAGGCTTTCGCCGGGGGCGCGCAGCTCTTCGGTTTGGTGAATGTCTGCTGTCGCTAAGGGGAAAACGCGGCCCAGATTGCTGAAGAGCAGCAATCGTTCGCTCTCATCAGCCACAACAACATGAGCAGGGAAGTCATGCTCGTCTACATCCAGATCAAACACACCGATGCCACTGCGGCGTTGACGGCCGTACAAATGCCGCGCCGTCCGTTTGGCCATCCCCCGCTGGCTAATGGTGACAACTTGCTGCGTGGTGGGCGGTTCGCTTGGCTCGCTGTCGGTGCTGCGGCGGCGAGGCTGGCTGGATTGGTGGTTGAGCAGTTCAGCCTCCAGCGCTTCGATGTATTCCAGCACCTCAGGGCTAACGTTGCTTAAATCGGGGCGTTCCAGATCCATACATTCTCCATATTTTTTAACGCAGAGGTGCAACCACAGGTTGCTTGGAGGCGCAGAGAGGGAAGTTGGGTGATTCAGCTTGCTCATGTGCGCCGTGTTTGTTTTGTGTGATACGTCTCAATGCCCTGATCATAGAGAGGGAAGGCGGAATCGGCAATATGAATTGCGGGTTTGGCTAGTTGGGGAGTGATAAAAATCTAAGGCAAAATATCGGCAATGGAGACATCTAGATCGGTGAAGTTGGCGAAGGTGAGGTCGTTGAAGGGGAGGTTGTGGTGGGCTTTGAGCTGGGCCATCAGCCCCAGGTAGTTGTCTACAATGCGGTCTTGCCAGTTGAGGTTGAGGTGGGAAACGGCCGTCTTAATCCCCGCTTCATCCCCCTCCAACTCAATAAAATTGCCGTACGGCAGTTCATCCAGCACAATTTCCACGTCCTGCCACTGGAACGTCTCGCGATACTTTTCATACACCTGCATTGGGGCAAAACCCAGCCGTTTAAAAATCTCTGCCAGCGTATCAAAATCGCTGACCTGTACTTCCAGCTCTTCGCGCACTTTGGCTTCACTTTGGGGGAGATTTTCGGGGGTGCCTTTGTAGGTGAGGGTAACGGCCGTATCTTGCCTTAGCCGCAATAAAGAAAGCTCCTGGTACAAACGTTCATCGGCCGTATCAAAGCGCACATTGCGCTCAAAAATGCGTGGTTTCTTTGGTTCTGCCCCCGCTGCCAGCAGCCGCTCCCGAAACGCCGCCAGATCCGGCACCAAAAACTTCACCTCAACTTCTAAATTCTGCTGATCCGCACCCACTTTTCACTTATCACTTTTCACTGACCAGCTAGTTACCGATTACTGTTCTCCCGAAACCAGTTCGTCCTCGTCACCATCAATAATCACCGCCAGCACCTGGTCTTTTTCCACGCTGGCCCCTTGCGCCACGTTTATCCGCGTTACAATGCCATCCTTCGGCGCGCGCAATTCGTTTTCCATTTTCATGGATTCCAGGATGACAATCTTGTCCCCTTTCTGTACAAATTGCCCTTCGGCTACCGGCACAGCGACAATCAGGCCGGGCATCGGGGATTTGAGCTGCACTTCCCCGGCCACATCACTGGCAACACCGCGCGCTTTGGCCAGCCGGTAAGCTCGCTCGTCCTGCACCTTCACGGTATACAGTTCGCCTTTGGTCAGCACTTCCCACACATCGTCGCGGGCTTCGACCACGGCTTCCAGCGACTGATTGTTCAGCAGCAGCGACAGCGCATCTGCCTCCGGCAAATGTTGAAAATCAATTTCGTACCGCTCGCCGTTGACCGAAATCTGGTTGTTGTGCTCAATTTCAATGATATATTCTTCGTCGTTTACCGTTGTTATGTATTTCATGGGCGTATTTATACAGGTGCGATGCACTTCTGAAGTGCGTCGCACCTCCTTGATAACTACTTACGCAATCGCTCCCAGCGACTGTACCATTTCCAGTTGCTTACGTCCCGCTCACCGGGAGCCACAATCTGGCTGGCCTTCTGGCCTTGCTGGTGGGCCATGAGCGTGGCCAAAATGGCCGCTTCCATCGTTAGCGGCGCTTCGCGATCGCTCATTTTGAACCGCTCTTCCACAAAATGGGTGTCGAACTGGCCGGTTAAAAAGCGGTGGCTGTCCATCATATGCTGGTGGAAGGGAATGTTGGTTTTGACCCCCATGATGCGGTATTCCTCCAGGGCGCGGCGCATGCGCAAGATGGCCTCGCCGCGCGTTTCGCCGTAGCAAATGAGCTTGCTGATCATTGAGTCATAGTAAGGGGTGATTTCGTAGCCGGGAAAGACGCCGGTATCGACGCGCACGCCGGGGCCGGTGGGCACGCGGCTGACGGTGATCATACCGGTGGAGGGCAGGTAGTTGTTGTACGGGTCTTCGGCGTTGATGCGGCATTCGATGGCCCAGCCCTTCATTTTGATATCTTCTTGCTTGAAGCGCAGCCGCCGCCCGCGGGCAATGCGCAGCTGCTCCTGCACAATATCCACGCCGGTGACCAGCTCGGTGATGGGGTGCTCCACCTGGACACGGGTGTTCATCTCTAAAAAGTAGAAATTTTTGTCGCGATCGACTAAAAATTCAACAGTGCCGGCGCTGACGTAATCGACGGCCGCAGCCGCAGCCACCGCCACGGCACCCATTTTCTGGCGCAGCTCTTCATCCACCACAAAGCTGGGGCTTTCTTCGATCACTTTTTGGTGGCGGCGCTGCAGCGAACATTCGCGCTCGCCCAGGTGGATGACGTTGCCGTGCATGTCGGCCAGAACCTGAATTTCGATGTGACGGCCGTTTTCAATCAATCGCTCCAAATAAACCGTGTCATCACCAAAAGCAGCTGCCGCTTCCCGCCGCGCCGCTGCCAGCGCATCGGGCAGGTCCACCGATTTGTGAACCGGGCGCATCCCCTTGCCGCCACCGCCTGCCGACGCCTTCACCAGCAGCGGGAAGCCAACCGTTTTGGCCGCTTCAATGAGCTCCTCGTCTGTCTCGCCAGAAGCACCGGGCACGATGGGAACACCGGCAGCAACGGCCGTTTCCCGCGCCGTCTGTTTGTCCCCCATAATTTCAATCGCTTCCGGCGGTGGACCAACAAATACAAGCTCGCTTTCCACACACATCTGGGCAAACTCTGCCCGCTCCGACAAAAAGCCATAGCCGGGATGAATCGCCTCTGCCCCAGACTTTTTGGCAATATCGATCAGCTTGTCCATGCGCAAATAGCTGTCGCGGGCCGGTGAGGGTCCGATGTGGTACGCCTCGTTGGCGTAACGCACATGCAGCGCATGCCGGTCCGCATCGGAATAAACCGCCACCGTGCTGATGCCCAGCTCATGGCAGGCGCGCAAAATGCGCATCGCAATTTCGCCCCGGTTGGCGATGAGTAATTTGTTGAATCGTTTGGGTAATAAACTGTCTGTAGCCATATTTCGGTAATCGGTGGTCGGTAATCGGTGGTCGGTGATCGGTTTTTTTTACCGATTACGGTTCACCGTTTACCGCTTACCGCCTAAAGGGGAATATTTCCATGCTTCTTCGGCGGGTTGTGGTCTCGTTTGTTTTGCAGCATGTTGAGGGCGTTGATGAGACGAGGCCGCGTCTGGCTCGGTTCGATGACGTCATCGATGTAGCCGCGCCGGGCCGCTTCGTATGGATTGGCGAACTGTTCGCGGTAATCATCAACCAGTTCTGCTTTACGGGCGACAGGGTCTTCGGCCCCGTTCAGATCGCGGCGGAAGATGATATTAACCGCGCCGTCTGGTCCCATCACGGCCACTTCGGCCGTAGGCCAGGCCAGATTCAAATCTGAGCGGATATGCTTGCTGTTCATGACGCAGTACGCCCCGCCGTACGCTTTGCGGGTGACAACGGTGATTTTGGGCACGGTGGCTTCGCAGAAGGCGTAGAGCAGCTTGGCGCCGTGGCGAATAATGCCGCCATGCTCCTGGTTAACGCCGGGCAAAAAACCCGGCACATCCTCAAAAACAATCAGGGGAATGTTGAAGCTGTCGCAGAAGCGCACAAAACGGCCAGCCTTTTCACTGGCGGCAATGTCCAGCACGCCGGCCAGCACCATTGGCTGGTTGGCCACAATGCCGACGGAAAAACCGCCTAATCGAGCAAAGCCCACCACAATGTTTTGGGCAAAGTGCTCCTGAATTTCATAAAAAATGCCGTCATCCATAATGAGGTGGATGACGTCTTTGATATCGTACGGCTTGTTGGGATTATCGGGAACGATGGTGTTGAGGGCAGTTTCAGTGCGCAGGCTGTCGTCTTTGCTGGGCACAAAGGGTGGGTCTTCCATGTTGTTGGAGGGCAGATAGCTCATCAACTCGCGAATGAGATAAAGGGCATCGGCTTCCGTTTCGGCCGCCATGTGGGCCACGCCGCTTTTTGTGTTGTGAGTCATGGCGCCGCCGAGTTCTTCAAAGGAAACTTCTTCACCGGTGACGGTTTTCACCACGTCTGGTCCGGTGATGAACATGTAGCTGCTCTCTTTGACCATGTAAATGAAGTCGGTGAGAGCCGGCGAATAAACCGCGCCACCGGCACATGGCCCCATGATGGCGCTGATTTGCGGAATCACGCCGGAGGCCAGGGTGTTGCGCAGGAAGATGTCGGCGTAGCCGCCCAGGCTGACCACACCTTCCTGAATGCGCGCCCCACCGGAGTCATTCAGGCCGATGACGGGCGCGCCGTTGCGCATGGCCATGTCCATGATTTTGCAAACCTTTTCGGCATGGACCTGGCTGAGGCTGCCGCCAAAGACAGTAAAATCCTGGCTAAAGACGTAGACGAGACGGCCGTCCACCGTCCCCCATCCCGTTACCACAGAGTCGCCCAGGAATTTCTGCTTATCCATGCCAAAGTTACGCTCGCGATGGGTAACAAAGGCATCGATCTCACGGAAGGAGCCTTTGTCCAGCAGCAGATCGATCCGTTCGCGGGCGGTCATCTTCCCCTTTTCTTTGTGGCGGGCGATGCGTTCTGGCCCGCCGCCCTGTTGAGATTCCTGTCTAAGTTGCTGAAGTTTTTCGAGTTTATCGCTCATTTGCCAATTCCAAATAACATTGATGCCAATTCCTGATGCATTTCTGGAATTGGCTTGTGGTTGCCGTTAGCTTTATAGGATAAGTTATTTCTTGAAGCAACCAAAATAAAAGTAGGTGTGAGTGGCGCGCCGGAGCGCCCACCATGTAAAAAAGGTACTGCCGATTAAAATGAGGCTGGTGAGCAGCCACAAGGACCAGTTGCGCGGCGGCTGAGCAAACAGTAGCCACACGGCCGTTTCATACACAGTGTACCCGGCAATGGTGAGCGGAATGGCGTTGATGGTAAACGGCCGTTTCCGCCTCAATTGCCACGCCAGGCCAAAAAACAACAATGTAAAAATTATCGCCGCTGCCAAACGTAGGCGCGGGTCTGGCTGAAGATTGAGAACATCTTGTAATTCGAGCTGTTGGCCAATGGCGATGGCTCGCCCAAGGTTCCATGTTCCTAAAAAAATAACACTCCAAAAGGTAATAGTTACGGTGCGGGGGCGCTTTGGAGCAGAAAAGCTACTCATCACGAAAATTATAGAGGATTGCGTTAGAGTTGTCAGATATTTGCCTGGGGAGCGGTTGGCAACGCATAATATCCAATCAAGTAGGGGCGAGGCAGGTGGGTATAATCCTTGCCAAACAAACGGTCGAGTCTCCACCTGCCTCGCCCAATAAAGGGTAAAAAGCAAAACACCGGCCAAGATTAGGAGAAGAAGATGAAACATGAAGAAGGAACCTTCAAAAGCGCCGATGGGCTGGATCTATACTATCAAAATTGGCTGCCGGAGGGTGAACCGAAAGCGGTGATTGTGATTGTGCATGGCATGGGGGAGTACGGCGGGCGCTATCCGCATGTGGTGAATGCCCTGGTTCCCAAGGGGTATGCTATTTATGCAGCGGATCATCGGGGACACGGCCGTTCGCCCGGCAAGCGCATGTTTGTGAATAAATGGTCAGAATACCTGGATGATTTGGACAGGTTTATTAAACTCGTAAAGGAGCGGTGGATGGGACGGCAGTTTTTCTTGTACGGGCACAGCATGGGTGGCAACATCACCCTCAACTACGTCCTGCGCCATCCTGAAGGCTATAATGGCGTCATCGCCTCAGCCCCGGCTGTGGGCAAGCTGGACATACCGCCAATTTTGGCCTTCATGAGCAAAATTTTGTCTCGACTGGCCCCGGCCATGCAGGTGAAGACCAGTCTGGATGCCAACGATATTTCGCGCGATCCGACTGTAGCCAAAGCGTATGCGGATGACCCGATGGTGCTGGATTTTGGCACGCCCCGCTTTGGCGTCGAGTTCTCGGCGGCGGCTGATTGGGCTATGGCCCACGCCGCCGAATTTAAACCGCCGCTGCTTATGATTCATGGCGACAGCGACAACATCGTTAACGTCTCGGCCAGCCGCAACTTTTTTGCCCAAGTGCCGCACGATGACAAAAAGCTCATCGTGTACGAAGGCGGCGTGCACGAATCGCACAACGATATCCACTGCGATCAGGCCATTGCCGACATCGAACAATGGCTGGAAGCGCATCTATAAACCGTGTCATGCCCGTGAAAACGGGCATCCATTTTGCCAAACGCATGGATTCCCGCCTGCGCGGGAATGACACTGAAAAGAGTAGGTTATGGACAAAATTATCATTCGCGATTTGCTGCTGCGGGGCATCATCGGCATTAATCCCGATGAGCGCGTGAAGCAGCAGGATATTCTCATCAATATGGTCATCTGGGCCGATATTCGCCAGGCGGCCGCCAGCGACGCCATCGAAGACGCCGTCGATTACAAATCGATCACCAAGCGGGTGATCCAGCATGTGGAAGCGTCGTCAGATTTTTTGGTAGAGCGGCTGGTCACCGATTTGGCTCGACTGGTCATCACCGAGTTTGGCGTGGAGCGGGTGATGGTGCGCGTAGAAAAACCGGGCGCGCTGCGCTTTGCCGAGTCGGTGGGCATCGAAATTGAGCGCACCCGCGCCGATTTTGGGTAGGGACAAGGCGCGCCTTGTCCCTACAATGCAAACATGCCAAACCAAGTTGTCATTGCGCTGGGGTCGAATATTGAGAAGGAACGGAATTTGCCGCGGGCGATTGAACTGCTGCGGCAGATGTGTATAGTTACGGCCGTTTCCCCCATCTACGAAACAGAACCGGTCGGCCTATTAAACCAGCCCCGCTTTTGGAATGCGGCCGTTCTCATCCAAACCGATCTCACCGCCGGCCAAATCAAGCAGCAAATCATCGGCACCATCGAAACAAAGCTGAAGCGGGTGCGCCAGGCGGATAAAAATGCACCGCGCACCATTGATGCCGACATTGTGCTGTTTAACAACGCGGTGTTTGCGTATGATGGTGGCGACGGCCGTTCCCGCCCCATCCCCGATCCCGATTTAAGCAAATTTGCCCACGTCGCCGTGCCCGTGGCCGACTTGCTGCCCGATTTCCCTCATCCTAAAACCGGGGAGTTGCTGGGAGAATTGGCGAAACGGATGTTGGATGAGGTGGTGAGGGAGTACGGTCGTTCCCCTCTCACCAAAGTCTAGTCACCTTGTCACCCATATAAAGTCAAACTCACCGGGCAGTGATCCGACCCCAGTACATCGGCGTGAATGGTGGCTTCGGCGATGCGGGGGGCTAAGTCGGGGCTGGTGAAGAAGTAGTCCAGCCGCCAGCCCACGTTACGCTGGCGTGCCCCGCCAATGTAGGTCCACCAGGAATAAGCACCGGTTTGCTCCGGGTAAAGGTGGCGGAAGCTGTCGATGTAGCCCTGGTCCACGATTTCATCCAGCCAGGCACACTCTTCGGGCAAAAAGCCGGTGGTTTTGCGATTTTGTTTCGGCCGTGCCAGATCAATCTCTTTGTGCGCCGTGTTCACATCCCCGCAAAAAATGACCGATTTGCCGGAGGCGATCAGCTCATTGCAGAAATCCAGAAACGCCGCTTTGTAGGCCATCTTAAACGGCACGCGGCTGTGGTCGCGGCTGCCGTTGGGGAAGTAGGCACCGATGAAGACAAAATCATCATACTCGGCGACGATGGTGCGGCCTTCACGGTCGTATTCCTCAATGCCCAGGCCAATTTGCACGGCGTTTGGCTCCGTTTTGCTGTAAAGGGCCACGCCACTGTACCCTTTTTTCTCGGCCCAGGCCCAGTAGGTGTGGTAGCCATCTGGCAGGCGCAGTTCCAGTGGAAGCTGGTCGGGGTGGCATTTGGTTTCTTGCAGGCTCAGGACATCTGGCTGGGTTTGGTGCAGCCAATCCAGAAACCCTTTTTTGTGAGCGGCCCGCAGGCCATTGACGTTCCAGGAGTAAAGTGTTGTCATGCAGCCATTGTACCGGTTTTGGCAACCGTGATCATCTGAATTGTCATTCTAAATGAAGCGCAGCGAAATGAAGAATTCTACCGGAGGTGTTTTTGTCAAAACCTTGCCCGCAGTGGATGAACTCCTTAGGGATGCTTCGCTTTGCTCAGCATGACAGGGGAGGATTTTTAGGCGAGAACGGCTTGTTTGAAGTGTTGCAAGCCGCGCTGGTGGGCGGATTTTTGTTTGGTGCGCATGAAGCTGTAATTGCGTGCCGGTTCCTCGGGGACAGGCCGGGAAATTGCTTTGACAGTGAGAATCAGTTCGTTGTCGCTGCGCCACTCCAGGCAGGCGGACCATTCACCTTGCTCGACGTGGAGGCCCACGGTGACGTACGTGAGGCCGTAGCGGCGCGGTTCGGTGATAACCTGACGCACTTCGTTCATGGTGATGACATCGACAATCGGTTTGCCAAAGAGGGTAAAGAGGTGAATGCGCTGCACGATGCGGTCGCCAACCTGGGCCCAGCGGTTCCACAGGCTGAAGTCGCTGGTGTGGTTGAGCACATCGTGGGGATAAAACTGGTAGCGCATGAGGAGGTCTGAGGCTTTGCGGAAGAGACGGCCGTCTTCATCCACCCCCAATGAAAGTTCATACACGTCCTCATGCCAACTCTCGTCAAGCGGCTGCCCCGGTTTATAAGACAGCGGCGTTTTATTCCAGACGTCCAGATATTTTACGTCGCAGCAGCCATCGTCGAACCAATCTAATTTTGCAGTGGTGAAAAGTTTCATCAGGTGCCTCTGTCTTACGTATGGCAGGTATGTGGGCAAGCGTTGGTCCGTAAATTATAGACAATCTGCCTAAAAAGAACTGCTGCTCTTTAGTCCTATTCTAACAAGTGAGAAATTCCGCAACAACCACAGAATGCGGCCAACGTCTGACAAAAGTTATTACAAACGGCCGTAATAGAGTGAAAGATGAGTGAATTTTTTTAGGACCCTTGTTTAATTGGCGATCATGCGGCACGGTGTTAAGGTTGATCTATGTTTTCACTCAACTTAAATTTGCGACAAACCATGGTGCAGCAGATTGACAAGGCGGTGCTGTTCGGCCTGAACTATCGCGTGCCAGATTCATTAGAAAACAGCGTGGCAGAGGCGCCCTCCTTTGAAGATGTGCTGGCGCAAACCACAGTGGATATGCGGAAAACGGCCGTATACCATCTCACTGCTCCCGGAGAACACGCGATTACCTTGCAAACGCCGCATGGCGAAATCGTGTGTCGGGTGCAGGTACGCCCGGCGGTTGTTCCAGAAGCCCCGCTGCTGCTGTTTCATCATGGCTTTAACGAGTATCCCTATACCAATACCTGGCGTCGGCTGTTCCCCGCGGCCGTGCCGCTGCCGGTGCATACCGTTTGTGTTCAGGCACCGTTTCATGACAACTGGCAAGACCCTACGCAGATAGGGTTTGCTTCCGTGCAAAACGTTTACCAGATTTTTGCCGGCTCGCTGCGGATTATGGAGTTGGTGCAGCGCCAGTTTGAGGCCGAAGGCGCTGCTTACACGGTGGCTTCTGGTGTGAGTTGGGGGGGCATTACCAGCTTGTTGTACGAGGGGCTGCTGCAACAGACGCGTGCCGTCATTCCCATGTTATCTTCGCCTAACCTGGCCCAGGTCATCTGGGACATTTCCGATTTGTTTAACCGGCCTATGCAGCTAACGCAGGCAGAACTGCACCAATATTTAGACTTTACGGCTTATTGTGAACAATGTGCTGCGGACCGCGTATTTCCGCTCTTAGGTGAGGATGATCTTTTCTTTCGGCTGGAAAATCATGCGGAGTTGTTTGCGGAACGGCCGTTGGTCACTATTCCTGCCGGACACATTTCTGCCATGTGGCAAAGTGCCCCCATGCGCGATCATATCCTCAATACTTTGGCCCAATTGCCTGCGATGTAAATTCAACGCAGCGGCTGTTACAAAACTGTTAGACTGCTGTTAGGGACCTGGCCGATACTGGCCAGGTTTTTTGTTTATCCTGCCGTTTTCGAGCTGGCTGCGTAGCATTCACTTATGAACCTTTTAACTTTATCTCAGGTTTGGCTTAAGTTAGAAAGGTATTCTCATAATCAGAAGTCGCCAAAAGAAGTGTTCGACCCCGGTTCTCCCTCCTGGCCGGGGTCGAACGCTTTTTGGGGGCGTGATCGGATTTTCTGGTCACGCCCTTTTTTCTTTTTCTGTGAGGTACAGTCGTGAGACACGTGTGTTGATGTTTGTCAGCACCTCGTAGGGAATTGTCCCTGCCCAGGCGGCCAGCTCTTCGCAGGTAATCGATACTGCACCATCATCACTTTCTCCCAGCAAAACGACCTCGTCATTGTTGTAGGCGCTGTCCCACTCAATGTTGACCATCAGCTGGTCCATGCAAATACGGCCGATTACCGGGTACCGTTTCCCCCGAATGATCACCTGTGCCTGCCCCGACATGCGCCGGAAGTAGCCGTCGCCGTAGCCGACGGGCACGGTGACCACCCGCACCATGTGGTCGCTTTGCCAGGTGGAACCGTAGCTTACCGGATGATCGGGCAGGACCACCTTGAAGTACACTACGCGCGATTTCCAACTGAGCACCGGGCGCACGGCAATGGTTCGGGCCACGTCATCGGCAGGGTAGACGCCATAGAGCAAAATGCCGGCGCGCACCATGTCAAAGTGGCTGCCGGGCAGCTGCAAGATCGCCCCGGAGTTGGCCATGTGGCGCAGCGGCGGCGGGGGCAGCCCCCGCTGTTCATAAAAGGAGAGGACCTGGTTGAAGCGGTCGAGTTGCGTTTGGGCGGATTGGAGTACGGCCGTATCTGCATTGGCAAAATGAGAATAAATCCCCTCCACCAAACAATGGTTACATTTTAGCGTCGCCTCCAGCAGGGAATCGGCATTGTAATAATGCACCCCGATGCGCTCCATCCCCGTGTCGATTTTCAAATGCACCTTCGCCTGCACGCCCATCTCCGCCGCTGCTTCGTTAATTTGAGTTAACTTTTCGATAGAGGAGGCGGTGAGGGTGAGGTCGTGCTTTAAAAAGAGCGGCACCTGGTTGCCGATGATGCCGCCCAGCACCAGAATTGGCGCGGTGATGCCCGCCTCGCGCAGCAAAATGCCTTCTTCCAAAAAGGCCACGCCCAAATAAGGCGCGCCCAGCGAGACGACATGCCGGGCCACTTCCACCAGGCCGTGCCCGTAGGCGTTGGCCTTAAGAATGGGCATCACCGTGGCTGGAGCCACCGCCTGTGCAATCGCCTGGTAATTTTCCGTCAGGCGGGTCAAATTCACTTCAATGTAGGTGGGGCGGACAATACCGTTGTTGCTAATCGTCGGTTCGTTAAATGACATGCCCCGATTTTACCCAAGCCAGAAAGTTTGGCGATTTTATGAATGTAGATAAGTGATGTGTGACATAACCTATGTGATGAAAATCAGAACAACAACGCAAGTAGAAGCGATGATATAGCAGGATAAACAGAATGTCGATAAGTTATTGGTGCTGTTGGGTTTGTGCTGCGGCTTTAAGTATTTGTTCGTGAGTGGTGATTAGAGTTTCAACAAACGGCAAACAATCCTCAGTGAAGTATTCCCGAGAAAGATTAATTCTGAACGGATCTAAGAGTTTGTGCATCGCTTGTTCGAGTTCTAAATATTTCTGCGTTTCGTATTCACGAATCGGACGGAAACGATATGGAACGCTTGTGTTGTATAATTGATCTATTCGCTTCTTAACTGAGCCAGTGGTAATCCCGATTTTGACAATTTCTTGACCTGATTTCGTGTAAAGGTTCGTGCCGAGAACATAGAGAGTTCCAATTCCTGCTTCAAGTTTCGACAAATCTTCTGTAGCGATTTCATCCTCATCTGGATCCGAATCAGTCTGTACGCCTGCTGCCAAGCTCAATCTCATGGGTCGCTGGGTGGTGTCAGCATAAATGTCCAAAGCATTTTGTCGAGTGACGTATATTTGGGCAAGGATGGCATGATCTAAGTCTTTGTAGTGACCTTTTGCTACATTCCGCTGGTGTGCTTCAGTTCCATAGTGTTCAGGATACCGTATTTTGATTAATTCCCGGAGCTCTTGCGGGGTGAGTCCCTCAGGATTTTCCTTTAGCAACATTCGTATAGCTTCAGTAAATTTCATAAGCTTCTTCCAAATAGATCTAAATATTTCCCAACCGTCTTATTTACAGAAAAATTGCCATGAATGAAGTGCTCCAAAAGCATCTTAACATTAGTGGTATAATGATATTGCAAACGAAATTCGGCCGTTTCTCTCAATCACGCCTTCCGGCGAATAAAAGTAATCGTCCCATCACCCTCTATGTACGCTTCGCGCACCTGGCTGAGGAGTTCATCTTCGGTGTTGAGTTCCTGGCGCGTGTTGTGGGGGAGGAGACGGCCGTTCTTCCCAGCGTCGGGGATGCGGCTCGCCGTCACGATAAACGTTCATATAGGCAAACTCAACCGTTAGCACAAACAGGATATAACGATCTTGCGGCGTGTAAGCTGAGGCATGTACAGCCTGCTTGCGAATAAGGGGATCATCTGTCAATGTTGCCCGCCCACGAACGTAAAACTCACCGCCGCCACCGCTTGAATCTTCGACCGAACAATGCAGCGTGTAGCGCGGATCGCGCTGCAAATCCTTGCCTTTGGGCGAGGTGGGTTCCATAAACAAAAACAGCTGCTCGCCGATAATGGGGGTGACTGGATGCACGCGTGGACTGCCGTCAGCACGCACAGTGCCTAGATAAGCTACGCTGCTGGCAAAGCGGGCCTTGCCAAAACCGGCTAATTCTGGAGCTTGTTGAGCAAATTCTTTCCAAATTGTCACAGTTTGTGTCCTTTATCGATCACTTATGCCTGCTAGGGCAGGCTTTATGTCAATAATTGGCGTGCCGTCAATCGCTTCAATAGGGGCAATCTTCACACGCTGCTTCTCAATTTGCAAGACGGAAACCTGGTGCAATCCAATCGGGTTGGGGCGATCTGGCGACCGTGTGGCAAATACGCCTGTCAACGGCCGTTCAAGCTGCCCGCGCGGATGAACCTGAAGCACATCCTGCTGTGCCTGGTGCAGCCATGTCAAAATAAGCAAACTGTCACCCACACGGATGCCAGAAATACCTGGCGCAACCTCGGACGTTAACTCCAGCCATGCTTCGTAACCGCCCTCGTCTCCTTGCATCGGAGCATCTGCCAAATCGGTTAGCTTGGAGCGAATCACTCCGATTGGTTTAATTTCATAACTGTCGTTGGGCATATCACATCCCTCATCCCTCTTGTACTGCTCACTGGTTTCTGATTAATGGCCAAGCATCTCATCCAGCCGCCGCTGCAGATAAGCCCGCTCGGCGCTGTTGCCGCACAGGGCAATGGCTTGCTCATAGGCATCGGCGGCGGCTTCATATTGTTTGGTGCGCCGCAGCAGATCGGCGCGGGCAGCGTGATAAGGATAAAAATCGGCCACGCCATCGATTTGGTGCAACAATCTTAATCCTGCTGCTGGACCCTGGGCCATCGCCACTGCCGCCGCCCGATTTACTTCAACCACGGGTGAGGGCAGCATTACTGCCAGCGTATTGTACAGTGCAGCAATTTGTTGCCAGTCGGTTGATTCGGCCGTTTCTGCTTCCGCATGGAGCGCACTGATCGCCGCCTGAACCTGGTATGGTCCCGGATTAAAAAGAGCCAGCGCTTCATCTAAAACCGCAATCCCTTCCTCGATTTTTGCCCGGTCCCAGCGGCTGCGGTCCTGTTCATCGAGCAACACGAGTTCGCCGGCTGCATTCAGTCGGGCCGCGCGCCGCGAATCGTGCAGCAGCATCAGCGCTAACAAACCGCGTGCTTCAGCACTTGGGGGCAGCAGAGCCACCAGCACCCGCCCCAGGCGAATCGCTTCGCGGCACAGGTCACTCCGGGTCAGCGCCGCATCGCCGGTGCCGCTTGTAGCCACGTAGCCCTCATTGAAGATGAGGTAAATGACGGCCAACAGCGCTTCTAACCGTTCCGGCAGCAGGTTGGCCGGGGGCACGCGGTAGGGAATGCCTGCGTCGCGGATTTTGCGCCGGGCCCGCGCCAGCCGCTGGGCCATCGTGGGTACGGGAACAAGAAACGCCCGGGCCACTTCCGGCGTTGTTAAGCCGCCAAGCGTGTGCAGGGTCAAAGCCACCTGCGCTTCCAGCGCCAGGGCCGGATGGCAGCAGGTGAACATCAGCTTCAGGCGCTCATCGGGAATTTCATCGTCCATTTCGGGTTCATCCTGGGTGGCGAGTGGATCGAGGCTGACATTGTGGCGTTCCTGGGTGTCTGCCCGGCGCAGACGGTCGATGGCCCGCCGTTTGGCAACGGCCGTTAGCCAGGCCCCGGGGTTGCGCGGAACGCCGTCACTGGGCCAGCGTTCCAGAGCATTGACCAGGGCATCTTGCAGCGCATCTTCAGCCAGGGAGAAATCGCCCAGCTGGCTGATGAGTGTGGCGATGACACGGCCGTATTCCTCGCGGAAGGTTGCTTCAATCTGTGCCCGTATAGTCATCCCTTGTCTATGCCGCTAAATCTGATCCCACAGAGGCCGAATTTCAACGGACCCATACCTTGCATGGGGAATTTTGGTTGCCCAGTGAATGGCTTCATCAAGGTCCTGGCAGTTCAGCATGAAGTATCCGCCAAACTGTTCGTGTGTTTCGGCGAACGGGCCATCAATGGTCAATGTCTTACCTTCCCGAACGCGCACAGTCGTGGCGCTGGTAACAGGGGCCAGTCCGTCATTGGCCAGCAGCACCCCGGCGACTTTGGCCTCCTTTAACAAGGATTGCCACTCTTTGGCGATGGCCTGTTGTTCTTCGGGGGTAAAATTAGGCGCTTCAGACTCGCTGGCGTATAGCAATAGCATGTATCTCATCGTTTGGGTCTCCTGTGAAAATAACCTCCCGGAGGTTTCGTCTAAGTCGATCATCAGGGAGAAAACCTCCGGGAGGTGGTTTGTCATTGAAATCGATCCTCAGCTCACCGCTTGTTTCACAAGCGCGACGATCCTAGCCTCTTCGGCGGCGGTCAGTTTTTTTAGCGCGAAGGAAGTCGGCCACATGGCCCCTTCGTCGAGGTTTGCCTCGTCGCTAAAGCCCAACGTGGCGTACCGCGATTTGAACTTGTCCGCACTTTGGAAGAAGCAGACCACCTTACCGTCCCTGGCATAGGCGGGCATGCCGTACCAGGTTTTTGGCCAGAGGTCGGGCGCGGCCTCTGAGATGATCTCATGGAGCCGCCTGGCCATGGCGCGCTCCGGTTCCGGCATCTCGGCGATTTTCTCGAACAGGTCCTTTTCCCCGTCTTCTCTTTTCTTGTTGGCGCGCGCTTCTGCTTTCAGCTCTTTGGCGCGCTCTTTCATGGCCGCTTGTTCCGCGTCTGTAAATCCGTTGGACTTTTGCGTGGCTTTCCTGGTACTGCTCTTACTTTGGTTCATGAGAAGCTCCTTTCTCTAGTTGATTGATTACGGCTTATTTTTGGCCGTTCTATTAAGACATCGCCTAGAGAAGCGTCAGGATGACAGTTCGACGGCCGTTCTCATCTTCTACTCATAAACCAAAAAGCGGCCAGTCAACTATTGCGCATTGTAAACGAAATACGGCCGTTCCCCCACGCTCACTTATTTGTCGCCTGCACAGATGTTGACTGCTATACTCCACCACCCGACAAGAAGTCTGTTTTATAAGAAGGAGAAGCCCATGAAAAATAATTGGAAGTTTTTAACATTGTTCCTACTCCTGTCGGCTTTGCTGCTGACAGCCTGTGGTTCTGGTGGTGATGAACCGGCTGAAAGTGACACCGCTGACACAACCAGTGCAGAGACTAGCGATGAAGTCGGCGATGAAGCCGCTGAAACCGAAGATAAAATGACGATTACGCTGGTAGAAAACGCCTGGTCCGCCTCTGAGCTAAACGTCACCGTGGCCAAAATCCTGCTGGAAGATGAGCTGGGGTATCCGGTTGAAATCATCTCATTGGATGAAAACCTGCAATGGCCTGCCCTGGCCTCTGGTGATGCCCACGCCAGCCTGGAAGTATGGCCTTCTGGTCATGCCGCTAACGTCGAGGAATTTATTGAGGGCGCAGGCACCGTAGCAAATGGCGGGCTGCTTGGTCCGGTTGGGCGCATTGGCTGGTACATGCCCAGCTACGTGCTGGAACAGGACCCCAGCCTGGCAACCTGGGAAGGCTTCACCAAACCAGAAGCGGCCGAGATGTTTGCCACGGCCGAAACCGGCGATCTGGGCCAGTTCCTGGGCGGCGATCCCAGCTTTGTGCAGTATGACAGCGACATCATCAACAATTTGGGGATGCCCTTTGAAGTGGTTTTTGCCGGTTCCGAAGAAGCGATTTTGGCCCAGTTGGATTCTGCTTACAGTCGTGAAGAGCCGGTGCTGTTCTACTTTTGGACGCCCCATTCTATCCATGCCAAATATGATCTAGCGCGCGTGGAGCTGCCCGAATACAGCGACGACTGTTACGCTGAAGCGGATTCGGGTGGTGTCGATTGCGATTACCCGGGCGACGACCTGTTCAAAATCTTCTGGTCTGGTTTGGCTGAAGCCGCTCCGGATGCGCACACGCTGCTCTCCAACATGAATTACAGCACTGAGGATCAGATTGAAATGATTGCCGCTGTAGAAATCGACGGCCAGTCGGTGGAAGAAGCGGCCCAGGCGTGGATAGATGCCAATGAGGATGTCTGGAGTACCTGGCTGCCGTAGCGCCTTAACTGAGGAGTGGCAGTCCTGAAAATGAATAGCTGCAAATTGTTCTAGGCAGGACTGCCAATCCTGGCAAAACCGGCTTGAACAGTTTGCTTTTTTGCGGACAATTGAGTGCTTTACAAAGCGGGTTGCTGCTCTGGCAAAGGCCCGCTTTTTTGTTGTAGCGAGGATTTACAGGTGACAGTCACTTGCACTAGTGACTGTCACCTTTGGTAGATTTTTATGACAGTATCGCAAAAACAGGCCACACCTTCCCCTGTAACGGTGCATTGGGTGGGACGCGTTTCGGCCGTTTTAGCCGTTGTTATGTCGTTTTTCCTCATCGTGCCGCTGCTGGGGCTGGTATGGCGAGCGCTAACCTTGCCGGGCACGGCCGTTTTAGATCAAAGCAGCATCAGTGCCGCTATCTTCCTCAGCCTTTCGACAACGGCCGTTAGTATATTGCTCATTATTTTGCTGGGGACACCGCTGGCTTACTATCTGGCACGGTATCCCATGCGTTTTAAACGATTGGTTACGGTTTTTGTGGAACTGCCGATTGTGATGCCGCCGGTGGTGGCCGGATTGGGCTTGCTGGCCGTCTTCGGCCGGCGTGGGTTGATTGGCCTGCCGCTGGCAGAGCTGGGGATAACGATTACGTTTTCGGGAACGGCCGTTGTCCTGGCCCAGGTGTTTGTCGCTTCTCCCTTCTATATTCGCGCCGCCCAAAGCCGTTTTGCCGCACTGCCCCGCGAATTTGAAGATGCAGCGGCGGTAGACGGGGCCAACCAGTGGCAAATCTTCTGGCACATCATGCTGCCACTCAGCCGCAACGGCCTGCTGGCCGGTTTGATTCTTAGCTGGGCGCGGGCGCTGGGGGAATTTGGCGCGACGATCTTGTTTGCCGGGAATTTGCAAGGTCGCACCCAAACGATGCCGCTGCTGGTCTACGCCTCGCTGGAGCGCGATTTGCGCATCACCTTCATTACTGCGCTCATCTTGCTGGGGCTGGCCGTCTTTGCCTTTGGCATTACCCGCTGGCTGACGGGGTTAGACTCGGACACCATCCAAGAGACGTGGGGGTGAGTGCTAAAATTAAGAAGTGGTGCAGCAATCGTTGTGCTCCGGTACAATATTCGCGGCAAAATTCATTCTGCTGTGAGAACTGAGCATGAGCTTATCCCGCGAACCTTTTCTGTCTCAGACAACCGATACCAAAGAAGCCCAACCGCTGTTGGAACTGCGCCAGTTGTGTAAGCATTTTCCCATTCGGGGCGGTTTTTTGCAGCGGCAGGTAGGGGCAATCAAGGCGGTGAACCAGATTGACCTGTCCGTTTTCCCTGGGGAGACTGTGACGTTGGTGGGTCATTCTGGAGCCGGCAAATCGCTCCTGGCACGCACGATCGTGCAGCTAATCCAGCCCACGTCAGGGGCAGTGCTGTTCGATGGCAAGGAAATAGCCAAAATGGGGCGAGCTGAACTGCGGTTGGCCCGGCAGCAGATGCAAATGACGCTGCAAGATCCGTACACGGCGCTCAATCCCAAAATGATGGTGTCAGAAATTTTAGCCGAGCCGCTGAAGATTCATAAATTGGTAGACGGCCGTTCCCAAAAAGAACGCATCGCCGAATTGTTGCAGTTGGTGGGCTTGAATCCGTACTTTGCCGGACGTTACCCGCATGAATTTAGCGGCAGCCAGCGGCAGCGGCTGAACCTGGCACGGGCCCTGGCTACCCGACCCAAACTGCTCATTGTTGATGATCCGCTGCTGGCTTTGGATACGGTCGTTCAACCCCAAATTGTCGAACTGCTGGCCGAACTCAAGCAGAAGCTAGATTTGGCGCTGCTGCTTTTGGCGAGTAACTTTGCCCACGTGCGGGCCATTAGCGACCGCATCGGCGTTTTGCACCTGGGGGAGATTGTGGAATTGGGCGAAACAGACGCGGTGTATGAACGGCCGTTGCACCCCCACACCCAATTTATTCATAGTCAGACACGGCCGTTAGAAGCAATTAATGATCGCCTCCAGCCGATGCAGCTAACTGGCCCGGCACCTGATCCGGCCAAGCTGCCCAGCGGCTGCAACTTCCGCACCCAATGTCCCTATGCCACCGACATTTGCCGCGATGAACTGCCTCCCCTGCGCGATTTGAGCAAAACTGACCAACCGCACCTCGCTGCTTGCCACCACGCCGAACGCTTCCAAGAATAACGTGGGTCAAGTTTGCAAACTTGACCTACCTGCAACAATGGCTTGTTTTGCACGTAGAGGCAAACGTGGGGCTGGATACGCCAGCCTACACTGCATGAAAAATGAGGCAAAACCCATGAGTGAAGAAAGAGATTATCTCAAAATTGAGATTCCTGTAGAAGAGGACCCTCCTTTTGTCCCGGAGCAGCCCCAGCCAACAGTTGTAGACACCGCTAAAAAGCAGGCGGCTGGCGCAGCCAAGCAGGTGTGGGACAGTGATTTACGTAAAAAGGCAACGAAAGGGATGAAACGGGGCGCAGCGGCTGTGGCCGGTACCGTAGCTGCCAAAAGTCAAAAAGTAGTCCAGGAGCGCATGGTCAAAGCCGCCGAAGAACAGGCCCGTCAGCAAACCGAAGCGCTCAAAACCAAAATCCGTGAAACTGATTGGCAGCACGAAGCCAAACAAGTCACCGCCAACGGCCTGCGCTGGCTCAGCACCCAACTCAGCAAACTCGCTGAGCGCTTTACCCCCAAAGAAACGACGCAAGAAGAATGATTAACCGCGGAGCGCGCAGAGAACGCTGAGATTATTTCTCTGCATCCTCCGCGTGCTCTGCAGTGAAAAGTTTTATTTCTCGTCCAGGGCGGCAATGCCGGGCAGCGTTTTGCCCTCCAGCAGTTCCAGGCTGGCCCCGCCGCCGGTGCTGATGTGGCTCATCTTCTCGGCCAGACCAGCTTTGGTCACCGCTGCGGCCGAATCCCCGCCACCAATAATGACCTCTGTTCCATCCTCAACTTGCTCGGCTAACAGGTCAGCCAGCTGATTAGTGGCTTTGGCAAAGCGGGGGAATTCAAACACACCCATCGGCCCGTTCCACACCACCATCTTAGCCCCTTTTAGCGCCTGCTTAAACGTTTCCAGCGACTTGGGACCGATGTCCAGCGCCATTTTGTCCGCCGGGATGCTGTCGGCGGCGACGGTTTCAGCAGCGGCGTCGGCTTCAAACTTGTCGGCTACCACAAAATCAACGGGCAGCACCAGCCGATCCTCAGCCATTTCTAACAGCCGTTTTGCTTCCGGCAGCGCGTCTTCTTCCACCAGGGAGGTGCCGGTTTCGTGCCCCTGCGCCTTGATGAAGGTGTTGGCCATGCCGCCGCCAATCAGGATTTTGTCGGCGGTGTCCAGCAGGTTTTCGATGAGCTTGATCTTGTCGGAGATTTTGGCCCCGCCCATGATGGCCACGTAGGGATGGGGTGGATTGGAAACGGCCGTTCCCAACGCCTGCAACTCTTTCTCCATCAAAAAGCCGGCAACCGCCGCCCCGCCTTTGGCTCGAATCGCCTGAGCGATGCCTTCTGTGCTGGCGTGGGCGCGATGGGCTGAGCCGAAGGCATCGTCCACGTACAGGTCGGCCAGGTCGGCCAATTGTTTGGACAGTTCGGCGTCGTTTTTCTTCTCGCCGGGGTGGAAGCGGGTGTTTTCCAGCACCAGCACATCGCCGGGTTCCAGCTTAGCCGCAGCGGCGGTTACGTTTGGCCCAACTACATCATCGGCCGTTTGCACCGGGCGGCCCAGCAGTTCGCTCAGGCGGTCGGCAACGGGGGCCATGCTAAATTGGGTGTCGGCGGCAGAAGACGGCCGTCCCAAATGGGAACACAAAATGAGCGCTGCGCCGTGCTCCAGCAGATAGTTCAGCGTGGGCAGCGCCGCCATGATGCGCGTGTCGTCGGTTACTTTAATATCGTCTTTGGGGTCTTTGCTGCTCAGCGGTACGTTAAAGTCAACCCGCACCAGCACTTTTTTGCCTTTTACATCAATATCTCGTACGGTTTTCTTGTTCATTTTCACTCCTTAATAGCTGACCGCGGAGAGCGCGGAGAACGCAGAGGAAAGTCTATATATGTAATCTGCGCCAATCTGCGAAATCTGCGGTTTGTTTTTATTCATAAACAATTTGGGTGCTCTGCAAATCAGCGTACCGTTCATCATTTTTTTGGATGTCCAGCACTTTTTTGATCTGTTTCATGCGCGGCACCATTTTGGAAAGTGGGATTTGATAATGTTTGGCGACGGCTGCCTGGGTAAGATTGCGCAGCTCCAGTTCGCTTATAATGAATTCGATGGCCGCAGCCCAGGCAGCGGGTTTGTCCAGCTTGGGTTGGTTAGCGGCTTTAAAATCGCGCCAGAGGGAACGGCCGTTCAGCAAAGCCATTGCCCCATAAGATCGTTCCTGCATCCCTGGAATGAGCAGTTCTTCCACGGGATCGGCCAGAGCTTCCTCGCGCACATTCATCTTGAGTAGGCCGCCATACAGGGCAAAGGGCAAAATCCAAGATTCACCGGGCATTTTGCCTTCATCGCTGAGCGTCTGTCCGGTGGCGATGAGACCGCGGGCCCGCCCGCCGGTCAGCGGCAGGTCAATGGTGGAGGGGTTGACGCTGACGATACGCCATTGTCCATCCACCTGGGTGAGGGTGACGGTGACCAGATCGTTGGCGGTATAGCTGTTTTGCTCGGAACCGGGTTCTGGCCAGGCGTATTCGATGTGGATGAAACGGCCGTTTTCCGTCTCCACCGCTCGCGTTACTCCCAATTGTTCTCGGCCCAGCACGGTCTTCAGCAAAATGTCGTAGACGTAGACGTCAAACAGATCCAGCATGGCCGCTGCCTGGCCGTCTGGCGTGAGCAGGGTGCGCATCGTGGCCGCGTCTTCCGTTAGCGTCGCCTCGATCAATTTTTCAACGACAGGCCACACCTCATCCCAAATGGTTTTTTCATCAATCATATTTCTCTCCAAGCGCCTATGCGCCAATTATACGCGGCTCGGGGCGCAATTTCATTCCAGAAGCGGCAAAGGTGAGCAATGACGCCAGGTTTGGTGACAAGAATCCAAACGGAATAGGACGCAGATTACCATGATTGACCTAATTGGATTTTTCTCGATCAGGGTCATCAGGCAAATCAGCGTACCATTCATTTATAGTGTGTAGCTGTCTCCGGTTTGGGCAATGCGGAATTCGGCCTGGTGCACGGCCGTTTCTGCCGCGCTCCCCACATCCAAAACCGAATTTGTGTGGTTTAGATGGGTCAGCACCAGCCTGTCAGCCAGATGAGCAAATCGTTTCAGTGTGTCTGTCACCAATGGATGGGCAACCGGAGCGCGACCACCCAGCTCGTCTGGGCTGTAAAAGCTGGCATCTACCAGGGCCACATCCACGTTGGACAGCATCGCTTCTGCTTCGGGCCACTGGTCCCAGGCGTCGATGTCCGGCAGGTAGAGTAGCGATTTTTGTGGCCCTTGAATGCGGAAAGCGACTGTGCCCACGCCCCATTCATCTCGGTGTGGCACGGGGACGGCCGTAACCACCAACCCATCTCCTAAATCCACCGTCGCGCCACCCGGCATTGGTCTAAAATCCAGCTCCGCCACTAACGGCGACCACAGCGCAGTTCCCCGCAGCAAATCGCACAGCGCCGGCGTGGCGTAAACCGGCAGATCGTTGACAAACATCGCCTCTTTGCTCAACTGCGGCAGCCCGCCAATGTGGCCCATATGGGCGTGGGTCAGGAAAATGCCGTCAGGTTGGCGCAGCCGATTTTCCCGCTGCGAATGCGGCCCCAGCACCCCCGCCAGCAAATTCAGCTGAAACTTAATGTCCGGCGTGGCATCAATCAAATAAACTTTCGCTTTTCCTCTGTGCTCCTCTGCGTCTTCTCCGCGCAACGCTGCGTTCCTCTTATCCACAATTCCCAAACAAGCCGCATACTGCCCCCGCGATGGATCGTCAAATGCGGCCGTACACCGCGCACAGGTGCAGCCCGCATGGGGCAGCCCCGCATCTTGCATATTGCCGAGGATTACGGCCGTTACTGAATTTTGAGGAAAAGTTAACATAACTACTTGTGAATGGTGAATAATGAATGGTGAATTGTGAATGATTTCTCCGTAATTGACAATTCGTATCACGCGAATCACAATTAGCCCACGCCAGAGACTACCCCTCTGCGGCTCCAAGCAACCAGTGGTTGCACCTCTGCGTTAAATTCTTTAGGAGAAAACCATGAAACCTCTCTCAACCAAACTCAGCAGCATCCCCGCCTCCATGACCCTGGCGGTGAACGACAAGGCCAAGGCGATGCAGCGCGCCGGGCAGGATGTGATTGCTCTGGCAGGCGGCGATCCTGATTTTGACACGCCGGATCATATTGTGGAAGCGGCCGTTTCTGCCCTGCACAATGGCCACACCCACTACCCCGCACCGATGATTGGTCTGCCGCAAACGTTGGAAGCCATCGCCGCCAAAATGCACCGCGACAACCAGATTCCTATCGACGATCCGCGCCACCAGATCATCGTGACACCGGGCGGCAAGTGGGCGCTCTACCTGGCGCTGGCCGCTATCACCAATCCGGGGGATGAGATTTTGGTGCTGGAGCCGTACTGGGTCTCCTACCCGCCGATGGTGACGCTGACGGGCGGCACGCCGGTGTTTGTCAGCCTGCCTAGCGAGGACAACTTCCGCATCACCGCCGAGCGGCTGCGGGCCAAAGTGACGCCGCGCACCAAGGCGATCATGGTCAACAATCCGTGCAATCCCACCGGGCGCGTCCTTACCGAGGCAGAGCGGGATGCCATTGTGGAAGTGGCCCAGGAAGCGGACCTGTACGTGATTGCCGATGAGATTTATGAGAAGCTGGTGTTTGACGGCCGTACCCATCTCTCCATCGCCGCTGCCCCCGGCATGGCCGAACGCACCCTCACGGCTAACGGCCTCACCAAATCATACGCCATGACCGGCTGGCGGCTGGGCTGGCTGGTAGGGCCGCCGGACATCATCCGGCTGGCCACAAAGCAGAACGGCCAATCCGTCTCCTGTGCCGCCACGTTTACCATGCACGCCTGCGTGGCCGCGCTTAATGGCCCGCAGGACAACATCGTCACGATGCGCGACGCTTACCAGCAGCGGCGGAACTTCATGGTGGCGGCATTGAACGCGATTGAAGGCGTGGAATGCCGCTCGATTGAAGGGGCGTTTTACCTGTTTCCCCGCTTCCCCCACAGCCAGAAAAACAGCCTGGAACTGGCCGATGCCCTGCTGGAAAAAGCCCAGATTGCCGCCACGCCGGGTATCGCCTTTGGCCAAAGCGGCGAAGGCCACCTACGCTTCGCCATCTCCACTGCCCAGGCCGATTTGGAACGGGCGGCGGAGCGGTTGGCCAGGGTCGCACCGTTTTTGTAATCGGTAATCGGTGAACCGTAATCGGTGATCGGTGGCGTAGGGGCGAGGCGGTGCGATCTAACTTTGGGCAAACAAAACGCCGCTTCTCGCACCGCCTCGCCCAATTGTCGCCACCCCGCAACCATTGCCATTCCCCACATACCCAAAATTCCCCAGCCGTTCCACACCGAACGGCAGGCAAGGGTGTTGGTAGTTGGTAGGCCAGTATTGGGCGAGGCAACCCGGTGGCGAGACAGTACGTTGGGCAACGATTTGATCGGGTTGCCTCGCCCCTACACATCCCCGTTATTCATCCAACAAATAGACCGGCTCACCGTAGAAGCGGATGCCGCCTTTGCCTTGTTTTTCCACCAGCAGCTCGTGCAGCCAGCGGTTTTTCTCGCGCAAGGACAAATCAGACTTCAGCACGGAGAGATCGGCGTTGAGGCGCAAAATCCGGCCGGGGATGATAAAACGCGTGATACCGGCCGGGAATAAACGGCCGCTTGACAACGTTGCCTGCATCACCTGATTTACCGTATATTCGGGGAAAATCACCACGGCCGCCAGCGCCTCATATTCGTTTTTCAGGCTAAGGATGTTGCTGTTGAGCGTGCGGTCCACGTGCCCTGCCTCGATGTACGCCTCGGTGAACTGGTTCAGTGCCTCTAGCCGGTTGACCCCTTGGGCTGGATAAATGAGAAAAACGCGATTGTCAATCGTTTGCACATAGCATAAACCACCATACTCAAACATCTCGTCCGGGGCGCGTTCGATATTGGTTTCTACCATGGTGATGTTGGGCAGGCTGCGCAGCAGCCCCAGCAAGCCATCTACCTGCACCCGGCAGATGACGTGGTACCAGGTGTGCAGCCCCAGTCCGTCTTCAGTAGAGATGACCTGCACGATGCCGTGTTTGTAGCCCAGCTGCTTCAGGGCAGTGGTTCGGGTTGCACCATCAAGGACGATGTAACGGCCGTCTTCACTTTCCACAACCACTGGCGGATTACCCAACGTGCCATCCTTCTCCAGCCGACCCGCCAACCTGTCCACGCGCTTCTGGTCAAAATGTTCGTGCGGCACCACCTTATCCATCGGCACCACCCGCAGCGGCAGCACCGTGCTGACCTCCACCTCCTGGAAAAACTCAATGATTTGCTCGGCCAGCGTGATGGAGGCTGCCAAAAAGGCATCATCGGTGCTGGCGCCAATGCGCGGCGTGGCAATTACCTGCGGATGTTCAATCAGCGCCCGATTAGGCAGTGGTGCCGTTTGAAATACATCCAGCGCGGCCCCGGCAATGCCGCCGGCTTGCAACGTTTCCAGCAGGGCAGCTTCGTCGATAAGCCCGCCGCGTGCTGTGTTGATGAGATAGGCGGTGCGCTTCATCTTTGCCAGCTGCTCCGCGCCAATCATGTGGCGCGTCTCGTCCCGCAGCGGCACGTGCAGGCTAATAAAGTCCGCTTTTTGCAGCATTTCATCCAAATCGACCCGCTTGATATTGTCTTGCAGCCGCAGCTCCGGCGTGACGGATGGCTCGTTTACCAGCAGCTTCATGCCAAACGCCTCGGCCCGAATAGCCACCTCGCGGCCAATACGGCCGAATCCCACAATGCCCAACGTCTTGCCCGATAAACCGGTGCCTACCAGATGCTGGCTGTCCCACTCGCCGGCCATCAGGCTGGAGTAGGCGCGCGGCAGGCGGCGGGCCAGGGAGAGCAGCAGCCCCATTGTGTGCTCGGCCACGGCTAGCGTGTTGGCATCGGGGCAGTTAAGCACGGCCACCTCTTTTTCCTGGGCGTAGGGCACGTCGATATTTTCAAATCCGGCCCCGGCCCGGCCTATGAGCCGCAGGTTCAGGGCGTGGTCAATCAGATCGGCCGTCACGTGGGTCTGATTTTCCACCACGAGGGCGTCGTACTCATGCACAATGTCCAGCAGCGCATCGTGGCTCAGGTTGGTCTTCACGGTGACATCCATCTGCTCTTGCAGCATGTTGAGGCCAATTTCGTGAATGGGATCGCAAATTAGGATGTGGGGGCGACGGCCGTCTTGCCGATTCATGACTGCCATAGTGGGTTTCCTCCAATTGGATAAGTGGCGAAAGTATAACAAGATTCGTTTCATTCGGCAGAAACGAACTCTCTTTTTGAACCTTTAGTGGGTTCTGCACTACACTTGGGCAGGTTTTTTGAAATTGTCGGTAGGGGCAATCCCCCGTGATTGCCCAAAGTGGGCGGCCACGGAGGGCCGCCCCTACCTTTGTTGTGCATTATGTCAAGATTTCGTCAACGAGTCATCAATTGGTGGCCATTTCTACTGCTAACCTTGTGGGGAATCCCGCTCATTACGCCGCTGCTGCGCTGGACGGCCGTCACCTGCACCCACGACGGTCATTTACATTACCATCGCGTGGCCGCCATGCGCCACGCCTGGGAAAACGGCCTCTTTTTTACGCGCTGGCTGCCCGATTTGGCCTTTGGCTACGGCTACCCATTTTTTGTCTATCGTGAACCGCTGCCACTGTATGCTGTGCTGGGGCCACACTTGCTGGGGCTGCCGCTGCCGGCGGCGACCAATTTATTTTACATCGTCACCATTTTGGCCTGTGGCTGGTTCATGTTTTTATGGGTGCGTGACGTGCTGGGCAGCTGGGCGGGTCTCGTAGCGGGTGTGGTCTACATGGCTGCGCCTTATGTGCTGGTCGATGCGTTAATTCGGGGCAACTCACCGGAGTCGGCAGCCCTGCCGCTGTTTCCACTGCTGCTGTGGGCCGGGCGGCGCTGGCTGTTGGATGGTGGGGCGAAGTGGTTTGGCACGGCCGTCTTCGGCCTGATCCTCCTCGCCTTTAGCCACAACATCTCCCTGCTCATCTTCACACCAACGCTGGGAGTTTACCTGCTGGCGCTGGCCTGGCTGCATCGCCTCAACTGGCGGCTGTGGCTTACCCGGCTGGTGCTGCTGTTTGGCCTGGGGCTGGGCACGACGATTTTCTACACAGGCGGCGCGCTGCTAGAAATTAATAACGTCACCCTGGAACAATCCACCACCACGCGCAACAACGATTTCCGCTTCAACTTTACCTCTCCTGTCGAAATTTTGGCTCCCGTGCCGCCGGAGGACCCCTCGCTGCTGAATCCGCCGCTGCCGTTTAGGCTGGGCTGGGTGCCGCTGGGGTTGGCGATTTTGGGTGTGGGAATCGCGGTTTTTACAGCTTTTAGAAAAAAAGAGTTTAGAGATTGGAGATTGGCGATCAACGAGTCTGATCAATCTCCAATTCCTAATCTCCAATCTCCTACAAAGGAAGCTCAGTGGCATGTTGTGCTCATGGTTTTTGCCACGGCCGTTTTCCTTTTCATGTCTCTCCCCGTCTCACGCTTTATCTGGGAGGGGCTGCCGCTGATTGATTTTGTGCAGTTTCCCTGGCGTTTTGTGGGGCGGGCGGCGCTGCCTGTGGCGTTTCTGGCTGGGGTTCCGTTTTTCTTTTTTCAACGCAGAGGCGCGGAGGCGCAGAGAGGGCAGTGGTTGGTAACCGGATTAGTTGGGTTAGCCGTGGGATTGTTAGTGTTGGAAGCAATACCGGCGGTTTATCCGAATATTTGTGGTGAGGAGCCGTTTCCGACAATTAACAAGGTGCACAGTTACGAGCGTAACACGGGGTTGGTAGGGGTTGATCCGGAGGGCAGCTATTTCCCGCGCACAGTGGAGGAACGGCCGTCTGGTTCACCCCTCGAAGCAGATTATCTGGCGAACGAAACACCAGAGCGGTTGGATACGGCCGTTTTCCCTCCAGGCACCAGCGTCGAATCCATCGAATACGACAATCTGCGCGTAACTGCCCAAATCAACAGCCCGGAACCGTTCACCGCCCGCTACCTCTCGTTTGATTTTCCCGGCTGGGTGGCGCTGGTGGACGGCCGTCCGGTGCCCATCACCCCGGAAGACCCCAGCGGCCTCATCACCTTCCCCGTTCCCGCTGGTAGCCATTCCATTTTGGTCCAATGGCAATCTACCCCGACTCGCACTCTCCTGCTTGGCCTGAGTTTGTTCTCGCTGGCCGGAGTGTTGGTGGTTGGGTTGGTTCTGGCAAAAAGCCGGTCATCGGTAAGCGGTAAACGGTTATCGGTTATCGGCGAACGGTCAACGCTCCGACCACTGATTACTGATTACCGATTACTGATTACGATTGCTCTGTTGCTGATCGCGGGCAAGCTCATTCTCGATAACACAGAAACATCGCTGCGGCGGGTGGCTGGACCGGATGTGACACATGCGGCCGTTCTGCAAGCCGCTGAGTTACGCTTAGAGGGATACAACTTGAGCCGGACGGCCGTTCCTTCCGGCGAACTTTTTGACATTGATCTGGCCTGGAACACAATTGATGCTCCCCAGGCGCAGTACCAGTCCAACGTCTGGCTGGAAGGGCCAGATGGCCTTGTTTGGAGTGATTTGGATACGCACCGGCCACGCCTTTACGAAGATACGTCAGACACCCGCTTCTGGCTGCCGGGGCAGTGGGCCTGGGACAGCCGTGAGGTGGTTGTGCTGCGCGGCACGCCGCCGGGTCAATACGACATCATCCTGACGCTGTTTGATTTAGCCACCTTGCAGCCGGTCACTTTGTTGGATGAAAATGGCGCGGTGCTGGGGCCAACGGCCGTTCTGGGCCAGATCACCATCACCGAGTCGGAATCAACCAGGGAATCCCCGGACGCGCTGGGGCAAATTGAGGGCATACCGCTGCTAGAGTTCCGGCAGGATCGGGCGGCGGCGGTGCCGGGGGATGTGGTGTTATTAACCTTTTTCTGGCAACGGCCGTCTGACGTCCCATCGACCCAGAATTTCAACCTTGAATTGCGCGCTGCCTCAGATGAGGTGTCTTTTACCTGGGAACTGCCTTTCACGCTGCCCAGCTATCCCCCGACCGATTGGCCTGCACAGGCCACCATTCGCGGCCAACACTTGCTGCGTTTGCCTGCGGGGTTAAGTTCTGGCAGCTATCGCTTTGTTGCCGGTGGCCTGGTGCTGGGTGAGATTGAGGTAACTGCGCCTGATCGAGTGTTTGAGGCGGTTGAGATGGAAACGGCCGTGTCCGCCACCTTCACCCAAGACAACCAACCGCTCATCACCCTAGTCGGCATCACCCAATCTCCAACCCTTGCCCTGAGCGGAGTCGAAGGGTCCAATCCTTCGGCAGGCTCAGGACAGGTTCCCCAATTACCAATCTCCCTCCTTTGGCGCGCCGAAGCCGAAATGCCCACCAGCTACCGCGTCTTCATCCACCTGGTTGATGGCGAAGGCCAAATCGTGGCCCAGGCCGACGGCGAACCGGCCAACTGGACCCGCCCCACCACCGGCTGGGTTCCTGGCGAGTACATTTTGGATAGCCACACGCTCACCCTGCCTGCTGACCTGCCTCCAGATACCAGCTTGCGCATTGGCCTGTACGACCCAAGAACAAGCCGACGGTTGGTAACAGGCACGGAGGAATTTGTCACCATTCCCCTGCCGTAACCTCTTGTAAACCGGCAAAAACGATCTATACTGACCTTATAGTGGTTACTGTCCTCACCTAAATTTCGGGAATCGAGCCAAATTCATTCGCCCCATTCTCTGAAGGAGAAAAAGAAATGACCAAAAAATCTGCTGTAAAAACTGGTTCAGCCTCAGCCAGTGATAAGCGGTTCACCTCTCTGAAGCGGTTCAACCTGATCATGGGGTTTCTGCACCTGATCCAGGGTGTTTTTATGATCGTTGTCAGCAACGACACTACCTATCCCATCTTCACCAACTACCTCAATTTTGATACGGAAACATTCACGCTATCGCCTAATCCGCAGCTGCTCTACGAGCTTCGTTTTGGTCCGGCCGTAGCTGCCTTTTTACTGATTTCGGCCGTGGCCCACTTTTATTTGGGGACGATTGGCTATAAAAGCTACGTGGAAAACTTAAAGAAGGGCATGAACCCCATCCGCTTCTATGAATATGCCCTCAGCTCCTCGTTAATGATCGTGCTTATCGGTATGTTGATTGGGCTTTGGGATCTGGGTGCGCTCATCTTGATTTTCACGCTCAATGCGACGATGAACTTGTTTGGCATTATGATGGAACTGCACAACCAGCACACCAAAACTGTAAATTGGACGGCGTTCATTTATGGCTGTATTGCGGGCATTGTCCCCTGGATTGTAATCACATTGTATTTTGTTGGTGCCGTAAACTCCGGAGATGCCAAACCGCCCGCGTTTGTTTACGCCATCGTTCCTATATTGTTTGTTTTCTTCAACATTTTTGCCATCAATATGGTGCTGCAATACAAAAAGGTGGGGCGCTGGGCAGATTATCTGTTTGGTGAGCGGGTCTATATTATTCTCAGCCTTTCGGCTAAAAGCGTTTTGTGTTGGTTAATCTGGACGGGCACTCTTGCCCCGGTGTAGGCGGTTTCAAGAAAGCGGATTTGGAAATTAAAAGGCCAAGCAAATCAATTAAATAAAGCGCGTCGGTTTACAGATTGGTCCAATCTCAAGGCGAAAAGCATGTTTAAACGCTTGTTCGACATCTTCATGGCTTTGGTTTTGGGCATTTTGTGTCTGCCGCTGACGCTGGCACTGGCCCTGGCGGTGAAGTTGGAATCCACGGGTCCGGCCGTCCATCCATCGTTGCGCGTTGGTAAGGATGGCAAGCTTTTTCACTATTTTCGCTTGCGCACGATGGCTGGAGATCCACCGCAAAAGACGGCCGTCGGCAAAATCATAGGTAATCTGTCGCTGGATGAACTGGCGGTGTTCTGGAATATCCTCACAGGGGATTTGAGTTTTGTAGGGCCACGCCCGGAAATTCCCGAAAAAGTGGATTTGGCAGATCCGGATTGGCAAATCATTCTCACCGTCCGACCGGGCATCACCGGGTTGGGGCTTTTAAAATATCTCGATAGGTACAATCAAACCGAAGTCCCACAGCGCATAAAGCCAGACGTTTACTATGCTTTAAACCACTCGCTCTGGTTCGATATGAAGTTGTTGGGCAAGACTTTTTTGTTGTGGCTCAAAATGGGGCATTTGAAAGGCAAGCTTTAGCTGCCTTAAATCCCCCGGAAACGCTCAAATATTTAGGGGGATTAGGGAGCATTTTCCGGGGAATTTTAAGTTTGAATCAACCTTGCAATATGAAGGTCCATTCCTCTAAATCGTCATCTTCAGTACGCTCCGTGTAGCGGATTTGGAAGTTAAATTTCTCAATCAGGCCAAGCATATCAATGAGTGCGCGCCGGGAAGCTTTGGCGGGATGGTGTTCCAATGCCTGGATGGCTGCCCGAACGTCCTCTTTCACGGGACTGTCGCCAAGCACCTCAATGGTAAACGAATTGCCGCTGCTGCCTTTGCGGGCATTGCTGCGCAACATGATCGTATGCATAAAACGCTCCTTTGGTGATGGGTTTTTGGAATCGTAAGCAGTTTAGCATGATTTGGGTTTTTATCTCAAGCCCATTCCCTATGATGACAACCATCATCACCCATTGTGATGTTTGTCACTAAGTGCCCCAATGGGTGGATGTTAGAATACCGTAGAGTTAGTCTCTTTATCAATATCATCGCACCACACATTGTTGCCATCTAACAGAATAAGGTAACAAACCGTGAAGCAGCACACAGGTCATTTACCCGTAGAAGCGGATGATTTGAGGGAAGTCCGGGGTATTTTCCAGCTGTGCCGGTTTGTTATGCCGTTAATTGAGCACACGCTTTATTGAAAATGAAAACAGCCTTCACTCGTCAGAGTGGAGGCTGTTTATATTTGGGGGGATGTCTTATTCCCCCTTCGTCTATCGATAGCAGGTTTATTTCAGGGCTCAAAAGCAGCGAACCCTGAACAGAAGGAGGTGTCCTTTGACCACACTCACTGAATCGGTACAGACGACTGCGCCCCCAACCACTTTTCAGGATCGTGTTGTAGCGGCCACACCGGGGGACCCTAGGCTGGAAATGTGCATCCAGTGTGGCACATGTGGCGGTTCCTGCCCCTCTGGGCCAGACATGCAACATACTCCTCGCCAGATTTTTGCCATGATTCGCGCCGATATGGAATCTGAGGTGCTGGCCAGCAACACGCCCTGGTATTGTGTCTCCTGTTATTTTTGTATGGTGCGCTGTCCGCAAGAGATTCATATTCCTGACATCATGTACACATTGAAGGGCATGGCTATTAAGGCCGAAATGTACGGGGAGCGTGTTGCGCCAGACCTGGCTGACTCTTTTGTAGGGTACGTGGAAAATTACGGCCGTTCCTTCGAATTTGGTCTGGCCACCCGTCACTATTTGCGCCATCAGCCATTGAAGCTGCTGGGTAAGGCACAGATGGGGTTGGGCATGCTAACAAAAGATCGGCTGGAACTGACCCCAACAAAAATCAAACAGATCGAGCAGCTCCGGGCCATTTTGCAGCGAGCCAAAGCGATTGAGGAGGCAGTGTCATGAGCAAATATCTATTTTATCCTGGCTGCTCCATGACTCGCAGCGCACGGCCGTATTTGGATTCTCTTAACGCCATACGCGACGATATTGATATGGTGCTGGAGGAAGTGCAGGACTGGAATTGCTGCGGGGCTACAGAGTATGCGTCTGTACATCGCATTCCGGCACACGCCCTCGTTGGTCGTAACCTGGCACTGGCGCAAAAACAGGTGGATGGGACGAATACCGTTGTTGTTGGCTGTAGCGCCTGTTACCTCAATCTAACGAAAACTGATCATTACATGAATAAAGACGACAGGGTAAATGTGCACGTAAACGATGCCCTTGCTGCTGGCGGTCTGCATTATGATCCTGGTTCAGTGCAGGTACGCCATCTGCTAGATATTGTGGCCTATGAGGTGGGTCTGGATGCCATTAAGCGGAAGGTGGTAAAGCCATTGAAGGGATTACGAGTGGCCCCTTACTATGGCTGCATGGTCCATCGCCCTGACTTTAATCAGCGCTTTGAGCACGAAGAATATCCACTTTCGCTGGATCGGGTACTGAAAGCGTTGGGTGCTGAAGTGATTGACTTTCCCCTGAAGACCCACTGTTGCAGCGGTCATATGACCCAAATTAGCCCGCCCGTAGCCTACGAAATGATTCGTCGCCTCGTTGGTGCCGCTTCGCAGTACAAAGCCGATATGCTGGTGACGCTTTGCCCCATGTGCCAGCTGAATTTAGATGCCTTCCAGGGTGATATGAACAAACATTTCCGCACCGCATACCACATGCCTGTGGTTTACTTTACGCAGCTGATGGGTCTGGCCTTTGGCCACGATGCGGCTGAATTAGGCCTGGGCAAGGAATTTGTAGATACGCGGGCTGCCCTGGCCAAGATTGGGGTGGAGGTGCCGGAAGAAGAAAAGGAAGTGAAACGGCCGTCGCGCCGCCGCAAAGATGACCCCAGCTTACCTATGCCGATCATGGAAGGAGAAGACGAGGAGGGAGAAGCATGAGCCAAAACAAGACCCCTCATGAAGGAAAAGAGCGCATTGGCGTATACGTTTGCCACTGCGGTACAAATATTTCAGCCACGGTTGACGTGGAAGACGTAGCTGTTTGGTCCAAAGACGCTTTGGGCGACGATGGTGTTGTGGTCTCGCGTGACTACAAGTTCATGTGCTCCAGCCTGGGGCAGGAAATGATCGAGCGGGACATTGAGCAGGAAGGGCTGACGCGGGTGGTGGTGGCCGCCTGTTCGCCCCATCTGCACGAGCAAACCTTCCGCGGCGCTTGCAGCCGGGCCGGCCTCAATCCCTATCTCTGCGAGCTCGTTTCGATTCGTGAGCAGGTGTCGTGGGTGCATACCGACAAGGTGGCGGCGACGGCCAAAGCTAAGGCGGTTTTGGCCGGCGGCGTAGAGCGGGTTATTGAGAATGAACCGCTGGAGCCGCTGCACGTGCCCATTGATGCCAACACGCTGGTGGTTGGCGGCGGCATTGCCGGTATTCAAGCGGCGCTGGAAATTGCTGACGCCGGGCACAAGGTGTACCTGGTGGAGCGGGAACCGTCCATTGGCGGCCACATGGCCCAGTTCGATAAAACGTTCCCCACGCTGGACTGTGCCGCCTGCATCCTTACGCCCAAGATGGTTTCGGCCGGATCGCATCCCAACATCGAGCTGCTAACCTGGAGCGAGGTAGAGCGGGTGGATGGTTTTGTGGGTAACTTTACGGTGACCATCAAGCAAAAGCCACGCTATGTGGATACGGAGTTGTGTACCGGCTGCGGCATCTGCTGGGAGAAGTGCCCCAAGAAGGTGATTGATACGGAGTTTGAGGTGGGTGTGGGGTATCGCACGGCCGTTTACACCCCATTTGCTCAAGCCGTGCCCAAGTATCCGGTAATCGATCCGGAAACCTGCACCTATTTCCTGAACGGAAAATGTCGCGCCTGCGAAAAACTATGCCCCACCGATGCCATCGACTTTTCTCAAGAAGAAACGTACCAGACGGTGACCGTGGGCAACATCATCCTGGCTACCGGATTTGATACCTTTGATGCCCGCCGCATTCCGCAATATGGGTACGGCCGTTTGGCCAACGTCTTCACCAGCGTCGAGTTTGAGCGCATGTGTAACGCCTCTGGCCCCACGAACGGGGAGATTGTGCTGCGCGATGGCGTGACACAGCCAAAATCCGTCGGTATCGTGCATTGCGTGGGCAGCCGCGACCGCAACTTTAACAACTACTGCTCGGTCATTTGCTGTATGTCCAGCCTCAAGTTTGCCCATCTGGTAAAGGAGCGCACCGGGGCAGTAGTCTATAACTTTTACCTTGACATGCGCACCGCCTACAAAGATTACGACGAGTTTTACCAACGACTTTTGGAGGAAGGCACCCTCTTTGTGCGCGGGCGCGTGGCTGAAGTTACCGACGCTGTCCGCCTGCCGACTGAGGAAGGAAAGCTCATCATTCAAGCAGAGGACACGCTGGTCGGCCGGCAGCGGCGCATTCCGGTAGACATGGTGATTTTGGCCGTAGGCCTGGAACCGCGTAAAGATTCAAATGAGGTGGGCAAGAAGTTTGGCATCGCTTGCAGCAGCAACGGCTGGTTCATTGAAAAGCATCCCAAGCTGGACCCGGTCGCCACCATGACGGAGGGCATCTTTATTGCCGGGGCCGCTCAAGGTCCAAAGGATATTCCGTCCAGCGTGGCCCAGGGTTCGGCGGCGGCCGCTCGCGTGCTCAGCCGCATTAGCATGGGTGAGATTGAACTGGAGCCGGTGCGAGCGACGGTGGATGCCCAAAAATGCTCCGGCTGCCGCATCTGCAACGATCTGTGCCCGTATGGGGCCATCCTCTTCCATGAAGAAGAGATGGTATCTGAGATCAATCATGCGCTGTGCCAGGGCTGCGGCACCTGCGTGGCGGCCTGTCCGGCGGCGGCAATCAGCGGTTCTGGCTTCAGCAATGAACAAGTGATGGCCCAGATTGATGGCCTGCTGGCGCATAGTTTATTTGGAAACGGCCGTCTCGTAGAAATGGCGGAAGCAGTTTCATAAACAGGGAGAGGCAGAAACTATGACAGAACAATTCGAACCACTCATCATCGGCTTCACCTGTAACTGGTGCAGCTACCGGGCGGCCGATCTGGCGGGTACGGCTCGTGTGAAGTATCCGCCCAATATTCGTCTGATCCGGCTCATGTGCTCGGGTCGTATTGATCCTACCTTTATCCTTAGAGCGCTGGCACAGGGAGCCGATGCCGTCATGATTACCGGCTGTCATCCGGGCGAATGCCACTACCTGGAGCAGAACTACAAGGCGCTGCGGCGGGTGAAGCTGCTCAAGCGCACCCTGGCGCAGATGGGCATCGAGCCGGACCGGGTCAAGCTGGTGTGGGCCAGTGCTGCTGAAGGTGTCAAACTGGCCAAAGAGATCACCACAATGGTGGAAGAAATACGGGCGCTGGGTCCGCTCAACTGGCCTGGCCGGTGGCATGTTGCCAGCGGCAACGGCGTGCCCGTGCCTGTTTTGGAGGAGGTGCCGGCATGAGCGAAAACAACGGAACCAATGTTAAACCCAAATTTGCCATGTATTGGGCTGCTTCGTGTGGCGGTTGTGAAATTGCCGTGCTCAACATTGGCGAGAAAATTCTGGACGTGGATGCTAACTTTGATGTGGTGTTCTGGCCGGTGGCGATGGACTCCAAGTACAAAGATGTAGAGGCAATGCCAGATAAATCCATCACGTTGACGCTGTTTAACGGCGGCATTCGCAATGAAGAAAATGCCCACATGGCCAAACTGCTGCGCCGAAAGTCGCAAATCCTGGTGGCGTTTGGCTCCTGTGCCTCGGAAGGGTGCATTCCGGGTATGGCCAACTTTTCTTCGACGGAGCAGATTTTTACGGCCGTTTACGACGGCATCTCCACAGAAAATCCAGACGGGATACGGCCGCAGTACAGCTACGAAATGCCCGAAGGCACCATCACCATTCCCACGTTCAATCCGGTGCTGAAGACGCTGGATCAGGTGGTGGACGTCGATTACTATATGCCGGGCTGTCCGCCGGAGTCGCACCAGATTGCGGCCGTTGTCGAGCTGGTGATCAAAGCATTGCATGGCGAGGCAGAGCTGCCGCCGCCAGGCAGCGTCATCGGGGCTGGCATCTCAACCGTTTGTGAAGAATGCAGCCGCGAGCGCAACGTGAAGAAGATCACCCAGTTCCGGCGCATTCACGAGGTGACTGAGATTGATCCCAATTTGTGCCTGCTGGAGCAGGGCATTTTGTGCAACGGTCCGGCGACGCGCAGCGGCTGCGGCGCGCTGTGTCCTGGGGTGAACGCCGCCTGCGTGGGCTGTTACGGTCCGGCAGAAGGTGTGGTGGATTATGGAGCGCGGATGATGACGGCCGTTGCCTCCGTCATCGACAGTCGGGACCCCGACGAAATTGACCGCATTCTCGACGGCATCGTTGATCCGGCCGGTTCTTTCTATCGCTTTAATTTGGCCCATTCGCTGCTTCATGCTGCTAAAGAGGCTGTGAGCTAATTGTGAATTGTGAATTGTGAATCGTGAATGGTGAATGGGTCTTCGTTCACCATTCGCAATTAAATAGCGACGATCCGTCGCCTACAATTCACCATTCCACTGGAGAACAACTATGGAGCGCATCACAATCGACCCCATTACCCGCCTGGAAGGGCATGGCAAGATCGAGATTTTCCTAAACGATGAAGGGGATGTGGCCAACACTTATTTCCAGATACCGGAGCTGCGCGGCTTTGAACGATTCTGTGTCGGCCGTCCTGTGGAAGAGATGCCCGTGCTGACCAATCGCATCTGCGGTGTCTGCCCGGAGGCGCACCACATGGCCGCCGCCAAAGCTGGTGACGCCGTCTATGGTGTGGAGCCAACCTCCACCGCCAAGAAATTGCGCGAACTGCTGTACATGGGCTTTTACTTTACCGATCACACCACCCACTTTTACGCCCTGGGCGGCCCCGATTTTGTCATGGGGCCAGACGCCCCCGTTGCCGAGCGTAACATTCTGGGCGTCATTCACAAAGTGGGGTTGGAGATTGGCGGCAAGGTGATCCAGGCGCGCAAATATGGCCACACCGTCGTGGAGATGTTGGGCGGACGCAAGGTCCATCCCTGCACCTCAATTCCCGGCGGCGTCACCAAAGGACTCACGGAGGAAGAACGGCAGCAGATTGAAGAGATGGGGCGCTGGGGCATTGAGTTTGCCCAGTTTAGCCTGAAGCTGTTCAGCGACATGGTGTTGGGCAACCAGACCTACCTGGACTTGATTCTGGGCGATATTTACACGCACAAAACGCATTACATCGGACTGGTAGATGAAAACAACCGCGTTAACTTCTACGATGGCAAGGTGAGCGTCGTTGATCCCGACGGCAAGCGGCTGGGCAAATATGCGCCGCACGAATACACGGACTGGATCGCTGAGCGGGTGGAGCCGTGGACCTACCTCAAGTTCCCCTACCTGAAAAAAGTTGGCTGGAAAGGATTTGAAGAAGGCAAAGAGTCGGGTATCTACATGGCTACGCCGCTGTCGCGGCTGAACGCCGCTGACGGCATGGCGACGCCATTGGCGCAGGAGCATTATGAGCAGTTTTACGAGACGCTGGGCGGCAAGCCGGTGCACCAGCGCCTAGCCACGCATTGGGCGAGGCTGATCGAGCTGCTCTATGCGGCTGAACGGCTGGTGGAGCTGGCCACGGACGAGGAGATCACCTCGCCCGACCTGCACAACGTGCCCACCCAGGTGCCCACCGAAGGTGTGGGCATTGTCGAAGCACCGCGCGGCACATTGACCCACCATTACTGGACAGATGAACGGGGCGTGTTGACGAAGGTGAACCTGATTGTTGGCACTACGAACAACTATGCACCCATCAGCATGTCGATCAAAAAAGCGGCCCAGAGCCTGATCAAGAAAGGCACAGTCGTGAACGAAGGACTGCTGAATATGGTCGAGATGGCCTTCCGCGCCTACGATCCCTGCTTTGGCTGCGCCACCCATTCGCTGCCGGGGCAAATGCCGCTACAGGTAACGATACGGGATGCGGCCGGTGAACCGGTTGAGGTACTGAAGCAATTTTGCTAATAAAAGAGCGCATTTTACCGTGGAGAACGCAGAGTTTTTCTCCGGGGTTATTCATTACTCCGCGCCCTCTGCGTCTCTGTGGTTAATTTTTTAGTATTGAGGACATATGAATCGTAGCAAGACGCTGGTTGTTGGCCTGGGTAATCCCATCTTGGGCGATGATGGGGTAGGTTGGCGCGTGGCGGAGGCGGTGCAAACGGCCGTTCCCCAGGCAAAGGTCGAATTTCTGGCGCTGGGTGGATTAAGCCTCATGGAACGGCTCATCGGCTACGACCGGGTGATCATCATCGATTCGATCCAAACGCAAAACGGCCGTATCGGTGATGTCGCCATCTTTCCTTTGCAGGCGTTACCGGATTTGTCGGCGGGGCACACGACGGCCGTACACGACACCTCGCTGCAAACCGCCATCGCCCTGGGCCGCCAGATGGGTGCCCAACTGCCCGACGACATCACGATCGTGGGCATCGAAGCCATCCGCGTCTACGATTTTTCTGATGAGCTGACACCCGAAATAGAAGCGGCCGTTCCGCAGGCGGTAACGGCCGTACTCACCCTATTGCATGCCAGTTCAGAAATAGAGTGCTTAAGCACACCATGAATAAAAATTCTCATCCACAGATTGCGCAGATTACGCAGATTTTTTCTCTTTTCCTCTGCGTTCTCCGCGCCTCTGCGGTTAAATTCTTTTAGGAGGAAGAGATGGTTTCTCCCGAACTTTTGCGACGGTATCCTTTTTTTGCTTTTATGACCCACCAGCAGCGCCAGGAAGTGGCGATGATTGCCGATGAGGTCGAGGTTCCGGCCAACACAATCCTGTTTGCCATTGAGGAAAAAGCCGAGGCGCTGTATTTGCTCATGAACGGTAGCCTTGATTTGCACTACGTGGTGCTAGACGAAAACCTGCCCGCCCTGCGCAAGGATTTCATGATTGGCACGATCAATCCGGGGGAGGTGTTGGGCATTTCGGCGTTGATTGAGCCGTATACGCTGACAGCAACGGCCGTAACCACCCAGCCCTGCTCCCTGATCAAAATCGATGCTTTGGCCCTGCGCGATTTGTGTGAGCAAGACCACGACCTGGCCTACGGTCTGCAAAAGCAGCTGGCCCGCACCACGATGCAGCGCCTGCACGCCACCCGCGTGCTGCTCGCCGCTGCCACAGCGCCCGTGTGAAAAACTTGACGCAAAGGCGCAAAGAGGCAAAGAAAGGAACAAACAAAGGAAAATCTGCGTTAATCTGCGAAATCTGCGGATAAAAAATTGGATGTACTGAGACTACCAATTCTGCAAAGCAATCAGCAGTACCTGAGCCAGGATGACGTTGATGATGATGGCGAAGGGGAACATGAGCGTGTAGCCGATGCCCGGCAGGGGATTTTGTGCCTGCTCTTCGGCGTAGTCCAGGACGGCCGGTTGGGGGGAGATCATGCCCAGGAGCAGGCTGAAAGGGATGCGCAGCAGTTTGTAGCCCAGCCACAGCGCCAGCGGCGTCGTCACCACAATGAGCCCAAACCCAAGCCCAAAAATGAGCCAACCTGCGCCGCCGGCAAACGCATTTAGAAAGGCGCTGCCGGAGCGCACGCCTACGGCAGCCAGGAGCAAAATCAGGCCAAACTGGCGCAGCGTCAGGTTGGCGCTGTAGGGCATCTTCCACAGGATGGGGCCGGTGCGGCGCAGCGCGCCTAGCACCAGCGCTACCAGCAGCGGTCCGCCCGCCAGCCCCAGTTGAAAAGTGATGCCGCCCGGCAGCGTAATCGGTATCAGGCCGATGAGCCAGCCGACGGTGATGCCGAATCCGACCGTGAGCAGGTTGACGTGGCTGAGCTGGGCATAGGAATCGCCAAACAGTTCCACCAGATGGGGAATCTCTTCGCGGGGAGCCAGCACGCGGATGCGGTCGCCCCATTCCAAAACGGTGTCGCCGCGGGCCAGCAGCTCCACATCGCCGCGACGCACGTGGGAGACAATTGCGCCGTGCGTCTCGCGCAGGTTGAGCGTGGCCAACTGCTTGCCGGCAATGTCGGGATTGGAGACGAAGAGGCGTCGGCTGTTGTAGACGGCGTGATCGTGCAGCAAATCCTCGGCGGAGCGACGGCCGAAGTCGGTTTCCACCTGGGCCATTGCTTCCGGCGTGCCGGCGATGACAATTTTGTCACCTACCTGAAACTGTGTGTCGTTGCTGATCAGGCTGATACTGTCGCCCCGGTACAAACGGCCGAATAACACATCCCACGCATGTTCGCGACGTAACTGGCGCAACGGCCGTTCCGTCATCGCTACTTTTGTCACATCAATCGTGCAATATTGCAAATCGCGGGCGATGGGGTATTGGTGGCGCAGGCGGTGTGCTTCGGCGGCAAAATCGACCGGCCACAGGCGCAGGACAATAGCTAGGACCAGCATCCGGCCCAGCACGCCCAGCGGATACACCACAGAAAAACCGACGACGGCGTCGGCAGCGGCCGTATCCGCCCCGCCGCGCTGCCCAATCAAATCCAAAACGCTGGCTAGGGCGGGCGTGTTGTTAGACATACCGGTGAAAATGCCTACCGTCGTCGCCGGGCTCAGGTCCAGCGCCAGGTGCAGGCCCAAAAGCAGCAGCGCCGGCAGGGCCATGATGCCCACGATGAACAGCACCTCACGCAGTCCCTCGCGGCGAAACTTGCTGAAGAAGCCCGGTCCGTTAGCCAGGCCGATGGTGTAAACAAACAGCACCAACCCCAAATCGAGGATGATCTGCGGCATTTGCAGCGCCGGGTCCAGCGCGCCAAATGCCAGACCAACAAATAAAACGGCCGCAACCCCCATACTGTTGCCCGCAATACGAATCTGGCCAATCCAGTAGCCAATGGCCACCACCAAAAAGAGCAAAAGCAGCGGATTGGCTTGTAGAAGTTCAATCATAAGTCCACCAAAATGGGAGCATATCAGGTTTTATTTGTTTGGTCATTGTTGCTGGGGAAAAAGAGCTGATAGACTGACAAAACTTATTTTCAGGGAGAGTACAGCGAATATCAGGAATCAACGAATGAAAGATGCTCAAGTTATATTCGTTGGTTCCTGCCATTCGTTGTACTCTTGCCACTAATAGATTAATTCTGTCAATCAACAAAAAGAGAGCGGGAATCCATTTGCTGCGCGGGCATGACAGTTTATAGACTCGATGTGCTACAGAGTCTCCTCATCATCACTCTCAGAGGCGGTGGCTTCGTCTATTTCAGGTTCATCGAGTGAGGCTTCGTCGGGTGGGGCGGCGTCTTCCGCAGCCGGGGGGCGGAGCTGGAAGCGAAGCAGGATACGGCCGAGGCGGATTTCGTCGCCGTCTTGCAGCTGACGCGGGCTGAGGCCCAGCCGGTCGTGGTTTAAAAAAGTGCCGCTGGCGCTGCCTTCGTCGTAAAGCCAGTAACGGCCGTTCCGCCGCCGAATCCGCGCATGGAGCCGGGCCACCGAACTGTCGCCAAATACAATCTGGACTACCTCGTGATCCCGGCCAATCGCCATGTTGTCTTCCTCTAAAATGATGGCGGTGCGGTTGCCAGGAGCGTCCTCTACCAGTTGCAGCGAGGCGACCAATGTCTCATCCACCTCATCTTGCGTCTCGTCGGATTCGGCCGTTTGCCGCCTGGGTCGAGGGCGTGGTGAAGACTTGAAGAAGCGTCGTCGCCACCAGCGAATGAGGATGAGTACCAGGCCCAGCAAGCCTAATCCCGCCAAAATAAGCAGCCAATCGTCGCGGCTGATCGTGTTGGTAACGGCCGTAACCCGCTCGACGGGGCTGGGCGTGGCCGTGGGGGCTGGTGTGGGCGTGGGCGGATCGGGGCGAACGGCCGTAATCGTTACTACTTCTGTCTCCGTTTCAGTCGTATAGCCCAGCACGTCCGTCAACTCGGCTCGCAGGCGGTATGCGCCCGTGTCTACCGACTGCACGTTCCAGCTTAAGTTGATGATACCTGCTTCGTCCGGCTGGGGCGTGGTAAGCTGTGGCTGCTGTTGCCCATCGACAAAGAGGGAAACGGCCGTAATCTCCCGCGGTAAATCATCTGGCCAGGACAGCTGCACCGGAATTTCTAGCGTAGTTGGTTCCAAATCCAGAAGAGGTGAATCGGGGGCACTGCCTTGCCGCTGAACGGCCGTTGTGGGCAGCGCCAGTTCAATTTGTGGCGGCACAATCTCCAGCACCAGCTCCGTGCTGGCTGTGAGATTGCCTATGTTGACCGTGATGGGGTAACGGCCGCTTTCCGTTTTCAGCGATTCGTAGCGGATTTGGGCCTGGTTGCCCTGCCGCTGCCAGATTAAAAAGAGGGGGTCTGCTTCTTCCGGGCGGGGCGCATGGACGTAAAAGGCCCGGGTGGGTTGGTACAGCGCGGCGGCGGCATCAATCTCGTCCAGGCTGGCCTGCGCGCCCAAAATGGCGGTAAACAGCGGCAGCTCAATGGATTGTGCTTCGGTCACAATGGTTTCAAAGTCGAGGAAGTGGCTCAGGCGGCGCGCTTCACTGAGGAGGAGGATGGCCTGGTAACGGCCGCTTTCCTGAATCTCTGCCGCGTGGTCGATGGCTTGCAGCATCATGGCGTTGATGGGCACATCTTGCGGCAGGTCTGGTTCGTAATTTTGAATGGCGCTCACCAGACTATCAGGCGAACCGGCATCCTGCACCAAAAATTGGCCTGCTTCATTAGCCGCATCCGGCACCAGCAGCGAGATACGGTCAAAGCCAGAGGGATTCATGAAGCGGCTGGCGTAGCGCTCCAGCATCTCTTGCACCGTTTGCAGCCGTGTCACGCTGCGCCCCTCGTCAATAATGTTGAGCGATTGGTCGGCATCCAGCACAAAAATGATGTCTACGCCCACGGGGACAAACTGCACTTGATAATCGGCGATGGGCACGCCATTTTCCCGCAGCGTCAACCGCGTCAGGTCAGATTCCGGCAGCGGCGCGCCACGGCCGTCGCTGCTCAGCACATTCAGCGTTACCTCGGGGAAGTTGGACAGATCCGGCCGGCTCAGCCGCAGCTGCACATCCCCTTGTGCCGTCACAGGATTTAAAAGCATCAATCCGCAGATCACACAGATTACGCAGATTAAAGGCTTGAAAGATCTGCGTAATCCTTCGGCAAGCTCAGGACAAGTTCTGCGCAATCTGCGGATATTTTTATGAATAATTTGGACCATTTTCTCCATCTTCCGCAGGCGTTCCACCCGATGAGCGTAGGTTGCTTTATGTTTACTTTCTGCGCTCGGTTTGTTATTATAGCACGGTAAATCCAGGGAGAGAGACTCACATGATGCGAACAATAAAAAGTGGTTGGTTGCGATTCCTTTTGCTGCTCACGATGGTGCTGTTGACGGGAACGGCCGTCCTGGCCCAAGACGATATCCCCGACGTTGCCCAACTGTTCATCACCGGCAGCGATGTGAGCAGCCTGCCCAGTGTGGAACTACACATGTACGGCCGTGATAGCCAGGGCAACCCGCTCGATCTTTCCCAGGAAACCCTCACCATTCTGCAAAACGGTAATCCCGTTGGTCCAATTGAGTACCAGGGCGCACGCACTGCGGGCACCTTTACCGTCTTCCTCATCGACATTCCACCAGGGGTGGTGGATGAGCTGCCCTTGCTGCAAGATGCTATTGAGAGCTACGCTGCTGCCCCCAACATGAATGAACAGATCGATTCAGTTGCTGTTTACCAGGTAGGGGAAACTCAGGCAGCACAGCTTCTGGAGCCAACCGGCTTTTACAATAGCGTGCGCAATCTGTTCGCCACCCCGCTCGATCCGGAGACCGGGGCGACGGCGCTCATCGACAGCACGACCAGCCTGCTGGGCGAGATGGAAGCGCTCAAACCCAATCCCGATATGGCCGCATCATTGGTTTTGGTGACCGATGGCACGGATGTGGTGAGCACCAACTTTGAAGAAGAGGATATGGTCAACCGGGCCTTAGAGCTGGGCATACCGATTCACACTATCTGGCTGGACAACGAGAACATCTCCACGCCCGATTTTGGCCAAAGCTTTTTAGCCGGGGTGGCGGCGCAAACGGGGGGCATTGCCGTGCAGCTGGACAACACGGCCGATCTTCCCCTCGTCTGGAACCGCGTCAGCAGCTTCCGCGACCAGGCGCGTATCCGCTACACGGTCACCGAACTGGCCGCGGGCACATTTCCTGTGTCGGTGAGTCTGGCGACCGATCCCACCGTCTCTGCCGAAACGACCATTGAAATTCCCAACAATTTGCCCAGTGTGGTGATTAATTTGCCGACGGAGAGCCGGACGCTGTCACTACCTGCGCTGGATGAACCGGTACGCTTGCAGTTTGAAACGGCCGTTACCTGGCTGGACGGCGTCGAACGAGAAATTACAGCGGCCCAGCTCAAGGTCAATGACGTTACCTACGACGTGCCGTTAGAGGATGTAACCAACTTCCAGGCTGACATTACCAGCTTGACCTATGGCAACAACAGCGTAGAAATGGTCATTATTGATGACCAGGGCATCCGGGCCAACAGTCCGATTGTGGTGCTTACCGTCAACGAAGGGCGGCGCGACATCCCCGACGAGCTGGACGCAGGCAGCGGCCTGCTGGGGTTAATTTTACGCTTTTTGCTGGTGGTGTTTGCTCTAATTGTCGTGCTGGCGGTTTTGTTCTGGCTGTGGCGGAACGGCCGTCTCACCAATTTGGGTAGCCTCGTCCCGCGTGGCCCGTCCCGGCCCCGTGAGCCATTTGCCGAACAGCAGCAAGCCAGCTACACGCCCACCCACACCGTCGCGTACCTGGAAGTGCTGGAAGCCGTGTCGCAGCTATCGTCACCGATTCCGTTGAGCATGGCGGTGGTAAGAATCGGCCGTTCGCCTAACCAGGCCAACATCGCCTTTGAAAATGATGTCACGATGTCTCGCCTACACGCCAGCCTGATGCTGGAAGGCAATCATTACCGCATCTTCGACGAGCAAAGCACCAGCGGCACCTATGTCAATGAGCGAAAGGTTCCTGAATATGGCATCCAGCTAAACGACGGCGATGAGATTCATCTAGGTGCTGTCCATTTGCGCTTCCGTCAGGGGTGATGCTGACAAGGTGACGGGGTGACAAGGTGACCAGGTGAAATGGCTTGAATGGGTGCAGCGGTTGCAGGCCGTTGCTCAGAATGGGTTGACTTATGCTAAAGACCCTTTTGATGTGGAACGGTATGAAGCCATTCGCCAGATTGCAGCCGAAATTGGGGCGCATTACGGACAGGTTGAAGTTGCCACAGTCGCCGATTTGTTTGCCGAGAATATTGGCTACGCCACGCCAAAGCTAGACGTGCGCGGGGCGGTTTTTCAGGACGGCAAGATTCTCATGGTGCGGGGGCGGCAGGATCAGCTATGGACGCTGCCGGGTGGCTGGATTGATGTGGGGGAGTCGTCTAGTACGGCCGTAACCAAAGAAATCCTCGAAGAAACCGGCTATCTCACCCAGCCCCTCAAGTTAGTCGCCTGTTTTGATCGGAATTTGTGGGGGGAACGGCCGTATCTGCAACACGTCTACAAGCTCTTCTTCCACTGCCAGATTATTAGCGGCTCGCCGCAAACCAGCCTGGAAACAGACAAGATCGCCTTTTTTTCTCCAAAGCAATTGCCGCCAAACCTTTCCACCGCTCGCGTCACGCGCTCACAAATCCACACGCTCTTCTATCACTATCACAATCCTGATCTCCCCACCGAATTTGACTGAAAAGGGTAGAGTAGACTTTTTTTATCGATAAACATCCCGCCGATGACCAACTTTCACCACGGTCACAGTAACAATTTCATCTTCAATTGTGTAAAGAATGCGGTAGTTGCCTTGCCGGATTCGGTACTTGATGTCTCCGGTTAGCTGCTCGGCTCCAGGTGGGCGTGGATTTTCTGCGAGCTGCTCAATACGGGTCAAGATGCGGCGCACATCTTTGTTGGGAATCGGGCGTAAATCTTTGGCTACAGAATGCTTGATGACAATTTTATAGCTTGCCATTAGCTTGCAAATCTTGCAGCAGTGCTTCGTAACTCATCACCGGTTCTGCATCCCGATCCCGAAATGCTTGTAGATCTTCGGCGTCCTCTTGCAGGCGCTCCCGAATCATTTCGTTAATAAGCTCCGAAATTGAGCGGTTGGAAACGGCCGCTTTTACCCGCAGGGCCTGGTGCAAGTTCTCTTCTAAATACACTGTTGTTCGTTTTGTCAGGGCTGTCATCTTTTCCTCCACTTATCTTGAGCTTCATAACATTATGACGTCACAACGCTACAATGTCAAACCGTTTATATGCTTGTGACATTTGTCACAAGAACTGTATGACAACCAACGCTAACGCTCCAAATTGCCTTCTTCTATACTCTCGATGTATTCGGATAGGCGAATACATTAATAAGCAATAAGGTGAACTGATGGATATTCCCCAAATTGAAGAGTTAAGCTTATTACACAGCAATATCTGCCAGGCGTTGGGCGATCCCAAACGGATTCAAATTTTGTACGCATTGCATGGTGAACCCCGCTACGTCTCTGCCCTGGCCGATGATCTGGGGATGCCGCAGCCGACTGTTTCCCGCCACTTGCAAGTGCTGCGCCAGCGCTCGCTGGTGCAAACTGAGCGAGACGGCCAAACAGTCGTTTACAGCCTCACCGATACGCGCATCATCGAGGTGCTCAACACAATGCGCCAAATTTTGCGCGATGCCCTGGAGCGCCAGGCAAATGTTTTAGCCTAATGCCACAGAGAAAAAAGAGAGTAGAGATTAAATGAAGACGTTCAAATATATTTGGATTGTTGGATTAGCCGCTACCCTGCTCCTCGTTGCCATTCCCATCATCATTTGGATTCCCAATGAGCCGGTGAAGGCGGATGATCCGTGGGCCAATGTGGATGATCCCATTCCCCACACGGATCACACGGATTTAATTGATGGGCTATTGGAAACAGGGCCGGAGGTTACGGCCGTTTGCCTGGATTGTCACGAAACCGCCGGGCACGAAATGATGCAAACCGTGCACTGGACCTGGGAAAGCGAGCCGGTGTTGCTGCCCGGCCGGGACGAACCCGTCACCATCGGCAAGGCCAACCAGATTAACAACTACTGCATCGGCATTCGGGGCAATGAGCCCGGCTGCACCCGCTGCCACGCCGGCTACGGCTGGGAAGACAGCACCTTCGACTTCAGCGAAGAGCTGAACGTCGATTGCCTCGTCTGCCACGCCGATACCGGCCTGTACAGCAAAAGCACTGCCGGCCGTCCCGCCGAAGGGCTCGATTTGGTCGCCGCCGCCCAAAGCGTCGGCTCCCCGACGCGGCAAAACTGTGGCAGCTGCCATTTCAACGGCGGCGGTGGCAACGCCGTCAAGCACGGCGACATGGACGAAAGTCTCTACTTCCCCTCTGAAGAGATTGACGTACACATGGGCCGGTACGACTTCCAGTGCGTCGATTGCCATAAAACAGAAGAGCATCAGATTCAAGGGCGGGCCATGTCGGTAAGTGTAGACAACGAAAACCAGGTATTCTGCACCGATTGTCACAACAGCACCCTCCACGAAGATGAGCGCATCAACGATCATGTCGATACCGTTGCCTGCCAGACTTGCCATATTCCTGAGGGGGCCGTACGCGAGCCCACCAAGATGGATTGGGACTGGTCTACTGCTGGGGATGAAACCATCCCCGAAGACCCGCATGTGTACCTGCGCATCAAAGGCAGCTTTATCTATGAACGCGGCTTCATGCCTGACTACATCTGGTACAACGGCACGGCCGATCGCTACATTTTGGGTGATGTGATCGATCCCACCCAGCCAACGCTCATCAACGAGCCGTTGGGCAACATCGACGACCCGAACGCGCTCATCTGGCCATTTAAGGTTCACAGCGGCAACCAGATTTACGACACGGAAAACAATTACTTCATCCAACCCAAAACCGTGGGTGAGGGTGGCTACTGGACGGAGTTTGACTGGGGCCTGGCCGCCGAATTGGGGGCCGAAGCGACCGGCATGATCTTTAGCGGCTCATATGATTTTGCCCCAACGTTGATGTACTGGAATTTGTCGCACATGGTGCAGCCCAAGGAATACGCGCTGCAATGCACCGACTGCCACGGCGAAAACGGCCGTATGGATTGGGAAGCGCTCGGTTACTTTGGCGACCCCATGGAATGGGGCGGTCGGGACCAGTTTACCAGTGCACTTAACGACCAATAAATTGAACGCGGATAAACGCGGATGAACGCTGATTTTTTATCTGCGTAATCCGCGTCATCCGCGTCATCTGCGTCCCATTATGGATTTTCGATGAACGATCTAAGAAAATTTCACCTTCCTTCTGCAAAATTTTGGTTGATAGCCCTGCTGGGGCTGGCGGTACTGCTGTTGGTTGTCCAACAAACATTGGCCCAGGACGACACACCAGCTGATCCCACACCCACTGGCCCGCCGCTGCATCCCAACTTTGAGTTGCTGGATGCAGACGGCCGTAACGTCCTGGAAAGCAACGAGCCCGTCTCCACCATGAACACCTGTGGCACCTGTCACGACACCGATTTCATTGCCGAACATAGCTTTCACGTGGATGCTGGCTTGAGCGAAATGAGCACGCCGGGGGAGACGGGCAACGGCCGTTCCTGGGACACCAGCACCGGCACGTTCGGTAAATGGAATCCGCTGGTTTACCACTATCTCACTCCTGAAGGCGACGACACGGTTGATCTGACAACGCCCGGCTGGCTGATGCTCTTCAGCGAGCGGCATGTCGGCGGTGGTCCGGCCGTTACCAGCCGGGATGGCGAGCTATTGCTCGATTTAGCTCCCGATGCCAACAGCCTGGACGCCAGCATCATCGATCCGGCCACGGGCCAGCAGATGGCCTGGGATTGGCAAGAATCTGGCGTGGCGGAGATGGACTGCTTCCTCTGCCATCTGCCGGAAGCGGACAACGATGCCCGCATTGCCACAATGCAGGCGGGTGAGTTTAAGTGGGCCAGCACGGCGACTTTGTCGGGGAGCGAAGTGGTGGAAATGGTGGACGGCCGTTTCCAATACAACCCCGCTGCCTTTGATGAAGATGGCCTGCTGCGGGACGGTTTTGTCAACGTGCAGGACCCCACCAACGCCAACTGCGGCAGTTGCCACGGCGTCGTCCACACCGACCTCAACACGCCGCTCACGCTGGACAGCCTGCAAACCGGCGACTGGAGCACGCTCACGACCGGGCAGGTCATGTCGCCGCAGCGGCTGCTCAACTCCGGGCTCAACCTGGCCGACAAAGGAACCCTTTCCCGCTCCTGGGACATTCACATGGAGCGCGTCGTGGACTGTGTCGATTGCCATTATTCCCTCAATAACCCGGTCTACTACCAGGAATCTGACGAAAACCAGCTCGATCACCTACTGTTTGACCCGCGCCGCCTGGACTTTGGCGAATACCTCTACCGCCCGCTGCACGAGTTTGCCAAAGGCTCCAGCGCCCAAGGGACGTTGGCGCCGCAGTACGATAACAGCCTGCGCCGCTGCGACGACTGCCACAGCACCGAAGTGACCCACAACTGGCTGCCCTACAAGGACCGCCACATGGACGCGGTGAGCTGTGAATCGTGCCACATCGGCCAGATTTATGCCCCGGCAGTGCAGTCCATCGACTGGACGGCGGTGCAGGCCGACGGCACGCCCCTTAGCCAATATCGCGGTATCGACGGCGAGCTGGGCCAGTCCGGCAGCCTGATTACGGGTTACGAACCGGTCCTGCTCCCCCGCGAAAACGCCGACGGCAGCACCACGCTGGCTCCGCACAACCTGGTCTCCACCTGGTTCTGGGTGGTCGGCGAGCCGGAGCGCCCGGTGCGTGCGCAAGATTTGCAGGCGGCCTGGTTTGATGGGGATGATTATGCCGACGAGATTGTTGAGCTATTTGATGGGGATGGGAACGGCCGTCTCGCCACCAGCGAACTCATCCTGGACAGCGATGCCAAGGTAGAACTCATCACCAACCGGCTGGTGGCACAAGGATTGGACAATCCACGCATCAGCGGCGAAATCCAGCCGTACAGCATCAACCACAACGTGGGCGGGGCCGATTGGGCCGTGCGCGACTGCGCTACGTGCCACGGCGAGGAATCTCGCATCAGCCAGCCGCTGGAGTTGGCGGGCTATCTGCCCGGCGGCGTGCAGCCAAACTTTGTCAATGACAGTGGCAGCAGCTTCAACGGCACACTTTCCGTCATGGATGACGGTACGCTGCAATATTCCTTGGTTACTAGTGAGGCCGGTCTTTACATTCTGGGCCACGATGCCGTGGAGGTGATCGACTGGATTGGCATCATCCTCTTCCTGGGGGTGTTTGCCGGGGTGATTCTGCACGGCGGTTTACGTTACGCCGCTCTGCGTCGCCGCCCACCCAGCCAGCCGCAGCTGCGCGAAATGTACATGTATGGCGTCTACGAGCGGTTGTGGCATTGGCTGCAAACCGTGGCCATCCTGCTGCTCATCGTCACCGGGCTGATCATTCACAAGCCGGACAAATTTGGCATTTTCAGCTTTGCCTACATGGTGCAGGTGCACAACATTCTGGCGGCGATTCTGGTTATCAACGCCTTTTTGTCGCTCTTTTACCATCTGGTCAGCGGCGAGATTAAGCAATATCTGCCTCGGCCGCGTGGCTTTTTTGACCAGGCGATTGAGCAGAGCATGTTCTATGTGCGCGGCATCTTCCGCGGGGAGCCGCATCCGTTTGAGAAGGTGCCGGAGCGCAAGCTGAATCCGCTGCAGCAGGTGACCTATTTTGGCATTCTCAACGTGCTGCTGCCGCTGCAAATCCTCACCGGCATTTTGATGTGGGGGGCGCAGCGCTGGCCGGAAATTGCCGCGCGGCTGGGCGGGCTGCCGTTCCTGGCCCCGTTCCACACGCTGATTGCCTGGCTGTTTGCCACCTTTATTGTGATGCATGTTTACCTGACCACCACCGGCCACACGCCGCTGGCGGGCATTAAGTCGATGATGTTGGGCTGGGACGAAGTGGAAGTCCACGACCCTGCCGCAGCCCATGATTAGAAAAGGAATCCGCAGATTTCGCAGATTAACGCAGATTTTTATTGTTGTTTACCTTCGAAACTTGCTTGAAACTGTCGTTCCTGCGTAGGCGGGAGTGACAAATGAGGAGATCACGATTATGACGACGTTAAGTTCACCAAAATCGGAGTCGCGGAGAGGGCTGCGGGCCTTGACCTCACGCGTGGCAAAGGATTATGTCAATCCGTATTATGCCGGTATTTTGCTGGGGGTGGTGTTGTTTGGTGCGTTTTTCCTGACGGGCAACGGGCTGGGCGCGTCTGGCGGTCTGAACCGGCTGCTGGTCGTGGTGGAAGACGCCATTGCCCCCGAACACGTTGACCGTACTGCCTACCTGCTGACGATGGCCGGGGGCGAGCGCAATCCACTGGATAACTGGGTGGTGTTTATGACGATTGGCACGGTTGCCGGCGGGTTTGTGGCGGGATGGCGGAACGGCCGTATCAAGCTAGAAACCAACAAAGGTCCACAAATTTCTACCCGGCAGCGCTGGCTGATGGCTTTCGTTGGCGGCACGCTGATGGGCTATGGGGCGCGCTTTGCCCGTGGCTGCACCTCTGGGCAGGCATTGTCCGGCGGCGCGGTGCTCTCCGTGGGCAGTTGGGCCTTTATGTTTGCCGTCTTTGGCGGTGGCTATGCCCTGGCTTACTTCGTCCGCAAACTCTGGAACTGATTAATAGGACGCAGATTACCCTGATTTGCCTGATTTAAAGTTTCATAATCAGGGTTATCAGGTAAATCAGCGTTCCATTCAGGAGCAAACAATGGCTACTTTTCCTTTACCACTTACTGAACTTTTGGGACATTGGGGTTCTTACGTTGTTTATTTGATGATTGGCTTTGCCTTTGGCTACGTGCTGGAGATTGCCGGATTTGGCAATTCCAAAAAGCTGGCGGCGCAGTTTTACTTTAAAGAAATGACCGTGCTCAAGGTGATGTTCAGCGCCATCGTTGTAGCGATGGTCCTCATTTTCCTGGCTTCCGGCGTTGGGCTGCTGGATTACAATCTGGTTTATGTCAACACAACTTATTTGTGGCCGGGCATCGTTGGCGGGCTGATCATGGGCGTGGGTTTTATCATCGGCGGCTTTTGCCCCGGCACCTCGCTGGTGGCCGCCGCCACGCTGAAGCTGGACGGCATCTTCTTTGTCCTGGGCGTCTTCTTTGGCATCTTCCTTTTTGGCGAGACGGTTGGCGGATTCGACGAATTTTGGAACTCCTCCTACATGGGCCGATTCACCATCCCCGACTGGCTGGGTTTGCCCACCGGCACCGTGGTATTGCTTGTGGTGCTCATGGCCCTCTTCATGTTTTGGGGCTCTGAGAAGCTGGAGCAATATTTTGGCGGCAAGGATGCAAACGCCGAACCCAAGTGGCGCGTTGGCGCGGGCGGCACGCTGGCACTGGCTGCTGTTGGTTTGATCATTATTGGCCAACCAACGACGCTGGACCGCTGGAGTCGCATTGCTGATGAGAAGACGGTGGCGCTGGAAGAGCGCACCGTGCAGGTGCATCCGGCCGAAATGCTGGAAAAGATTCATGATTCCAGCCTCAAGGTGGTGATGTTAGATGTGCGCAGCGAGGCGGATTACAACCAGTTCCACATTTTAGATGCGCAGCACGTGCCGCTGGACGAAATTCCGGAGATCGTGCCGGCGCTGCACCTGGAACCGGCCAACACGGTCTTTTTTGTGATGAGCAATGATGAAACGGCCGCAACCGAAGCGTGGAAAACCCTGCAAGCCGAAAGTGTGCCCAATGTGTATATCCTGGAGGGCGGCATCAACAACTGGCTCACCCTCTTTGGCAGCGAAGAATTCCTGGCGGATCATCCGCGCGTGCCGCAGGCCGATGACCAACTGGCCTATGTCTTTCCGGCGGCACTGGGCGCACGCCAGTTCCCGGCCGAACCCGATCCGCACCAATATGAATTTATTTATGAGTCCAAAGTGATTATGGAACTAAAACGGGCGCCCACCAGCGGCGGCTGTGGTTAACTTCAATAATCTTCTGTGATTTCTCCTTTGGCAAACGGCCGTTTCTTGCGAGGAACGGCCGTTTTGCTTTTTTTAGTAGTCAAAAACAATGGAACGTGGATGAACGCCGATGACGCAGATAAAATAAAAATCAGCGTTTATCTGCGTTAATGTCGTAGGGTGACTGCTTCGCGTACAGCGTCCTGTTCCTGGAAGTTGGACTACTGAAAAACCATGTTACCTTCTTTGATTTTTACTGCTCAACTTCCCACAACCCACCCTTATGTATCCAACTGCCAATTCACATCAGGCCGGATTTTTTGGCCAAAGGCAATCAGATCGTCGATCCGGTTGGTGCGTTCCAATGTCTGGATCAGGTTCAGCGCCTTGAGCCGGTGCTCCTCACCGGGCAAATTGTCGTAGGCCACGTTCAAGTCAAAGCAGAGGGTTTGTAAATCGCCGGGGCTGAAGCGGTCGGCCAGGACGTGGCGCAGGTGGACGAGGAGGTTGTGCGGGACCTGGGGTTGGGTGACGGCCGTTTCCCCCCGTTCCTTCTGCTGTTCTTTCTGCGCCTGATACGCCAGCACCCGCCGCTTCCAATCGGCAAACACCCCCTGGAACTCCGCACTGGACAGCAAACTTTCATCCGGTTTGATGTGCATGACGTACCAGTCGTAGCCCGTTTCTAGCAGCCCCTCATATTTGAGGCCATCCTCCACAATCACCATCAGCGGATGCCCCAATGTGTAGGCCATCGCTGCCTCAATCTGGTTCCAGACGGTGGGCAAGTTGAGCCCTTGAAGATGCTTCTCCTGCGAACTGCCCCGCTTGTCAATAGCCTCAACCAGATGCGTGCGTTCATAGGCCATAATGATCGACCCAGCACATTCGTGCATCAGCTCTTTCACCGCGACCAGGGGCTGCTTGCTGGAAAAATAGGTGCGTCCCACCGTTTGTGGCAGCAGGTCGTTCATCTGCAAATAGTTCTCGACGGTTTCGACGAGCTGGTTGTGCTGCTTATTTTCGGTTCGGCCGATGCTTAAAAAGATTTTGGCTGCGGGCATGGTATCTCCTAATTATTCTCATAATGCAGGGACGCAGAGGGTATCGCGGCCGAATCGCCTTGCTTATGCGGCAGAGGCTTTACCAACACTTTTACCAGCAATTTCGACCAACAGCCGTAAAGCCTGATTGACGGATTCTGAATCAGGAAATATATCGGCAATCTCCGGCGACAAAACCACAACGTTGCTGCCCTCGGCAAATCGCTGCACATACTTGCCGCGCACGCCCTGGCTGAAATCATATTCATCTAACATATCGGGATCGTGCTCAACTTTCTTCTTCATATGTTACGGTATTGTAACAGGGAGAGTGGGGGATGGGAATTGGCAGTGCACTATTTCCTGAAAATTGTCCACCAATCTTTTAGGACAACAATCCTCCCCAATGACGTCGCTGCCCGGTATAATCTGCCCCTGAGTTTAGCAATACGCTCGACCCGTCACCCTATTTGGGGATGGTGGTGAATTATGAGGATGTGGCGGTAACGGCCGTACCCACGTGTGCGTGATTTGGGGTTAGATGGCCGTTTTCTCCATCAGGTTTCCCGAAAGGAGTTGATAAGGTGGCAAAGTTAACAGAATCAGAGATTGCCAAGGGGGCCAATAGCAGTTCTTTTGAAAAGGGATACAACTATTACCACAACGGCTATGTCCTCGAAATTACGCAGCGGGGTGAGCAGATTACAGCCGAAATAGAAGGGAGTGAATATCAGCCGTATCAGGTGCAGGTGACGGTGAAGGAGGGCAAAATTGTCACGGCCAACTGTAGTTGCCCTTATGATTGGGGCGGGTATTGCAAACACATCGTGGCCACACTGCTGCACACCGTTCACGAACCCGGCGGGGTAGAACAACAAGAACCGTTGACCACTTTACTGGCAGATCTAACGGCCGAACAGTTGAAGCAGCTCATTATTCAAGTGGCTGCGGAAAATTTAGATTTTTTGCGAGCGATTGAGCGGGAATTGCAATGGTCGAAGGTAATGCCCACAAAGGATGAGATGCCTGCGCCTATTGTGAGCCGGGTGGATGTAACGGCCGTCAAACGCGACATTCGGATGGGGATGCGCAATATGGGCCCCAAAGGATATGACGATTATTACTACTATGAAGAAGGGGGAGCGGATGAAGAGCTGCATAAAATATTGGCACCTTATTTGGAACAAACGTTGGCCTTATTAGCGGCGGACAGTTTAGATGAAGCGGGGATGTTGATAACGGCCGTCATAGAAGCCTTCTGTGATAATTTGGATTTGATTGAAGATTATTATGAATATACAGAAGGTTCATACGATGGGGATACTGACCTGGATGAGGTGCTGACAGAGGTAATCTTAAGCCACGACTTGACGGGCAAAACACGGCAAGAGTGGCGACGCAAAGTGCGCGATTGGCAAGAGGTTTTGGGTGAGTTGGGGATGGCGGAAACGGCCGTTACTCAAGGTTGGGATTACGCGCCCCTTGTCTCAGTCTTACAGGGCAACATCACCAATAAAGGGGCGTGGGAAGACGAAGCGCCGTGGTTTGCTGACGAGATGGCCGCGATTCGGCTCAACGTGCTGGAGCGGCAAGGACGCCTCCAGGAAGCCATCTATTTGGCCGAGGCAGAGGGACAGATAGAACGCTACATTCACCTGTTGGTGCAAACCGGCCAAGTTGAAAAAGCAGTCAAAGAAGCCAGGCAATATTTTCGCCAGGCGGGGCAGGCTTTGGCTTTGGCTAAGCGATTGCAGGAGTTGGGGGAGCAGACGGCCGTTTGGACCATCGGTAAACACGGCTTAACGTTAGAAGACAATTGGCAGCATGAAAAAGGAAAACTGGGACAATGGCTGCGCGATGTGGCTGAGGCCGCCGGGGATAGGGAACTTGCTTTGCAGGCAGCCCAGGTAGCGGTGTTGTCAACTCATGAGTTAGCCGATTATACGGCCGTTCAGCAGCTGGCCGGCAATCAATGGGAGACACTCCAACCGCAATTATTAGATAAGATTGAGGCCGGCGATTATTCGTCAGCGAAGTTGGATATTTTGGTAGAGGCGGGGCGGCTAACGGCCGTTATGCGGGCCATTGACAAAAACATTCATTTCGCTACTGGCGACCTGCTGCGGATGTTGGCACCAACCAAAGACAAATATCCCGACTGGGGCATTCAAAAGTGCAAAAATTTAGCCGAAGCAATTATGAACGCGGGCAGATCTGGGGAGTACGATACGGCCGTAACTTGGTTACGTCGCGCCAAAGAAATTTATCTCCATCACCAGCGCCAGGCTGAGTGGCACAGCTATCTGGATGGCCTGTTGGCGCAGCACGGCCGTAAATACAAGCTGGTGCCGATGTTGCAGGCGATACGATGATGGGTGAGGAACGGCCGTTTTGCAACCCATCCCCCCAACGTTATACTTTCCCCATGACAAACGCACCCACTCCTACAAACGCCATTCTAACCACATCACTTGATCGGCTGGGTGTTCATTTTCTTGCTGGACAGCCGGATACACACCATGAAATTGCCGAATCGCCTGTTGCCTTGCTGCGTGGACTGGCCAGCAGCGACGAGGCCCGGCTGCGGCTGGCGTTAATCCCGCTGTTTCTTAAGCGTCCCGAATATGCTTTGCATGTTGAAAACGCACTGATCGGCTTGTCGCCCACGGCGCAGCATTTTTTGCGCTGTTATTACACGGCTGCCCAACTCCTCCAGCAAAAACAACATCAAACATTAACTGAGTTATTTGGCAATTTAGCAATCCTGCCATCCTTATTTGAAGATTCCTTAAATCTAGTTTCTGCTGAATCTCCAGACGTACGCCTGCAACGGCTTGCCAGAGAGCAAGCCAGGTTAATTGGCAGGCCATTAAACTGGTATGGCACCTATGAACATGCTTACAATCGTCTCGTGCAGCACAGCCGCAGGAGGCTGCAATGGCATCGTTAAGTCGCTCGCAAATTGATCGGTTTTTAACGGCCGTTAAGCACCTCAATGCATCCTATGCTACAATTATGCAGCTATAAAACAATGACTTCGATCTGTCACGGAGAGGCATAAAATGCAAGTATACGGATACCAACTCACAATGGTGAAAAAGGGAACGCTCACAATAGAAAACCTGCCTTTTGACGCGGGCGAAAAAGTTGAGGCTATTATTATTCCCCGCTCGGGTCACCAGCCGGAGGCAAAGCAATATCCGTTTTGGGGAAAACCAATAACGTACTTGAATCCAACTGATCCGGTAGCCGAGTAAAACTTGCACAATAAGGCAAATGGTTTTTGTTGCCTGACGTGACCTTGCTATGATAGACGTACTCGTTGAACTAACCCCCACTCAACAGACCGCCATTGTGGCGGAACAGACCAGCTTTTTGCTTGGCCCGGCCGGGACGGGCAAATCCTTTGCCCTGCAACAACGCCTCCTCCGCCTGCTGCGCGAGGGCGAACCGGCCTACACCCTCCTGGTCATCGTCGCCGAGCCGGACCAGGCGAGCAGCTATCTTGACGCCGTGCACCAATCCGGCCTGGGGCCGTACGCCGACCTGAAGATCACCACCTACAACCAGATGGCCATGGAGATGGTGAAGCTGTTTTGGCCCCTGGTAGCGCGTCCGGCTGGGTTTGAACGGCCGTATCATCCCCCCACCTTCCTCAGCTATGATCTGGCCCAGCTGCTCATGTGGCACATCATCACCCCCATGCTCAACGAAGGCGCTTTTGCCGACCTGCGCCTGCGCCCCCAGCAAATTGTGAGCCAGCTTTTGGACACGCTCAACCGGGCGGCGCTCAACAGCCTGAGCCTGGACGAGGCCATCGAGCGGCAAATTCGCACCTGGGCCGGGGAACCGGAGCGCATCCGTCATCTGAACGAAGCGGCAGACGCGGCGCGACAGTTCCGTGCCACCTGCCTGCGTGACAGCCTGCTGGATTTGTCACTGGCCGTGGAGGTGTTCGACACGCAGCTGGTGCAGCATCCCGAATTTCACAAATATTTCAGCGAGCGCTACCGTCACCTCCTCGTCGATAACATCGAGGAGCAAACCCCCGCCGGGCAAAATTTTGTAGCCGAACTGATGAACGAAACGGTGACAACGGCCGTTGCCTACGACGCTGCCGGCGGTTACAAACGGTTCCTCGCTGCCGATCCGCTGGGGGCCAACAAGTTCCGCAGCCTCAGCGCCTACGCCTTCGACTTCAAGGACTCCTTCATCACCAACACGCCGCTGATCCACCTGGCCAACCTGGTAGAAAACGGCCTGATGAACACGCACAAGCCGTTTGCCGAAGCGCAGCAAGCCATTTTGGGCACGGTGGGCGGCCGTTACCGCCGGGAAATGGTGGTGCAGCTGGCCGACACGCTGCATGAACTGATGGTCGAGCACGATCTGCACCCGTCCGAAATAGCGATTATTGCCCCGTACCTGGACGGCGCGCTGCGCTACATGCTGGGCAACGCCTTCCGCGACGCCGGGCTGCCTTACTTCCTGCTGCGCCGCCGCTCTAGCCCGCGCGACGAACCGCGCGTGCGCGCCTGGCTCACCTGGCTGGCCCTGGCCCATCCCGATTGGGACATTCCCGTCAGTCCGTTTGACGTGGCCGAGGCGCTCACCCTCAGCATCAGTGGCCTGGATGCCGCCCGTGCCGAACTGCTCACCGAATCGCTCTATCGTACCGAGGGGCCGGAACTGCTGCCCATCGCCGAACTGCCGGACCGCATTGTTGGCCGGGTAGGGATGGATTTTGTCGGACTGTACGAGGAGATTCGTTTGTGGCTGGCGGGGCAGGACGGCCGTTCATCCATCGACGTTTTCCTGCACAGCCTCTTCACCCTGCTGTCCGAACGCCGCTTCCAGCCGGAACCAGACGTGGCCGGAGCGGCCGTGTGTGACTGGCTGGTCCAGGCCGCCACCCGCCTGCGCCAGTCGGCCGAAGCGATTGGATTGCATTCCCCCGCCGCCGTGGGCAACGCCTTCATCGATGGCATCAACCAGGGGCTGGTCACGGCCAATCCGCCGGAGCTGGGCGATCCGCCGGACCTCAACGGCATCATGATTTCCACGATTTACGGCTACCTGCTGGCCGGTTCACCGGTGCGGGTACAGGTGTGGCTGGAAACAGCCGCTACCGGCTGGTGGGACATTCCCAACCAACCCCTCAGCAATGCCTTCGTCCTGGCGCAAAGTTATGACCCTGCCCAGCCGTGGACGATGGACAATGATTTCCACATTCGCAACCAACTCCTCAGCCGCATCGTGCGCGGCCTCACGGCGCGCTGCTCCGACGGCATCCTGCTGGCCAGCAGCGACCTCGACCGCCGCGGCGTGCGGCAGGACGGCCCGCTGTGGCGGGCTTTGCAGTCGGTGCGATGATTTAGATATAGTGATAAGTGAAAAGTAAAAAGTGATAAGTGAGGATTTACTTTTCACTTATCACTTTTTACTTCTTACTCCCTCCCCCTCACTGGTACCAATTCCCCTGTGAACAGGCAGTAAAAATTACTTTTGGCCCAGAAACGGCCGTCTCCCCCTGTGCTATACTGCGCCACAAGGTCATAAGTTAAATTGAAACGTTGGCCAGTACACTAGAAATAGAGTCATATGTACTTCTCTCGGTTTTGTCAGATGTTTATTCAGTAAAAGAGGATATGTTGAGGGCAACGGCCGTACTTGCTCCAACCCGGCAATGCCGCTTTGGGCAGGTATCGTCAAAACCGTAGAGGATTGAACATGGCAGAGGATACGCAAAAAACCATTTTAGTAATAGAAGATGATCCGGTGATTCGCGGCCTGTTGGAACTGAATTTGGGTGATGAAGGCTATACCATCATCACTGCTGAAGATGGGCAGGAAGGCGTGCGCCTGGCCGGAGAAAAGCTGCCCGGCCTTATCTTAATGGACATGCGCCTGCCTAATATCACCGGCTGGGAAGCCACGCGCCAATTAAAGGCAGCCGAGAAAACCCGCCATATTCCCATCGTTGCCCTGACAGCTCAATCAACCTCCCAGGATTTGCGCCGTTGTTTTGATGCCGGCTGTGATGCCTTTATGACCAAACCGATCCAGTTTGCCCAGCTTTTCACCAAAATTGAAATGCTGCTCAATCGATCCGTGAATATTGCCAAGTAAAATCCCAGGGAAATTATTCTCAGGTGTGAAAAACCCGAGGGGTTTGTTAGACGAAGAACAAATGAAAGAAGATACCGCCCTGATTTTGGTAGTTGATGATAATGAGATTAATCGTGATCTGTTGGTGCATCGTTTGGCGCGCGTGGGTCATAAAGTCGTTGAAGCTGAAAACGGCCGTGCCGCTCTGGAAAAGCTTGCCACCCATTGCATTGACATCATTTTATTAGACATCATGATGCCCGAGATGAGTGGGTTTGAGCTGCTGCCCATGCTAAAAGGCGATCCCCAAACGCAAAACATCCCGGTCATTGTTATCTCCTCAGCCGACGATATTGACAGCGTTGTCAAAAGCATTGAGCTGGGCGCTGAAGATTATTTGCCCAAACCATTTAACTTACCTTTGCTCAACGCCCGCATCAACGCCAGCCTGGCGCGCAAACGGCTGTATGACAAAGAGCAAAACCGTCTGCAAGAGATAGCTACGCTGCAAAAAATTGATGCGGAGCTGAATGCAACGCTGGACATGAAGCGGGTCATGGAAATCACCCTCAGCTGGGCGCTGCGCCAGGTGGGCGGCGAGTCTGGTGTGATGGGTACACTGGCCGAGGACCGGCTGCACGTGGTCACGTCACAGGGCTACACCTACGAAATTTATGAGGATTCGCCGTTTGTGCTGCTGGATCAATTGCCCGCAGCGCAGCAGGCGCTCAACGCTGGCGAGCTGGCTTACGAAGCACAAACGGCGCGGGCTGGTTTGCTGGCCCGCACCCAAAGCCAGATTGTACTGCCAATTTATCGGGATACGGCCGTCCTCGCTCTACTCATGTTGGAAAGCACCCAGGCAAACCAGTGGGGACCAGACCATCTGGCCTTTTTGCAACGATTGGGCAACCATGCGGCCATCGCCCTGGCCAATGCCCAGCTGGTAGAGGCAATGAGGGTGGCCAATCAGGCCAAAAGCGAATTTGTCTCCTTTGTTTCCCACGAACTCAAAATCCCCATGACGTCCATCAAAGGCTATGCCGATTTGCTGCTCTCCGGCAATTTTGGTCCGATTAACGAGGCCCAAACCTCCTTCTTAGACACCATTCGCAACAATGTCAACCGGATGAGCCGCCTGGTGACGGATCTGACCGACGTCTCGCGCTTGGAATCGGGCCAATTGCACCTGGAAACGCAGCCAATTCAATTGGCCGATGTGATTGCTGAGGTCGCTTCCTCCACGCGGGGGCAGATTGAAGAGAAGCAGCAAACGCTGGTGCTCACAGTGCCAGATAATTTGCCCGACGTTTGGGCCGACCGCACCCGCCTGGCCCAAATCCTGACCAATCTAGTGAGCAACGCCTACAAATACACGCCGGAAAACGGCCGTATCACCATCTTTGCCGAAGAGATGAACAGCGTCAACGAAGATGCCGAAGTCCAGCCCGTGGTCCACGTTTCCGTGGCCGACACCGGCCTGGGCATCAAAGACGACGAGCAAAAAGCGATTTTTAGCAAGTTCTTCCGCGGCAGTGACGACGAAGCACTCCAGTCGCCGGGCACAGGGTTGGGGCTAAACATTACGAAGAATTTGGTTGAGTTGCATGACGGCCGTATCTGGTTCGAAAGCAAATACCGCGAAGGCACCACCTTTCACTTCATCATCCCCGTGGCCAATGGGCATCAAGGATAATTGTGAATGGTGAATTGAGAATCGTGAATTGTGAATGAAGTGACCCGTTATCTTGCTAGAGGCAGCAAGCTTATCAGAGACGAGAGCAATCCTAAAAAACCACCGATGAGCAAGACAATCGCAAATAAGTAGGAGAACAATTGGGAAACGGGCGACCTCGCCCAGCCTTTCGGTGCCAAAAATCGCTGCCGATTTTGCCGCGCCCAAAAACCATCCCAACGGTCACGATGACGCAAAATTTGATAAACCATAAAGCAGCCCGCCCCAAACGCAACCTCAGAAAAAACGAACCCCCAGATAATCTCACTCACAACTACCCCATTCACAATTCACTATTAACCGTTCACAATTCACAATTACTCCGCTTCATCCAAATCTTCCAAAATGGCACCGCCGATAGGGGTCAGACTCGGTTCTTCAAGTAGCAGATCTTCCAGCTCGGTGCGGGCCTGGCCGAGTTGGGCGTCGTTGCCCTCATAGCGGGCCAGCAGCGTCAGGCCAGCGGCGTACGCTTCTTCTGCCAGTTGAAATTCCTCCAGCCGCAATGCCGTCAGACCCACTTTGAAGACCGCTTCCGTTCGATCATTCAGCGCGTTTTCGCTGGTAGGTTGGATGAGTTGGGTGGCTCGCAAATAGTCGTTCAGCGCGTCCTGGTAACGAGCTTCCTGGTAGCGCCTGTCGCCGCGTCGCAGATAGTGCCAGCCCAAATTGGCGTCCACAAAAAAGTCACGCCAGGTCTGGTGCTCTTCGGGATTTAGTTCGTAGGCGCGCTCCACATCGGCGATGATTTGCGTGTAGACGCGGGCAGCGTTGTTTTCCCAGCCGGGTTGGGCAGAGAACATATTTTGCACAAAACGGAAGCCGTACTCGGCCCGGTAGCGCCAGTACAAATCGGGTCGTTCCAGGTCGGAAACGGCCGTTCCCACCCCACCAAATAACGGCCAATAAATGTCCTGTAGCGTCACATCCGGGTAACTCAACTGGTACGCCGCTAGATTGGCCCCTGCTGCGCGCACCACCACAATATCTTCCGTCAGCACCGCCAGTTCTAGACCCAGATTTCCCAGCAAAGCCGCCTGCTGCCACTGTCTGTCCAGCAGCGCTACCTGGGCCAGGGCAAACGCTGTTTCCGCATCTTCGATATCGGCCGGATCAACCTCCAGCTCTGTGCTGCGCAGCAGGCTGAGCAACGGTGTAACGTCCACTTCTGCTTGGGCACGGTTGGCAAACTGAATCAAGTCAGCCTGGGCCAGCAGAACGGCCGCACCATCATCAGCGGCTTCAGCTCGCTGGAGTCCTTCACTGTACCATTGCTCCGCTTGTGCAAACTCGCCCAGGGCTACGCTGGCCAAACCCGCTTTAAACGGCGCGCGTACCACGTCAGGTGCGCGGGTAGCCACCAGTTCATAATAGCCCAGCGCCACATCATATTCACCGTTGGCAAAGCGTTTGTCCCCTTGAGTCAGCGTACCGTTTACAGCGTGGGGATAAATAGTTTCTCGATAGAAATTGGGCTGGTAATCAGCAAAATCGACGGGGTCGAGCATCAGGGCCACGTCGGTGTCCTCCAGGGCGTCGAACAGCCAGACACGGGCAGAGGGACCGGTGTCCTCAGGGAGGTTGCGCCAGATTTCGTAAGCTATGCGCCCACGAACGTGCCAGTAGCGGGCTATCTCAGGGTTTAGCTCAATGGCCTCACTGTAGCTGTTATAGGTGTCTTTTCGCACCTCGACCGAATCATAGCCTGGGCAATTACGCAATAAGTATTGTACTCTCGCCAGCGATTGATATGTTTCGGCCATGTCGGTCGGGACGCGACCCGGCAGGGAGAGGGCGGTCTTGAAATTTTCGATGGCCAGTTCCAGATCGGCGGCCGAGGCCAGCCTTTGCTCCTCGCTCAGGTCCGGGTCAGTACAGCGATCCTGGGTTAGCGTACCTTGTTCATCTTGCAGCATGCCCAGCCGCCAATGCAGCGTGCCTAATGAAATGTAGATGGTGGGGTCCCGGGGGATAAGTTCGGCCGTTTTTTGCCACGCTTCCAACGCTTTATCGTAGTCGTGCAGGGAGTAGTAGCTAAAGCCCAACCCCAGGTACGCTTCATCGGAGCCGTCGTTGAGGGAAATGGCCTTTTCAAACCGTTCCACCGCTGTCTCGAACTGATTTTGCCCATAAGCCAGCCAGCCCAGCCCGGTCCACGCCTGTACCTGGCTTTGCTGGTTCAACGCCTGTTCGCCGCTAATCTCCAAGGCAGCCTGGTAGTTCGTTTCGGCTGCCTCCCAGGCCCCCTCAATGTGGTAAGTGACGCCGCGCCACAGGCGGTAGTAGGCGTTGTTTGGCTGTCTGTAGATGAGCCTCCCCTGTTCTTTGAGGATGGTTTGGGAATCGGGTGTGTCTTCATCGGCCTGGGTGCTTTCGCCCAGCCGGGCCATGTTGCGACTGGCCAGCAGTTCGGTATTGTCGGCAAAGGAGACCAATTGATCGTAATCATTCAGGGCGTCAGCAAAATCACCCAACTGCATATAGATGGCGGCCCGGTTAGACAACGCCTGGAACCAGACAGATTTAGTATCACGCAGGAGAGGGTCCAGCAGCCGAACGGCCGCACGCGTGTCCACGCCTAAAATTTTGTCCTGGGCAGTTTCAATTGCCTCATCGTAGGCATCCAGTGCCTTTCGGGCCAGATCGTTCGCGGGTTCCTGTTCCGGCATCAGCAGTGAGCGGTCACGCAGACTGTTGCCCACAATTAAGTAGTGATAGCTAAATACCTCCCGCCACAGGTGGCTGCCCATCACAAACAGGGTAAATAGGGCAATGAACAATGCCGTGAACCGCAGCCAGGCGGGATACGGCCGTGGTTTGTCAGGCCAGATGCGCGACTGCCAGAAAGCGCGAGTGGCCCCGCCAATCATCAGCAATATGCCCAGCGAGGGGTAAATGTCAGGCATGGTGAACCAAGGATAGAACAGCGAACCAAGCCGCAGCAGCAGCAGAACTAGGCCCGCCAGCCCAATCCACTCAGCCAGCCGGCTGCCGGGGAACATGTGGTGGCGAATTTGCAACGGCCGTAACACAAACGCCCACAGCGGCGGCACAAACAGTCCCAAATAAAGATACGGGTACAAATCGGCCAGGCTGTACGGCGTGGCGGGGAAATCATAGTTGAGCAGCATGGGGAAGCGGCTGCCTAACAGAGCCAAAACCAGCAGCACAACGACGCTGCCAATGTACCAGACACCCATACGGCCGTAAACCAGACGATAGCTCCAATCTTCCTGGGGCAGTGCAGCGGGCAGGTAGCCTTCGATGCGCCGGCGCACAGTTTCGTAGCGGGCTGTGTTACCGGGCACGATGAGCTGTTTCATGTCGCTGTTCAGGGCAAAATCGGAATCATCCGCCAACGGTTCACGAATAAGCATCAAATCAGCAACAATCAACTTGGTGATGTCTTCCCAGGCGATTTGTTCATCGTTGACCCGCAGCCTTTGGCCGTTTAGGCGCACGCGCCCCCGCCCGGCCTGCTGTAACGTGCGCAGCGGCGTAAAGACCAGGGCAGCAATGCCCACAACGGTTGACAGCAGCACATACACCACCAACATGCCCACGCCAACTTGCAGCGCCACGTCGGTATCGGCTGAAGGAATGGCGTTAACGGTCAGCCCGGCATCGGTAATGGCCGGGCGGAAGCGGAAGGGGGCGGCCGTATTGCTTACAGCCGGCGCTTCCGTTTCAATTTCGACTTCCGCTTCAGGATTGGCCGGGGTGTCTTCGAGCTCCTGGAAGATGAGCGACGGCCACAGCACAAATTCGCGCCCCTTGAAGGTGATGGCCGGCGAAACCAGGCTGCCGGTATCTAGACGGATGGTGTACAGGGGCAGCAAAAAAATCACAATGGAAAGGAAGATGAAGATGGCGTGGCGGAACAGCACGGTGGCGGGATGGCGGTAACGGATGGGATAGGTGTATTCAGAAACGGCCGTGGCCACCCGTTGCGCCGCTTCTTGCTGATTATCATCCAGCTGTTCATCGTGGGCGATGGCGTGCAGCCGGTCGGCAATCTCTGTCACCCAGAGCTCATCGTTTAGCTGCTGGTACAGGCCAAGTGCCCGTTCAAACTGGAGGATGGCGGCCTGCACCTCGTTGCTGCTGGTGGCGGCCAGCCCCAGATGGGCTTCGGCCAGCAGCACGCGGGCGCGGGCTTCCAGGGCATCATCCTCGTATTGGCGGATTTCTGGCAGGGCTTCGTTGGCGTAATGTTGGGCGGCTTCCGGCTCGCCCTGGCCTAGCAATGCCTCGGCCAGACCTAGATTCACGGAGAGCCGACGGTAGCCGCCCAGCGGCGCTTCATCTTCGGCCAGCAGCCGCCGGAAGAGCGTTTCGGCCTGCTGGTTGTCGTCCAGGCTCAGGTAAAGATAGGCCAGCTTCTCATCAGCGGCGACGGCTTCGGTAGGCTCGCCATACTGCTCCAGCAGCTGGTCGGCCTGCTTGTACTCGTGCGCCCCGCTAACAAACAGTCGAGCAACAATCCAGTCCAGATCAAGCAGTATCGGCCAGAAGCGGGGATGCCAGACGCGTCGTCCGAGGTAAATGCTCATATAAATTAGCAGCGGCAGCGACAGCAAAAAGACGGCAAAGTCGCGCAGCTGGTGCAGCCGGTTGGGTGGTTCCGGCAGAGCGGGCGGGTTGTGCTCGCGGGTGGCTTCGGCCAGGCCGACGTAGGCATCGCCTAAAGCCAGCTTCGTATAGGCGTGTTCAATTTGAATACGCCTCTGGTCGGTGACGCTGCTGATAACTTCGGGTTGGGAAACGGCCGTTGCCTCCCCAGTCACCAAACGCTGCTCTTCCGCCTCAAACAGGATCAACGTCTCTTCATACGCCTCAATTGCCTCCACAAACTGCCCCATCTGCGCCAGCGACTCGCCGTGGGCGCGAATGACATAGGGTCGCAGCAGCGGCGACAGGTTGGGTTTGTGGCGCAATGTTTCCAGCGTGGCCAGGCTGCTGGACCAGAGGCCGCGCAGCTGGTTAACTCTGGCCCACATGTGGCGCAGCAAATCATCCAGCAGTTCCAAATCTTGTCCGAGCACCGCCAGGTAAAAGCGGGCGTCGTTGACGGTGTCCAGCAGCCGCTCGATTTCAGTGATTTGCCGCTCTTTGTGGTAAAGGCGGAAGCTGTCGATGAGGGTGTTGATGCCGGCGGTCTGATCGACAAAAAGCAGGTGGTACAAAATGAGGCGGCGCTGCTGCTGCGGGTTGAGATCGGGGGCACTTTCCCAATAATCCAGGGCGCGCTGATGGGCGGTGAGGTAGGCGTCGCGGTCGCGGGCAATCCAGCGGCGCTGCAAAAAGACGCGCTCGTCGGGGCGGATGGCGTAGGTGTCGGGCTCGTCTTCGCTGGTGGAGAGAGTGCGCACAAAGGAGTAGCGCAGCAATCGTTCGATGAGGCCTTCGTTACGGCCGTCGTCAATCTGGCGCATCGCGGCAAACAAATCGGCATTAAACCAGACCGGCACGGCGGCCAGCAGCAGCGCGTCAGCCATCATCGGATGCACTTCATCCAGGATGCGGTTCAAGTATACGGTGGTTGTGGCGGTAACGTCGCTGCTCATTGATAAAAACCTGACAGGTTTACGAAATCATCTAATCATTAAGAAAAGTTGCTATTCAAGATACCATTTCCTTCCAGGTAGTTAGTAAACCTGTCAGGTTTGAGGCTCATAGATCATTAAAGAAGTCGTCGTCGGCGCTGGTGGTGGCCATGGCGTGATCGGCCATCATGGCCAGGGCACCAGGCACGCCGCCGCTGGTGACGAGAATCGTGCGCCAATCCAGGCCGAGGGCCACTTTGCGCCGCTCTTCAAAATATTCGCGCACAGTGGGTTCGTCAAACGGTTCCAGGCGGGTTTGCACCAGCAGATTGCTCATGTTCAATTCGCTCAGGTCAGGCGTTTGCCGCCCCGTGACGATGATAACCAGGTCGGCTAGCTGGCTGTCGCGCAGCCGGGTGAGCAGTTCCTGGCGCAGCCAGCGGTCGGCGTCGGGTTTGATCGCTTCGTAGGAGTCGAACAGCAGCACCACCGGGGCGCGGTCGGCCACCAGGTTGGTGAGGGCGGCAAAAAAGGCGTCGTTGATCTGGCGCTCCACGCGGCTTTGGTCGGCGGCGCTGTCGGTGCGCAGGATGCCCATGTTGTCTTCGGTGATGGCGGCGTTGGTGGGTTGTTCGGAGACGGCCGTTCCTACCCGGTACGCATCCAGGCCATCCCACCAATCGATGTGTACCCGCAGTTCGGCGCAGCGGCTGATGAGCACGGTGAGCAGCTGGCGGCGCTGGCAGTAAGCCACCAGCGAACCGGCCCGGGCCGATAACGTTTCGCCGCTCAATTCTTCATAATTGATGGTGATGTCCAGGCATAATCCGCGAATTTCTTCCAGGTTAAAGCTGTTGACGATGTTTTGGCGCAAGAGTCCGAGGCCAGAAACGGCCCCAATCGGCGCGTCGCTGTAGCTGTTGATGATCTCGTTAAGCTGGTTGAAGTAGGCAGGCTGGTTCAGCTGCTGGCGGATGAGGCGCACCAGTCCCAAAAAGTCGTGGTGCTCCTGCCGGGGATTGCGAAAATCGACGTAGACGGCGGGTAAATTGACGGTGGACTCCTGGCAGTGGTGCTGCATCCGTCCCGCCAGCCACGTTTTGCCCATGTCTTTGGTCGCCTGGATGAGCATCACCGCCTGCCGCGTCTCGGGCCGCAGCAGTTTTTGAAAGCCGAGGAATTTGCGTTCCTGGTTCACAAATAGGGCAGGGTTGTAAATATTGCTCATAGACGTCTGCGAATGTGCGGAACCAAATCAGCAATGGCTCCTATTTGGGAGATTAGAGACTGGAGATTGGAGATTATTTGTTGTTTTGAAAACTAATCCGCTAATCTTTGCCAAGAACCTTCACTTGTCATTTCGAGCCGCTTTTGGCGAGAAATCTTTTTATGTTTTAGAAAGTAAGCTATCTCCAATCTGCCAATCATTTGTTGTGCGGGTACGGTGTTGGCGTGATTTTAGTATGGGTCACATTGTAACATTCCCCTGGGCAGGGGTAAAGTTAGAAGTTTATGTAAATTAGTTGTAGATTGGAACAATCTGGTTAACGTTTAAGAAATAAATCGGGTAATTACCCAAGCACCTTGCCTTGTCATTCTGAGTGAAACGAAGAATCCCTCTAAGGATGGCATGACTCAAACAGGGTCAAGCTTGAAGGGATTCTTCGCCAAAAGCGGCTCAGAATGACAATTTATGGGCTATTTGTTGAAA
>PABI01000116.1 GCA_002699125.1 Anaerolineaceae bacterium
CTTGTCTTTCGACAATAAACTCACCTTAAAAACAGAATACGGCTAAACTTCTGTGCATGGCAGAAGTAGAAGTACAAAACGAACGGGTCGACGACATTCCGTTGCTGATCGGACAACAACAGAAGATGGGATTGGCCGAGGTCATCGACACCATCATTACCCCTCATTGGCGACGACAAGGCTTGAGTGTGGGGCAAACCATCATGGCCTGGTTGACCTTCATCTTGTCGGAATCGGACCATCGCTTGAGCTATGTAGCGCCATGGGTGGCAACGCATCTGGAGACGCTGAAGCGCTTGCTCAATCCCGACTTGACGGTGCCAGATTTCAGTGATGACCGGCTGGGAGACATCCTGCGGTACTTGAGTGACGATGCCAGTTGGACGGCGATTGAGCAGGCGTTGGGACAGCGAACCATTCGCGTTTATCAGTTGCCGCAGCACACTGTCCGCCTGGACAGCACCACAGTTTCGCTGCACCATGACCCAGAGGGAACTGAGTTGATTCGGTATGGTCATAGCAAGGACCACCGACCAGACCTGGCCCAGTTGAAGGTGATGCTGGCCAGTCTGGACCCCATGGGGGCACCCCTGGTGACACAGATGGTGGCCGGCAGCGTCGCTGACGATGGCCTTTACATTCCAGCCGTTGACCAGGTACGCAGCGTGCTGGGACAGACAGGGCTGCTCTACATCGGTGATAGTAAGATGGAAGCGTTGGCCACCCGTGCTCATATCGTTGCTGGTGGTGACTACTATCTGACCCCACTGAGTCACAAAGGCAGCCAAAGCGAGTTGTTGACGCAATTGGTAGCTGCGGCACTGGCTGGGGAGCAGGAACTGGTTGATGTGTTTCGTCAGCCAATAGATGAGCAAGAGCCAGAGTTGATAGCCCAAGGTTATGAGACAACTCGCCAGCAGGAAGCCGAGGTGGCCGGGGAACCGGTGGTCTGGACAGAGCGCGTCTTGGTTATCTACTCGCCCAATCTGGCACAAAGTCAGTATCGTGGGTTGCAAGGTCGCTTGCAACGAGCCGAAGAAAAACTGCTGGCCTTGACCCCACCACCCGGCCGTGGCAAACGACAATATAGTGACCTGGCCGCCTTGCAAGCGGCGACCGCAGCCATTTCGCAAAAACATGGTGTTACCGATTTGCTGTACTTGACCTACGAACGGCAAGTCAGCCAACACCAGAAACGCAAGTACAAAGACCGACCGGCCTGTGTTGCGCAAACGGTTCGCTACCAACTTCATGTGCAGCGTAATGAGGCAGCGATTGCCAACGAATATCGCACCCGAGGCTGGCGTTTGTATGTCCTCAATGCACCCGAAGACACTCTGTCTCTGGCTCAAGCGGTTCATGCCTATCGTGGGGCACCTAACATTGAGCGGGATTTTTCCCGTCTCAAAGGTCGCCCCTTGGGTTTGCGCCCTGTTTATGTGCAGCGCGAAGACCATCTCAAGGGATTGGTGCGGCTCTTGTCGCTGGCGTTGCGTATCTTGACCCTGACTGAATTTGTCGCCCGACGGGCTTTGGCTGCTGAAGCCACTGGTTTGGCCGGTTTGGTTCCCGGCAATCCCAAGCAGCAAACTCAAAGACCGACGACCGAGCGTTTGCTGGCGGCTTTTGCTAATGTCACCTTGTCGCTGATTCAATTGCCTGGTCAAAGTATCGTTCACATTACACCGTTGACGCCTTTGCAATGCCGTATTCTTGATTTGTTGGACTTACCGTCATCTATTTACACGGACTTGGCCGCTAATGTGCTGCCAAATCCGCCATAGTCTTTAATTTATTATCGAAAGGTCAGTGACAACTTTGCCAAAAAACGTTATACTTCTGCGGCTATAAAAAATGAAACCGCATTTCACATTGTGAAACGCAAGAGGAGCAACAACTATGGCTGTTAAAGAAGCAAAACCAGGTGCCACCGAGGCACGACCAAGTGCCGCTAAGGCACAACCAATTACCGAAGAAATTTTCACGCGTGCCCCCTACTGGCACGACGTGCCGGATGAAAAATGGATGGATTGGCGCTGGCAGATGAGCCACCGGCTCAACACCGTAGAAGAGTTGGGCAAGGTGATCAATCTTACCGAGTCTGAGCGCAAGGCGTTGAGCACCAATGGCTTATTTCGCGTGGACATCACGCCGTATTTCGCCAGCCTCATCGATCCCGATGATCCCAACTGCCCCGTGCGCAAGCAGGTCATCCCCACCGATGCCGAAATGGTCCCCTTCCAATCGATGATGGAGGATTCGCTGGCGGAAGACAAACATTCGCCGGTGCCGGGCCTGGTCCACCGCTATCCGGACCGGGTGCTGATGCTGATTACCACCCAATGCGCCAGCTACTGCCGCTACTGCACCCGCAGCCGCATCGTCGGCGATCCCACGCAAACGTTCAGCCGCGCCGAGTTCGACGCGCAAATTGAATATATCGAGAGCAATCCGCAAATTCGGGACGTGCTGCTCTCCGGCGGCGATCCGATGGTGCTGGCGCCCAAGCTGGTTGATATGATTTTGGGTCGCCTGCGCGCCATTCCCCATGTAGAAATTATTCGCATCGGCTCCCGCGTGCCGGTCTTTTTGCCCATGCGGGTGGATGAGCAGTTTTGTGAGATGGTGAGCAAATACCATCCGTTCTGGCTCAACATCCACGTGAACCATCCCAAAGAAATCACCCCGGAATTGGCCGCTGCCTGTGATCGGCTGACGCGCGCCGGCGTGCCGCTGGGCAACCAGAGCGTACTGCTGGCGGGCATCAATGACTCCGTTCACATCCAACGCAAGCTGGTGCATGATTTGGTGAAGATTCGGGTACGGCCGTATTACCTCTACCAATGCGACCTCGTCGAAGGCTCCGGCCATCTACGCACCACCGTGAGCAAAGGGATCGAAATTATTGAAGGGCTGCGCGGCCACACTTCCGGTTACGCCGTGCCTACCTACGTGGTGGACGCCCCCGGCGGCGGCGGCAAAATTCCGGTGCAGCCCAACTACATCGTTTCCCAATCGCCGGGCAAGGTGGTGCTGCGCAATTTTGAAGGGTTTATCACCACCTACCAGGAGCCGCTGGATTACGATCCCGACGCTATTAAGTCGCAGGAGGCGCTCATTGCGCCTCGTCCAGAGCCGGGCCAGGAAGGCATTCATGGCCTGCTGCAAGGGCAGCGCATGAGCATCGAGCCGGAAGGATTCTCCAGCACCCACGCCCGCGGTGGGGCGGAGCATCGCCTGCGCAGCGGGGAGATTGCCCAAAAATGGACGCCGCTCGGCGTGGGCAGCATTGACACGAACAACATTCCCGTTGCGCCGCAGTTGAAAGAGGGGAATGGGGCAGAAGCAGAAGACGAAGAGGCGAGTGAAAAGTAAAAAGTGAGAAGTGGCATTTTTAGCCACAGAGCTCACAGAGTTTTAAGAGATTCTCTTTTTTCTCTGTGAACTCTGTGGCCAATCCAATCTCTATGAAAACAAAAACGCAGCCGTATCCCGGTACCCAATCCGTCCTGCGGGCGATGTCGCTCCTGAAGGTGTTTGACGATGAGCACCGTGAGTGGAGCCTGGCGGCGCTGGCGCAGGAGGTGGGGCTGAACAAAACCACCGCCTACCGTTTGCTCACCGCGCTGGAAAGTGAAGGCATGGTGGCCAGACGGCCGTCTGCCGAAACGTACATCCTGGGCCCGGAAATTGTGGTACTGGGTGGCCGTGCCCTGCGCAGCAACGATTTGCGCTCGTTGGCCAAGCCGGAGCTGGAACAAATGGCGGCTGTTTCCGGCGAAACAGCCACGCTAGAAATCATGTCTGATGAGGATCATGTGCTCATTATTGATGAAGTCGTGGGCAACCATCTGGTGGGCAGCTTGCAATCTTTGGGCACGCGCTGGCCGATGTATGCCACCTCGACCGGTATCGCCATGCTGGCTTATTTGCCGGAGGAACGGGTGGATGCGGTGTTGAAACGGCCGTTACCCGCCCTCACGCCAAAGACGATTACGGATACGGCCGTTCTCCGTCAGGAACTCGCTTGCATTCGTGAGCGCGGTTACTCTTTTGTAGAAGAATGGTTGGAAGAAGGCTTGATCGTTGTGGGTGCACCCCTGTTTAACCACGATGAGCGGGTCATTGCCGCCATTAGTCTAGGCGCACCCGCCATTCGCTTTACCCCTGACCGTGTCCCTGAGATAGGTGAACTGGTAAAGGAAACAGCCAAAAGAATCTCAGCCAAACTTGGCTACAAACCCTAGGGTTTTTCACTATGACCAGCCAAAACGAACAGCCTGAACATTTCCGCTTTTTTGACAATCGGGAAAAGTATTTGCTTTTTGTGACGACCACCAGCGAAAAGTGGGTCATCGCCGAGCGGGTGGGCATGGAGCTGGACCAGATCCATCCCACGCCGCCTGACTTTCGCTTGTTTGATGCGGGCATGGGGGATGGCACCGTTCTCATGCGCGTGATGCAAAATTTGCATCGCCGTTTTCCCACCGTTCCATTCCTGATTGTGGCCAAAGAGACCAGCGTGGAGGATGCCCGGCTGGGCTTGAACAAGCTGGCGGAGCGATTTGCTGAGCACCCCATGACTGTCGTGGTGCTAACCAATATGTATTATTCAGAAGCGCCCTGGCTGCGGCCGCGCAACCCGGAAATGCAGGCGGCGGTCAACTGGCTGGACGTGCCCCTGCAAGGCGATACAGCTTATGATTTTGAAGACCAGATCAAAGCGTTGCAGTCGGAGCTGGTAGAGGGGTGGCAAACGCGCAACAGTCCCAAAACGGGCAACCCCTTGTACGTACGGCCGTCTGTCGTTGTCCTTTACCGTGAAGACCATAAATTTATTCTCGATTCCACCATTCCCCGGCCACGGCCGTTGGAAGGCGGTTATGATTTAATCATTGCCGCCCAGCCGTATCGTGCCCGGCAAACGGCCGAAAAAAAGGTCAACTATGTCCTGGCCCCGCTGGCTTCGGCGTTGGCCCCGGGTGGGCGCATGGTGGTGGTGCAGTCCACCGGGCGCGATCCCGGCATGGAGATCATTCGCAAAATCTGGCCCGACGAAGACCCGTTTTGGACGCCGCGTCATTTGCTCATCCAAGAATTGCGCAAGGTATTGGCTGAAAACCATCCTGATCGAATTTTTGATATTTTTTCTGATGAGCGCTCCCCTTTTTACTTACCAGTTGCACTCCTTGCCGGGGGAAACCAGCCAGATTGGCACGTCTAATTTGCTGGCGGCGTGGAATGCGGCCGTTTACGTGGCGCAAATGGATGATGAGCGACTCAATCCAGTGCTCAACAGCGGCGCCTATCTGGAAGCCACTCGCGAAGTGCTCCGGCGCAACGGCGGTCTCTGGTTTTTGGACGAATCCTTCGTCATCAGCCGCGAGCGAACCAGCCAGACGTAGTACCGGATTCTTGTTAAATAAACGATGAAATCCGGCTGACAAACGGTGAGATTGTGTATAATGAGGTACATGGAAATTCCATTGTTCCCTCTCAACACCGTTCTTTTCCCCGGCTGGCCGATGCCACTGCACATTTTTGAGCCGCGCTACCTGGAAATGGTGCGCTACTGTGTGGATGCAAAATCCCCCTTTGGCATTTTGCTGATTAGACAAGGCCAGGCGGAAGGAGACGAAGCTGTCATTCCCCATGATGTTGGTTGTATGGTGACGATCACGCAGATGGAGCAACTGGAAGACGGCCGTTTGCTCATCATGACCATTGGGCAAGAGCGGTTTCGGGTGTTGGCGCTCAAGCGGAATCGGCCGTATTTGGTGGGCGAGGTGGAGCGATTGCCTTACCTGCCGGAGAAATCTGGTCCGCTGCAAGCCGCCGCCAATGATTTGCATCCGCTGGTGTTGAATTATCTCACAACCCTCACTACCCTGGCCGACAATATCGAATTTGACCCCACCCAGGTGCCTACCGAGCCAGAAGCATTAAATCATATGGCTGCTTCGCTGCTGCAAGTCTCGCTGGAAACCAAGCAATCTTTGTTGGAAGCCAAGAAAGTGTCTAATGCCCTTAACTTTCTCACCAATCAATACCGGCGCGAGATTGATCTGCTTAAGCAGTTCCCCCGGCAGGATATGGGTAACTTCTCTGTAAACTAAAAAAGCGCCAAAACAAACGGCCGTTTGCTTTGGCGCTTTCGCTTTGCTCATTTAGATTAGCTAACGACCAACCTGCACCGTAATTTCGCCAATTCCCCCATTAATGTCCAGCGTGATGTCTACGTCAGATTCGCCATAAGTGGCGTTCGTGTAAACGTTGGAAGTCCCTTCTTTTTGCAAGCCATTGACCACCAAAGAGCCAATGCCGGTGTCCGCTTCCAGGCGCAGGCCAACGTTTTCCGGCAGGTAGACGGTGGTTTCACCCACGCCGCCGTTGATGCGCACGTCGAAGCTTTCCGGCCAATCTCCGGTGAGATCAATGGTAGCTTCCCCTACGCCCGTGTCCACAACCAGGCTTTGCAGATCAAGTCCGCTCAGGTTCAGATCGCTTTCACCGACGCCCAAATCAACATCCATATCCATCGGAATGTCATCGTACAAAATAACCTGCCAATGGTACTCAATATCGTCGTCGGGAATGCCGTTGATTTCACCATCCGGCTGGGATACCGTGAGTTCACCACGCGAACCACGCTGCTCAAAGAGGACTTCTGGCCGCCAATCTTCAATATTGTAAGTAAATTCTGCATCCATCAAATTGGCTGAACCGCTGGCAATATCTAGCTGCCCCACACCCATTTTTATGTCTACCTGCACAGAATCAATGTCGCCTAGTTCTACCGTTTGGCTGTTGGTTTGTGTGGGACCAACCGCAACGCGTTCAATGCAGCCGATGAGCAAAAGCAGCAGCGGCAGCATCAGAATTGTTTTGTAATTTTTCATCGTTTTCACCTCAAGAAGTTATCTGTTTTTTGTCTTCGGCAGATCAGGCCCAACTGCCTGACCTCACACCAAACTGTACGGATTCGAAGGGATGAAGTTGTGGTATTGAGAATTTTGGCACAAAAAAAGACCAACACAGTTGTGTCGGTCTTTGATTTTCGCTTGCAGAAGGCGTGACAATCCTTAAAATTGGCCAGGACTGCCACGCTTTGATTCTACAAATTGTACAGGTTGCCGAATTTTTGCTTAAGATAGGCGATGTAGGGATCAATGGTGAGCGGCCCACCAGTGACACGCTCGATCAGTTCGTTGGCAGTAAATTTGCTGCCGTGGCTGTAAATGTTGTCCTGAAGCCAGGTGTGCAGCGTGCCGAACTGGCCCTGCTGAATCTGGCTGGGGATGCCTGGGTGAGCCTTTAAGGCTTCATTGTAGAACAGGGCAGACATGATATTGCCTAATGTGTAGCCCTGGAACGCCCCACCAATGATGCCGGCATACCAATGCACATCTTGCAGCACGCCATTCACATCGCTGGGTGGCTGAATACCGAGATCGGATTGGTAACGGCCGTTCCACGCCTCGGGCAAATCTTTTACCTCCAGATCCCCTTCCAACAGTGCCAGCTCCAGGTCAAAACGAATCATGACGTGCAGGTTGTAGGTTACCTCGTCGGCATCAGTGCGGATGAGCGAGCGCTGCACTTTGTTGATGGCCGCATAAAAGGTGTCCAGCGGCACGCTTTTGAACTGGTCTGGGAAGGCGGCTTGCAGCTTGGGATAATAATGCTCCCAAAAGCCCCGGCTGCGGCCCACCAAATTTTCCCACAGGCGAGACTGGCTTTCATGCACGCCGGCAGAAGTACCGCCAGCCAGCGGTGTGGCTTCCAATGACATATCGATCCCCTGCTCATAAAGCGCGTGCCCCGTTTCATGCAGGGTGCTGAACAGCGCTTCGCTCAGGTCGTTTTCCTTGGTGCGGGTGGTAATGCGCACGTCGCCCAGCGAGAATTTAGTCATGAAGGGATGGTGGGTTTTATCCTGGCGGCCCCGGTTGGTATCGTAGCCGTAATCCTGGGCAATTTGCCAGCCAAAGGCGAGTTGTTCACTTTCGGGGAATGTTTGGTGCAGGCAGCTGTTGTCGGCCGGTTCTTGTTCGGTGATGGCCTGTACCAGCGGCACCAGCTGCTCGCGCAAGTCGGCAAAGACAGCACGGACAGTTTCTGCCTTCATTCCCTGGTCGGCAAAGTCGATCAGCGGGTCGGCGATGTGGTCGTAGCCGGGGAAGCAGTTGGCGATCTGGCGAGAGTAATCGAGGGTTTTTTCAAGATACGGCCGTATCGCCGCAAAATCATTTTCTGGCCGGGCTTTGGCCCAAACCTGATATGCCGCTGCGCCATGTTCAGAAACGGCCGCAATGAGTTGGGCCGGTACCTTCACGGATTGGTCGTAATTGCGCCGGGTCACCCGAATCAGACTGGCTTCTTCGCTGTTATAGGGCAGACTCTCCGCCCACGGTTCCAGCTCATCCAGCAGCTTGCCGATGGTCGGATCGACAAACTTTTCATGGGCAATGCGGCCGATGGTGGCCTGCTGCCGCCCCCGGGCCGCCGCGCCGCCGGGCGGCATGTAAGTGCTCTGGTCCCAGTTCAGCAGTGCATTAACCGAGTTTAGATCATTAATTTCTCTCAGACGTGTCTTGAGTTCCTGATACTTTTTTTCCACGAAACCACTCCTATTTAATGGACTAGAGTCGTTCCAAATGAAAGAAGGAGAATGAAGAAATTGGACACTGATGAACACAGATTACACAGATAAAAGAAGCTAATCTGTGTTCATCTGCGTTAATCTGTGTTCCATTTTTATTGGGAACGACTTGATTGTTAGATAACTACCTAACAGGGGAAATCGTACCCCACAATCAACAGAAAAGCTAACGACGGGGGCGGTATTTTTGCTCGATACGCAAGATGGTAAAACGGCCGATGATGTAAACGGCCGTTACCCCTAAAGCCAACAGTGCCCAAACTGTATTCGACAGCTCCAGCCCGTGTGAACCAATCAACGTTAGCAAGACAACGCTGGGCAGCCGACCCAAAAAGTTGGCGGCCAAAAACTTTCTTGAAGAGATGCCGGTCAGGCCCGCCACAAAGTTCATCAGATCGGTGGGGAAAACCGGCAGCACAAAGGCGATGGTGAAAAAGAGAAAGCCCCGTTCTTCAGCAATGGTTTCCCATTTTTCAATAGTTGCCCGATCTGCCAGACGATGGACTAACGGCCGTCCGGCCCAGCGTGCCAATAAAAAGCCTAGCTGGCTGGCGGCGACGACACAAACGATGTTAAAAAGCAGCCCCCAGGGCATCCCGTAAATATATCCACCGGCAATGACAAACACATGCCCAGGAATAAAGGCGACAATGACCTGTAATACCTGCAAAAATGCCAGAACAATGGGGGCCAACGCGCCATAACTTTGCACGTAGCTGCTTACAAATTCCTGGTCACTCAAAACGACCAGCCATTCGGATAAGGATTGGCGGAGCAGCCAGGTAAGCACGGCCAGTGCCACGACACTGCCTACCAGCAGCCAGCGCTTGGTTGCATTGCTCACGAGGGGAGCAAGCGGAGCGGTGTAGGCTGAATTAAGTACCTGCTGCTGTGGCGATTTTGTTTTCTGATCGGTGATGATAGACATACTCTCTTCCTGCATGTGGGGGAGTGCGCAAGGTGAACCTGATCCCTCAACACAAAAACCCTCATATGCTTTGACTGATTATGGTTCACCAGGGATCTGTGAACACACGCCAGCCTCTACGCAAGCAAGAATAAATCGTTGCTCAACTGCCAATGATCCTATCTGTTATAGGATTTATGGGCAAATGTGAGCCGAATACCTAGCCAAATTTTTGCCGCAAAGAACACAGAAATATCTGAGGCTTATCTCTCATTTTCGGCCTTCTGTGCTTTCTGCGGGGCTTTTCAGACAGATTCTTAATCTTTTTTGAGGGGAGCGCCTAAAAAGTAGCGGATGGCATTGGGCAGCCGGTAAGCCCACGCCTCTTCATTGTGGCCACCGCCCACGTCTTCTACGTGCAGCAAATTGCGGGTTGGCCGGTATCCTTTTTGCACCAAAATGCGTTTCATGCGGCGCACACGGCCGTAATAGCGACGGGAACGGCTGCGCAAAATTGTTTGGTCGGGCCAGTGGCCACCCATCTCCCGTGTACCGGCATCCAGATAGATGTTGCCCTGCTGATAGGGAGCTTTTTCTACGTACTCAAAAATGGCACGATTGGCAAACCAGAGCGAGGGGCTCATAATACCGGCAAAGCCAAAGACGGCCGGAAAGTGGAAAAAGCCATAGAGGCTGATCAACCCCCCCATAGACGAGCCAAAGATGCCGGTGTTGCGCTTGTTGGGCAGCGTGCGGAAGGCGCTGTCTATCAAAGGTTTGAGCGTGTGGACAATGAAGTTTAGATACGCCTCTCCTTTGCCGCCGCCGTACGTTTTGTCCACAAATGGACTGTACTCAGCTAATCGCTCTTTGCCCATACTGGGGATGCCTACCACAATGGCTTCCAGGTTTTCTTCGGCGCTGAGCTTTTCCATCGTCTCGTCCACGCACCATTCGCCAATGTAGCTGGTGGCTTCATCAAACAGATTATAGCCATCGTGCATGTAGAGCACCGGGTAGTGGTTTTGGCTGTTAGCGTAGGAAGGGGGCAGATAAATGAGAATGTCTCGCTGGTTGTCGAGTTGGGGACTGTAAACATTTTGGGCAATCTGGATGTTGCCGCTGATAGTATGCCGGTGGCGTTCATAATAAATATCATGGTAAGAACGCCACTCTACTTTTGGTAATTGAGATGTTTGCAAATCGGGTCTCCCATTTTTGTTGGGGCTAATTGTCTCTTTTTTTGTTTTGCTGTCCACTAAAAAATGTGAAAATCATCACGATCTGGTTATTATGCCTTTCCCTGCTTGCGAAAATGCTTATAATCTTTGGCAAAAGCATTCCAAATCCAAGGTGGGCAATTCATGAAAAAAGAAGATGACCCCAACAAAATCAATATTGATAGCCCGGCGGACATGGCCGAATATCGTGTACGTCTGCGGTATGAACGGCAAGAGTTGATCGATGAATTGATTCAGGAGGGGGTGGATAACGGTTATTTTGACAATTTGCCGGGCAAGGGCAAGCCACTCAACCTGAACAAAAATCCTTATGCCGCCGACATGGAGCTGGCCAATGAGCTGCTAAAAGAGAATGATTTGCCGCCCGCCTGGATTTTGCAGCGGAATGAGGTGTTAGCGGGGATTGCCAAGCTGCGGGCAGACATTGGCCGGCAATGGGCATGGCATGAACGCGAGTTTCACATCGCCACGGCCGACAAGGGGCGCCTCACCATTCGATGGGATGATTATTGCCTGAAATGGCAAGCTGAAATTGTTGAGCTGAACAAGAAAATTGATTCGTTTAATTTGAAACGGCCGTTTGACAACCTGGAAATCTTCAAGCTCAATCTGGAAAATGAACTCAAGCGGGCGGGGGCGCCCCGCTGGCTGCGCTAGTCGAGTTGGCGTGTGAAAAATTTGGCGGCCGCTAGATAGTGGATTTCCAGTCGCTGGACGGTAACGGCCGTTCCCTCACAAAATAACTCGATCCCCTGGTTGTCTTCATCGGGGAAAATCTACTCCAAAGATGTAACCAGTCCATTATAAAAACCGTAAGCAATGCTGGGCTTTCTCGCCAGAGATGGTCTTGGTTATTAATTTGTCCAGAAATAAGCGAATTATATATTGACAAAACTTTGACAAATGTTGTATACTTCGTTCAATAATTTTTAGAAGTATAAATTTGAGTTGGTTGGCTAAAAAAGGAAAATGCCATGGAACCAATAATTAACACTGAAAATGAGCGGTCTCGAACCGAAAACAATGGCACCGGGGAACCGTCAGCCTTTGATTTTTTAGGACAATATCTCAAGGACAGCCGGCGTACCGCACTGCTGACGGCCAAAGAAGAGGTGTTTTTAGCCGAGCAGATCGCCACCGGGCGAGAAGCGGATGAAGCGCTGGCGCAAGACCTTCCTTCGGAAGAGCGCCAATATTGGCTTTGCATCAAAGAACGGGAGACAGAAGCGCGCGCCAAGCTGGTGCGCGCCAACATGCGCCTGGTCATTAGCATTGCCAAGAAGTACCGGGGGCAGGGGCTGGACTTTCTCGATTTGATCCAGGAAGGGAATGTGGGGCTGCTAACGGCCGTTGACAAATTCGACCACACGCTGGGTAACCGCTTTAGCACCTATGCCACCTGGTGGATTCGCCAATCGATGACCCGGGCCATTGCCAACCACGGCCGTACCATCCGCATCCCGGCAAATAAAACCAGCAGCATTCGCCATCTTTATCTGGCTAAACAGGAGCTGGAACAGGAATACGGCCGTCCGCCACGACCGGAAGAACTGGCCGAACACACCGGCATGACGCCGGAACGCGTGCGTATGCTGCTGCGCATCACCATGCCGCTGCTTTCTTTGGAGCAGCCCGCTGGGCCAGAACCAGATACTGAATTGGGTGCTTTTGTTGAAGATAACCTGTCACCACAGCCCAACGATGCCGTGGCCGAAAAGCTGCTTCATGAGCGCATTGATCTGCTGCTAGATCACCTGGCGCCCCGAGAGACAAGCGTGCTTTGCCTGCGTTACGGTTTACGCGGCCATGAAAGCCACACGCTTAAGGAAGTGGGCCGGATGTTTGATCTGTCACGAGAGCGCATTCGCCAAATTGAAAAAACTGCGCTTAAAAAGCTGCGCCAGCCCCAGGTCGGTGCTGACCTACGCCATTACCTGAACTGAAAACGCCGTTAGTGAAAGGTGGTAAGCACCCACTTTTCACTAAGACAGAAGCCACTGCCTCAGGCAGTGGGTAAGATTAAACGGTTCTACCGTAAAAGGGGTACTATAAACCACCTAGAAGGTGCAAAACTTAA
>PABI01000117.1 GCA_002699125.1 Anaerolineaceae bacterium
CACCATCTCGTCGACAAAATGTTTCATGACGGTCACCTCACGGGTGGCGTCACGTCCCTGATCCAGCAGCCAGGCCGCTTCCCACACCATGGTGCGGGCGGCATCTACGTCGATGGCCATTTCGGCCAGCATAAAGGCAATGGATTGGCGGTGGGCAATCGGCTCACCAAACTGCACCCGCTGCTTGGCATATTCCCTGGCGTATTCGGCACCGGCCCGCGCCACGCCCACGGCCGCAGCCGCCAGCGTCACCCGGCTGTGGTTGAGGATACGGCCAAAATCGATGCCGTTCTCGCTGCCGAGCTTGTTTTCTACCGGAATATGACAATCTGCCAATGTGAGGCCAAAGGTGGGTAGGGCACGCAGTCCCATGAACTTATCCCGTTCACCCACCGTCAGGCCATCTGTGCCCGATGGGACCAAAAAGGCTTGGGTCTGCCCATTTTCATTGGCATACACCAGGAATGTTTCGGCCGTGTCGGCCAGGGGAACGGCACATTTGCGGCCGTTGAGGCTGTAGGTGTCGCCGCGGCGAACGGCCGTACTCTGCAAGCCACGCGGGTCAAACTGAATCAGCGGCTCCAGCAGGGCGGCGGTGAGGTGGGGCAAACGCACATCGCAAAACAGTGGCAAGAACGTCTCTTTTTGCACCTCGGTTCCCGCCAGCAGCACCGGAATGGCCACCGCGCCCGGTGCCAAAATGTTGAGGGCGATGGACAGGTCGCCCCAGGCCAGCGCTTCGGCGGCCAGTACGCCGGTGACGGATGAATAGCGGTCGCCAAATCCACCGTATTGTTCCGGAATGGCTGCCGGCAGCACGCCAATATCCCAGCCTGCCTGGATGATCTCTGGCGGGATTGTTCCTGCCTCATCAGCCTCACGGTATGTCTTGCGGATGCGCTCCGCCGCATAACGGTGAATGGCATCGGTCAGCATCCGCTGCTCTTCATCCAGTGTAAAGTCAAGCATAGATTCCTCTCTTTTTACGCGGGTGAATTATTGTAACCAAGCCCCAGGAGAGGTACAAGGGCACTTTTGCCAGCGCGGACTAGCAGCAAGGGGCAGGCCGTCTAGCAAAACGGCTGTTGTCTGGAGGGAAATTGTTCTCTGTTTTGAAGAACCGCATGGTGCGCAAAATTATAGTTGCGCGCATCACGCTAGATTCCAATCAGTTTAGCAAATTCTTCGGCCGCTTGCAGGTGTTTTTGCGGCGTGTCGAAGCCGACGCCCATCGTGTTGAAGGAGATGTGGCCGGCACCGGCGTCTTGCCAGCCGGCTAGATATTTTTGCCAGGCGTCGGGGCCGTCTTTGTAGTGCAGGCGGGGTTCGATGCCGATGTCATGGCGGGAACGGCCGTTTTCCGCCAGATACCCCTCAAGTTTGTCCAACGACTCTTTGGCGGCTTCGGCCGTGCGGTAGCCGGGCAGCCAGCCATCACCCTTGCGCGCCAGCCGCTGCAGCACTACGTCGGCGTGGCCACCCAGCCAGATGGGGATGGGGCGCTGGATGGGCAGGGGATTGAGCCCGGCGTTGTCAATGTTGTGCCATTCCCCTTTGAAGGTGACCAGCTCCTGGGTGAAGAGCAGCTTAAGCACGTCGATTTGTTCTTCGACGCGCTTGCCCCGCGTATGAAAATCGAACCCAATGGATTCCATTTCCACTTTGTTCCAGCCGACACCAATGCCTAAACGGAAACGGCCGTGGCTCAACACATCCAAACTGGCAGCCTGCTTGGCGACAACGGCCGTTTCCCGCTGCGGCAAAATGAGAATGCCGGTGATGAATTCCAATTTGGTGGTGAGCGCTGCCATGTAGCTAAACAAGATGAACACTTCATGGAACGGACTTTGGTGGGTGTATGGTCCTTGCCAGCCGCCGGGGCGGTCCGGGTTGGCACCGAGGACGTGATCGTAAGCCAGGATATGGCTGAAGCCGAGGGATTCGGCCGTTTGCGCGTAGTCGCGCAGGGCGATGGGGTCGTTGCCAAATTCGGTTTGGGGAAAGACAAGGCCAATTTTCATGATTTTCTCCTGATGGATTTATCCGCAGATTTCGCAGATTTACGCAGATTTTTTTAAATGTGGAGTAAGCATCCTCAGATGCGAACGGGTTCGTTGACGGGTTTGCGTCGCATTTCGTGCTCAGTTGTAATCTTTCGGGGGGAGATTGGCAAGTGGAGAATTTCCCGTTGAAGTGCCAGGTACTGACCTTGACTTTTCGTAAATAGCGTTTTAGAGTACTTTGTATTATAGAGTACTCTAGAGGAAAATTAGCAGGAAGGTAATCGGCATGGATTCAAAAGAAGCAGAAGCACAGTTAAGACTCATCGAGCAGGCGCAGGCGAGGCAGCGAGCCGTGGGCAGCCGGGAAACCGGCTGGTTTTTGCTGATTTGGGGTCTGGTTTGGTTGGTTGGCTTTTTAACAAGCCAGTTTGCGCCAGCCAGCTGGCACATTTGGGTATGGCTGCTGCTGTGTGGTGTGGGCGGTGGTCTGTCGGCCGTGGTTGGTTTGCGGCTGGGGCAGCAGGTGCAGTATACGCAGACGGGGCCGAAGCTGGGGCTGTTTTATCCGGTTTTTCTCGGCTTTTGTTTGCTTTGGCTTTTTTTGGTGCAGCCGCAGAGTTGGCAGGAAACGGCCGTTTTCGCCATCTCGTTTTTGGGATTTGCCGTGGTGCTCAGCGGCATTTTGCTTAAGGTGCGCTCGCTGATTGCGGCTGGATTGGTGGGGACCGCCCTGGCTGTAGGCATTTATCTCTGGTTTGTCGCTCAGTTTGGTCTGGTTGTCGGATTGGTCGGCGGGGGTGGCATGATTGTGGCCGGCTTGCGCTTCTTCATCGGAGGGCAGCGCCGTGAGTAAGCTGGATAGGCTCATTCATCAGCCGGTGCGGCTGCAAATTATGGCCGCCCTGGTGGCTCTGGACGACGAGGCACAGCTGGGCTTCACTACGCTGCGCGACATGCTCAATTTGTCCGACGGTAATCTGGGCGCGCACTTGCGCAAGCTAGAGGAAGCAGACTACATCCAGGTGCAAAAAACGTTCATCGCCCGCAAGCCACAAACGTTTGTCCAGGCCACCGCGTTGGGACGGCAGCGCTTTGAAGATCATGCCGCTGCTTTGAAATCAATCTTGGAAAATGAATAGGACGCTGATCTGCCTGATCGCGAAGCGGTCGCCTTGCGACATCAGGCAAATCAGCGTACCAATATTGGAGTAGACATGAAACTTTCTTTATCAGCCCAAATTCAACAAAATTCGCGAACAATTTTTCGGCGGGTGGCGGCTTATTTTATTGACGTCACGCTTTTGATGCTGGTAGTGCAGGGTTTTCAGTGGGGTTTGCTGGCTCTGACCGGCGGTTTTCCTTTTGAGACGATGGCGGCGCTGAACAATGGCTGGATCATTTATGGCTGGGTTCTGTTAACCGTTTCGCTACCCATTTGGGCCTACTTTGTGCTGAGCGAGCATTCGCGCTGGCAGGCGACTTTGGGTAAGCGGCTTTTGGGTCTTAAAGTCAGTTCTGCCACCGGGGAGAAAGCCGGCTGGGGGCAACTGTTGGGACGTACCGTGCTCAAGCTGCTGCCGTGGGAGATTTTCCATCTGACGTTTATGCTGCCCGTGCCGCTGCTGAGCGATCCGGCGCCGGCATTTCGGCCGGGATTTGTGGTGGGGTTTGTGGTGCTGCTGCTGTACCTGCTGGTTTTGTGGCAAACGCCGCGGCAGCAAAGCATTCATGACCTGATTGCCGAGACGGTTGTGGCGGAACGGCCGTAACATCCATTTGATTCACAGATTGGTCCAATCTCACCTGACTTCGGACCGGCGCAAATTTGGCAAAGATTGGACCAATCTTGCTCGGCTGGCTACAATGTCAGCCATAAATTTCAATTGTCTCAACCAACACTGGCGGCTAGGGTTCCGCAGCAATTTGCTGGCTGGTCCGAGCGCCGCATAAGCCACAACTGTCATTCCGCGAAAGCGGGAATCCATACGCCTGGACTCCTGCCTTCGCAGGAGTGACATGAAATGGTTGTGGCGAGCATCTGGACGGATAAAAGCCTTGGGGATTGCGGTTGGCATGGGCGCAAACTTGCGTAGCGCCTGTGCTTTTCACGCATTCTCTGGAGGTTTTTATGTTTCGTGTAGCTGGTTGGCAGCGTTCTTCTCATTTTACGGCCGTTTTCCAGGCCCTCTTCGTTACGTTTCTCTGGTCAACTTCCTGGGTTCTTATCAAAATTGGACTGGTGGATATTCCCGCGCTCACCTTTGCCGGGCTGCGCTACGGGCTGGCGTTTGTGTGCTTGCTGCCCGTCTTTTTCCGCAGCGGTGGCGTGGCAGAGGTGCGGCAGTTAAATTGTTCGGGATGGCTGGGATTGCTGGGGCTAGGGTTGATTTTTTATGCCCTGACGCAGGGGGCGCAGTTTTTGGGATTGGCCTACCTGCCGGCTGTCACGGTGAACGTGATGCTGGGGTTCACCTCCGTGGTTGTGGCGCTGTTGGGGTTGGGATTGTTGGGGGAACGGCCGTCCCGCTGGCAGTGGCTGGGCATGTTTGTGGCGTTGGGCGGCGGACTGCTCTATTTTTACCCGGTTCAAATACCGCGGGCGCAAATGGTGGGTTTTGTGGCGGCAGCGATTGGGGTGTTGGCCAATGCGGGATCGGCCGTTTTGGGGCGGTCGATTAACCGGGCAAGGTGGTTACGGCCGTTAACCATCACCACGGTAAGCATGGGCGTGGGGTCAACGATTTTGTTGGTCGCGGGCATTACGACACAAGGACTGCCCACATTGAGCTGGCAAAGCTGGGCAATCATTGGCTGGTTGGCGGTAGTGAACACGGCGTTTGCCTTCACGCTGTGGAACGTGTCGCTGCGCACCCTGTCGGCGATGGAGTCCAGCATCATCAACAACACGATGGCGGTGCAGATTCCCATTTTGGCGGTGCTGTTTTTGGGAGAGCGGCTGAACGGCCGTGAGGCAGCCGGTCTGGTTGTGGCAATTATTGGGGCGCTGCTGGTGCAGTTGGGGCGCCGAAAAACTTTCACGCAAAGACGCAAAACCGTAGAGTAGGGGCGGTTCGCGAACCGCCCCTACCGGAATTTATTTGTTCAGCATCGTCCAGAGGAAGCTGTACACATCGCTGGCTTCTTCGATGAGCTTGGCGGTGGGTTTGCCCATGCCGTGCCCGGCGCGTATTTCTATGCGGATGAGGAGGGGGTTACGGCCGTTGTCCGCCGCCTGCAAGGTTGCCGCAAATTTTTTGGCGTGCAGCGGCACCACCCGGTCGTCGGTGTCGGCGGTGGTGATGATGAGGGGTGGGTAGGTGTGGTCCGGCTGGACGTTATGCAGTGGTGAGTAAGCCATCATAAAGCGAAAATGGTCCGGGTTTTCCTCGGCATTGCCATATTCGGAGGTCCAGTAGCGCCCGGCGCTGAACTTATGGTAGCGCAGCATGTCGATGACCGGCACGCCGCAGTGGACCGCGCCAAACAGGTCGGGTCGCTGCACCATGCAGGCAGCCACCAACAATCCGCCATTACTGCGTCCCTCAACGGCTAATTTCTTGTTATTCGTGTAACCATTAGCAATAAGCCATTCCCCGGCAGCAATAAAGTCATCAAACACATTTTGTTTGTTGGCCAGCATCCCGGCCTGGTGCCACGCTTCGCCGTACTCCATGCCGCCGCGCAGGCACGCCTGGGCATAAACGCCGTCCCGTTCCAGCCAGGCCAGCCGGGTGGGGGAAAAGATGGGCGTCATAGCGATGTTGAAGCCGCCGTAGCCGTACAGCAGCGTCGGAGTTTGCCCGTCGAGCTGCAACCCCTTTTTGTGGGTGATAAACAGCGGCACTTTCGTGCCATCTTTGGACGAGTAAAAAACCTGCGTTGTTTCGTAGGCGTCGGGGTCAAAGTCAAGTTCTGGTTGGTCGAGAACGGTCAGTTCTTCGGTAGTGAAATCGTAGCGTAGGATGGTGGGCGGGTAGGTGAAGGATTGGAACTGGACGAACAGCTCGGTGTGCTTGCGTTCGCCAGACAAATCGAAGATGGTGCCGGGGACGGGCAGCTCAATTTCGCCTAAATGCGTGCCGTCCAGCGCGTAGCGGTGCAGCTTGTGCCGGCCGTGGTGCAGCGTGCCCAGGATGAATTCGTTATTAACCATCAGGCTGAAGGCGATGGCGTCATCTCCTTCAGGAACAATGGTTTGCCAGTTGGCCGGGCCTGGATTGTTGACGTTAATGGCGATGAGTCGGCCGTTATCCGCCCCATTATCCGTGTGAAAGTAAAATTTTGGGCCGTCATTGCCCAAGAAATTGTAGCCTGCGTCCATCTGGTCCAGTAGGTAAATGAACTCCTCACCGTCCAGCGGACGGTAGTAGAAGCGGTTGCGCCGGTCGGTGCCGTCCCAAACTTGTAGGGTGAGGTAACGGCCGTCCTTCGTCACCTCCGGGTGAAAGCCCAAATTAGGCGCGTCTGGCCGGGCAAAAATGATTTTGTCAGCGCTTTGCGGCGTGCCAACTTTGTGGAAGAAGATTTGCTGGTGGGTGCTGGGCGGGGCGTCGGGCATTTCGTCCGGACTGGGATAACGGGCGTAGAAGAAGCCGGAGCCATCGGGCAGCCAGGCGGCGTTGGTGAACTTGGCCCAGCGCAGCACTTCGGGGCTGTCTTGTCCGCTTTGCAAATCGCGGATGTGGATGGTTTGCCAGTCGCTGCCGCTCTGCGAGAGGGAGTAGGCCAGGAAACGGCCGTCTTTACTGTAGCTCTGGTTCATGAGGGCGATCGTGCCATCCTCGCTAAGCGTGTTGGGATCGATTACTTCTTGCAGCGGCGCGTCCAGGCTGGCCTGCTTGTAGAGGACGGGCTGGTTTTGCAGGCCGTCGTTTTTCTGCACAAAGTAGTGGTCGGCCTTGCGGCGCGGCACGCTGCTTTTGGGGTAGTTCCACAGAGTGGTGAGCCGCTCTTTAAACTGCTGGTGCACCGGCAGCTCGGCCATGATGCTTTGTGTCAGTTCGTTTTGCGCCTCAACCCAGGCAATGGTGTCTGGGTCTTCAGGATTTTCCAGCCAGCGGTATGGGTCGGAAACGGCCGTGCCGTGATAATCTTCAACAACATCAGCCTTGTGGGCGGTTGGGTATTTATAGGAATTGGCGTCCATCTGAAATGCTCCTCTGTTTGTAGGCTCGTGGAATTTTACTGCAATCTGGGTGGTTCGTATAATCGTGTTTGCCAATGGTTGCCTGATGTTCTTGCTTTTTAGGAGACTACAACGAATTTTAGGAATAAACGAATGAAAAGCTGAGGAGAAAGTTATGAGTGCACGCAGAGGGAAAGAAGTTGTCCAACGGCTGAAGGAGCATCCCCCAACTTTGTATCATCGCGGCCAGAAAATAGAAGATATTACGACCGAACCGGGCATTATGGGAGGCGTGGCCAGTCTGGCTTCTCTTTATGATCATCAATGGGAACACGAAGCGGTCAGTTTGTTTACCTCGCCCAGCAGTGGGAAGAAGGTGGGCATTACCCATATTATTCCCAAAACCAAAGAGGAATTGGTGCGGCTGGGTGACGCCATGCATTTGCGGGCCGAGTTTACCCAAGGGATGATGGGTCGTATGCCTGATTATCTCAACCGGGCGATGGCTGCTTATGCGGGCAGCGCTGAATTCCTCGACAAAAACCGGGATGGCTTTGCCGACAATATGCGTAATTATCATGAACAGCTGCGGGAGAATGATTGGTCGCTCACGCATACGCTCATCAACCCACAAATCAATCGTGCGGCCAGCATGGCGCAGCAAAAAGAACCGTTTTTGGCGGCGCGGGTTAAAGAGGAACGGGACGATGGCATTGTGATCAAAGGGGCACGCATGTTAGCCACGCTGCCCATCTCCGACGAGATTATGGTTTTTCCCTCCACCCTGCTGCGCAGCCCGGAGGAGGATGCGCCTTACGCTTTTGGCTTCGCTATCCCGAACAACACGCCGGGATTAAGTTTTCAATGTCGGGAGACGGTGGATTACGGCCGTAACCAGTACGACCATCCCCTCGGCTCCCGCTATGAAGAAATGGACGCCGTGGTTTTCTTCGATGACGTGTTTGTGCCCTGGGAGCGCATTTTCCTCTATCGGGACGTGGCGCTGTGCAATGAGGCGTACAGCGCAACCGGGGCCGTCATCTACATGGCGCATCAGGTTGTATGTAAAAACATTGCCAAGACGGAGTTCTTGCTGGGGCTGGCGTCACTGTTGGTTGACTCGATTGGCATCGAAAAGTTCCAGCACGTGCAGGACAAAATCAGCCAAATTTGGATCAACCTGGAAACGATGAAAGCCTTCCGCTTTGCCGCGGAGCAGCAGGCCGGGCCCAACGAATATGGCGTGATGACCCCGGCGTTTGACCCGATTGACGCGGCCCGCAATCTGTATCCCCACCTCTACCCCAAAATGATCGAGATCGTTCGTCAGTTGGGGGCCAGCGGCCTGGTGGCGATGCCTACGGCCGCTGATGTGCATGGTCCGCTGGCAGATGAGATCGAACGCTATTATCAAAGTGCCCGTCAGGATGCTCACGAGCGCATTCCGCTTTTCCGCCTGGCCTGGGACACGGCGCTGTCTGCCTTTGGCGCGCGGCAAACCCATTACGAATATTACTTTTTTGGCGATCCGGTGCGCATGTCGATGGCGGTGTTCCGCAACCATGACCGGACGCAATACATGGACACCGTGCGTGATTTTCTCGCCCGATCTGTGGACGAAGTGTAGGGGGCAGTGTGATATAATTTGTGCTGTTAACGGCCGTTTTTACCCAATCCCCAAAAGGAGAGGATCATGCCCAGCCCATTTCCTGGAATGGACCCATATTTTGAAGTTAGCAGCCGATGGTCTGATCTGCATCAACGGTTGATTACCTACATTTCCGAGCATCTTCAACCTCAACTTCGACCAAAATACATTGCACGCATTGAAGAGCGGATTCAACTTGCGGCTTTCGATCAGCGATATGTGCCAGATGTTCAGTTACTGCACACTCTACGTGAACCGGCTCCCATTTTGGAACTGGCGACTTCTGTTACCGCCGATGAACCACTGCTCGTTACAACCCTTGATGAAGCAGTTCGTGAGCCATTCATTGAGATTATCACTCGTGAATCTGGCGATTTGGTGACAGTGATTGAGGTGCTTAGCCCGGCGAATAAAATTGGGCAAGGTCGTGAAGATTATTTGCAAAAACAGAATGATTTGATGGCTACAGATGTTAATTTAGTGGAAATTGATCTGCTTGGCTATGGTAAAGAGACTGTATTGGCGCGAAATGCGGTCATTCCCAAGCCGACTGATTGGCGATACCTGATTGACATTAGTCGCGGCGGGCGGCGCAACGCGCTGGAAGTATATGCTATCCCCTTGCGTGAAAGATTGCCCAACTGCCGTATTCCGCTGCGGCCACCGGATGCCGACGCGGTTTTGCAGTTAACGGCCGTTTTCAACCGCTGTTACGACGTGGGCAGTTACGATCTGCTGATTGATTACAGCCAGTTGCCCGAAGTGCCGCTGCAAGCGGCAGAAGCAGAATGGGTGCAGAGGCATTTACAAGAAAAAGGGTTGTTTCCCGCTCAAGAGGAACAAAATTGATGACACATCCACTGGTAACCCAACTCCATTTTGCCCGCAGCGAATTCATGCGCTGCCTGGAAGGAATTTCTGACAAAGATGCCCGGCAGCGGCTGCTGCCAATGAACTGCATCAGCTGGATGATTGGGCATTTAGCGGTGCAGGAGCAGTTTTATTGGATTTATCTGGCGCAGGGGAAGGTGGTTCGGCCAGAACTGTATGAGCTAACGGGATACGGCCGTCCCCCCAGCACCCCACCGCTGGCCGATATGTGGCAGGCATGGCAGGAAATCGCCGCCGCTGCCGATGAATATCTGGAAACAATCACAAATGATCAATTAATGAGGCATCTCACGCAAGGTGAAACTAAATCTCGTGAAACGGTAGGAACGATGCTGCTGCGGGCGACCTACCATTACTGGTTCCACACCGGAGAAGCTTATGCGGTGCGCCAGCAGTTGGGGCATGTTGATTTGCCGGAGTTTGTGGGGAATATGGAGACGGCCGTTTACCAGTCAGGCTCCTGAAGGCGGAGTGAGCATCCTCAGATGTGAACGGCCAGGCAAAACCTACTCCGCATCTGAGGATGCTCCGCACCTCTCGTTTTTATGATCCCAGGTGCTTCTTGAAGAAGTCGGTCATGGTGGTGTATACCTTGACACGGTTTTCGTATTTGAGCACGTCGTGTCCTTCGTCGGGGAACATGAGGTAGTCAACTTCTTTGCCAATCTCCCGCAGCTTTTCCACTAACTCGCGTGATTCCTGCTCGATGACGCGGGGATCGTTTTTGCCCTGCACCACCAGCATCGGGGCGGTCACCTGCTCGATGTAGGTGCGCGGCGAGCGTTCCCGCATGAAATCTTGCTCCGTTTCCGGATCGCCAACCAGCATTTTCATAAACGGTTTCCACGTTTCAGGGACGCGGCTGGCAAAGGTGAGCAGGTCGTACGGGCCAAACATGTCGATGGCCGCGGCCCACAGCTCGGGATGGCGGCTGACCAGGGTGAGGGTCATGTAGCCGCCGTAGGAACGGCCGACCACCCCGGCCCGGTTCACGTCGATGCGCTCATCGTTGGGCAAAACCTCGGTCATGGCATGAACATGATCCAGCCGATCGGCACCGCCCCAGTCGCGCACGACGTGCTTCATGTAGCTGTAGCCGTAGCCGGTGCTGCCGCGCACGTTGGGCACAAAGACGGCAAATCCGTTGAGCGTCAAAAATTGAATGAAGGGCATAGAGAACCAGGCAAAGTCCGGCCGCTCCTGCCCCTGAGGGCCACCGTGAATGTAGTAAACCAGCGGACGTGGACCTTCGTAGCCCAGTTCGGCGGCGGGCAGGTAGAGCCGGGCAGAGATGCGCAGGCCGTCGTAGCTGGTGAAGGGATAATCTTCGCCGGCAGACAGCCATGCGCCGGGCAGTCCCAGGATGCGCTCGCGGGTGTGCCGCTGGCATTCGTCCCGGTTTCTGCCGCCGATGGTGTAGATTTGCGTGGGGGAAACGGCCGTTGAAAACGACAGCGCATACTCATCCTGTTCCTTGTTGTACTTGATCGATTCCAACACGCCGCCGGCCAGTTCACCCTTGCCGCACAGCAGGTGGGTGGCCTGCATTTTCAGGTTTTCTTCGTCCAGTTTGGCTTCATACACCCAGGAGCTGCCGTCGATGTTGTAAATGAGCAAATAAGTTGGCCCGGTGAGATGGCGAATCTCTTCCAGCTCGCCCACGCCTTCGTGCTGCGTGCCGGAAATGGAGATTTGCTTCAGGTCGGTGGGATTGTCGAAGCTGATGAAGACAGCGCCGTAGGTGTCTTCATATTCTGACGTGGTGAGCATGATGCCGCTGTCGTTACGAATAAAGTGGGCCTGCCCGATATTGTACTTGCGCGGTTCGCTCTCCGGCGTGCGCTCGGCCATCGGCGTGCCCAGCAGGGTGGTGGGCTTTTCATCGCCCAAATTGTAGCGGAACAACACGCCGTCCCCCGCACCGTAGCCTTCGGCCAGAATAAATTTAGATTTGTCTTTATTGATGCCGCTGGGCATGCCGCCAAAGCGGCTTTCGTTGAGCTTGATCAATTCGCCCGTTTCCAAATTGCCCAGGTAGGAGCGAAATAGGGATTCATTGCGCGCTTCGGCAACAAAGATGAGCGTGCTGCGCTCCAGATCGGGATCGTCGATGCTGACGCGATGGTCGGTAAAGGCGTCGGCGAAGATGGGTTCCGGGTAACCGCCTTCTAGCGAGATGACCATGGGTAGGTAATTTTCATCACCGTCTTGGTCGATCATGACCACAATTTGGTTGAGCTTGGGGAAGACGACAAAGGAGCGCCCCGGCATGAGGTGAGGATTTTGCAGGGCAATGTCGGGCGGCAGCAAAGGTTCAGGTACACTGCCACCGCGATCCATGACATAGAGGCTGTTACGGCCGTTCAAATTGCTAATAAAGTAGATGCGATCACCTACAAGCTGCGGCACTAAAAAGAGCCGCGCGGACAAAAAAGAATCAATTCGCTTCATGTTTTTCTCCTAAAAAATCCGCAGATTACGCAGATGGACGCAGATTTTTTTTGTGCGGTTACTTGCGTAGCTGCATGGTAAATAGTTTGCGGGTGGGGTTGGTGTCGATGTGGGGTAGATGGGTTTCTACCAGGGCGATGGTTTCTTCGATGAGCTGTTTGAGTTGGGTTACGGCAGTTTGTCCATCCACCTCAAATAAACCGGGCAAACGGCTGGCCACGTTGGGCGGGGTGAGCTGCATTTGGGCCACGGAGTAGTTAAGCCCCTTGATTTTGCCAGGATGGTACAGTTTGTTTAGACCGCACAAAACGCCAAAGATATTTTGCACGGCATGGAGCAGTTCTTCCTGTAAAAAGATAATTTCGTGGCGATCGACGCCCATTTTTTGCAGCACCCAATGCGGCCGAAAGCGCAGATGTTTTTTCACCAGCATATCGCCGAGTTGGGGCGGGTAGTTGGCCAACTGGTCTTTCCAGCGCTGCGTGATTGCTTTGCCTTTGATCGGCACGCCGGTCAAAACGCCATCCAGCATGATTTGTTTGTTAGTCTCTTCCAAATCGGGCTCGGCCAAAAATTCGGTGATGAGCGTTTCGGTTTCGCTGAGCAGCGCGTGGGCAAAGTCGTGGCGAATGCCGTCGATATATTGGAACAGGGCAAACCCTTCTGTGGCATTGCCGCCGTAAAAGCCGCCGCCGGAATCAAGGGCGGCCTGGCGATATGCCTCAAACGCTGCTTCGCCAGGCAGTTCGTCGTAATACATGATGATGTCGATGTCGGAGTTGTCGTCGGCCAGCCCTTTGGCCACGGAGCCGGTGACGAGGATGGCTTTGATGTGGGGATTTTGTTGAAATACGGCCGTATTCCGCCGTGCCAATTCAAGTCGCTCCTGGGAAAGTTGGTTCATTTTTTGTCCTCATCTGGTGCGATAACGGGATAATAAGCAATGGTCAGACCATAGAGATCGAGATCGCTGTCGGCATCATCTTGTTCTTCTTGTAACGCTTGCATTTCATCGAGGAGGGCTTGGAGACGGCCGTAAAACGTCTTGTACTGCTCAGGCGTTAGCCGTAAATTCGACCGCCATAAAATGCCGGCCGATTCCTCATCCTTAAACGGATTTTGTTTGGTGTGCTGCATCGTGCGCTGAATTTCAGACCGGGTCACGTCAAAAATCGCGCTCAGCATCCGCTCCCACTCTTTTGAGGCGGTCGATTGGTCAGCCAGCAGCCGGTCATCAATACGATAGTTGCGGGCGACAACCTGATATTTCTTCTCGACAATGCCGGAGACGAGGTTGGTTTCTACTACCTGAATCAGGCCATGTTTTTCCATCAGGTTGACGTGATAATACAATTTGGTGGCGGGCAGTTTGAGCTGTGCGGCAATCTCTTTGACCGTTTTGGGCAGCTTGAGCCGCTGCAAGATGTCGAGCCGGGTGCCGTGGGCAATCACTTTCAACAGCTCCAAATCATCGACAATAAATTCAACCGCTAATTCATCGGGTGTAGGCATAATCTTTTTACTTTAGATAAACATTTGAAAAATTTTAAATGGTTGAAGAGATTTTAATTTAGATGTTGATAAGTGTCAAGCTGCAATTTCGCGCCGTTCACCTGTAAGCTCCCTTGTAAGATCACGCACCCATAATTTGCACCGTGAGTAGGTAGACCGTTATGTACCATTGTGAGCCAACACCTGCCACGAATCAGCAAAGTTATCGTTTTCCCAATCGTCAAACACTGACCCCAACCTTTCGATTTTTACCAATCACAACAAATAATCGCTGTGTCAAAAATACTTGGAACTCTTCAACTTTATTTGAGCCGCCAGGCCACCGGACTGGGGCGTTACATTTTAGAACAACTGCTGTTTTTTATGGTTGGCTGGGTGCCGACGATTGTCGGCATTGGCTTGCGCGGTTTTGTTTACCGGCTCATCCTCAACATGGACGGCATGGCAGCCATTGAAAACAATGTTCGCCTCCGTTTTGCCGATAACATCACCCTAAAAAATGGTGTCTATCTGGACCAGGGCACCTATTTGCATGCCTGCCCCAACGGTATTGAAATTGGTGAGGATTCCATTGTGATGCATGGCGCCGTTTTGCATGTTTACAATTTTAGAAACTTGCCTAACTCCGGCATTAAAATCGGCCGCGATAGTTTGATCGGCGAGTACAGCATCATTCGCGGTCAGGGCGGGGTGACGATTGGGGACCGGGTGTTCACGTCGCCATTTACCCAGATTATTGCTGTGAACCATATTTTTGATGATCCGAAACGGCCGTTCATCGATCAAGGCATCACCGCTGAAGGCATCGTCATTGAAGATGATTGCTGGCTGGGGGCTGGCGCGGTCATCACCGATGGCGTGTGCGTGGGCCAAGGTTCTGTGGTGGCTGCCGGGGCCGTGGTCACCAAAGATGTGCCGCCTCACTCCGTTGTGGCTGGCGTACCCGCCAGAGTAATTAAAACCATTGACGGACAAACACCTGCCCGAGAAAAAACGATCTATTTTTAGATTTGGCAAAAGTCTACAGGTAGAGCTTAAGAAAACGTCCTTATAGTGTTGCGTATACGAATCTTTATTGAATGCATACGCAAATTAAATTGGTGCGACTAAATTATGACCACACTTTCCGTTGTTATACCCGCCTATAATGAAGAAGATGGCATTGCCGAAATTGCCCATCGTGTATTGGCTGTCCGTGATTCTCTGCGCGAAGTTGGCGTAGATGGTTTGGAACTGCTTGTTGTTGACGATGGCTCTAAAGACAAAACTGTAGAGATTGCCGGCAGCATTGAAGGCGTAACGCTCATCCAGCACCCGCAAAACAAAGGATATGGCGGCGCGCTCAAAACTGGCTTTAGCCAGGCCAAGGGTGAGCTCATCGGCTTTTTGGATGCTGATGGTACCTATCCCCCGGAATATTTCCCCAAGCTGTGTGTAGAAGCGATGAATGGCTCAGAAATTGTGGTTGGCTCGCGCATGGCCGGTGCCGACAGCCAGATGCCGCTGACGCGCCGCGTGGGTAACTTCTTTTTTGCCAATCTGCTCAGCATTTTGGGCCGCCAGCGCATTACGGACAGCGCCAGCGGGATGCGCGTTTTTCAGCGTGAGGTGCTGCAAAAGATTTACCCGCTGCCGGATGGCCTGAATTTGACCCCGGTCATGAGCACGCGGGCGCTGCATGAGCAAATCAAAATGACGGAAATCCCGATTCCGTACAGTGAGCGGCTGGGTCGCTCCAAACTGAGCGTGGTGCATGACGGTCGTTTGTTCCTGGAATCCATGGTGTGGACGGCAATGACCTACAACCCGGTTCGTATTTTGGGTTTGGTGGGTCTGGCTGGTATATTGATCGCCGGTTTGGTTTTGCTGAGTTTAGTGGTGGCCCGCATTGGTGACACAACGACTCTAGGCGCCTGGGGGGTAACGGCCGTATTCACTGCGCTTATCACCTCCGTAGGCGGTATCAGCATTTTTGCTCTTGGGGTAACCTTTAATTACATGGTTTCCATCTTCCACAAACAGCCAATCCGCCAGGGATTGTTCAGCAAGCCTATTTTTAAGACCCCGATTAATCATCATTTTGGCTGGTTGGGCATTCTGGCCGTGCTGTTGGGCGTAGCTTTGGGAGCTGGCAGCCTTTTCTTAGCGATTAGTCAAAATTGGCCGATTCAGCGCGTCTGGCTCTACCTTTTGGGCAGCGCCATGTCTACACTAGTTGGCTTGCAGCTGATCATTTATTGGGTATTGCTCCGCGTATTAGAGGAGTTGAGCCAACGTGAAATTTTAGCTAAACGAGATTTAGCAGGGTACGGATAGCGTATCCCGATACAGATGAAATAACCCGAACTTAGCAGATTGATAATTTCGCCTCAAAATCAGAAAAGAAAACGGGCGTATCAGGAGAAATACAATGAGTCAAGTTAAGCTTGAAGATGTGGATGCAAAAAACAGCAAAAAAGCTCGCAAAGAAGATCCGCTGCGGGAAAACTTAGGAACACGGCGTGTGCCCAAACTGCGCATGGCCAACTTCCCTGATGCTGATGATATTGTGCATCAAGGTTTGATGGAAGAAGAGCGCGGCCCTAAAGCTGTTGACATCGTCTTGGTTAATCCGCCAACCCCCGATGGCGGCTATTGGATTCGTACCCAGCACCGCGTAGGGCGCCGTACCCGTGAAAATATGGTGTGGCCCCAGGTTTCATTAGCGCAGATGGCCGCCATGCTGCACCCGCAGCATTCCGTGGCTGTTATTGACGCCAATGCGGAGCGGATGGGCTGGCCGGCATTCGCCAAAAAACTGGATGAACTGAAGCCAAAATATTACATGACGCAGGTGACAGCCCCGACGCTGGAAAATGATATGTACGGCTGCTTTTTGGCCAAAGCCCGTGGCGCGCAGACGATTGCTTTTGGCACGCACGTCACGCCTATTCCGCGTGAAACGATGCGGCCGTATCCTGCCCTGGACTACATTTTGCTGGGCGAGCCGGACCTCACCATTCGTGATTTGATGGATGTATTGGAAGGCAAGGTAGACCAGCGCCCTGACAACATTCAAAAAATCTTTGATACGCATGATCCCATGTACGAGCCGGCCTACAATGAAGATGGCACCGTAGACTTGCATAAGATGAAGGGGCTGGTCTGGCGTAAGGGTGAAGAAATTGTCGTGAATTTGACACGGCCGTTTATCCCCAACCTGGATGATATGCCGCTGCCCATGCACGAACTGCTCCCCTGGCAAGATTACCGCATGCCGCTTATCAAGGGGCCGTTTACCTTCATCGTGACCAGCCGTGGTTGCCCTGCTGGCTGCACTTATTGCATCAAGCACGTTAGCTACCAGTTCTCGGTGCGGCTGCGCTCCGCCGAAAGCATCATGGAAGAGTTGTGGAAGCTCAAAAATATGGGCCTCAACAACATTCATATGTATGCTGACCTGTTCACCGTTAATCGCGACCAGGTGATGGAACTGTGCCAGCGCATGATTGATGAGAAAATCAATCTGAAATGGACCTGTAACAGCCGGGTTGATTACGTGGATGAAGAGATGCTCACCATGATGGGTAAAGCCGGTAACTGGCTCATCTCCTGGGGCATCGAGAGCGGCAGCGAGCAAATTTTGCGCCATGCCCGTAAGGGTGCCTATCCGGATAAAGCGGCTCGTTCCCTGCAATGGGCGCGCAACGCCGGCATCAAGAACTGGGGCTACTTCATCATTGGTTTGCCGGGTGAAACAGAAGAAACCATTCGCCAAACCATTGATTTCTCCAAAGGGTTGCCGCTGGACATTGCCTTGTTCCATGTAGCGGCACCGTACCCTGGCACGCCTTTCTTCTTTGAGGTGGTGAAAAACGGCTGGTTCCGCCCCGGCACCCGTTGGGAGCAGGTGGATATGGACAAAGGCACCGTGCTGGACTACGAAGGCTTGTCGGCCGAGCGCCTGCTCTATTGGCAGCGCCGTGCCTTCCGCGAATGGGCCTTCCGCCCCGGTCCCATCATTACCTACCTCAAGATGCTGGCTTCTGACATCTCCACGGTTAAATCCGCTTTAAGCGTGGGGCTGCAAACCTTAAGCTGGCAAGCAAACCGCGACTAAACCACAAATCTGGCGGTCTGCACCTTCACCCAAGGTGCAGACCGCTGTCTCATTCTCTAATGTGCACTGTTCCTCAATATTCTATATGCTTGTGTGCTGTGGCAATTCAACAGCAGGCATATACCGCCTTTAGGCAAAAAATAGTCCATTTGCTCATTCAGTTTGGTATGAGCTGTGATGATGAAGTTGAAGTACGATGGTTGAATTAGCAAATGATCGTTGGTTTCCGGTTGTCAACGTGACATTGGCAACTGGGGCGGCCACGCTGTGGTATTTAGCGCCTGGCCGCATTGGTTGGCCACTGCTGGTGGCTATTTTAGTTCCCTGGATTTTACGCATTGCGGCGGGACATTTTCCGTTTCGCCGCTCTCGTTTTGATGGTTGGCTACTGATTTTTGGTATTACGGCCGTTATTGGCACGTTTACGGCTTATAACAATGAAGCCGCCGCCGGTAAGTTTTGGATTTTGTTTGGAGCAATGGCTGTCTATTTTGCCATTGCCACCGTGTCACGGCGGGATACCTGGTTGCTGGCCGGAGCGACGGGTCCCGTTGGGGCGATGCTGGCCATCTACTTTGTGCTGAGTAACAATTGGCAGCAGTGGCCAGCGGATATTCCACTGTTTAACAGAATTGGGTCGCTGTGGATGTCGATACGGCCGTCCCTACCCCTTCCTGTTTTACATCCGAACACCTTGGGCGGCATGATGGCATTGCTGCTGCCTTTTACCCTTGCCTTTGGCATTTATGCCTGGCGCAAACGCCACATTCGTTGGGTGCAGCTGGCCATTGTGTCTGGTGCTGTCACTGCCGGCGGGCTGCTTTTTACCAGTTCTATCGGAGCCTGGCTGGCTTTAGCCCTGGGGCTGGGCTGCTGGTTTACCTGGGAAGCCAGCGGCAGGTTGCGCAAAAAGCTGCCGTTTTCACAAAAAGTGATCTTTGGCGGCGCGATGGCGGTCATCTTGCTGCTGGGGTTCGTGCTGCTGCGTTTTGTCTTAGGAGCCGGTTTGGGACAAGAAGACAGCGCAACCCGTCTGGGCCTGGCCCAACAGACATTATTTTTAATCGAGGATTTTGCCCTAACCGGCAGTGGTCTGGCGACTTTCCCGGCGCTTTATGCGCAATATATTCGGGTGACCCCTGCCTTTTTTGCCGCCTACAGCAATTTCTATTTAGATATCTGGTTAGAGCAGGGACTGTTGGCAGTTGTTGCCATGTTAGTTATGTTGGGCAGCAGTTTTTGGTTATTGTTCAAGCGTTCTGCTTTCAAAGCCAAAAAGCCAAACAAAGAGGATATGCCTGGGACGGGCGAAATCATAGAAACGAATGGGCGGCGCAAGAAACGTAAGAAGTTGCTGCCCGAGGAAATGGTACTATTTCAATGGGCGGCGTTTGTCAGCCTTGTTGTGATGGCCTTACATGGCTTGATTGATGATGCACTGTATGGCGATCAAGCCTCGCCCCTGCTTTTTTTTGCCCCCGCGATGGTGATTTTGGTGACCCGGCGGCGCAAATCGGCGGCAGTGGTGCCGGCTGCTGTGCGGTGGCGGCGTTGGGGGCTGGGTGTGGGGGTAACGGCCGTTCTGCTCATTGGCCTCTTTGTGGGCTTCCGCCAGAAGGTGCAGGCGCAATGGTATGCTAATTGGGGGGCCTTACGGCTGGCCCGTGTAGAGCTTAGGGGCTGGCCCACCAACCAGTGGGAGACCAATACGGAGCTGGCGCGATTTGATACGGCCGTAACCCTGTTTGAGCAAGCCTTGAATGTTGATCCTGAAAACCGTACCGCCAATCAACGATTGGGGATGATTGCGATGGTAGGGCGTGATTATGAAACGGCCGTTACCCATCTTGAACAGGCAGAAGCCACTGCACTGACACACCGGGGTGTGGCCAAATCGTTGGGTTACAGTTACGTGTGGCGTGGTCAGTTTGATGAGGCAGTAAAGACGCTGGCCGTTATTCCGGAATCACGCGTGGAGATGGCCGTGTACAGCGGCTGGTGGGAGCGTCAAAATCGCCTGGATTTGGCGGGCAAAGCCAGCGAAATGGTAACAATTTTAGAAAACGCCACTATCTTGATGCCATAATCTTTTGATCTTAAGAAAGTTCGCAGCATTGTAAGGTTACTCTCTATGCTTAGATGGCGACAAAGCCAAAAAAAACCTGATTTGCTGACACATGATTCATGTATAAAAATTCAATCCTTTAACTGTGTGAGGGAAAACTATGAAGGACGCATTAAGTAGATTTTGGGCAGCCTGGAAGAGATTTGGCCATTTTATGGGCGATGTGGTGGCGCGTGTCGTGTTGACGATTTTCTATTTCACCATTTTTCTACCATTTGGCTTAATTGTTACGTTATTTAGCGATCAGCTGGACATGAAAGATTTAACCCCCTCCTGGCTGGAACGCAAAACAAAAGACTTAACGTTGGAAGATGCACGGAGGCTTTGGTAAATGTATATTTTAGGCGTATCTTGCTACTATCATGATTCGGCTGCTGCCATTTTGAAAGATGGCGAACTAATTGCTGCTTCTGAAGAAGAACGTTTTTCCCGCAAAAAGCACGATTTTGGTTACCCGACGCAGGCAATTGCTTTTTGCCTGGAGCAAGCTGGCATTACCTCACGGGATTTAGATTACGTTGTTTTTTATGAGAAACCGCTGCAAAAGTTTGAGCGGATTTTGATGACAACACTGCAAACCTTTCCCCAATCCTACCCGGTTTTCCGTGAATCGATGGTGGCCTGGTTTAATGAGAAGCTGTGGATTAAAGGCGAGCTGCTCACAAAGTTGGACATCCCTGATGAAAAACTGCTGTTTGTTGAGCACCATCTGAGCCACGCCGCCAGCGCCTTCTTCTGTTCGCCGTATGAAGAAGCGGCCGTTCTCACCGTCGATGGTGTGGGTGAATGGACAACAACGACGATTGGCAAGGCGACGGCCGTTTGGGACAAAACCCCCGATGGTCAGCCAGGTAGCCAAAAGAGTAACGCCATTGAGCTTTTCCACGAACAGAAGTTCCCCCATTCGCTTGGCCTGCTGTATTCTGCCTTTACTGCCTTTTTGGGCTTCCGTGTAAACAATGGCGAATACAAGGTCATGGGTATGGCTCCCTACGGCAAGCCCACCCGCATGGACGATGTGTACAAAGTGTTCAACATCGCCGATGATGCCAGCTTCCGCCTGAACATGGATTATTTTACTTTCCACAAATCTACCCATCGCACTTTTAGTAACAAGTTTATCGACCTGTTTGGGGAACCGCGCGTGCATGATTCAACATTCTACACGCCCACCACAAATCCTAAGAAGGACCACCCACAGTGGGATCAGAAAACGGCCGACCAGAACCAATATTACGCCGACATTGCTGCCAGCATCCAGCGTGTGACGGAAGATGCCATGCTCAAGATGGTGGCCCACGCTTACGAGCAAACCGGGCTGAAGAACCTGTGTATTGCTGGCGGTGTGGCGCTGAACTCGGTGGCTAACGGCCGTATCATGCGCGAAGGTCCGTTTGAAAGCGTCTACATCCAGCCCGCGGCCGGTGACGCCGGTGGAGCGTTGGGCGCGGCATTGTATGCGCATCACGTTTTGCTGGGCAAACCGCGTAAATTCTTTATGGAATCCGCTTACTGGGGGAAATCCTACTCCCACGATGAACACAAAGCCGCCATCGAAGATTATGGCTACAGCTACGAATATGTAGACGACATCAATAAAGTGGCTGAATATATGGTGGATGACATGCTGGAAAAGCGCGTCATTGGCCTGTACCAGGGACGTTTTGAGTGGGGACCACGTGCCTTGGGCAACCGCTCCATCATGGCCGATCCGCGCAGTGCCGAAATGAAAGGCATCGTTAACGAGCGCATCAAGTTCCGCGAACCGTTCCGTCCCTTTGCCCCGGTGGTGCTGGAAGATCGTGCGCCGGAATTTTGGGAAGATTTAGACGATCACAAAAAGACGTATCCATACCGGTTTATGCTTTCAGTTTGCCGCACCAAGCCCGGACAGGGTGAAAAGATTCAGGCGGTGGACCATGAGGGAAGCGGCCGTATTCAAACCGTGCGTCGGGAATGGAACCCGCTGTACTATCGCGCCATCGAGCTGTTTGGTGAGGCCACCGGCGTGCCCGTGTTGCTGAACACCAGCTTTAACTTGCGCGGTGAACCGATTGTCACCACACCCACAAACGCACTAAATACCTTTACCCAAAGTGACATCGATACATTGTATATGGATGGCTTTATCGTGCGTAAGAGTCAAAATAAGGGCAACACGATTAAAAAGCCTGAAATTACCTATGCAAAGGATTGATAATGCGTAAGCTGCTGCAAAATTTAGCAATGGCTTTCCTTAGCCTGCTGTTTACTCTGGCCCTGCTGGAAGGGGCAGCGCGTATTTTCAAACTCGGAACCGGGCTCTTCTGGGAACCGGATTCACAGCTTGGTTGGGTTAATATTCCCGATGCCAGCGGCTGGGAATCGTGTTATGGTGAATGCCAGATTCGGGTCACGATTAACAGCCAGGGATTGCGCGACCGTGAGATTCCCTATGAAAACGAATCCGGTGCCACGCGCATTTTGATGCTGGGCGACTCTACCACGGCCGCCATGCAGGTAGAGCTAGAAGAAACATTTGTGAAGCAGCTGGAAAGTGAGCTGAACGAAAACGCAGGCGATTGGGAAGTCATCAACGCCGGCGTCAATGCTTATGGCACAGACAACGAGCTGCTGTTTTACCGGCTCGAAGGCCAGAAGTATGAACCAGATATTGTTTTCCTAAACATGTATCTGGCCAATGACGTGTACAATAACCATCCGACGCTGGAGCTGCGCTATGGTGGCCAGAGCGCCAAGCCCTACTTCACCTTGAGCGATGATGGCGAACTGGAACTGCAAAATTTTCCGATGGAAGATACCGGCACGTTTTGGACGAAGGTGGGTACGTTTCTAAAGAAGCATTTCCAGCTGCCCCGTTTTGTGGCCCAAACGCTGGCTTTGCGCGGCGAAATTCCGCCCTGGTTGGCGCCAATTGTGCGTCTGTTTGGGGGTGGCCGTGGTGCAGTGGCGGCCAATGATGGCGAGGATAATGCGGCAGAGGCTGCGGAAAGTGGCAATGATGGTGCGGAAACGGCCGCTCAAACGCCACCGCGCCGCCCAGACATCTGCGACCCGGATCCGCTGCCCATCATTGAAAATGCCTGGAATGTGACCGAAGCGCTCATTCTGGAACTGGAAAAAGAGGTTGAGGCCAATGGCGCACAGCTAGCCGTGTTGGTTATTCCGGCGGCGCCGCAAATTGTACCGCCACAAGAGGGCAAAGAATGGTACTGTGATGTACCCAACGATCAGTTAGCCGCTTTTTTGGATGAAGCTGGGATTCCTTACCTGGATATGTTGCCGACCTTCCGTGAGGAAGCCTTGGCTGGGAATGGCCCATATTATTTTGAAAAAGATTTCCATATGAATGCGCTGGGACATGAGTTAACATCGGACTTGTTATATCAATTTGTAGACGAAACCTTTGTATCTGCTGATAATTAATATAAATATCAAGAAAAGACAGGTAATCTATTTCTAGCTTAGCTATAAACATAGTTCAGCTATGTCGATAGCTTTAGGAGAAATCAAATCATGAAAAAATTCTTGCGAAGCATGTCATCTAATGTTGGTGTTGTTGGTGAACTGTTGGGCTTTTTAGGCGCCAACAAGCGGTGGTGGCTTATTCCTATGGTTGCCGTTTTGCTACTTTTTGGTTTGCTGGTCATCTTTGGTTCAGCGTCTGGTCTGGCACCATTTATTTACACGCTGTTCTAAATCTCCACATCCCTTAACAACCAAACTTTCAGTAGTTTCCCACACGGAAACTACTGAAAGCTGCATGATATAGTTTACGTATGATTAACATGCGCTGCGCTTCGTGTGAGGCGCAGCGCGTTTACTGTATTGTTATTTTTTGTTACCGATCGCAGTGCCAGGAGCCATTTTAGCTGCTCTATCCTCCCCGCTAAGACACTGCCTCAACGATGAACTGATTATGAAAAAATTCTCGAATTCTCTTACCCTTCGCCTGTTTTTATTTGTCGCTGTTTTGTCATTGTTAGTGATCAGTGGGTTGACGGTAATGGCGCAAACTGAGGAAGATCGCATTTGGAGCGATCCCATCAATATTTCCGGCAGTGGTGGCGCTTCTGACCCATCTTTGTCGCAGGATAGTGAAGGTACATACCATCTATTCTGGCGCGATGAGTTTGGCGGCATCATGTACGCTTCCGGTACGGGCCAAGCCTGGTCTGAGCCGGTTGCACCGCGCTTTCCTTTCAGTGAGCCACCCTTTGGTGCTCTAGGCGACGAAGGGTTTGAGGGATTCTTTACCCCCTCGGTTTACATAGATCCGCAAGATCGGGCACATGCGTTGTGGGTAAATGAAGATGACGAGATGTTCTACAGTCGTTCGGGCGTGGCCGATATTACGGCCAGCTCCGCCGGCTGGGTTGGTCCGGCGCTTCTGGCCAGAAGTGTATTTCGTTTTGAGATAGTGGCGGGGGCAAACGGCCGTCTCCATATGATCTACCTTGCCGTCAGGGACGCCGCTACAACGGCTCCGGGCATTGTCCACCGCTACTCCGACGATGGTGGGGCTTCCTGGTCCTCACCGGTCAACGTGTATGCTTCAGATTATTACCGCACCATTACGCCCGGTGAAGCCAACATCCACATGGCAGTGGCCGATGGCGAAAACGTAATCGTTTCCTGGGATAATCGTGACCTGGACACCGTGTTTGCTGCCCGCTCCACAGATAATGGACTTACCTGGGAAGACCCACGCATCGTCGATCAGCGTTTGCCAGAAGATCCGGTGGACTCAACCGGTCCTTCTCAAATTAATCTCCACACCAGCGGCAGCGATGTAAACCTGACCTGGCGCGCCAGCCATGCCGCGGAGCAATGTGCTCAATATGTGCAGCAATCGACGGACAATGGTGCAACCTGGCAGGAAACTCAGGCCGTCCATGTGGATGAAGTGAACTGCCCGGAAAACGGCCGTTTCGTCCAGGGCACCAACGATTTACTCTTCCTTATGTCTACTTTGGAAGATAATGTTTACATGCAGGCCCAGGACGGCGATCAATGGAGTCGGCCAATTTTGCAGTCGCCCCTGGGCAGGTTTACCGATCCGGTTACCTTCCGCAACGTGCGGTTTGATTGCCACCTGACGGACGTGACGTCAGAAAATCGCCTGATTGTTGTCGGCTGCGGCAGCAGTAATGATGACGACATCTGGCTTATCTCACGGCCGTTGGGCACGATTGAAAACTGGTCTTCCCGCTTTGCGCCTACCTCCGTTTGGAGCCAGCCGGTGGCGGTGGCTACTGCCCAGGTGCAAATGTTACAGCCGCATTTGGTGGTGGGCGCGGATGCTCGCCTGCACGCTTTCTGGAGCCAATCAGAAAACCCGGTGGCTACCGGACGCATTGTGAATCCGCTCAATATTCCCGGCAACGAGATTTTCTATTCGCGCTTTGATGCGGGTGCCTGGTCAGCGCCGCGACCGGTACTGAGTTCACCCGGAGGCAGCCAGGCAGATTTTCCCGCCGTGGCCTCTGACCGCCAGGGCAGCTTGTTTGTAGCCTGGGCGGGCAATCAGCCAAACGGCATTTACTTTAGCCGCTCTGTGGCAGATCGCGCTGCTTCGGTGACGGAATGGATCACGCCCCAGCTGCTGCCTGCGCCGCGTGAGTCGGCCACCTGGCCCAGCATGGTTTCTGATAGCGAAAGTACCATTTACGTCGCGTTCACAATTCCGTTAAACGAGGACCGGGGCATTTACCTGACGCGGTCTGAAGATGATGGGGATAGTTGGTCGGACGCGATTCCCGTGTTTGATGGGGCTGATTGGGGTTTGGTTGGTCCGGCCAGCCTGACTCGTACCCTGGACGGGACATTGCATCTTCTGTGGACGCGCTGGACGCAGCTGCCGGAAATGCAGGCGGTGGCACTGGCTTATGCGCGTTCAGAAGACAACGGCGAGACGTGGACGGAGCCAGAAATTGTAACGGAGGAGCCCATCCTGGGCAGTGCGATTTTGGGTGTGCAGGAACGATTTGTACACCGTATATGGACCGGGCTAATAGACGGCCGTCCCGTCATCTGGCATCAATTTTCAGAGGACGGCGGCATAACCTGGAGCCCGGCAGGGCGCGTGGTTGATCCCGGCCTTATTGCCGGTCCCACAACTTTGATTGCCGATCATAATGAAAACCCGCTCCTGTTGCAGCTGGCAGAGACCAATGCCGGTCAGCTTGTGCTGCAAGAGTGGATTTGGGCCACAGACCGCTGGGTGCAGGGTGAACGACGCACGTTGCAGAATACGGCCGTAAACGCCGATGCCATTGCCGCCATTGCTGATCCGAACGGACAAATTGCTGTGATGTATGGCAGCCTGATTAGTGGTGATACGGCCGTAACCGATGAGATCCTCTACACGGGCCGCCAATGGCAGGTCGCGGAATCAGAAGTTACACGCACGCCACTGCCAACCTTAACACCAACGCCGGAGATTGTGCCCACAGAGACATCCCCGCCAGAACCAACGCCGACAGCAACGGCAACGCTGGCACCGGTACAAAATGTCAACCCGCTGAGCGGCAGTTCCGGCGGTATTATTGTAGGTGTTTTTGTGGCGATTGTTCTGGTAGGAGCTATCTTTGCTTTTGGCTGGCGGATGGCTCGTTCCAAGTAAATGGGCCAATTAATTGTGGGTGTCAAGTAAGGTGCATCTTAAGAGTGGGAAAGTAGTATGAACCCCGTACCAAAAAGGCTGCTATGGAGCCGCTTGGGGAAGATGCCCACAAAACTGGTACACCCTGAAATTTGCCTATCGCTTGAGTTAAAGTAAAGGAGTTACACTCATGAAACGTATCATTGTTGCTGGCCTGTTTACATCATTTATTGCCCTGGTTGGTGTTAGTTCTGTGTTTGCCGCCCCGCCTGCTTATATCGATCCGAATACGGGGGGGATGTTGGCCCAGGCTTTAATTGTTGTGCTGGGCATGTTAACCGGTGTTTGGTTCTTTTTTGCCAACCGCATCAAGATGGGCTGGCACCGGATGATGCGTAATTTCCGCGAAAAGAATAACGAGCCGGCCGCGCAGGAAATTGTAACGCCTGACGCTCCTCAAGAGAACAACGCCCAGTAAGCTGGGCTCTCCTGGCACTGGCAGCGTTTTGCGAAATCAGTGCCCACCATGACCGGCGCAGCCATCTTTAGAATGAGTAAGCTGTGCCTGTGCTTACCGAATCGTACATTAGACCTTTTTACAAAGCAGGCAGGTGACAGCTTCGGTAAGCACATGGTTCATCCTCAAATGTTCCAACATTGCTTCCCACTGCTGCCACCATACCAAGAAGATAGATAACAATCATGCGTGTAGTGATTATTGGCTTAGACGCCTTTGAACCAAGACGTTTTGAACGGCTGTATGAAGAAGGCCGCGTACCGAACCTGGCCCGCTATGTGGACGTGAACGCCTATGCTCGCTTTGCGGTTTCCAATCCGCCCCAGAGTGAGGTGTCGTGGACCAGTATTGCCACGGGATTGAACCCTGGCGGGCACGGTATGTTCGACTTTGTTCATCGCAATCCGGCCAACTATGCTTTGAACGTGTCGCTGCTGCCAACCAAGAGTGGCTTTGGCGGCACCCAGTTTGCCGAACCTTTTTCGGCCAAGACCATTTTTGACCAGGCCGTATCACAAGGGTATCCGGCCACAGCTTTGTGGTGGCCCGCCTTGTTTCCGGCGCGGGTCAAATCACCGGTGCGTTCGCTGCCGGGTCTGGGGACGCCAGATTTGTTGGGTCGTCTGGGGGTGGGAACGTTGTTTACCACCAATAAAGATTTGGCCAAGGAAAACGGCCGTAAAACCCCCGTCGCCATCTTAGAGAAAATTGGCGACAAGAAATACAAATCCTTTGTGGTCGGCCCGATGCGCAAGGGCGGAAACGTCACCCACGATCTGATTGTGGAGCAAACGGGCAAAGACACGGTGCAGGTCACCGTGGAAAATCATCGCCTGGAGCTGCGCCTGGGCGAATGGAGCCCGATTTTGGAGTTGAAATTCAAGATTGGTTTCCTGGTTTCGCTGCCCAGCATCACCCAACTGATTTTGACGCAGGTGGGCGATGAACTCAGCCTCTACGCCCTGCCCCTGCAAATCCATCCACTGCGCTCTGCCTGGCATTACGGCACGCCGGCCAATTTTGTGAAGGATTCCTGGAAAAACGCCGGGCCGTTCCTCACTGTGGGCTGGCCGCAGGACACAACTGCGCTGGAAGATGGTTTTATTGAAGATGAACATTTTATCCGCCTGTGCGAATCGATTGTCAACACACGGGAACGGGTGCTGATGCACCACCTGGATTCGTTCCAGGAAGGTGTGCTGGGCTGCGTGTTCGACACGCTGGACCGGATGCAGCATATGTTCTGGCGCGACCGGCCCGATTTGATTGACGACTGGTACGTAAAAATGGATGCGATTGTCGGCCGTGTAGAGCAAAAATTGGCAGCCAAGGGCATTAAAGATATGACCAAGCTGGTGGTTGTTTCTGACCACGGCTTTACAGGATTTGATCACAAGGCGCATCTCAATCGCTGGCTGCAAGAACGGGGTTATCTGACGGCGAAGACGGCCGTCTCCCACGGCAAGTTCAGCGATGTCGAGTGGAGCCAGACGCAGGCGTACGGCGTGGGACTGAACAGCCTCTACCTGAACCTGAGCGGACGTGAGGGCAAAGGCATTGTGCCGGCTGGCGAGCAAGAAAATCTGCTCAACCGGCTGTGCGACGAACTGCTGCAATGGGAAGCGTCCAACGGCCAATGTGTGGTCAACAAAGTGTGGCGCAACCAGGAGGCGTTTGATGGCCCGCTGGCTTCTTACGGGCCGGATATTATGGTGGGTTTTGCCCCCGGCTTCCGCGCCTCGTCGCAAACCGGGCTGGGCGGCTGGGAAGAAGCATCCGTCGAGCCAAATAAGGATCATTGGGGAGCCGACCACTGCATTGACCCCAATGCCGTGCCGGGCGTGCTGTTTTGCAGTCACGGCCTGGGCAACTTTCCCAACCCGTCTTACCGGGATATTCCCATGTTAACCATTGGTTCCAAGCCGGACACAACTGGTTCGGCCCCGCCGCCAACTTCCAGCGGCACGGAATCTGATGAAGTGATCGAAGAAAGGTTAAAGAGCCTTGGCTACCTCTAATCCAACAACAACAACGGAAACATCCGTACCCACGACCGAACCAATAACCACAACAACTCCCAAACAGGGCATCAGCCGAGCCACCCTGTGGATTGTGTTTGCTGCCGCTGTGTTTCCCACCCACCTCTGGGCACTGGTCGATTTCTTGCAGGAATATCCAGCCTGGATCAAGCGGATGAATACCGCCGAGTTACTGGGCGCCTTCTCTTACATGATGGGAGTTTTTTCCCTGCTGGATGCGATTTTGCTCTTTCTCGGGGTGTTGGTGCTGGCGCTGATTTTGCCTTACCGATTTTTCCGCGAGAAGTTTGCTGCGCTGGGCAGTGCATTGGCGTTGATTACGGCCGTCTGGTTCATCATCTTCCATTCGTTTCCTAAATGGCTGGAGATGCGCCAACTGGTGCCGCTGGGCTTGTGGGCCGTGAGCTACGTGCTGGTGTTGGGCCTTGCCTACGTGCAAATTATGCGCAATCCCAAGGCAGAAGCGCTGGTGGATAACTTCATGCAGCGGGCGGTTACCCTGTCTGCTCTGTACCTGTTTATTGATTTTCTAAGCCTGATTTACGTATTTATTCGCAACTTTTAACCGAGGGTTTTTTCGTGACTAAGATCAATCGCCGCACTTTCTTAAAGCTGCTGCCAACGGTTCCATTTTATAAAGTCGCCTGGCCTGCGCTGCAAACGGCCGTTCAAGGCCACAATTTGGCGCAGAGCAGTGACCAACCCAACATTTTGTTCCTGGTCTTCGATACGCTGTCGGCGCAGCATATGTCCCTCCACGGCTACAACCGGGAAACCACGCCTAACATGGCCCGCTTCGCCGAAAAGTCCACCGTATTTCACAAGCATGTAGCCGGGGGCAACTTTACCTCGCCCGGCACGGCTACCATGATGACCGGCACCTACGCCTGGACCCATCGCGCCATTCAGCTGCATGGATTGGTGCACGATGAGTTTGTACAGAAAAATATGTTCTCGCTCATGCCCGACAATTACCACACGGTGGCTTACACGCATAACCTGCTGGTAATGTCACTGTTGCACCAGTTCCGCGGCGATTTGGACCTGTTTAAGCATACTCGCGACCTTTGCCTGTCTGACGGGCAGTTTGCCGACCGTCTCTTTTTCGACGACTACACCACGGCATTTTGGGCTGAAACGACCGCGCTGCAAGGTGGCGCCACGCCACCCAGTGGCCTGTTCCTTTCTTTACTGGATCGCTTTGCCCGCTTTGCCGAAACGCGCGGCTTTAAAAATGAACTGGCCAGCGAGTATCCGCGCGGCATTCCCAACCTGCATACGCTCTTTTTCCTGCTGGAGGATGCCATTGACTGGATTGAAGAGCAGGTGGTGACGATGCCCCAGCCGTTTATGGGCTACTTCCATTTGCTGCCGCCGCACGAGCCATACACGCCGCACGCTGACTTCATTGATATTTTCACCGATGGCTGGCAGCCGACCGAGAAACCGAAGCTGTATGGCGCGAAAAACATGCCACAGGCAGCGCTCAACCGGGAACGGCGGCTGTATGATGAGTACCTGGCTTTTACGGATCAGGAATTCGGCCGTTTGCTGGACAATTTAGAGCAGCAAGGCGTCCTGGATAACACTTATATCATCCTTTCCAGCGACCACGGCGAGCTGTTCGAGCGCGGCATTCGTGGCCATGTGACCCTGACGTTGTACGAAGGCTTGACGCACATACCACTGCTCATTCATAAACCAGGGCAGCAAAGCCGGGAAGATGTCTTCCAGCGCACCACCGCTGCCGACATTTTGCCCACGCTGATGCAGATTACCGGTCAGCCGGTGCCAGACTGGTGTGAAGGCACCGTTTTACCCACCTTTGGTGGGGCTGAAGCAGCCGCAGATCGTCTGGTGTACTCGGTGGAAGCAAAAAGCAATCCCAAGTACGCAGCGCTGACGGAAGCGACCGTGGCCATGTACCAGAATGATATGAAACTGATCCGTTACTTTGGTTATAACGAAGGCGAAGAACTCTATGAACTATATAACCTGAATGACGATCCAGAAGAGTTAAACAATATCTACGAGAGCGAAACGGGGCTGGCAAGCGACCTGACAACGGCGCTAAAAGATAAGATTTTTGCCGAAAATGCCCCTTATCGCCGCGAATAACTACGAGGGTTGAGCTTGTCGAAACCCGGCGTTGCGGATGGCAAGGCCAGCCTTCGACAAGCTCAGGCTTTGTTGAAACAGTAATTTTTAATGAGGAACTAGATGATTGCACACGTACAGAACTTATACCATTTTCGTGAGCTAATTGGCATGTGGGCCTTCCGCGAGATTCGGGTGCGCTACAAGCAGTCAATATTAGGTGCAGCCTGGGCGGTGTTACAACCGCTGGCCCTGATGCTGATATTTACCTTTGTCTTTTCCAAGATTGCGCGCATCCCTACGGATGAACCCTATCCAATTTTTTCTTATACAGCCTTGCTCCCCTGGCAATTACTGGCTACCTCTATCAGCTTTGGGGTTAATTCACTCATCAACAATATGAATTTGGTTACAAAAACGTATTTTCCGCGTGAGGTGTTGCCTTTGGGTGTGATTGGAGCGGCATTGTTTGATTATCTCATTGCCTCCAGCATTTTTGTGCTATTGTTGATTTATTATGAAATTCCGGTCACGATTCACTTCTTATGGATTCCGGTCTTCATCGTTATTCAAGTTTTCCTGATGCTGGGCGTCAGTTTGATTGGAGCCGCACTGACCGTTTTTTATCGAGACGTACGGTTTGTAGTGCCGTTGGGCATACAATTGTGGATGTATGCCACGCCTATTATTTATCCTCTTGAACTGGTAGATCAAAGCATACCGCAATTCCGGACGCTATATGCACTTAACCCGATGGTGGGCATTGTGGAGTCGTACCGCAACGTGATTTTGCGCGGTGTGCCGCCGAACTACACTGATTTGGGCATTGCCGCGGCCGTTTCCGTTGTCCTATTTATTGTGGCGTACATTGTTTTTAAACGCCTGGAAGTTTTATTTAACGATCTCATTTAACAGTTGAGCAGTTTTTCGTAGGGAACCTGACGCGCTGCGGCGCAACACTAGCAAAGAAAGGAACTGCAACCTCCCGTAGGTTCCCCACAAGCTGATGATCATTGACTAAACCTGCGGGAGGTTTACTCAGGAGGCATGGATGAAACCTGCTGTACGATTTGAAAACGTATCAAAACGATATGAATTAGGCACTGGGCAAACCAGTATCAAACGCATGATCAAGAAGCCAATCGCGCGCCTGACAGGGCGTAAGAATGGCCTGCCGGAAAGCCAGATTTTATGGGCTTTGCGCGACGTGAGCTTCAACATCGAACCTGGATCGGCGCTGGGGCTGGTGGGGCCAAATGGCTCCGGCAAAACCACGTCACTGAAGCTGCTGTCGCGCATTACCTTTCCCACTTCGGGACAGGTGCATATTAACGGCCGTATCTCCGCACTTATCGAACTGGGAGCAGGCTTTCACCCCGATTTGACCGGCCGGGAAAACGTCTACCTCAACGGCACCATTCTGGGCATGAAAAAGGAAGAAATTGACAAGCGATTTGACCAGATTGTTGATTTCTCGGGCATTGAGCGTTTTATTGACACGCCTGTCAAGCGCTACTCCTCCGGCATGTACGTGCGGTTGGGGTTCTCCGTGGCGGCTCACGTGGAGCCAGATGTGCTGCTGGTTGACGAGGTTCTGGCCGTTGGTGATGCCCAGTTCCGCCAAAAATGTGCCCAACGCATCGAAGAATTGCAAGCGATTGGCACTACCATTGTTTTTGTGGCTCATAATCTTTACCTGGTACGCAGCGTGTGTGACAAGGCTGTCTTTTTGTTAAAAGGACAGGTGCAGCAGCAGGGCGCCGTTGATGAGGTGCTCAACAATTACGAAAACTGGCTCATTGAGCAGCAAATTGAGCAGGGTGGCGCACCGGCTGCCGCCATGCGCGGCAAAAATCAGGGCCACTCGCAGGATGTCGCCATTCAGGAAATTGAGATGCGGAATCTGAAAAGCGGCTCAAACGAGGATTTCAACTATGATGATCCAGCCGAGATTCGGGTTCATTACAAAACAAACAAGCCGATCAGCAAACCCAATCTGGTAGTGCGTATTACCCGCGCCGACGGGGCCACCGCCGCCATGATTCGCACGGCCGATTACGGGATTCGCCTGGACGATTTGGATGGTGAAGGCGTCATTTCGCTCAAGATGGACCAGCTTCAGTTAGCGACAGGTGGTTATGTGCTCAACGTGACGCTGTTAGGGCCAATTGACGGTGTAGGGCTTGCCTGGGGCAATTCGCGCTGGATTCAGGTGTCTGGCATTAGTCTGGGCCACGAAGAAAGCAGCGGTATGTTTGTGCCCAACATTGCCTCGGCACGGGTTGAGGGGCAGGCCACCCGGCAGCGCTTTGGAGAACCTTCGCGACTGTAGAGCGGCATTAATATTTTCGCAATTTTGAGACTGGTGACTAGAGACTGGAGACTGGATTAGTCTCTAATCTCCAGTCTCCAGTCTCTAGCTTTTTAAGTGAGAAAATGACTGTTTTGACCGAGACACCCACAACTGAAACGGCCGTATCCACCCCAACCGGTTTGCGCGTGGCTTACGTCATGCAAAATGTGGGCGTCGATCTGGCGGCCGAGGTGGGGCAGATGATGCTCATTCGCCAGACCATTCACGGGTTAGAGCAGCGTGGTCACACCGTTGATCTGCTTAATTTACAGGGGCGCGACGTGATCGCGTACCCGAATTTGGCCGATTTGGGCCAACAGCGGCGGGTGGAATTGGGCTGGAGTGGAAAACGGCCGTATCAACTCATCGAAGGTGGTTTGCGGCGCATACACAGCATGTTGAAGCTGCCCTACTTGGCCGGCTTTGATTCGCGCCGCTTTTACGAAGCGTGTGTGCATGCTTTACCCAGCTATCAAATCTGCCACGAATATGCCGGGCTGCTCAGCGTGGGTGCTGCCTACGCCAGCCGCAAAACTAACACCCCCTTTGTCCTCACCGTGGATGCCGATTTGTTGCTGGAAGCCGACGTGATGGGCGATCCCATCACCGGGCTGCGGCGCAAGGCAGCGCAGTGGGCGGCCAATCAAAGCTATCAGCTGGCCGATCAAATCATCACCGTTTCTGATCCAACGAAAGCAAATTTGGTAGAAAATTGGGGCGTGCCTGCGGAAAAAATCAAGGTCATTCCCAACGGCGTGAACGTGGCACATTTCCAGCAGCCGGTAGACACAAAGCAGGTTCGGAAGGAGCTGGGTTTGGGCGAGGCGCCTATTGTTATGTTTGTCGGTGGTTTCCAGCGGTGGCACGGCCTGGACAAATTGCTGGAAGCCCTGGCGCTTGTCAGCAAGATTTTGCCAGAGGTGCGTTTGCTGTTGGTGGGGGATGGGCCGGCACGGCCGTTTGTCGAAGAAAACATTTACCGCCTGAATTTAGAAAAACAGGTCACCATTACCGGTTTTTTGCCCCATGCCCGCATTCCCCAACTGCTGGCCATTGCCGATGTCGTGACCGTGCCGTATCCCAAATTGCCGCAGGAAATGTGGTTCTCGCCGCTGAAGCTGTATGAATACATGGCGGCGGGCAAGGCGATTGTTGCTTCCAGCGCCGGGCAGATCCAAAATGTTATCCGGCATGATGAAAACGGCCTGCTGGTGACGCCGGGCGATGTGGCCGATTTGGCGCAGGCGTGCCTCCATTTGCTGCAAAACGAGGCGGATCGCCGGCGTCTGGGCGCCAATGCCCAACGCGAAGCGGAAACCGAACACGCCTGGGCGCGTCAAATTCAACGGTTAGAGCATGTGTATGACGCTGCGCTGAGGAGCCGGTAGCCGTTATGTCTGGGATTGTGCCCTCTACCCAAACGCCGCCGGTGGAACGGCCGTTTCCGCTGACCGCCCGCTGGTTAACTGCCCGCAACGTGCTCATTGTGATGACCCTGTTGGAGCTGGGCTGGCTGGGCGTGATTTGGATCACGGGTGCCACGGCGGCGACCTACAAGCTGCTGCCGCTGCTCATTTTAACGACGGTGTTGGGTACGGCCGTCATCCTGTTGCCAAATCGCTTTTTTGCCTGGCTGCCGCTTGATGAGGATCGCATTGCCCGCTCTGAGACGCGCATTTTGCTGCTGCTGGGGTTAATCATTGGTGCGGTGCTCATCTTTTTTGCCGCGCAGCAGCGCATTTGGGCCTTTGATGAAGAAGGTAATTTGCGCGCCGCCGCGGCCGTCGCCAATGAAGGGGTTGGCGCGCTCTTTGAAAATTATGATCGTCGCCCCTGGCTGGGCAAGCAGCATCCCCCACTGGTGCCCATTATTTACGGGCTGGCGATGAATTTGCTGGGAACCTCCCAATTGGCGGGGCGGGTGGTGACGGCCGTTTTTGCCCTGGGCACTGGCTGGCTCACCTACCTCATTGGCCGCCGCCTGTTTAATCGCCAAACGGCGCTGCTGGGCGCACTGCTGCTGTTCAGCTTTCCGTTGGTGTTCCGCCTGGGCGCAGCGGCAATGGTGGAGATGCCGCTCACCTTTTTCTTTACACTGACGGTGCTGCTGACGTTGAGGTTGGCGGAACGGCCGTCGGTGGGGCGTCTGCTGTTGGTAGGGTTAGCCATTGGCGCGGGACTGCTCTCCAAATACACCATGGTGTTTGTGCTGCCGCTGGTGTTTGGCATCATTACCGTGCAAGGTTCGCTGGGGCAGGCGGCGCGCTATTTTGGCGCGATGGCTCTGATTGGCGCCGTTTTGCTGGCGGGCTGGCTGCTCTTTGCCAACCAGCTAGATGTCTTGCAGCGGCAGCTGGTCACGATTTGGGAATATGCCGGGCTGGTGTTGACAAACGAATACGGCCGTCGCGTTTTATTCGAAACCGTGACTAACCGTTTGCCCTCCGGCCTGGGCGTTTATAATTTGCCTTTTTTGGCTTTGGGCGGACTATTTGTCATTAATCGGCGGCGTACGGCCGATTGGATAGTTTTGTTTTGGATTCTTAGCGTGTGGCTGCCGCTGTCGCTCACCTTACCCGACCACCGCTATTTTTTGCCCTCGTTCCCGGCGGTGGCCTTGATGGCCGCGCTGGGGTTGCAGCAAGTTCCCCAGGGAAACAGCTCCCAGGGAACGGCGCGGGGGCTGCTGCTGGCGCTGCTTTTGGCCGCCAGCACTTTGTATTTGTATGTCGATTGGGTTCGGGCAGCCGAACTCTTCGTTCAGTAAGTGGTAATGTGTAAGATGAAAAAGTTAACCTTGTTTTTACTCGTAATTATGGTGGGCCTACTGTGGGGAACGGCCGTGCCCACCACCCAGGCTCAGGATGAGTCGTTACTCTGGACCGTGCCGCGACTGCTTTCCAGTCCAGGCATTTCGGAAACCAGCGAAACCGAGATCATTTCTGATCCCCACGGCTTCATTCACGTTTTTTGGACGGAAACCAACCCCGACGATAACGTTTCCGTCATTCAATACGCGACCTTTGACGGCGTGGCCTGGTCTGAACCCAACGACGTGTACGTCTCTGCGCCCGACATTGACATCATTTCCTTTGCCGCGGCGCTGGGTCAAGACGGCACGCTGCACCTGGTTTGGTCAGAAGGCAACACCGGTCCCATTTTTTATACCAATGCGCCGGCGCTGGAAGCGTATTCGGCTCGCGTTTGGGAACGGCCGTCTTCCTTTGGCTTTCCCGCTTACCGCATGAAAATGGTGATAGACAGCAAAAACGTCCTGCACCTCATGTTTATTAACTTCTATGGTCAGGAGCCAGGCGTTTACTACACGCGCTCTGAAGATTTTGGCGAAACCTGGATCACAACCGTGTGGATCGATCCCGATATTCCCACCTACGATACACCTAACGTCATCAAATTTTTGGTTGACGAAGAGGATGGTCTGCACGCCTCCTGGTATTATGCCGCCACCGATTTGTCTAGCCCGCTGGGTGAATGGGTGCGTTATGTTAACTCGTTTAATGGTGGTGAAACCTGGTCTTCGCCGTTTACGGTGGATCGGGCGGATGAGACCATCGATGAACTGCGCCAGCCGTTCCCTGGGCTGGCCATTGCCGGAGATACGGTGCACATGATGTATGCCGGTAACGCGACAACACAGCGAGAGCATCGCTATTCGCTGGACCGGGGCGTTACCTGGAGCGAAACCAAGCGCGTGATGGGCAATTTGCAGGGTCAGGCTTTGGGCGATGGTTTTACCACCGACAGCCTGGGTCGCCTGCACTTCTTTGGCCAGATCCGCTGGCCGCAGGGTGTTTACCATAGCGTTTGGGATCCGGCCAACCCGGAAGCAGGCTGGACCACGCCGCAAATGGCCTATGTTATTTCTAGCAGTCCGGAAGAAGGGCGCGAGGGGCGCTACCATGCCCACTCAATCCGGGCCGGCACGATTAATGGCAATATTTTGGTGGTAACGTTTACAGATGAAGCCACTGGTCCTCTGTATGCCATCTGGCGCAAACTGGACGATGTGCCTGAAACTGAGCCTGTGCCAATGCCAACGGCCACAGCCACGCCAGAGGCGACAGCCACGCCAGAATCGGATACCGTCCTGACGCCGACGCCGCCACCATTTGCCGGAACAGACCTGGCCATGCCCGAAGCGCCGCCGAACGCGGGTCTGGGAATCTGGATCGGCGTGATTCCCACGCTGCTGCTCATTGGCGGCATCTTTGGCTTGCGGTTTTACCGGATGCGGAATTCGTAAAATTCAGGTGCGACGCACTTCCGGCAACTTTAAACATTTACCTCTTGGAGGCGACTAAACAATGCGCGAAAAGATTCGGTCGGTGCAATACCGACTGTTAGCAAAACAGGATGAACTGAAAAAAACAGTGCAGCGACGGCTGCATAATCCAGACGGTGTTTCGCTGCCGATCTTTTTAGTGGGATGCGGCCGTTCCGGAACCTCCATGTTTATCTGGCAGCTAGAAAAATCGTGGCAAATCAAGCTGTACAACGAAGATCATCCAGCCGCGTTTGACGAGTACCGACTGCGCGATTTCAGCATCGTTTCCCGGCTGGTGGCTGAAAGTATTGCGCCCTTCACTTTGTTCAAGCCGATTTTGGACACGGTGCAAACGATGGAACTGCTGAACCATTTTCCCGGTTCCAAAGCGATTTTTGCCTTCCGCCATTACACCGACGTGATCAACTCATCGCTGAAAAAGTTTGGCACTTACAACCGCATTAATCACGTCAAGGGGTGGATGACCGAGAATTTTGCCGAGTTTGACGTTTGCCCGCCACCGGAAGCCAGCAAAACGGCCGTACGCGCATTATGGGCCGACGATTTGTCTCCAGAAGAAGGCGCGGCGCTCTACTGGCTGTTTTACAACCGACTTTACTACGATTTAGGCCTCCACGACGATCCGCGCACGATTTTGATTCGCTATGAAACGTTGGTGACAGAACCCCGTGAGCAGTTTGAGAAGGTGATTGCCTTCCTGGATGCTGAATTTGAGGAACAAATGGTGGAGGGCGTACATGCCAAATCAATCAACAAAAACGATCCGCCTCCGCTGCGCCCGGCCATTATGGCCGCCTGCGAAGCACTGTACGAGCAAATGACGCAGCACGCGGCTTAAAGTTAGTCATGCTGAGGTCCCCCGAAGCATCCCTCTGATGTAAAAATAGCAGATCGCCTTGTTGATGGGCGAAAGATTTGCATGATCATATTTAGAGGGATTCTTCGCTTCGCTCAGAATGACAAGTAAATGGTCAAATCAAGTTGAGTAATCTATGAAAATTGCCCTACTAACCCACAAATTAAAGCCACCGCTGATCGGCGGCGTGGATGTGTACACGGATCGCCTGGGGCGAGGATTGATGCGCCTGGGGCATGAGGTAGTGTACCTGGCGTTTGATTCGTCGGGTGAAAGGGAAGAGGTTGTGGTGCAGGCAGATGTGCATCATGATGGCACGGCCGTTCACCGCATCTTCTTCAATTTTGATTCTTTGCCAAAAGAAACGTTTGACACCGTTTACAATCCAGAAATGGGCCGCGTCACAAAGAAAATTTTGGCCGAGGAAAAGCCTGATTTTGTCATCATTCTCAATTTTTACATGCTGACGCTGGCCACGGTGGAAGCGGCCAAATTGCTGGGGATCCCCGTGGCGCACGTAGCTACCGACTTTGTGCCGGTCTGTCGCTGGGGCACCTTTATGCGTTGGGACAACCGCACCTGCGAAGTGGGTGAGTCGATTCAAACCTGTGCCTCATGTTTTATTTCGCATCGCTCGTTGGGCAAGGTGATTGGCGCGGTGATGGAAACATTGCCGGAGCCAACGGTGGTGAACTGGGCTGAGAAAAATGTCAGTTTGCCGCATCCGCTGGGGGTGGCACGACCGTTTCTCAACCACGCCGCTGTGATGAAAAGACGATTGGATCGGATACGGCCGTTACGCCAGCAAATTGACCTCGTCCTGGTGCCCACCCGCTTCACCGAAAAAACGTTTGTTGAGAATGGCTTCAATGCCGGACAGGTTCACTTTTTGCCTTTTGGCGTTGATGTAGACAACCCGCTGGCCAGCACCCCCAAAACCGAATCCGATCATGTGCGCTTTATGTTTTTGGGACGGCTTCAGCCATACAAAGGGCTGCATTTGGTCTTAGAAGCATTCAACAGCTTGCCCAATCCTAATGGAGCTACGCTCACCGTTTATGGCGCGTCGGACGGTCACGACGCCTATTTTGCCAATTTGCAGCAAATGATGGACGCGAATCCGCGCGTCTATTTTGCCGGACTCATTCCCCCCACCGAGCTGGCCCGCGCCTTTGCCGAGGCCGACATCTTCCTGCTGCCCTCCACCTGGCACGAAAACAGCCCGCTCATTTTGCTCGATGCCCTGCAATCGAAAACGCCGGTGCTGGCCAGCGACATCGGCGGCGTGAGCGGCATTGTGGCGCACAATCGCAACGGCCTGCTGTTCCCCCGCGAAGATGTGGCGGCACTGCGTCAGGAAATGCAGCGCCTGATTGACCAGCCCGCGCTGATTCAGCAATTGCAAGCGGGCAGCCAGCTACCCAGCATCGAATCGTACGCCCAGACGATTGTGGAAAAGATGGCGGCGTTTGTGCCGGACCGGGCAGGTGTGTCGTGAGCCGCGCCCTGGTTGTTGGCGGCAACGGCTTCATCGGCGCGCACCTGGTGCAAAAGCTGGTAGACACCGGCTGGGACGTAACCATCCTGCACAAATACGAGCAGCCGCGCTACAGTAAAATGCCAACGGCCGTTCGCTTTCTACGCGGCGATCTCACCCAGGAATCTTTATTAGCTGAAGCAGTCGAAGATCAAGAGGTGGTTTTTCATCTACTGTGGACCACTACCGCCATCCACGAGGTTGCCAATCGCGATCCGGCGGCCGATGTGCAGGCCAACCTGGTGCCCACGATTCATCTCATTGAGGCGTGCCGGGCGGCCGGGGTGGGGCGGTTACTGTTTACTTCGTCGGGGGGGACGGTGTACGGCCGTACCCAAACCGCCCCCATTCCCGAAGACCATCCCAACAACCCCGTTAATGCCTACGGTGTGAGCAAGCTGGCCGTGGAAAAATACTTGCAGATGTTTCGCCATTTGCACGGATTGGATTTTGCCATTTTACGGCCGTCTGTTCCTTACGGTCCGCACCAAAATCCCCTGGCCCGACAGGGGGCAGTTGCCGTATTTTTGTATCGGGTCGCCAAAGGGCTGCCGCTCACCATTTGGGGCGACGGCCGTATCAGCCGCGACTATTTTTACATCTCTGATCTAGTGGATGCCCTGATTTTAGGCGGCATGCAGCCCCTGAATGATCAGCGCATTTTCAACCTGGGCGGCTCAGAAGAGGTCTCGCTCAATCGGCTCATTGCCCAGGTGGAAAAAACGGTTGGGCGCAAGGCAGAAGTTGAATACCAGCCCGCCCGCGACTTTGACGCCCCGCGTGTGCTGCTGGACACAACCCGTGCCCAAACCGTTCTGGGTTGGCAGCCGAAAGTGCTAATGAAAGATGGCTTGGCTAAAACTTGGGAGTGGATGCAAGCCACGATTTTATAGAATTCACCGCGGAGAACGCGGAGAACGCAGAGGAAAGAAAGTAAAAACTCCGCGCTCTCCGCGCCCTCCGCGGTTAAAAGTCCGAGTAGATCATGACGAAACCGAACATTCTTTTGCTGACGATTGACACCTTACGCGCCGATACCCTGGGGTATGCGGGTTACCACCGGCCCATCACGCCCAACATCGACAAGCTGGCCGCACAGGGCATTCGCTTTACGCAGGCGATTACTCCCGGCTCGTGGACGCAGGCGGCATTTCCCGGCATCATCACCTCCACTTATGCCTGCATGTATGGCGGCTGTTTGGGGCGATTGTCGCCGGAACGGCCGTCCCCGGTAAAAATCATGGGAGATGAAGGCGGGTATGAAACGGCCGCATTCTCCACCAGCCCGCTCCTCAGCCGCACCTACGGTTACGACCGCAAATTCCAGCGCTTCACCGACTTGAATCCGGGTGAGAAAAATCCGAGGCTGCGCGGCGTCAAGGGTGGCCAATTTATGCTGCGCCAGCCGCTTACCCACCACATTGTGAAGTTGTTGGGCCAAAATTGGCGGCCGCCCAAGCTGTACGCCACCGCTGCCGAGCTAAACGACATGGCGATGCCCTGGCTGTCCAGCGTCAACGAGCCATTTATGGCCTGGCTGCACTACATGGACGTCCATTGGCCTTATCATTTGGAAGATACCTTGACCAAACCCAAAGATATTGCCCAGGCATGGCAAGATCTCTCTCACCTGCACGCGGTGAACTGGTACGGCGCGCCCGTCTCCCCGGAGCAAAAAGCGCGCTACATTCGCCTCTACGAAGAAGCCATTGCCTACACCGACGCCCAAATTGGCCGGTTGATGGAATTTCTGGATGAAACCGGCCTGGCCGAAAATACGGTCATCGTGTTGGTGTCTGATCATGGCGAAGAGTTTTTGGAGCGGCGTCACTGGGGGCACGTGGAGCTGAACCTGTACGACGAAATCCTCAAGGTGCCGATGCTGATGCGCATTCCCGGCGTGGCGGGCAACCAGGTGATTGGCCAGCAGGTGAGCACGATGGACATCATGCCCACGCTGCTGGAACTGGCCGGCTGCCGCATCCCTGAGAAGGTGCTGGGCAAAAGCTTGGTGCCGCTGTGGGATGGTGATCCGGCTGACTACGATGTAGAAGTGGTCATCGGCGAGCGCTGGCGCGACACATCGCACATGATTGCCGTGCGCACCGAGGAGTACAAATACATCTGGGATGATGCCAAGCCGGACCAACCGCTGCTGTTTGATTTGCGCCAAGATCCCGGCGAGCAGCACAACATCGCTGCGGAGCATCCCGACGTGGTGCAGGCGCTGCACCAGCACGTGGCAGCCCAACTGGAGCGAATGCACAGTACGGCCCCATCGGAAAAGAGCCAGGAGCCGGTGCTGGACGCCGAAATTGTAGACCGGCTGCGCGGCCTGGGATACGTTGAGTAGCGTTATGCGTGTCTTGTTTATTACGGCGTACTTTCCGCCTTGCCAGTACGGCTGGGGTTACATGCGTATTTGCGAGCAGGTGGCCGATGGGCTGGCCGAACGGGGGCACGAAGTAGCGGTGCTGACCTCCACCTACCGGGATGGCCCTGAAGTAAAGCCATACCCCGTTTATCGCCATCTCACCATCGAGCCGGACTGGCTGCTGCCAGAATCCCCGGCAAAACAGTTCTTTTTTGGCCGGAAGCAGCGGGAAGAAACGGCCGTTTCCCACCTCCACCAAACAATCAAGAAATTTCAACCCGATATTTTGTTCGTTTGGGATGCCTTTGGACTATCCGATGTCATGTTGCAGCAGGCTGAAAATTTATCAATCCCGGTTGCTTATTATTTTGCCAATTACCTGCCGGAATTCCCTGGTGGCTACAGTCATTATTGGTCCTCGGCCAACAGCCACCCGCTGGTCAAGCTGGCCAAGCTGCCCATGTCCCTGCTGGCCAAAGCGATGCTGGCGCAGGAAGGCAAGCCGATCAAGCTGAAGTACGAACACACCATCAGCGTCAGCGATTACGTGCGGCAGCGCCTGCTCTCACAAAACCTCATCGGGCCAGACGCGATTGTGGCCCCCAACGCCGTCGATTTAGAGATGTTTAGCGGCGATCCGCGCCAACCGCAGCCAGATGAGCCCCTGCGCTGCTTGGTGGCCGGTCGCGTTGCGCAGGAAAAAGGGATTCACACCATCTTGCATGCTTTTGGATTGCTGCATGAAAAGGGACAGCTGCAAAACATCTCGCTCACGATTTTGGGCAAAGGGACGGATGAGTATAAGGAACATCTTAAGCAACTGGTGGTACGGTACCAACTAGAGAAGTTTACCAACTTTGCCGAACCTGTCCCCATCGAAGCGATGCCTACCGTTTTGGCCGAACATGATTTACTGCTGCTGCCGTCTGAGTGGGATGAGCCACTTTCTTGCTCGATGCTGGAAGCGATGGCGGCGGGGCTAATGGTCATTGGCACGACGCGCGGCGGCAGCGGCGAAGCGCTTTTCCACGGCCAAACCGGCCTCACCTTTGCCGACGGCAATCCGGAGGCATTGGCCAAACAGCTTTTGGCCGTGATGCAGGATCGCAGCCTGGTGGCCCAATTGGCCAAAGCAGGCAAAGCAGAAGTGGAAACCCATTTCAACATGGACGTGTCGGTTTCCCGAATTGAAGATTATTTACAGGAACTGGTTGAGGAGAAAACGGCCGTTCCCCACTAACCTCTGAGATTGGTCCAATCTCATTAGTGTTTAAGAATTAATCGGGTAGCGCTTTTGCCCCCTCTCTAACTCTCCCCCACAGGGGGAGAGAACCGGCACCCTCTCCCTCAGGGAGAGGGCTGGGGAGAGGGTGATTGGTTGCCTGATTTGCAAACACCAAAGTTATTAATGCATATTCTATTTCTGTCTCGCTGGTATCCATTTCCGCCCAACAACGGCTCCAAGCTGCGGGTTTTCCACCTGCTGCGGGCGCTGGCGGCACAGCATAGCGTGACACTGCTCAGCTTCCGCGAAGCTCAAGAAGAAGTAGATACCGATGCGCCAGAAATCCGCGACCTTTGTCATGAGATTCATCCTGTGCCCTGGCCCAAGTTTAACCCCACCAGCGGCACCTCCATCGCCGGATTGCTTAGCCCCAAACCCCGCTCTGTACTGGACAGTCACTCGCCGGAAATGGCCGACAAAATCCAGCAGCTTATTGCTGAGAACCAGTTTGACGTGATTATCGCTTCGCAGGTGGGCACGGCGGGATACGGCCGTTACTTCCAAAACATCCCTGCGCTTTTTGAAGAAGTGGAGATGGGCATTTACCATGAGCAGTTAGCGCAAGCCGATTCGTTTAAATCCCGGCTGCGTTACCAGTTGACGCTGACCAAGCAGACCAATTATCTGCGCGAGCTGCTGCAATATTTTGAGACTTGTACGGTGGTTTCGGAGCCAGAGCAGAGGTTGGTGAAAACGGCCGTGCCCGGCTACCAAAACGTGGAAATCATCCCCAACTGCATGAATTTGATTGATTACGATCAGGTGCGCGTGGCAAAACGGCCGAATTCACTCATCTTCACCGGCTCTTTCACTTACCACGTCAACCACCAGGCAATGGAATGGTACGTTCGCGAGGTAAACCCGCTGGTGCAGGCGCAAATTCCTGATGTGCAGCTCAGCATTACCGGGGACCACGCCAATTTGCCGCTGCCCCCGGCCAGTAACGTGACGCTCACCGGCTTTGTCGATGACATTCGCAGCTGGATTGCTTCATCGTGCATCAGCCTGGCCCCTATTTTTATGGGTGGCGGCACCCGGCTCAAGATTCTGGAGGCGATGGCTTTGCGCACGCCGGTCGTAGCTACCAGCAAGGGTGCCGAAGGGCTGGATGTGGAACACGGCAAACATTTGCTGCTGGCCGATACGCCCCAGGCGTTTGCCGAAGCCGTTGTTAACCTGCTACACGATCCAAATCTTTATCATCAAATTGCCGAAAACGGCTACCAATTAATTGCTGAAAAATATGATTGGCCTTCCGTAACGCCCCACTTTCTCCATCTAGTCGAGCGGACGGCCCAGGCTAAAAACGTATGACATCACTTATTCAAAAAACATTAGGGTCTGGCGAAACCAGAAAATGGCTGCGGCTTGTTATTATCATTGCCGTGCTGTTTTTTAGCCTGGTTATTGCCAGCACCGGGCCAGAGTTCATGATGTTGGCCGTCGTTGCCGCGTTGCCTGTGCTGGTAGTTGGTGGTTACCTGATAATCCGTTACCCACCACTGGGTTTTCTGCTGATCATTGCTATTTCCACGGTTTTCAGGATTGAGGTTCCGCCAATTGGAATGATAGCCACGGTTGTTCTGCTGCTGTCGGTCCTGTGGGTCTTTGATATGGTGGTGCGGCAGCGCGAAATCAATTTGGTGAACTCGCCCACGATGACGCCGTTGATCATGTTTACGGCCGTTGTCATTCTTGCCTTCATCGTCGGACAACTTCCCTGGTTCTCCATTGCCCAAGTACCAATTGATAATCAGATTGGTGGCGTGGCTATTTTTGTCCTCTCCTTTGCCGCATTTATTTTGGTGGCACACCAGGTGCGGGACATTCGCTGGCTAAAATGGATGGTTTTCCTTTTCTTGGGTCTGGCTGCTCCCGCTGTTTTTATTGGCATGCGTGTACTGCCCGGTTGGCGGACGCTCAATCAGCTGCTGCTTCATTCTAAAACAACCGGTGGCAGCCTGTTTTGGCTTTGGTTAGCAGCCATGTCCTTCAGCCAGGCGATGTTTAATAAGAAGTTGGCCATGAAGTGGCGGGTTGCCCTCATTGGCGTTTTGCTCGGTTATCTATATTTGGCCCTTGGACGCAACCGTGCCTGGACGTCTGGTTGGGCACCAACATTTGTGGGGCTGTTTGTTATCCTCTGGGTGGCCCGTCCCAAATGGGCCATGCCCATGACAATGGTAGGCGTGGCTGCGCTGATTTTGCTCTTCCAGCCCATTTACAATTCCGTTTTTATTGGGGATAACGAATATAGTGCTGTAACTCGTTTAGAGGCGTGGCGCATTGTGGGCGAAATTATTAAGGTGAACCCGATCTTGGGGCTGGGTCCTGGCAACTACTATAACTACACCCTCCTATTCCCAATTCTTGGCTGGTATGTAGAATTTAATTCGCACAACAACTACGTGGATATTGTGGCCCAAACCGGCATTCTAGGGCTTGTCTGTTTCATCTGGTTTGTGGTGGTGACCTGGCAGCTAGGCTGGCGCTTGCGCAAGCAGGTGCCCAAAGACGGTTTTACTCAGGCATTTGTTTATGGAACTTTAGGCGGATTGGCCGGCACCGTGGCCGCCGGCATGTTGGGTGATTGGGTGTTGCCATTTGTGTATAACATTGGCATTTTTGGCTTGCGGTCAAGCATTTATGCCTGGCTGTTCCTGGGGGGGCTCGTTGCGATTGATCAAATTCGGCGAGCTGGTGGTTCTCTAGACTAAAAAAGAATTTAATTTGGCTGAGCAGCAAATTACTCAGCCTATTTTGAAAGGTGACACTATGTTAGGTCAATTATTCACCGTTGCGGGTGAAGAATTAAAGTATGGCTATGTTTATCTCAAGCATCAAATTGGCAGTGCTCAGCAGAGCAGAGCCAAAGTGCTGGTGAATGGCAGCCCCAAATCTGGCACCACGTGGATGCTGAAAATGATTGCTTCACTGCCCGGTTATGAGGACATCGGCAATTATTATGGGGATTTGCAGAAATACCACAGCACGCAGCCGGGTCATGTAGTGCATGGGCATGATGCGTATACGCCCGAGTTGAAAAACATCCTGTTGGACGAAGGCATTAAAGTGATTTTGATGCTGCGAGACCCGCGTGATCAGCTTGTTTCGCGCATGTTTCACGTTAAGCGCAGCACCAATCATATTTGGCATGACCGGATGAAAGAGATGGACAATGATGAGGCATTGATGCTGTGCATTGAAGGGCGCGAAAAATTACCCAGTATGCACGACATGATTGCCCTGGCCCAAACCTGGATCAATGGCAATGCCGAGGCGCATGTTGTCCGCTATGAAGAGCTGCTGGCTGATACAGTGCCCCACTTTAGCGCTGTATTGGATTATTTAGGCATTCGCAATAGCAATGGCCTGGCAGAGGTGATTGTCGAACGAAACCGATTTGCCCGCCTCTCGATGGGCAAGCGCATCTGGCAAAGCCAGCGCAAGCCCGGGCAGGAAGACGCCAAATCCCATTTCCGCAAGGGCATTGTGGGTGATTGGCGCAATTACCTGAACCCGGAACATATTCAGCGGTTCAAGGATTTATGTGGTCAGCAGATGATTGAACTGGGGTATGAGCAAGATTTAGATTGGTCGTAACGGAAAAAATGAAACTGTCTATTGTTATTGTTAGCTGGAACACAAGAGATTTACTGGAAGCGTGTTTAAACTCGGTTTATGCTTTTCCGCCTGACCAGCCTTTTGAAGTTTGGGTTGTCGATAATCAATCAAAAGATGATACGGTGGCAATGGTACAGGAGCAGTTTCCTCAGGTGGAGCTGATCGCCAGCGAAGAAAATTTGGGTTTTGCTGGTGGCAACAATCGGGCCATTCCGCACTGCCAGGGTGAATATGTGCTGCTGCTAAACCCGGATACTGAAGTGAAGCCGGATGCGCTTAACGCGCTGGTGGCTTTCATGGACGCGCATCCGGAGGCGGGGGCAGCGGGTTCGCGTCTGTTAAATGGTGACGGCACGCTGCAACCTTCTTGCCATCCTCGGCCAACGTTAAGCCGCGAATTTTGGCGGATGTTTTACCTGGACGCCGTGGTGCCATATGGCAGCTACGACATGAGCAAGTGGGATGTGGACCAGCCGCGCGAGGTGGATGTGCTCATGGGGGCATCATTGCTGGTGCGCAAAACCGTGCTGGATACGGTTGGCCTGTTGGATGAAGGTTATTTTATGTACTCGGAAGAGGTGGACTTGTGCTTCCGGCTGCAGAAGGCTGGCTGGAAGCTGTTTTGGGTGCCGCAGTCGCAGGTGATTCACTATTGGGGGCAAAGTGCCAAGCAGGTGTTGGCTGAGATGTTTTTGCAGCTTTATCGGGGCAAGCTGCGTTTTTTCCGCAAGCATTATGGTTGGTTGACCGTGGCGCTTTACAAGGTGGTGTTGGGGTTGGCCGCGATATTGCGGCTGGCGCTGTCGCCGTTGGTCTGGCTGCGAAAATCGGACGGTAGTGATGGTCAACTTCATTTGGCGCGGCATTACGGCCGTCTTCTCATCACCCTCCCCAGCATGTAGGTGCATTATGCGCATTTTATTTCTCACCCAGATTATTCCCTATCCACCCAATGCCGGACCGCGCGTGAAAACGTGGCACGTGCTGCGTTATCTGTATGAGCGCGGCCATGAGGTGACGCTGGCCTCTTTTGTGCGTGAAGAAGAACGGCCGTATCTGGCCAAGCTGGATGAAGTGTGTACGGCCGTGCACACCGTGCCCATCAACCGCTCCCGCGTGGCTGACGTGGGGTATTGGCTGCAAAGTCATCTGTCGGGACGGCCGTTCCTCATTGAGCGTGACGATTTAAAAGGGATGCGCCAATTGGTGCAACGCTTGTTGGCCGAACAGGAATTTGACGTGGTGCACGCTGACCAGTTGACGATGACTCAGTTTGCCCTGGATGCCAAAAAGATGGGTGGGGGGAAACGGCCGTACATCATCTTCGACGCCCACAATGCCACCTGGTCCATCTGGGAGCGAATGCGCCAGAACGCCCCCTGGTTTCTCAAGCCCGTCTACCAGATCGAAGAAAACCGCATCAAAAAGTACGAAGGGATGCTGGTCGAGCAGTTTGACCACACGATGGTGGTCATCGACCCGGACCGGGATTTGCTGCTGGCCGGGGTGCAAAACGGCAACGCTGTTGCCTTGAACGAGCGCATCAGCTCCATTCCTATTGCCGTGGATGCTCAGGTGCTCCAACCGGTTCAGCGCAAAGAAGGCTCGCGCAACATCCTCACGTTGGGCACGCTCAGCTACCCGCCTAACGCCGACGGCATTCGCTGGTTTTTGCAGGAGATTTTCCCGCTGGTGCAGCAGCAGGTGCCGGACGTGAGCCTCACCGTCATTGGCAAAAATCCGCCGGCCGATTTTGTGCAGATGGCCGAACAGTCTGGCGGAGTGATTGAGGTGACGGGTTACGTGGATGATTTGACGCCGTACATGGAAGCGGCCGCATTAATGGTGGTGCCGGTGCGGGCTGGCAGCGGTATGCGCGTGCGCCTGCTGGAAGCATTTGCCCGGGCCATGCCCACGGTGACGACGACGATTGGCCTGGAAGGCATCATTGCTGAGGCGGACAAGGAAATTTTGCTGGCGGACGATCCGCAAAGCTTTGCCGCAGCCACGGTGAAATTGTTAAACGATCCTGATTTGCAGGAGATGTTGGCGGTGAACGGCCGTCAACTGGCCGAAGCCCGTTACGATTGGCGGGCGGTACTCAAACAAATGGATGCGGTTTACGCAAATGCGTCCGCCCAAGCGGAGACGAAAAGCTATGCCTGACAGGCTGGAACAACTTCTTAAAAATCCGCGACGTGTGCTCGTGGGCATTCTCATCATTTCTGTGCTGCTGCGCGTGTTTACCGGGATTGTGTTTTACGGCAACGAAATTCAGGCACTGCCTGGTACCTTTGATGAGGTGTCGTACCACAACCTGGCGCTGCGGGTGATGGACGGGCATGGCTTTTCGTTCGGCGAACGCTGGTGGCCCGGTACGGCCGCTAACGAACCCACAGCTCACTGGTCCTATTTGTATACCGGCTATCTGATTCTCGTCTATTTTATTTTTGGTCCTTCTCCTTTGCTGGCCCGCATTTTGCAAGCGATCATTGTGGGGATTGTGATGCCCTGGCTGCTGTACCGGCTGTCATTCCGCATGTTTGCGCCAGAGGCACGCGGCGAAGGGATGTTTACCTACTCGCCAGAGGTGGCGCGGGCGCAGCGGATTGCGCTGTTGGCGGCGGCGATTGGGGCAGTGTACATCTACTTTTTTTACTACACGGCTTCGCTCATCACCGAAGGATTTTACATTACAGGGATTTTGTGGGTGTTTGATACGGCCGTAACCATCACCCAATCGCCAAAAGTAACCACGAAACAATGGGCGCTGCTCGGTTTGGCAATGGGGATCACCGTGCTGCTGCGGCAGTTGTTCCTGCTCTTTTTGCCCTTTTTGCTGCTCTGGCTGTGGTGGGCCAAACGACCGCGCCTCACCCGCTTTATTTTGCCTGTGGCCATTGTGGTGCTGTTTGTTTTGCCCTGGACCATTCGCAACTACCGTGCTTTTGATCGCATCGTGCCGCTGAATACCAACTCCGGTTTTGCCTTCTTTTGGGGCAACCATCCCCGCTACGGCACCCAGTTCATCCCCATTTTGCCCTCCGGCGAATATTACCGCATGATTCCCGACGAGCTGCAAGCCCAAGGCTTGAACGAAGCTGAGATGGATTCTGCACTACTTTCGGAAGCGCTGGAAATCATATTGGCCGATCCGGGACGGTATGTATTACTTTCACTGAGCCGCATCCCTACCTACTTCATGTTTTGGCCTTCGGGCGATTCCGGCATGGTGAGCAATTTGTCCCGCGTGGGCAGCTTTGGCGTCTTTTTGCCCTTTATGCTTTACGGCCTGTTTCTCACGCTGCGCAAATCGTTTAGTTCCTGGCGAGAGGGGCTGGCTTCTCCCTTTACGCTGCTTTACCTGTTCATGCTGGTTTACAGCGGCATTCACATTCTTACCTGGACGCTGATCCGCTACCGCATTCCGGTGGACGTGATTTTGGTCATTTTTGCCGGGTACGGACTGCTGGATTTGGCGGAACGGGTGTTGGCAAGGCGAGGGGCTGCGGGGGTAACGGCCGTTTCCTAGCCCTCTCTCGTGTAAGGCTTGCGGTAAGGTTAACTCAGTACCATGCAAAGCAGACCGGAACAGTTAGATTTGTCAACTTGCAGCCGGGGATGGAGTCGCCTCTGCTGAACCGACACGAACCCTATCAACCGTAGCTGATGAAATAAAAAGGTCCCCCTAGGCCTTTCTGGTTTTGAATTGGAAAAGTGTAATTCATGAATGTCTTGTTTATTGTGCCTTATGTACCCAATCTTGTGCGGACACGGCCGTATAATCTCATACGACACCTCGCCGCCAAAGGCAACCGGGTAACAGTATTAACCGTTTGGGCCAATGAACAGGAACGCGCTGACCTGACCCCTCTGCAAGAAATTTGTGATGAAGTTATTGCCGTTCCTATGCCCTTGTGGCAATCTCTCCTTAACAGCGCCCTGGCGCTGCCCAGCCGCAAACCGCTGCAAAGCGTCTATTCCTGGAAGCCGGAACTGGTTTCTCACTTCAATGGCGATTCGCCCTATGACGTAGTTCACGTCGAGCATCTGCGTGGCTCTCGTTATGGGCTGCATTTTAGAGAAAAGAGCAGCTTGCCCGTTATTTGGGACAGCGTGGACTGCATTACCCATCTGTTTCGCCAGGCAGCCTCGCAAAGCAAGAGCCTCAAAGGGCGCTTGCGCAGTTGGCTCGATTTAGAGCGGACGGCCCGCTATGAGGGCTGGCTGCTGGACAAGTTTAATCACGTGCTGGTGACCTCCCCCGTAGATCGGGAAGCATTGCTGAGTTTAAAGCCACAGGGGAGCACGCCGGCGCCTATTTCTGTTTTGGGCAATGGGGTGGATGTGGATCATTTTTGCCCCAATCCATTGGTCGAACGCGAGCCTGCCACCTTAGTGATTAGCGGCAAGATGAGCTACCATGCTAACGTCACCATGACGCTGCATCTGGTGCATGAAATTATGCCCCACGTCTGGCAGCGGCGCCCCGAGGCTAAACTGCTGGTGGTGGGCAAAGATCCCGCGCGCGAAATTCAGGCGCTGGCAGAAAATTCCAATATCATCGTGACAGGTACAGTGGATGCATTGCCACCTTATTTGCAAAAGGCAACGGTTGCCGTCGCCCCCATTACCTACGGCGCAGGCATCCAGAACAAGATTTTGGAGGCAATGGGCTGTGGTACGCCGGTGGTGACGACACCCCATGCGGTTTCTGCTTTGTGTATTGAACCAGAGCGCGATCTCTTGGTGGCTGATTCCCCGGAAAGTTATGCTAAAGCGATTCTATCCATTTTGGAGAGTCCACAGCAACAGGAGGCATTGGGGCAAAACGGCCGTCGCTACGTTGAACAACATCATCACTGGCCCAATGTGGCTGCCCGATTAGAAACTATTTATGCTGAGGCCATTGAATCTTCATCGCGCCAATCATCACGCACTCTCAGCTTGCAGCAATGACAACAATCGGAGTACAGAAATCATGATTATTATTCAAACCCCATTGCGCGTGAGCTTGTTTGGCGGGGGTACCGATTTTCCATCTTACTATCTGGAACATGGTGGCTGTGTGCTTTCTTCAGCCATCGACAAATATATTTTTGTAACCATCAAAAAGCGGTTTGACGACAAGCTGCGCATTGGCTATACGCGCACCGAAATGATCGACCGTGTTGATGAAATCAACCATGAACTCATCCGCGAGGCGATGCGCCTGACGGGCATTGAGCGGGGTGTCGAAATCACCACAATGGGTGACATTCCCGATCAAGGGTCTGGACTTGGTTCATCGAGTACCGTGACAGTGGGTGCCTTACATGCTCTTTATGCTTATAAAAAAGAGCTGGTGCTTACTGAACGCCTGGCGCAAGAAGCGTGCCGCATTGAGCGGGAAATTTTGGGCAAACCAATTGGCATCCAGGACCAATACATTGCTGCTTATGGTGGGCTGCGCTTTATGGAATTCACCACCAGCGGCGAGGTGCTGACCTACCGGCTGGAGTTAAGCGAACGCACCATGCGCCGCCTGAGCGATAATTTACTGCTCTTTTTTACCGGTGTTACCCGCAAGGCAGACACCATTCTCAAAGAGCAAAAGACCAACATTAAAGACAAGCTCACCATTTTGTCTGAGATGAAACAAATAGCCCATGTGGCCTGCGATGAAATCCAGAAAGAGAATATTGATGCGGTTGGCACACTGCTGCACGAAAGCTGGTTGTTGAAAAAGCAGCTGGCCAGCCAGATTAGCAACAGTGCCCTGGATGATATGTATGAGACGGCGCGCAAGGCCGGTGCTATTGGCGGTAAGATTTCCGGCGCTGGTGGTGGTGGCTTTTTGCTGCTGTATGTACCGCGTGGCCAGCAGGAACACGTGCGCGACGCGCTGAAAGATTTTCAGGAGTATCCCTTTACGCTGGGTCAGGATGGCAGCAAGGTCATTTTTGATTATCAACGTTGAGCATGATAATGGTCAAAAATCGTTTGTTTGATGGTAAGAATGGGGGTTTACAATGAGTATTGTTGCTGAATATTTTGCAGGTCTAAAAAGTACAATTGATATGTTGGAGGCGGCTCCGATAGAAACGGCCGTATCCACCTTGCACACCGCACGTTTAAATGAAAAACAAATATTTGTCATGGGGAATGGTGGCAGTGCTTCAACCGCCACCCATTTTGTGTGTGACCTGAACAAAAATACCCGTGCTGCTTGGTTGCCCCACTTTCGCCTGATGGGACTTACCGATAACATGGCCATCTTTGCTGCTTACGCCAACGACGAGGGGTATGAGAACGTTTTTGTGAAGCAGTTGGCTAATTTCTTGCGTTCCGGTGATGTGGTTGTGGGCATCTCTGCCAGCGGAAATTCTGAAAATGTGCTGCGAGCCATTCAGTTTGCCAACGAGACTGGCCAAAATACAACCATTGGTTTGACCGGATTCTCCTCAGGGAAACTAGGGCCGATGGTAGATATTCATATGCATGTACCCAGCGACAACATCGAACAAGTAGAAGACCTGCATCTGGTGCTGGCTCATCTCATGACAACCGCACTAAAGCAAAAAGTGCAAGAGCTGCAACCAGCTGAGCAACTTAGCCTGTAGTTTTGTTGGTAAATTACCAATATAATTTTGTGTCAACACATCACAGTCACCATTGAACACTTTTGACGAAGCAATATTGGGCACTTTTACTCAATATTGCTTTTGCTTGTTGTTGTACTGTTAATTTGTGCCGAAGCATTGCACTCAGGTGCTTGATAAATAAGATATACTATTGACGGCATTTTGAAATTTAGTTGGAATAGGATTGCGCAATGGAAATTGATATTAGAGAATATTTAGCTCCGTTAAGAAAGTGGTGGTGGATGATAGTGGTAACCACCCTTATAGCGGCCGTGGCCAGCTTCTTTGCTACTCGGCAGCAGGTACCGGTTTACCGTTCTTACACGCGTCTGGCCATTGGTAACTATCTAGAGTCCACTGACGTGAGCAATAATGATTTTTCAACAACTCGTCAGTTGGCCACTGCCTATGTGGAGATTGCTAACCAGCCCGGCTTTAGCCGGGATGCAGCCCAGGCGTTGGGTTTGGAATCACTCCCCAGGGATATTGATATTCGTCAGGTGAATGATACAAACTTTGTCGATATTACGGTGACGGATACAGATCCTATTCGCTCAATGGCAGTGGCAGGAGAACTGGCCCGGCAGCTTTCCTTGCGTACGCCCGCTGGACAAGAAAGTGAAGACACAGAGTTTGTCAAAGGTTTGCTCACCGATTACCAGACAAAAATCGAAGATACCCAGGAACAAATTGCTGCCAAAGAAGAGGAAATTGGTGAACTAATCAGTGCTCGCGATATTTCTGTGGCCACTGGTGAGTTGAATACCTTAGAAAACAATCTGCAAAATTTGACCCAACGGTATACGGATTTGCTTTCTTTAACCCAGGAAGGTGCCACAAACTCGGTGCAAATTGTAGACCCTGCTACAGAAGGTACGCTGGTCAATTCCAATAGTATCATTTCGGTCATTACGGCCGCTGGCATTGGTTTTGTTTTGTCTGCCTCGGCGGCTTATTTGCTTGAGTATCTGGATGATACGGTGAAGACGCCAGATCAGATCATGAAGCTGGGAGACATTCCCACACTGGCGGGCATCGCTTTTATGGATTCGGATGATGATAGCAAGTTAATCACGGTCAATGATCCCAGGTCGCCAACGTCAGAGGCGTACCGGGTGCTGCGAACGGCTATTCAGTTCTCGGTGGTCGATAAGAAGAATTCGATCTTGTTGATGACCAGCGGCGTACCGGCAGAAGGTAAGAGTACAACCGCCGGTAATTTGGCGATTGTTCTGGCCCAAGCAGGCAACAATGTTCTGCTGCTGGATGGTGATTTAAGACGGCCGTCTCAACACGAAATCTTCAATCTGCCTAACAAACGAGGTGTGACCAGCCTGCTGCTCAAGCTCAACGTGGATGATTCCGAAATTGAAGTGCGTAATCTGGTTGAAGATACCGTGCAGCCCACCCAGGTAGAAGGGTTGCAAATTATGGCGTGTGGTCCTATTCCTCCCAATCCTTCTGAACTGTTAGGCTCCACCAAGATGCGCCGCCTGCTGGAAGTACTGAACAATCAGTACGATTTTATCATTGTAGACAGCCCACCTGTTTTGTCTGTGACGGATGCGGCCGTTTTGAGCGCGCTGGCCGGGACAACTCTGGTTGTTGTGCGGGCCAACAAGAGCCGTAAGGGTGAGTTTAAGCAGGTCGTAGAGCGGTTAGAAGATGTGAACGCTAATCTTGCCGGTGCCGTGCTCAACTCCTTGAAATCAGGCAGCGAAGGCCACAACTTCTACTATTATTACAAAGACCCCTACTACACCTATGGGGATGATGCCGGCAAGGATGCTGACGAGCCTAAGAGCAAGCTGCGCAAGCGCTTCCTCCGTGGCCAGGAAGCTGTGCAGTCCTAGCCAAAATTTTCTAGATAAATGAACGAAGCCCGATGAGCAAGCAGCTCGTCGGGCTTTTTTTATGGCATATCCGGGAATAAGCGGTCAAGGGCAATGGCCAACGTGGGAAAGGTTGTGAAGGGTGGCAGCTCTTTTGCCAATGGCAGCTTTGCCTGGTCTTGGCCGCGTCCGGTAAGCAGCAAAATTGCCTGCTTTACGCCAGCAGCTTGCCCTGCCTGAATATCGGTTAGGGCATCCCCGATCATGTAGGATTGGCTGAGATCGAGATTGTGCTCCTGGGCGGCCTGAAGCAGCATACCGGGGCGGGGCTTGCGGCATGGGTCGTTGGTGCCTGGTTTGGCCGGGCAAAGGTAGCTGGCATCGATACGGCCGTTCCCCGCCCGCACCACTTCCAAAATACGATTGTTCAGGCGAACGGCCGTTTCCAGCGAGATAATCCCCCGACCCACCGCGGATTGATTGGTCACCACGATAATTTTGTATGGTACTTTTTGGATACGGGCCAGTGCCGCCAATGCCTGCGGGAAAAACTTCACATCTGCCCAACTACGTACATAGTTGGCCCGATTTTCAATAAAAACGCCGTCGCGATCCAGGAAAACGGCAGGGGATTTGCTCATATCTATATCCATATTATGACTTTGCTTATATCGTTACCTATATTGGCAAAGATAAATGAACATTACAATTAAGATACGCAGATAAGAATGTAAATAAAAAGAAGGATCTGATTTGATGACTGTTTTAAGAAGAGACGAAGTTGCTGATCTAATCGTAACCGGGAACGGCGACGAAGTTTGCCTTTCTTTATTTATGCCCATGGAGCGCGGGCCGGATAAAGCACAAGAAAATCGTATTCGGTTGAAGAATTTATCTAAGACAATTGAGAACAGGCTGACTGACCAGGATATTCCTAAAGAGCAAGGTGAGCAATTTCTGGACTCAGTAGAAACGTTGCTGGGGAACGGCCGTTTACCTAGCAACAGTGATGGAATGGCCCTGTTTGCCAAAGAGGATGACACCCAGGTTCACTTTCTCCCCCACAGCTTTGCTGAACGGGTCATGATTGACAACCAATTTTATATTAAGCCTTTGCTGCCCTTGCTCACCGAAGACAGAGATTTTTATCTTTTGGCATTGAGCCAGAACGATGTTCGGCTTTATCAGGCAAATCAGGCAAAAATTGACGATATTACACCCTCCGATCTGCCACGGAGCATCGATGAGGCAATGGAATATGAAGACCCGGAAAAACGGCAGCAGTATCACACCAGCACCGATTCGCCGCAGGCCGCCAGCCAGCCGGCTTCCTTTCATACCCATCATCCCGACGAAGAAAAGAAAAGCCGCATTCGCCGCTTTTTTCAACAGGTTGATAAAAGCATATCGGATCATATTGCTACAAATGATCTGCCGCTGGTGCTGATCGGCGTAGATTATTTATTGCCAATCTACCGGGAAGTGAACTCATATAACCACCTTCTAGAAAGGGACATTGAGGGGAATCCCGAGCGTTTGGCCGAGCATGAGTTACAGGTACAGGCGTGGGAAATCGTTCGCCACTATTTTGCACAGGCACGGCAAGATGCCCTGGAAAAATTTAATACGATGCAAGGGAGTGACAAAGTTTCGACGGATCTGGATGAAATTGTGGCGGCGGCGCATTACGGCCGTATCGACACTCTCTTCACCGCAGAAGACAAAGAACGCTGGGGCACATTTAATGAAAAAACAGGGCAGGTACAAAAAGCAGAGGCCGGTCAGCACGAACTGACAAACCTGGCCAGCCGACACACCCTGCTCAATAATGGCACCGCTTACATGCTGCCCGCCACCGACATGCCTGAAGAAGCCCCGCTAGCGGCCATTTTCCGCTATGCAGCCAGCGTATAAGGAGAATTCTTAACTCATGCGAGTTGCAATCTTTTCTGATGTGCATGGCAATTTAACCGCGCTGGAAGCCGTGCTAGACGATATTAAGCAGCAGAACCCGGATCTCACCTTATTTGCTGGCGACCTTTGCGTCGATGGCGCACGACCCGCTGCTTGCGTGGAGCGGGTTCGGGCAGAAAACATTTCTGCTATTCATGGCAATACTGACCAGCGCCTAAGTAACCAACCCATTCTTGATGACGATGTCAAGGCCGCGGCTCGGCGACGGGCACAGCAAATTGAAGACAATGACGATTGGACCTGGGTGCAGTTGGCACCCGCGGACCGCACCTGGCTCTCGGCGCTTCCTTTCTACCGACGCGTTTCCCCCACGACCAACCCCGATGACGACCTGCTGGTTGTTCATGCCAACCCGCAAAACGCGGAGCAGCATATTTACCCAGCAGAAGAAAAACAGCAGGAACTGTTTGGCGAGGTGCGGCAGCCGGATGATGATCTGGAATTAAAGAAAGTGCTGGGCGATCTCAGGGGTGGCATTGTGGCCTTTGGCCATCTGCATGTGCCATTCATCCGGCAGTGGAAAGATCTGACTCTGGCAAACATTAGCTCGGTTTCACTGCCTTTAGATGGTGACCAGCGGGCCAAGTATGGCTTGTTTACCTGGGATGGAGAATGGGAAATTGAACATCGCTACGTGTCATACGATGTGGAGAAAGAGCTCGACTGCTTGAAGTCGGTTCGGCCGCCAGATTGGGAAAAGCTAGTTCACCGTTTGCAAACGACCGTAGCCTAACCTAAACAGCACAGCCACAATTGTTGTACAACAATTGTGGCTCTTTAATTTCTCAGGCAATAGGCTGAATGCAGTCTGGCGTTTCGTTGCGCGGATTGTTCACCACGGTGCTCACCGGGTAGGCGGTCATTTTTTCGGCGGGGTACGGCCGTAACAAATGCAATCCCTGTTCCGGATCAGGTTCCGGGTTTAGCCACAAATCATAATCCTCCGGCTCCACAATAACCGGCATCCGGTTATGAATCGGAGCCATCAAATCGTTGGGCGTGGTGGTCAGGATGGTGCACGATTGCAAGGCCCCGCCATCGGGATCATGCCAGATTTCCCATAAACCGGCCAGGGCAAACAGCCGCTTCGGCAGACTCGGGTCGGGCTGTTCCTCATCTGCCGCCGGACGAATAAAGATGGGTTGTTTGCCGTTTGCCTGCTTCTGCCACTCGTAAAAACCATCAGCCGGAATCAAGCAGCGACGCCGCTTAAACGCCGCGCGGAACGATGGTTTCTCCGCCACCGTTTCCGAGCGGGCATTGATCATCCGCGAGCCGATACTTGCCTCTTTAGCCCAGGAAGGAATAAGGCCCCAATGAAAAAAAGTAAGCTCCCGCTGGCCATTCTCCGCCAGGCGAACGGCAATAACGGGTTGGGTGGGCGCAATATTGTAACGGGGCACAGAGGAGGGCATGGCATCAACGGCCGTTTCCGGCACGTTAAACAGCATCGCCAACTGTTCGGTTGGGGTCATTAACGCAAATCGTCCACACATATCAGGCTCCTTTTTGCCAGGTAAGTTCAATTGTTCAATGACCAGCGCTTTGCCAGACCAAAGCAACTATGAATTTTCCCATGATCTGCTGCTGGTGCAATAGTAATGTACCGTCACACTGGGAGCAAGTGCATTAGATATTGCTATTGCGAACGGCCGTATCCACTTGTTACAATTCGGCCAGGAAACATTACCAACCTGGAGACAAATCTATGCAAATTCAAGGGTCAACCTTTTTAGTAACCGGCGGTAGCTCTGGCCTGGGTGCGGCCACCGTTCGGCGTTTAGCCGCTGCCGGAGCCAATGTGCTCATTGCCGACCTCAACAGTGAAGCGGGCGAGGTGTTAGCCGCCAATTTGGGAGCCAACGCCAAATTTGTCCTGACCAACGTGGCGGCTGAAGAGGATGTGCAAACGGCTGTGTCCACCGCAATCAATTCATTTGGCGGGCTGAACGGTGTCGTCAACTGCGCCGGCATCGCCATTGCCAGCAAAGTAATTGGCCGCGACGGTGCGCCGCACGCGCTTGACGCGTTCAGCAAGGTGATTCAGGTCAATCTCATTGGCACCTTTAACGTTATTCGGCTGGCCGCAGCCGAAATGGCCAAAGCCGAGCCCAACGAGGCAGGCGAGCGCGGCGTCATCATCAACACTGCCTCCGTCGCCGCTTTTGATGGTCAGATGGGGCAGGCGGCTTATTCTGCTTCCAAGGGTGGCGTGGTGGGAATGACCTTGCCCATTGCCCGCGACCTGGCCCGCAGCGGCATTCGCGTCATGACCATTGCCCCCGGCATCTTTGAAACGCCCATGCTGGCCGGACTGCCCGAAAAAGCGCGCATCTCCCTGGCTGAACAGGTACCGTTCCCCTCCCGCCTGGGTCGCCCAGAAGAGTATGCTGCCCTTGCCCAGCACATCATTGAAAACGAAATGCTCAACGGCGAAGTCATTCGCCTCGACGGTGCCATACGGATGGCTCCCCGATAATTTTTAAATTTTGATTGGACGTGCGGAGATTGGAGATTAATAGTCGCCAATCTCCAACCTCTAATCTCCCAAAAGTGGAGAAATTAATGACCAACTACAATCTAGACCTTCATCGTCAGGCAGCCAACACCATTCGTGGTCTGGCGATGGACGCCGTACAAAAAGCAGGCGAAGGCCACCCAGGAATGCCGATGGGCATGGCCGACGTCGCCGTCGTCCTGTGGACGCAGTTCTTGCGCCACAATCCAGATGATCCCCAATGGCCGGATCGGGACCGCTTTGTGTTGTCCGCGGGGCATGGCTCGATGCTCATCTACAGTCTGCTGCACCTGAGCGGCTACGATTTGCCGCTGGAAGAGTTGAAACAGTTCCGTCAATGGGGCAGCAAAACGCCCGGCCACCCGGAAAATTTCCACACGGTCGGCGTGGAAACCACCACCGGTCCGCTGGGGCAGGGCATCACGAATGCCGTTGGCATGGCCCTGGCAGAGCGCTGGCTGGCCACCCGCTTTAATCGCCTTGATCATGAGATTGTCAACCATCACACATATGTCATTGCCAGTGATGGTGACCTGATGGAAGGAATTTCTCAGGAAGCTTCGTCGTTAGCTGCACATTTGGGTTTGAGTAAGTTGATTGTGCTCTACGACGACAACCACATCACCATTGATGGCGATACCGAACTGGCCTTCACCGAAGACAGAATGGCCCGGTTTGCCGCCTATGGCTGGCATACGCAGCAGGTAGATGGACATGATCCATTGGCGGTGAAAGCGGCTATTGAGAAGGCCAAAGCGGAAGGGGAACGGCCGTCTATCATCGCCTGCCGCACCCACATTGGTTACGGCAGCCCCAACAAACAAGACACCGCTGGCGTGCACGGCTCTGCCCTGGGCGATGAGGAGATCGTTTTGACCAAACAGGCGCTTAATTGGCCCACCGAGCCGCTTTTCTACATCCCCGACGAAGCGCGCGACTTTTTACACATGGACGGCCGTTTCCAAAGCGAATGGGAGAAATTGTGGGAAAGCTATCTGTCCGTCTATCCTGAAGATGCGGCTGAGTTTAAGAAATTTCTGAATGGTGATTTTTCCATTAACTGGGACGAGGTTCTGCCCCAGTTTGAAGCGGGTAAGAGCCTCGCTACGCGTGCCTCATCCGGGCAGGTGCTCAACGCTATCGCCCCCCACATCCCCAACCTGCTGGGCGGTTCGGCCGATCTCACCGGCTCCAACAAAACCGATCTCAAAGGGGAAAAGGGCCTCACCAAAGATGATTTCAGCGGACGCTATATCTACTTTGGTGTCCGTGAACACGCCATGGGCGGCATCTTGAACGGGATGGCGCTGCACGGGGGTGTACGGCCGTACGGCGGCACTTTCTTGGTCTTTTCCGACTACATGCGTGGCTCTGTGCGCCTGGCCGCGCTCATGGGCGTGCCCATCATTTATGTCTTTACCCACGACAGCATTGGCCTGGGCACCGATGGGCCAACACACCAGCCCATCGAGCACGTCATGTCCCTGCGCGCTATGCCCAATATGACCGTCATTCGCCCGGCCGACGCGGCGGAAACGGCCGTTGCCTGGCGTTTGGCCATCGAAAACCTGTCTGGTCCCACATCACTCATCCTCACGCGCCAGGGCGTGCCCACGCTGGACCGCACAAAGTATGCGGACGCTGCCGGTGCTGCTAAAGGTGCCTACGTCCTCAGCGATGCCGATGATCCGCAGGTGCTGCTGCTGGCAACCGGTTCCGAGGTGCAAATTGCCCTGGCCGCGCAGGCCAAACTGGCTGAACAAAATGTGGCCGCGCGTGTGGTTTCCATGCCTAGTTGGGAAATTTTTGCGGCGCAGGACGCCGCCTACCGGGAGTCGGTCCTGCCGCGAGCCATCACCGCCCGCGTTTCCATCGAGGCAGGCGTGCCGCTGGGCTGGGAACGATATTTGGGCTTTGAAGGTATCGCCATTGGCCTGAATCGGTACGGCGCATCGGCACCCTACAAAGCAATTTATGAAAACCTTGGCTTAACGCCGGAAGCGATAGTTGAAGCAGCCCTGTCGCTGCTGGAGTAATGAAATGCGTTTGCCGGTAAAGATTGCCCCGTCCATCCTGGCCGCCGATTTTACCCGTCTGGGTGAGCACGTCGCGGAAGCCATCGCTGGCGGTGCGGATTGGCTGCATGTGGACATTATGGACGGCCGTTTTGTGCCCAACATCTCTTTTGGCCCGATGATTCCGCAGGCGATACGGTCGTTGGCTGAAGAAGCCAAAATCCCGCTGGATGTGCACCTCATGATTGAGGAGCCGGAGCGTTACCTGGAAAAGTTTGCCCAGGCTGGCGCGTACCGGCTCACCGTTCACGCGGAGGCAACGCGCCACTTGCACCGTACCGTGCAGGCCATCAGGGAATTGGGTGTCAAGGCGGGTGTGGCGTTGAATCCGGCAACTTCGCTAACGGCCGTAGAAGAAATTCTGCCCGATGTTGATCTCATCCTCATCATGTCGGTCAATCCCGGTTTTGGCGGGCAAAGCTACATTCCGCAAAGCACCGGCAAGATTCGCCGCCTGCGCCAGATACTAAATGAGCGCGGCAGCAATGCCTGGCTGGAAGTGGATGGCGGCATCAGCGCCAAAAACGCGGCCGAAATCGTGGCCGGCGGCGCCACCGCCCTGGTAGCTGGCAGCGCCATCTTCCGCGGCGAAAAACCGGTGGCCGACAACATCACCGAAATGAAAAACGTCGTCCGCACCGTCTTTTCCATCTAGACAGAATTGACTTTTCCGCAGATTGCGCAGATCGCTTTCTCCAAAAGCCAAAATCTGCGCTAATCTGTGTAATCTGCGGATGATCTAGCCTTGTGTTTTTCGCGCATGTGTTGTCCCTGCTCCAAAATGATGCGCACCGAACGGTCGTAGGTGAAATAGTTCCACATCCAATTCACAAATACATTCAGTCGGTTGCGGAAGCCTAGCAAAGTGATTAAATGGAGCACCAGCCAGGACAGCCAGGCAATGTAACCGCGTAGCTGTATCTTGTTATAAATCCAGGCCACGGCGCGGCGTCGGCCAATGGTGGCCATGCTGCCTCGATCGTGAAACTGGAACGGCCGTTTCTCGCCACCACCTATTTCCGCCAAAATATTTTTTGCCGCCAACTCGCCCTGCTGCTGTGCCACAGGAATCAACATTGGGTACGGCTGGCCCGATTCATCCTCCAGAAAGGTCATGTCCCCTACGGCATAAATATCGGGGCGATCAATCACCTCCGTAGTGGGCAAGATGGGCAATCGTCCGCCGCGTTGCAGCGGTACGTGCAGCATCTCAGCCAGCGGTGAGCCTTTTACCCCCGCCGCCCAAACCAATGTGTAAGTGGGAATGACCGTGTCATCCTCAAGCGTTACGTGGTTTCTGGCAACTTCTTTTACAGGGCTGCCCAGCAGAACCTCAACCCCCAATGATTCAAGCTGCTCCAGTGCCGCCTGGCGCAGTTTGTCTGGATAAGGTGCCAGCAAAAATGGCTGCATTTCTACCAAAATGACGCGTGTCTGCATCTCGCGGTGCAAATACTCACGGTTGAGCACATGATTGTACAGCTCGTAAATGGCACCAGCCGTTTCCAGCCCGGTTGGGCCGCCGCCGGCTACCACAATCGTGGTCATGGCTTCACGGACGGCGTCATCTTCTTCCCAGGTGGCCTGCTCAAACAAGGCCAGGATATGGTTGCGCAAGTTAATCGCATCGCTTAGCGTGCGCAGCTCCAGCGCGTTTTCACGGAAGGCATCGTTGCCAAAGTAGGTGGGCGTGCTGCCTGTCGCCAGAATGAGATAATCGTATCTCTCTTGCAGGTGCCGCTCGCCAATCTGTACATCTATCACCTTATTCGCGTAGTCAATAGCGGTGACGGTGCCCAGCAGGGAGCGAATGTTCCGGTTTTTGCGGAAGATGGTGCGTACCGGGTAGGCAATTTCTGAAGGGTCTAGCGCGCACGTGGCTACCTGATAGAGCAGGGGGGTGAAGGTATGGAAGTTGCTGCGGTCAATTAGCAGCACCTCAACCGGTTTATTGGCCAACGCACGGGCGGCAAACAATCCGCCAAAACCCGCACCGACGATGATTATACGGGGCAGTTGCTTACTCATTTTATTGTGCCTTTTGCTTTTGAGCAGGGGTGATGGGGAAGGGATAATCTCAAAAGCGATTTGTTATCGGGATAATTAAAAATACCTTTTGTGATATTTTTCACATATTATAAACGAAAAACAGCCAATCGTCTACTATTTGGCAGAAGTTTTCAGGGGGTTGGGCAGGGGGATGGTGCGAAAAAAAAGAGCAGCATTCATGATCAGAATGCTGCTCAGAAAAAACTTACTTGAGGGTACTGTTACTTGCGCAGTTGATCCATAAATTCGCGGCGTAGTTCGCGGTCTTCTTTGTATTTGCCGAGCATGTAGCTAGTCATCATGCGTGGGTGTTCTTTTTTAACGCCGCGCATCATGGAGCACATGTGTGACCCTTCAACGACGACGGCAACGCCCTGCGGCTGAAGAATCTCATCGATCATTTCGGCGATCTGGCGCGTCATACGTTCCTGCACCTGTAAGCGGCGGGCGAACATTTCGACAATGCGCGGAATTTTGGAGAGCCCAATGACTTTGTCTGACGGAATGTAGGCGATGTGCGCCCGGCCAAAAAATGGCAGCATGTGGTGTTCACACATGCTGAAATATTCAATTTCTTTGACGATAACTGGTTCGTCATAATCCACATCAAAGAGCGCGCCGTTGACTAATTTGACGGGGTCGGTCTCGTAACCCGCCAAAATTTCGTCGTACATGCGGGCGATGCGGTTGGGTGTGCCCACAAGGCCTTCACGGTCAGGGTCTTCACCGACGTTGGTGAGGATGGCGCGTACGGCCGTTTCAATGGCTTCTTTTGCTTTGGCCGGCGTTTCTGGCCGGCTGGCTGCGGCTGCCTTGCCATTGCTGTGGCCATTTTTCTCGTTACCAAGCGTTTCGTGTTTATGGTATCCGTTTAATTCCTTTACTGCTTCTAACATAATGTTCTCCTTAATGCTAACGCAGCAGCTTTGGGTGAAGAGCGGGGCGGCGTAGCGGTGCCTTGCAGGGGCAGATAGGTTAAGCTTACAAGGTTACAACTTGTTTTTGACACTTCACTTCTTTTGACAGCTTAAGGGTACGTTTTCTCACTTTTATTGGTTTCAAAAGAAGCTGTTTCTGATGCAACATTTATTTTTGCGGCTTTTGGCTGTGCTTTAGATCAGATGTGCTAAACGGCCGTTTTCTTACGAGCACATCAAAAACTAATTGCGCTTATTGTACCCATTTTGTTTATATTTTGTCAAGATATACGACTCTTTCTGTTCATATTCTATTCAGAATCAAGACAAATCCTGGGCAAAACCGTGTTTCTTACCTTGGTAGCGTAGAGGGAAACGGCACAGACCTTTCTGGCATGTTGGCTGGACAGTTAGTCTCGACGCTGGATTATGTGGGGATAATCGCTACTTTACTGCAAAGTCCGCCGTCCGCAACCTCAGATGCGGACTACTTATGGAGAAAGCAGAAACTGGGAACACAAATGGAGTTCTTGAACAAATACAGGTTTATGAGTTTCCCAACCATGATATCCTTTGCCGTGCGTGGCAAACTTGTCTTCACTATCAACAAAACAACATAATTGACCCATCACCCCAGAATTAACATATGGATTGTAGGATGAAAACTCGCAGTTAAAACAGCACTTTAGAAAAACACCTTCAGGTAGTTTCTTTTGAAGATTATGTAGTTCATCTTCAAAACCTGCTTTACACCAATCTATTTGAACATTCTTGTTATTGGAGGTCAACGAAAGTTTCAAAAACGCTGCATCCTCCCATTCCTCTTCAGTTGCGGGAACTTTGCACTGAATTTTAAGTGAGCCGTTAGCTTCGTGATTCTGTCCCACTAGCATGAAAGGTGCTTCACAGTCAAGTTCAAATGAATGTAAGCAGTTTTTGTGTTTGAGTGGAAATTCTTTAGATAAAGGATTCGAGTTTATCATGAGCAAATCAATGCTGAAACCCGTAAATTCAGCGTCACGGACAAGTATTTGTAAGCTGTGTCCGTCGTTGCCAATTTGTAGTTCGACAGCGTCTGTGCCATGTTTATCTTGATATGTACCGTGGAATGTTTTCAAAATTCTAGCCTTTATCATTTTGAAAAATCTCAAGCAGAATGAAAGCTGAGGCTTTCCTGCAAGTTTTTGATATGAACATCAGCAGGCACGGCCGTTTCCACCTCACCCAAAAACACCCCAAACTCAGCAAAAGATTCCGTACTCAACAACCGATCCAATTCAATATCGGGAATATCTTCAAAATACTGCTTCAGGTGCTTGCGGAATTGGCGCAGGCCGGAGGTTTCCCCGTAATAGTTCACCATTTCGCGGGCGTGCAGGCGCACGGCCTTGATGATCTCCCCAATTTGTAATTCCTCGCGCCGCTGCCGGGCAAAAATCCAGGGATTGCCAATGGCGGCCCGGCCAATCATCACTGCGTCGCAGCCCGTATGGGCCTTCATGCGGTCGATGTCTTGCGGCGTTTGCACATCCCCGTTGCCGATGACCGGCACGCTGACCGCCTGCTTAAGCTCGGCGATGGCGTCCCAGTTGGCCTGGCCGCCGTACTTTTGCACCTTGGTACGGCCGTGCATGGCAATCAGCGCCGCGCCGTTTTGTTCTAGAATACGGCCGATTTGCAAAAAGTTCTCCTGCGTGGCATCCCAGCCCAGCCGAATTTTGCCGGTGACCGGCACTTCTAGATGCTGGCTGAGCAGCTTAAACGTTTCTTCAATCAGCTTCGGCTGGGGCATCATGCCCACGCCTGCGCCGCGCCCGCTCACCTTGCGCGTGGCGCAGCCCATGTTGATGTCGATGATGTCCGGCTCCCATTCCTGAATACGCCGGGCAGCATCCAGCAGCATCTGGGCGTTGTTGCCAAAAATCTGGAACACCATCGGATGCTCGCCTGGCTGTGTGTCCAGCCGTTGGCGGAACCGTTCGTGAACGCGCTTGCCCAGCAGCGCCTCGACGGGCACAAATTCGGTGTAATGCATGGCAGAGCCGTAGGCGCGGCACAGCGCTCGGTAGGGCACGTCCGAATACCCGGCCATAGGCGACAAAATGGCATCGCCAAAGACGGGCACATCGCCAACGGTGAACAATGGTTGTTGCATCATGAGGGTATTTTAACAAAAAACGCGCCGTAGGGGCGAGGCAGGTGGATGAAACCTTTGTCATTCACCGAAAACATCTCTCCACCTGCCTCGCCCTTTTGTTCCGCCATCCATCTGGTTGGCCAGACATTTGGGCGAGACGGCGCGGAAGAATGGTTTTATGTTTTCAGGCGGTAATACCGCGCCGTCCCACCCCTACCGTTTCTGGGCGACGATGGCCATGGTGGGTAATTGTGGATCGAACGGTTCCCCGGCGACGTTGGCGTACCAATCGGTGATGGTCAGGCCGTTAGTGGCAAATTCAGCGGTTAAGAATGCCTGATCGAAATATTGCAGCCAGTTATAAATCTCAAATTCGCGCGTGGGGGTGAAGATGCTGTATTTGTCCAGGGTCACGTGCTCGCCCTCGTATTTGAATTTGTAGATAAAATCGAAATAATCTTCATCCGTCCAGAAATCGCCATATTGGCGACGGCCGTAACTCATGCTCTCCTCAAATTGGTCAAACTCCACCAGCGAATGAACATCCAGCACAATCGCCCCGCCATCGTCCAGATGCGCCTTGAAAACAGTCAACAGCTGCTGCCGCTGCGCCGGGCTGAGCGGACAAAAGTCGCAGTAGATGAGCAGGATGAGGTCAAATCGTTTGTCGGAGTGATACTCTATATAGTTGGTGTGAACGTAGTCGATGGTGAGGTTGTGGGTTGCGGCCGTTTCCTTAGCATACGCCAGCGAATTGGCCGAAAAATCAATCCCGGTTACCTCCGCGCCCAGCTGTGCCAGTCGGGTGGTGTACAAACCGGGACCGCAGCCAAAGTCGGCGATATGCGTGTCTGGACCAATGTTGAATCGCGCTTGCAGCCAGTTGACTGACGCCTCGATGAATGAGGGTCGCCGCGAGGCACTGTCTGTGTTGGGATTCAGATGTGCTTTAAGCATTTGTCGGGCAATGTGTGGATCGGTCCACAGTTCGGCGGCAGTGTATTGCGAAAAGGGTGACGGCCGTTCGTCGATTGCTGCTAATTTTTTATACAGGTTGGTCATTGATACTCCCCATTTGTGCGGCCTTAGGACTGGCACTCCTTGGCGATTTTCAAGATAAAGTTCATGAGAATCAGGAGTGCCAGTCCTGAAACTTAACGGCCAACGCCCACGCTGCCACCAAAGGCGGCGGACATTTCTTCATAAATGGCGGCAATGGAGGCTTCGTCGCCGACGAAGTAGTTGCCGTTGGCCTGCGTGGCCAGCCGCTCCAGGGTGCGCTCGTCGGCGTCGCCGCCGTAGGCGATGGTGAAAACGGTGGCATTGTTGGCCGTCGCTTCCTGCATGGCCGTGGCCGAATTATAGCGATAGCTGCGTGTGTCTTGCCCGTCGGTGAGGACGACCATCGCGTTGGCGGTGGAGGGCAGCGTGGTTTGTGTCAGCAGGGCCGCGCCGTCGCCGATGGCATCAAACAAGGTGGTGTCACCAACAGCATCCAGATTCATAATGGCGTTGACGATTTTGTCCCGATTGTCGCCCACGCGCACGTGTTCCACGATCAAATCGGGTTCGGTGCTGAAAGCGATGAGGGAAAGGTAATCGTCGTCGCCCATTTGCTGCACAAACTGAACGGCCGCTTCCCGCATATTCTCAATTTTGGAGCCGCGCATACTGCCGGATGTGTCCAGCAGCATCACTAGGTTCACGTCTTTGCGCGCTTCCTGCCACAGTTCCTGCACGGCAAAAATGGAATCGGTGGTGGGTTCCTCAAAAATAGTGGTTGGTTGTTCTGGATCGATATTGGCAGAGGCGGGGAGAGAGATGGCCGTATCCACCGGACGTAACCCGCTATCCGCCGCTGCCTGCTGCCCCGCTTCGCTTAACAAATAGTCACGAAACAAAACGGCCGCTTCCTTTTCCGCTGAGGTGACCGATTCGCGGATGCAGGCCGGAAATTCAGCAACGAAGGTGCCTTCCAATGGATAAATCGCCACGATCTGATTGCCGCTTAGCTGTGCCACGTTGGCCTCATACATCACCCCGGCGGTTAAATATTCGACGCCGCGTTCGGCCATTGTTTCGGCCAAAGAGCGAGTGCTGCTGCTAAACCAGGTGACACCGCCTTCAAACGCGCCGACGCTGGCCTGCACAATCGGCTGGCCGATGTCGGATACGCTCACGGCTTCGGTTTTGGATTCGGCGGCCTGCACGATGGCCAGCAGGGTGCTGGCTCCGGAACCGGACAGGCCGGGATGCGTATGCCCCAGCTTGAACGATTCGCCCAGCGTGCCGCCGCTGTAATAATCCCAGGCGGCGGGGTCAGCGGCCAAACTGCCGATGTCCAGCCAGCCCAGCGGCAGGCCCGGCCAGCCCAAAGCCTCAGCCACTTCGCGCCACATGCCGATGACCAGCGGGCTTTGCGCCACGCTGGTGCAGTCGGTTTGGAAGCTGCTGTCGCCGCTGTCGGCCAGCACGTCGGTCCAGACGGCATCTTCAGGAATCCACAGCGCCAGGGCCGGATCGTTGGTAATCTGGTCAATGGCTTGCCCCGACTCCACCGCATTGAGCACCATAAAAGCAGGGTCGCCGCTGCTGGTGGTGGTTTCGGAGTTGTTGAAGTTGGTGACGGCTGTTTCCAGCCAGGGGGCCACGGTGGTGTTGGCAATCACATTGACCACCACGGCGTCGCTTGGTGGACCATCCTCATCCAGTCCAAACAGCCCGCAGGCCATTGTGGGTAGTGCTAACAACGAAAGGAGCAGCAATAAACTGCGCAAATTTTTGAATTTCATAACATCCTCTATCAGGAGTGAAAAGTGATAAATAAAAAGTGAAAAGTGATTGGCTCGAACGGAGGTCAAACTTTTCACTTTTCACTCTTTTACTTTCTTACTTAGCTTTATCGTCCGGCGGTGACCAGCGTTAGCTCAACAAAGCGGTCCTGGGCCTGGAGATTGGGATCATCCGTGCCGCGCCGTTCTGCTGGCGGTAAGACTGCTTCGACAATGAAGCGAGCTGGATCGATGCCCTGCGAAACCAGGTAATCCACCACAGACTGAGCACGCCCTTCAGCTACTTCCAGGATGTCTGCTTCCTCGTAGGGCGGGTTGTTGGCCGGCCAGGCGGAGGAGCCGCGTACCCGCAGCAGGAGGCCAATGCTCTGGCTCATGGTGGGCACGACGCAGTTGTCCAAAATGCGGCGTGACTCCAGCGTCAGCTCTGTTGATTCCGGTAGAAAATCGAAGCTGCGGCAAGGCAGGACTGCCAAAGTAGCCGCTGCATCAGTAGAAACGCCGGACAAATCGACCTGGGCTGAGATGGAGAAGGTGTCGTTGACGGGTTTGCCGTTGGGCTGCAAGCTGGGCTGATCGGCGGCGCGGAGGACAAAGCCACCGTTAACCAGTTCAGTGACATCATCATTGGGAATGTTAGCATCGGAAGCGGCCCACACACGCCGGGCAATTTCCAGCCGATTAATGATCGGTCGGGTGTCGCGCATCACAAATGAGTTGTCACCGAGATCGGCCTGGGCCACATTTTCCAGCCAGAGGAAAAGGTCGTCGCCGGCGGTTTCGGGATAGACAAAGGTCCAGTCGTTGTTGCCCCAAGCGGCGATTTGCTGTGCGGCCGTATCAAAATCTTGCACCTGGACTTTAAGCGTGTCGAACCAGGCGTTGTGGAAACTTTGCACCAGATCGGCATTATTCTGAATGGATTGGCGCGAGGTGACAATCACGTCGATGACGATACGCAGCTGCTCAGAGCTGAGCAGCTCTTCGCCACCGCTTTGCTCGGCGTCGTAAATGTTTGGTTCCCAGGCGGAGACCACATCGGCCTGGCCATTGTTGAAGGCGTCGATGGCGTCTTCGACGCTGTCTTGCGGCACCAGGGTTACCTGGGAGCGTGGGCTAAGCTGGGCAATCGAGAGGGCGTAGTAGACAAAATATTCCCCCACACTGTCACGGGCGAAGGCGATACGCTTGCCGGCCAGATCGTTGATCGTCTCGATGTCGCGACCCCACAGCTGGTCGGCACCGGCACTTTCATCGACGATAGCGGTAATAACGCCAGGGCTGGTTAGGGCTACGGAGTCCAGCGTGGTGAGCAAGCAGTTCCATTGGCCGGAGTCCAGCAGGGCGGTACGCTGCTCCTCGGTGATGTCGTACTCGTCGGTGAGGAAGAAGGGGATGATGCCCAGATGGAAGCCGTGCTCGATGTCTTTGCCGCTCATCTGCATTTGCTGCAGGGTGAAGTAGCTGCCGAAGGCGTCGGCCCCACAAATATAGGTGGGTAGATCATCGTCAGCGCTGTAGTTGGGTCCCCAGATGGGATCGGGGGAATCAAGGTTGACGTTGCTGACGGTTGAGCCGTTGTTGTCGTTGTCGGTTGTGTCGGTTTCAGCCACGTCCGGCTCGGTGTCATCGGTGAGGTTGCCGATGATGTTGTAGGCGGCAACGCCGCAGATGACGAGGGCGGCGATGCCGATGATGGCGATAAAGATGATGCGAGTGCGATCTAGTTTCATAAGATTTTCCTCGGGAAAGGGTAAAAATGGTTAATGGTTAATTGTAAATGGTTAATGGTTGTTCCCCTGTATCTGGGGATCTGTTTATATTTTTAGACTGTTTTATCTGTATTTACGGGTGTTTTATTATTCGGTTGCACGGTTTTAGACATGATAACCCAGGTTGTTCAGGACGTCTTCGGGGGTTTGGCCGTGGATGGTTTGGAATTGGAAACGGCCGTCTTCATCCCGATCAATCACCAATTCATACGCCTCTGGCAGGACGCAATGTTTACTGCCCTTTACCCCACCCAGCATCTCCTGGTAAGCACCTATGCTGAAGAAGCCGATATACAGATCATCCGTCTCCACCGGCAGGTAAAGCGGTGAATGGCTTGGTTTGGGCGGGTACACGTCGTCGCTGTCGCAGGTGATGCCGCCTAACTGCACTTGCTGGAACGGTTTGTCCAGATGGTTCAGCGGCAGCACAATGAAATGTTCTGAAAGCGCCCAACTGTCCGGGAAGGAGCTCATAATTGAGCCGTCGATGATATACCAGGGCAGCTTGGAACCGTTGTCTTTGACGGTGATAATTTTGAACAGGTGTGCCCCGTGTTCCGAGGTGGTGTAACGGCCGAATTCACCCATTACATCCGGCACGGGCACATTGTACCGCTGGCACGCCTCATGCAAATTTGTTAAAAGCTGGCGGGCAAATTCATGGTAATCGAACTCAAAATCCAGCGTCATTGCCACGGGCATACCGCCGCCAAAGTTGAAGATGCTCAGGCTGGGATAACGCTGCCGCAGCCGGGCAAATAGTTCGATGCCGGGCTTGAGCCAGCTCATAAATGAAGGAATGTCGGTAAGCTGACTGCCCACCATGTAATGATACATTTTTAATGTGAGGTTAGGGGCAGCGGCGATGTAGTCAGCAGCTTTCCACATGTCTTTGGTATTCAGGCCGAAGCGGGAATTGGCCTCATCCATCTCGGCCATTGTTTCGTTGGGACCATAACTCTTTTGCCGCAAGCCTACATTAAACGGCTCTCCTGCGCTGAGAAACAAAGAAATCTCATCCAAATCTTCAATGACAGGAATAAGATTTTCGTGTAGGAGACGCAGCTGAAGCAGATTGCGCGCGTACAGGGATTTGGGTCCTTTGAAACCATTGGCCACAATCATGCGATCTGGCGTGAGTAAGCCACGATCAATCATGATTCGGGCGATGTCTACGTCCACAGTGGAGGACATTTCGTGATTGGCACCTGCGCCAAGCGTGGTGCGAATCACCTCTTCGGCGGCGTTGGCTTTGGAGGCGTAAGTGTAGTGAAATTCACCGGCATAATCCAGCTCAGCAATGACATCGGCAAAGACCTGGTTCATCTTCTGAATTTGCTGCCGGATGAGGGGCAAGTAGACAATTTCCAGCGGGCTGGGCATCATTTTGTCAAAGCCCTGGGGGGCTTCATCCAGAAAGAATTGCGCCAAATCGAGGCCTTCCAGGTGCAGGTGACCGTTATGGGCGTAGAGGTAGCGGTTGAAGCGGTGGTTGGAGGGAACGGCCGTTTCCTTTTCCCAACCAATGATAGGATGATCAGTCTGGTCACTCATTCATTTTCTCCGGCAGTTGCCCCTGTGCCATGTTTACGGTGAGGGGCGTTAGCTGTATCGTTTCAAGTGGCATTTCTATTTGCTTCTCGGTCAAATCGTTAAAGATTTTTTCTCTTAACTCGAATCGTTTTTCGATATGGATGCGCTCATCTTTAATCCAGACTTGCAACTCTAAAGCCACATTGTAATCATTTAGCTGGGTTATCACCACCCGTGCCGGTGGCTCCTGGAGATAATCGGGATCTTCCTGGATCACTTCGAACAGGATTTGGCGTACTTTCTCTATCTTTTCGTTGACACCTACGGTCACTTCAACATCCAGGCGCAGGTGGGGGAAGTTGGTGTAGGAGGTCACCGTTTTGTTAATGATTTCGGCATTGGGCACGGCCAACATTTTGCCATCGCCGGTGATGATGCGGGTGGAGCGCAGGGTGATTTGGGAAACACGGCCGTAATTCTCACCAACCTCCACCAGATCGCCAATGACAAACGGCCGATCCAGAAAAATGAGGATGCCGGAAATAAGATTGGAAAACGCATCCCGGGCAGCAAAACCAATGGTGATGCCCACAATACCCAACGAGGCCAGCAGCCCGGCAGTGTCTACCCCCATCACAGACAAGGCGTTAACCAAACCAAGCAGCAAAATGGTGTATTGCAAGATGGTTTTGATAAACGCCTGGGACGTTTTATCAAAGCGTGATTTGGGCAGGAAGCGGTTTAGCAGCAAACGAATGATGATCCAGGCCAGATAGAACGTGGCAAACGTGATTAGGGCAACGACCAGATTGATCATGAAATCGACCAACTGCGTGCCCAATGTTTTTGGATCGAAGAATGTTTGCAGCCGTTCCAAAATCACGTCGATTAGTTCGCTCATCCGTTTCCTCCGTTTGTCTGAGTATGCATTATAGCGAAAACTAAGAGTGCGCGGAAAATCAGTTTGGCCTAGGTTTGTCATTTGCCCAAAAGCGCAAGGATGGAATAGTGAACGGCCGTAACCCATGCTAAGCTATGAAACATCGACAAGAACCAACCTCCCGCAGGTTTATGCCCAGATAATGGTTTAGATGGAACCTGCGGGAGGGTATAGGAGCGAAATATGAAAAAAGTAGATTTCAAGAAAGAGCTAAAGCATTTGTACCGGCCATCGGCCAAAAAAGTTACCTTTGTTGCTGTCCCCGCGATGAACTTTCTCACCATCCAGGGCAAAGGGAACCCCAATACTTCCCAGGCGTACAAAGATGCCGTTTCCGCTTTGTATTCGGTGGCCTACACGGTTAAATTTATGGTGAAACGTGGTGAATTGGCCATTGATTACGGCGTGATGCCGCTGGAAGGCTTGTGGTGGGCGGAGGATATGACCCAGTTTTCTACGGAAGATAAGGAGAGCTGGCTGTGGCAGATGATGATTATGCAGCCGGAGTTTGTCACGGCCGAAATGATCACCGAAGCCAAAGCGCAGGTCAAGAAAAAGAAAGGGCTGGCGGCGGTGGATCTGCTAAAATTTGAGCGCTTTACTGAGGGGCAGTCAGCCCAAATATTGTACACGGGCCCGTACGCCGACGAAGGCCCCATCATCCAAAATTTGCACGAGCAAATCTGGCAGCGAGGTGGCACGCTGAGTGGCAAACACCACGAAATTTACCTCAACGATCCATCGCGCACGGCGCCCGAACGTCTCAAAACGGTGATCCGCCAGCCGTTTGTGGTTAAAGAAACGGTCGCTGCTTAATAACTTGTCTTTCGATAATAAATGAGACCAAAAACGAAAATTGAGCCGCTTTGGGCGATTTTGAAGCCATGAAGACAACGTGATTCCGGGTTATGTCAAC
>PABI01000118.1 GCA_002699125.1 Anaerolineaceae bacterium
CACGGTTTTTCAGTAGTCGGTGAAAAAACACAAAAATCACCTCATTCTGGTAAGATGGAGTTTCTCGTAAACCAACAACCAGAAGAGGTGATAGATGAAGCATATCATATTGGAAGCCAATGATATAGATGTCATTGCTTTTGACTTGGCCGATTTAGCCGCTCGCTTAAACAAACTCACAGATACACGGGATAAACGAGGTAAGATTTATCCACTGGGTATGCTGTTGACGATGATTATTTTGGCCAAGCTGGCAGGAGAAGATAAGCCATCAGGTATTGCGGAGTGGATTCGGTTGCGCTGTGATGCCTTTGTCATCATTTTCAACTGCAAACACCAGCGGATGCCCTGTCTCAATATTATCCGCGGCGTGCTACAAGAGGTCATTTCCATCGAAGAGTTAGAGAAATTATTGGGCGACTATTTGTATGAAACGTATGGGGGTCAACAAAGTCGTCTGGTGACGATGGATGGCAAAACCATGCGGGGCACGATTCCTAAAGGCTGCACACAAGGCACCCATCTGATGGCTGCCTACTTGCCGGATGAAGGGATTGTCTTGAAGCAAGTTGTGGTTGAGAGCAAAGAAAATGAAATCAGCGCGGCCCCGCAGCTAGTCGAGGCGCTCGACCTGAAACAGAAGGTAATTTGTGGCGACGCGATGCACACCCAACGCCAACTCTCGGTAGAAATATTAGCCAAAGGGGGTGACTACCTCTGGTTTCTCAAGGAGAATCAGGCCACTGTGCTGGCCGATGTCCAACGGTTTTTCGAACCACCCCAACGGTGTGCAGGGTATGCTTTGCCAGAGCTGCCCCGCAGCGTCGCTGAGTTTACCAACAAAGGGCATGGCCGTCTAGAAAAGCGCCAACTCACCTTAATGGTCGATGAACAACAATTTCTAGATTGGCCAGGGGTGAGGCAGGTTTTTCGTTTAGAACGGCGGGTCAAACAGGTGCGTACGGGTATGGAAACAATCGAAGTGGTTTATGGCATCACCAGTTGTAACCCCCAAGTAGGAACGGCGGAGCAGATGCTAAAGTGGACAAGGGCTTACTGGGGCATCGAAAATGGACTGCATTACCGACGGGATGTGACGTTGCACGAAGATGCCACGCGTATCTCAAAACCCAATTCAAATTTGGCCAGAGCCATCGCTGCAATTAACAATTTCATTGTAGCATTGGCCCAAAAGTTAAGATATGCCAATCTCGCCTCAGCCAGGCGCATCTTTAATGCCAGGATTGCGGCTCAACTTTTTTGACTACTGAAAAACCGTGCACCACCAAATGATTTAGTTGCGCTGCACTGAACTCAATAGGTCGGGGGGCATAACGGGGTTAAAGCTCAGCGAATTGCACACCCTGGTATCATTTTCTTCAATTTCGGCTGCGTCGGCATCGCCGGTGAAGGCGGCATATTGGCCCAGGCCAAAATAAGCGGCCATCACATTGCAGGCTACCGGCGCGGCCCATTGCGATCCTTCGCCGCCATGATACAAAAAGGCCGACACCACAATTTCTGGCTCGTCGAACGGTGCGTACCCCACATACCAGGAATGGGTGGGCAAAATACGCCGGTTCAGGATGTCATCAAAGCTGCACCAACCTTTTTCGATGGCAATGTTGTCGCAAAATTCGGCCGTTCCCGTTTTACCAGCAGTCGTAATGCCAAACGGATCCAGCCAATCAACGTAGGTGGCCCCGGTGTAAAACTCTTCTTCATTGACAAATACGTTTACCAGGCGCATTCCCTCAGCAATGGTTGCCAAATGGTCCCGGTCCACATCCACGGCGTTAAGCACCTCTGGCTGGTAAATATATTCGCCGTTGGCGTCGAAGCGCACGTTTAGGGAGGGGTTTTCTATGGGATTGCCGTTGGCGTCGGTGAAAATGGTACGGCCGTCTGCCCCCAACCGTGCCCGCGCCGTAATCTGGCTGTTATCATCTACAAACACAATGTTGCCTTCCGCATCTGTCATGTGGTGAATAATGGAGGGGCGATACAAAAAGCCACCATTGGCCACCACGGCAGCCATTTGCGCCACCTGCATTGGCGAAGCCGTCAGGAATCCCTGGCCAATCCCCATATTGTAATCATCACCGGTGGACCACGGCTCGCCGTACACACGCGCCTTCCAGCCGCGATCTGGCGGCAAGTCGCCGGCGGCTTCCAGGGGTAGCTCAATACCCTGTACGCGGCCAAAGCCAAACTGGGACGCATAGCGCGAAAGCGTGTCGATGCCCAAACCTTCCACAAATTCGCCATCCTGGTCAAAGCCGCCGCTGATTTTGTAATAATAAATATCACAAGAGTTGGCCAGCCCGGTGATGGCGTTCATCAGCCCGTGGCCCTCACGGAACCAGCAGACAAACGTCTGGGCGCGCCCCGGGTCGTTGGGCGAAAATCGGTTGGGGATCGTAATCTCGCCGGAACCCAAAATCAGGCGTGAGGCAGTAACAGTCCCTTCCTGAAGTGATGCCGACCCCGGCACAAGCTTGAAGGTAGATCCTGGTGGATAAATACTGCTCATCGCATGATTCACAAACGGTTGGTATACGCTGCGCGACTGGGTCAGATAATATTCCACAGGGACTTCGGTTTGGAAGCGATTATTGTCGAAGCTGGGCAGGCTAGCCATCGCTAAAATCTCGCCCGTTTGCGGATTCATTGCCACGACCGCTCCTTGCTGCACTTCTAAAAAGGATTCCTGGCCGGTAATTGGGTCTCGCGAGGGGACGAGCTCGCGCTGCGCCATGGCCTGGCGCAAAATTTCGGTAGCAATGATTTGCAAATCAATATCCAGGGTGAGATGCAAATTCAAACCGGCTGTTGGCTCAACTTCTGTGCCAATCTGACGCAGTTCGCGTCCGGTCCAATCCACTTCAATCTGGCGTTCGCCCTTGGTGCCGGCCATCTCAATTTCCATAGAAGATTCCAGCCCGGCCCAGCCCACGCGGTCGTCACGCTGGTAGCCCAATCCTAAATTAAGCCAGTTTTCATTGGGCAATGGTCCCATAAAGCCAATAATAGACGCAGTGTATTCGGCCGTGGGATAGTAACGCAGCGGCTCGGGGAGGACGCGAACGCCGGGCAGAAAGATGCTTTCTTGCTCAATGGTGTACGCCTGCGTGATGGGAATGCCAGAAGTAATGACGGCCGGAATGTATTGCAGCGGGGCGTTGATGCGCACAATTTCGGCGATGCTGTCTGGCAGTTGGGGCACCACGCCTGCCTGGTCCAACGTTTCCTGGCCAGAGACGCCATAGATCTCCGCCAGGCGGGTATAAGTTTCTACCAGTTCGGGATTGGCTGCTTCGACAAGTGCTTGCTGCTCAACCGTATTGGTAACGGGCACCCCGGTTAGCAGTGAGAGCCGTTCATAAATCGCCTGAAGCTCATTTTCATCGTCGGGCAAAAAGGTAGGCGTGATGGTGACGTTAAAGCTGGGAATATTGATGGCCAGCGGATCGCCATCGCGATCGAAGATAACGCCGCGGGGGGCATCGTTACGCAAGATGGCAAACTGGTTTTCCTGGGCCAGCGCTTCAAGCTCGCCGCCCGCTGTTTGTTGAATCCAATAAACGCGATAGAGCAGCATACCTAAAACGGCAACGACGGCAATGCGAAAGAAAAAGAGACGGCCGCGCAGGCCAAAATCTTCTTTTTCCAGTTCTTCCATATCTTCTACGCGGTCCCAACCCATTCGAGACATAATTGTTTCCTTAGCAATTAACGCAGAGGCGCGGAGGCACAGAGAACAAAGCCTTTGCCATCTGCGGATCTTCTTTCAGCGACATTGCGCGGTCGATACCATCTCCTCAGAAACTAAAGCTGCACGCGACGCGGCCGTATAGCCCGGTCGATGAGATAAAGCAGCCAATAGATCGGCAGGATAGCCAGAACGTGTACCAGCAGGATATTGGGCAAAATCGCGATGCTTTGAAAGTCGGCAATGGTGCCAAACAGGCGCAGCAGCACAAGCTCGATGATAAAGCTGATGACGGTTGCCAGACCGGCGAGGGCCAACGGCAGCAGCAACCGGCTGGTTGGCAGCGCCTGGGTGGCCCAGATAACGGCCGTAATCCCCACCATAAACGATACAGACGACACCCCTACCGGTGCAATCGAGAACAAATCGGAAAAGACACCGGCAAAAAAGGCCCACACGGCCCCTTCTTCAATACCGTACAGCAATCCCCAGGCCAGGGCCACCAGGAAGGCCAGCTGTGGTGAAACGCCAAAGAGGGGGAAGTGGGGTAGAACGGCCGTTTCCACCAAACCTAACACCAGCATCAGCGGAATTGCCAGATAAATAGAAACAGTCATCTAATTCTCTGTTGGGCTCTCAAAAACAGACGTATCAATCGGATTGAAATCTGTGATGACAAACACAATTTCCATCGTGTCAAAATCAGTGGCCGGCTGCACAATTGCTTGCTGAAATAGTTCTGCCTCATTCCGATCAACCTGCACAACTCGGCCAATGACAACATCTTGCGGAAAGTCCCCACCCAGCCCCGATGTCAGCACCACTTCGCCCAGCTCCAGCTGAAATTTGAGATCGATCCAATCAACAATCAGATCGCCCGTTGCGCCGCGCCCTTTCAGGCTGCCGGTGGCGCGGGAGGTGCCCAACCGTACTGGAATGGCGCTGGCGTTGTCGGTGATCAACACCACCTGAGCCGAATTTTGCGTGGTGCGGAAGATGCGCCCGATGAGGCCACGTGAGCTTTCTACCGGCATCCCCACCCGCAAACCATCATCTGAACCTTTGTCGATGATGATGCTGCGCACGGCGGGGCTGGTATCGTAGCCAATGACGTTGGCGGTTTGGCGGCGCAGTTCTGGCGTTTGGCGGGCGCGGTTAAACAAATCTTGCAAAATTTGCCATTCGCCCTGAATTTCGCGCAGTTCTTCATTTTCGCGCTCTAACGCTTCCAGTTGAGCTTGCAGCGCTTCGATTTCGGTGCGGGCTTCGTCTAAATCGCGGGGGCCGGAGAGGGCATCGGCAACTGTATCGGTTTGGCGTGAGGTCCAGCCGGCAACGGCCGTTAACGGATCCTGCATAAAGCCAAACAACAGATCCAAATTGCCGGTGCTGTCTAAAACGCTCAATAAAATGGAGACTCCCAACAGGATAGCCACTGTTGTCCAGCGAATCCTGCGTTGGGCATCGTTTAGGTTCATGGTGCTCGGTAACCAGTGTGTCAGTGAAAAGTAAAAAGTGCTAAGTGAGAAGAGGATAACATAGAAGGATGAATGATAGTTAAGAGACGGATGATCTGGCGATTACCGCTTGCTGGTCACCGATTATGGCTAATGGTGCGTGCTGCCCCGATGCAGGCCGGTGAGTGAGCGTTCCCACAGCTCGATATTTTCCAATACGCGCCCGGCGCCGCGGGCCACACAGGTCATGGCGTCTTCAGCTACCCAGACGCGCATCTTTACCATATCCTCCAGCCGGTCGGCCAAACCGCGAATTTGAGCGCCACCGCCCGCTAGGCAAATGCCCACTTCCATCAGATCGGCGACGAGTTCGGGTGGGGTATCGTCCAGGCAGTCGCGTACCGTATCAACGATGATGTTAACCGAGGGAGCCATTGCCTCACGCAGTTCGATGCTGCTGATTTCTACCGACTGCGGCAGACCGTTGATCAAGTTACGGCCACGCAGCGTCATGGTCCGTTCTTCGGGCAAGGGAAAGGCAGAGCCGATGCCGATTTTGACGCGTTCGGCCATGCGGTCGCCAATGAGCAGGTTGTATTTGTTGCGGGCATATTGAATGATGTCCTCATCCATCTCGTCTCCGGCCACGCGGATGGAGCGGCTGACGACGATGCCGCCCATAGCAAACACGGCCACTTCGGTGGTGCCACCGCCGATATCGACAATCATGCTGCCGCGCGTTTCGTTGACGGGCAGGCCGGCACCAATGGCCGCGGCCGTTGGCTCTTCAATGAGATGGGCCTCGCGGGCCCCAGCGGAGATAGCCGCATCGTAAACGGCGCGCTTTTCCACTTCGGTGACACCGCTGGGGATGCCGACCACGACGCGGGGCCGGGGGAAAGGCACAATCATTTGCTCATGCGCCTTGTCGATAAAATATTTAAGCATCGCTTCGGTGATCTCAAATTCGGAGATGACGCCGTCACGGAGCGGCCGTATGGCCACAATGTCTGCCGGGGTGCGGCCCACCATCTCGCGCGCTTCGGCACCAATAGCCAGCGGTTGACGCGTGCGCCGGTTGATGGCCACCCAGGATGGTTCGTTGATGACAATGCCGCGATCGCGAATATAGACCAGGGTGTTGGCCGTACCCAGATCGATGCCGATGTCCAGTGAAAACAGGCCCAAGAGCCAATCAAGTGGTCTAAACAATGTTCCCTACTTTCTCCCTTCTGTGTGTTCACATTGCGGTGAACCAGCACAAAATTATACTCAACCGTTTACACATCACCAATTTTGCCCACAAAATACCCCACGCTTGCCACTAAACTTTGTATAATTGCTTAGAATGGGATGAGCCAAACGGCCGTTGACGTGAAAACGCTGGGAGAGATTACCCCAAGCTGCGTACTGTCAGGCATCAACAAAATAGACGTAAGAGGTTTTTACGATGGCAAATAAAGCGTTATTCAAAGATTTAATTTATGATGAAGATGGGAACCGGGTGGAAACGGCCGTTGTCGGACACGACATGTTTTATGTGGTCGACGACGCCGGCTTCAAGCGCCACATCGACGCCGACCAGGTGGACCGGCAGGTGCTTAGCATCTTTTTGCAGCAGCTGGAAGAAAACAAAGATATTGCCGTCGAGCAGGCGCTGCGCATGATGGGCAAAGATGATTTGTTTACAAAAGCAGCTATTGACGCCCAGATCAACAACATCGACATGGACCAGATCATCGCCCAGGGCATCCCCGCCCAGGCCCGCGACATGATGGGCATGATGGGCTTCCGTATCACCATCAACTTTCATGGCGAGGTCATAGACATCGCTCAGCCAACAATCCCTGACGACGAGTTATAAATTGATGCTGGTCGTGAACGCAACCAGTACCGCCCCAAAAATTATGACGCAAGAAAGTTATGATTACGCAAACCGAGATGGCCTCTGGCCGATTTCCTGGAATGATTTTCACGGACTTTGCCAGGCGTTGGCATTGGCGGCGGCGGAGTTCGCGCCGGAGATCATCATTGCCATTGGGCGCGGTGGTTTTTATCCTGGCACCCTCATTGCCCATCTACTGCGCACCGAAATTTATCCGGTGCGGTTTACCCGCCGGGTGAATGATGTGGTGCTGCATGAAGAGCCGCAATGGCTGCTGGAACCGCCGGCCCTGGTAAATGGCAAGCGTATTTTGATTGTGGACGAGATTTCCAGCTCAGGGCAAACGCTGCTGGGGGCCCGGCAGAAAATTGAAGAAATGGGCGCGGCTGTGGTGAAAACGGCCGTGCTCTACGCGCACACCTGGGGCGTTGACGTTCCCGACTACATTGGCCTCATCAGCGATGCCCTGCTGTTGAATCCGTGGGATCGAGAAGCAGTGGTAGACGGCCGTATCCAGTTCCACCCTGAATACATCAGCGCCTTTGCCCAGCAAGAGATCCCCCTCGACGATTCCCTGCGCATTCCCGCCACGCCTTTCACGCTGGCAAAATCGTAAATTTACAACAAGTTATGTGGCTGGCTGGGTAGCCAGGTCATAAAGGGAAATGCCATCCTGCTGAACTTCTCGCCACAGCGTATCTTGATGATGCTCTAAATGCTCCCACCTGGCTTTGTCAACAAGATGCGTATTAATGAGCGTGTCAAAATTTAGCGAGATACGAGCGGCAATGCGCCGCACGAATCGTTCGGCATGGTCCAAATTCTCCGATGCTGTCTCATAACTCAACATTTCCATCTCGTAATCCACATTGGGTTTCTGCATCCATGCTCATGGTGGATACATTCTAGCATATCCCCAACCAGGACGAACTGGAACAAGCAGGAGGTTAAGATGAAAAACCCGCAGATTTGCCCACGTAAACTCCCCTCTGCGCCTTCGCGCCTCTGCGTTGGCTTTTAATAAGCGCCCCGGCCAAAGAGGGAGTGGGGAATGGTTTGCAGCAAAATGCGAATGTCCAGCGCCAGCGACCAGTTTTCGATGTAGTAAATGTCCAGCAGGCACAGCTCGTCGAAGGTTAGGTCAGAACGGCCGCTTACCTGCCACAATCCCGTAATGCCCCCAATCACGCTCAGCCGCTGCTTATGCCACGGCTTGTACATAGCCACTTCCTCAGCCAGCGGCGGGCGCGGCCCTACCAGGCTCATCTGCCCCAGCAGCACGTTGTAAAGTTGGGGCAGTTCATCCAGGCTGGAGCGGCGAATAAAGCGGCCTACCCGCGTCATGCGCGGATCATCCTTCATCTTAAAGATGGGGCCATCCGCCTGATTGAACTGTTTGAGGGCTTCTTTGTGCCGGTCGGCATCGACCACCATGGAGCGAAATTTGTACATTTGGAAGGGACGGCCGTTTTTCCCCACCCGCGTCGCCTTGTAAATGACCGGCCCGGGTGAATCCAGCTTGATGGCCAGGGCAATCACGCCCATCGCCAGCAGTGCCGGAATGCTGCCTACCAGAATGATCGTCAAATCGAGCAGTCGTTTGACCACCTGTTGTGCGCGATTAATGCCGACATCGCGCACGCTCAGCGTGGGAATGCCCGCCATGTTGTTGAACTCTACCCGGTTCATGCTCAATTGCAGCAGGTCGGGCACCACCTGGGCCCGAATGCCGTTTTGCTGGCAAATTTGCAGCAGTTGCGAAATTTGCTGGTGCATCTCCCCCGGCAAGGCGATGAAAACGGTGTGCAATTTCGGCCGTTCCGCCAGGGTTTGGGGCAAATCGGTAAACGTACCCAGGTTGGGAATGCGTCCCAGACCAATGTTGTTTTCGCTTAAGCCGTCATGCAGATAGCCCACAGCCCGGTAGCCCAAATCTGGTCGGGCCAGCAGCGTGCGGATGAGGCTGCGCCCCACTTCGCCGGAACCAATTACCAAAACCCGGTCGGCCAAAATGCCGCGCTGATAAAGCAGACCTAGTATCAAACGACGCAGCAATCTGGCGCTGCCAATCAGAACAACAATGGCCAGAAAGGCCCAGAAATACATCAGGCGGGAGAATGGCGTTGGCTGCACAAAGAAGGCAATCATGCTGAGCAAACCGATACCGGCCGCTACGGCATAGCTGATGCGCGACAGTTCATCGACCCAAAATTCGCCCCGCTTGCGCCGCCAGACGCGCACCTGGGCAAACGTGAAGATGAGCAAAATGTTGAGCAGCAGCAGCTGCCCTAAATAGTCGGAGAATGGTTCTGAGAATGTGATGGGACGGAGCCACTGCCAATCGTAGCGAATGGCGTAAGCCAGGGCAAAACCGCCGTTGAACAACAGCAGGTCGCTTAAAATGGTGGCAAACCGAATTCTTTGATGACTCATTGTTTATAATGAGCCACAGAGGAAAAAGAGAGGCGTGAAGCTTTAAACTTGTGCCTCATCACCCTCTGTGAACTCTGTGGCTAAAAATCACTGATTTGTAATGCGCGGTGGTAAACTGCGGCCGTTTCCCGGCCAGCGCGCGCCCATGAAAAAGCCCGGGCATGATTCAGCCCTTGTTGGCGTAGTTTATTTTGTAAATCGGTGTCGGTTAAAACGGCCGTCATCTGCTTTACCAACGTTTCCACATCATCCGGGGCAAACAGTAGCCCCGCTTCACCAACCGCTTCCGGAATAGACGAACAGTTGGCGGCAATGACCGGCGTGCCGCAGGCCATTGCTTCCACCACCGGTAGGCCAAACCCCTCGTACACCGACGGAAAAACGAGCAACTCGGCCGCGTTGTACCATAGCGGCAGCTCATCATCCGGCACGTAGCCGGTAAAAATGACGCGCTCTGCCAACCCCAGCGCCTGCACCTGACGGAAGATGTCATCGTACAACCACCCTTTGCCGCCCACCAACACCAGCTTCAATTCTGGATCAGCCAATTGGGCCATCGCTTCTATGAGCACTGGTATATTTTTGCGCGGCTGGAGCGTGCCCACATGCAGCACAAAACGATCCAGATGGTGCTTGTGCCGAAAAGCAGCTACCTGGTCCGCTGGCAGCGGCTGGTAAACTGGATCAACACCAGGCACCACGACATCAATCTGGCTCAACGGCACGCCAAAAAAGCGGTGTACATCCTGGCGGCTCGATTCGGAAATGGTAATGATGCGCCGGGCGCGGCGGCAGGAGCGGCGCGTCTGGCTGCTCAGGTAAAGTCGTTGCAAAATCGGAAAGCGCTCCGGGAAATGCAAAAAGCTGAGATCATACACGGTGATGACTGCCGGGCAAGTAGACAATAACGGCGTGACAAACGCCATGCTGTGCAGCAGGCTGATATTATGCTGCCGCAGCTGCCCGGGCCAGACAACCTGTTCCCAAAAGATGCGCAGCAGGCGGTTTGTGGTAGACAGGCGGCTGGAAACGGCCGTAATCGCCGGCATATCCTCAAATAAATTTTTCTGTTGCGTAAAGACAACGTATGTTGGTTCACCCTCTTCCCAGGGTAGATGGCGCAAGACCTGGGCTATGTACTGGTGGATGCCGGCGCGTCGATAGCCAGCCTCTCCAGACAATAAATGGGCGTTGATACCCACCTTACCCTGCCTGACGCCACCGCTTGAACCAAAATGCTGTTCAGACGGCATAGCGCGACATTATAGCTGATCCCCAAATGTGCAGCGAAATGGAAGTCTCTCTCTCGACAATCGCCACGCAGTTGCCACTCACTTGACGCTCATTTTGGCCTATGGTAGACTGCGTTATGTTTACTTATATTTAACATAATTAACAGTAGTCCGCTTAAAACAAAAAGGTAGGAGAATCCTATGAAACGTCTGGTTCAATCCCGCTGGTGGCGGCCATCCCGTTGGTGGCTACCTGCCCTGGCCCTATTCGTGTTGGGGTTGGTGGCGTGTGAACGCCCTATTAATCCAGAAAATGTAGACCCAACGGCCGATCCCATTTTGCCGGCCACCCTTTCTGTCCCCACCACAGATCCCAATGCGCAGCCAACAACCGACCCGGCAGCAGAAGCAACGGCCGTTCCCGAAGCCACAACCGACCCGGCTACAGAAGCGACGGCTGTTCCTGAAGCTACCGCAGTTCCCACAACTGACGAGCCGCGCGGGGAAGTTACCCACACGGTTGTGGCCGGTGATACGCTTACTGGACTCAGCTTGCTGTACAACATCCCGGTGGATGTAATTGTGTCGGCCAACAATTTGTCCAATGTGGATTCACTGGACATTGGCCAGGTGCTCATTATCCCGGCAGAAGGCACGGAAGTTGTGGACGTTACTCCTGAACCTGATGATGGGGCAACGGCCGTTCCCCCTGCCAGCGAAGAGCGCACCCATGTCGTACAGGCCGGGGAAAATTTGTTCCGCATTGGCCTGCAATATGGTTTCACCGTGGATGAGCTGGCGGCTTACAACGGCATTGCTAACCCCAACGTGCTGGATGTGGGGCAGGTGATCAAGATTCCGCCAAGCAACTAAGCCATCAATTCCCCGGAAACTTGGGTTTCCGGGGAATTTCAAGTAGTAAAACCTCTTCACATGATTAAAAAAATTGCCTCCAAACCCTTGTGGCAGCAGGGCAACAGCTGGCGCTTGCGGCTGGATACGCTGCAACTGCCTGACGGCCGTACCATCGAAAAAGGGGCCATTGAGCATCCCGGTGCGGTGGTACTGGTGCCGGTACGGCCGTCGGCCAACGGGCTAGAAGTGTTGATGCTGCGCCAGTACCGTCATGTTTTGGACCAAACGATTTTGGAACTTCCGGCGGGCACGCGCGGCTGGGAGGAAGATTGGTTGGCCTGTGCCCAAAGAGAACTGCGCGAAGAAACGGGCCATCGCGCCGAAAAATTCACCGAGCTGGGTCAAATCTGGCCCGCCCCCGGTATCACTGATGAGCTGATGCAGCTTTACCTGGCTGAAGAGCTCACTCCCGCCCCCCTCCCCGGCGACGAAGATGAACTGATTGAGCTGGTTCCCACGCCTCTCGATGAACTAGTGGCGATGGCCGGGAACGGCCGTCTTCAGGACGGCAAAAGCATCGTCGGCATTCTACGCACGGCCCATTTTTTCGCGCCAGAATAGCACCACAGTACCAATGCCTTAAGCCGATTTGTAAGTGCCCCTGTAAGCGCTTCCCGCTACGATCAGCGAATATGAGAGATAGCGAGAATCAGCCAGTCCTCCCTTATGATGCAACAAAAGCCACCGATCCTGTAATTGTAATCGGCGGTGGCCCTGCGGGTCTTACGGCCGCTTACGAACTCACCAGACAGCAACAAACCCCCATCGTTCTGGAGAAGTACGACAAAGTAGGTGGCATTGCCCGCACCGAAAATTATCGCGGCTATCACTTTGACATGGGCGGGCACCGCTTTTTCACCAAATCGGTTCAGGTGCAGGATTTTTGGGTGGAAATTTTGGGTGATGATTTTTTACGCCGTCCCCGCCTCTCACGCATTTATTACGACAACAAATATTTTCATTACCCGCTCAAACCGTTTAATGCCCTGCTTGGCCTCGGCCCCATAGAAGGCCTGCGCATTTTTGCCAGCTACGTGCGCTGGCACCTGTTTCCCTACAAAGAGGAAGAAACGTTTGAGCAGTGGGTGACTAATCGCTTTGGCAAGCGGCTGTTTGAAACGTTTTTTAAATCGTACACGGAAAAAGTATGGGGCATTCCTTGCAGCGAGCTGAAGGCGGAATGGGCAGCGCAGCGCATCAAGGATTTGTCGCTGAAAACGGCCATTACGGCGATGTTCCTCAAGCCGCATCAAACCATCAAGACGTTGATCGAAGAGTTTGATTATCCGCGTCGCGGACCGGGCATGTTGTGGACGGCCGTTCAAGATCGCATAAATGAACGCGGCGGGCAGGTTCATCTCAACAGCAACGTGGTGGGCATCCAGCGCGATGGGCAGCGCATTACCGGGGTGACGGTGGAACGAGACGGCCGTCGCCACACCGTCACCGGCAGCAGCTTCATCTCCAGTATGCCGGTCACTCAACTACTCAAATGGCTCGATCCGCCACCGCCGCCCAATGTGTTGCACGCCGCCAACCAGCTTAGCTATCGCGATTTCCTTACCGTTTGCCTCATCATCAAAAAGCAGCATGTGTTCCCCGACAACTGGATTTACATCCACGATCCCAGCGTGCAAGTGGGGCGCATCCAGAACTTCAAAAACTGGAGTGCCGACATGGTGCCCGACCCGTCAACTACCAGTCTGGGGTTGGAATATTTTTGTAACGAAGGGGACGAAATCTGGAATATGCCCGATGAGGAGCTAATTGCCCTGGGCAAGCGGGAAATCGCCAAAATTGGTTTGGCTGAAGCAGCCGATGTGGTGGATGGAGCTGTTTTTCGCGTGGAAAAGACGTACCCTATTTACGATTCTGATTATGCTCAAAGCCTGGAAACTATTAAGACGTATCTGGCCACGTTGGAAAATCTGCAAACGATTGGGCGTAACGGTCTGCACCGCTACAACAATCAGGACCACGCCATGCTCACCGGCATGTTGGCCGTGCGCAATCTGCTGCATGGCGAACAAAACAATTTGTGGCAGGTCAATGCTGAACAAGAATATCATGAAGAACAGCTTTTGAATCAGGCGCTAGGTCCCGAAGAAGTGACGCACGTGGTGGATGAGGTGCTGGAAGGTGCTTTCCCCAAGCTGGATCCGCTGGCATTGGGAATGTCTTTGGGCACAGTAATAGGCGTGGGGCTGATGCTGGCGACCTGGTTTTTGCTGCTGCGCGGCGGCGATGTGACTGGCAAGACGTTGACTTTGCTGGGCCAATTTTATCCAGGATATACGGTAACGGCCGTAGGTGGCGTGATTGGCTTGATTTACGGGCTGCTTACCGGGTTTTTAATGGGCTGGGGGTACGCTTTTTTACGCAATGCCGCCACCGCTTTATATCTGGTGAGCCTGTATCGTTCCGCCCGGCAAAGTGTCATGCGCCAATTTTTTGAGTACATTTAACACCAAATTTCTTGCACAAACCGCTAAAATTGGTTAATACTGGTAGCAGAATGCTGAGAAACTGGTGAGAGCGGTAACGGCCGTTTCCCACCTTACATACCCACTCAGCCCACAATTTAATGATGACACAGAACTTTTTGGGTTTGGACTCGTTTGTCGGCAAATAGCCAGACATTGTTAAAGACAAGGACCAAAAAGTTTTTTTTTGAAATGACAAAAGAAGAACCAACCCTGGAAAAAATAGTCAAGACACGGCTAACGCGATTAAACGCAGTCGTGTCTGGTTTGGTGACCGGCGTGATTTTGGGGTTGGTTGTTTTTATAGCGACGAACTGGCTGCTGCTTAAAGGTGGCGAACCTGTCGGTCCCCATTTGGCGCTTTTGGGCCAATTTTTTCTGGGATATACCGTGAGCTTTTGGGGCAGCATTGTTGGTCTACTTTATGGGCTTGTGACGGGATTCATTATGGGATACACCGTAGCTTTTCTTTACAACTTTTTTCTCCAACTCCGTCACCGCCACAAAAAATAACCTTATGAAACCAATGATTTCGGTGATAATTCCGGTACACAATGGTGGACCATTGTTTGAGCGCTGTCTCACCGCGTTGCAGCAGACATTATATGAGCATTGGGAGTGCATCGTGGTGGAAGATGGCTCTACCGATAACTCCGTAGAATTAGCGTACGCTCATGGTGCCCGCTTGGTGACAGGCTTGTCGCGGCGGTTGGGGCCAGCGCAGGCACGCAACATTGGGGCGCAGGTAGCCCGCGGCGAGATTCTCTTTTTTGTGGATGCCGATGTGTTGGTGCAGCCCGGTACGGTGGGGCATGTAGCTGCCACCATGCAGGCCAATCCCGGCCTGGCTGCCTGCTTTGGCTCCTATGATGATCAGCCATTTGACACCAACTTCTTGTCGCAATATCGTAATTTGCTGCACCATTACGTCCACCAACGGGGCAAGATCGATGCCTCGACCTTTTGGAGCGGCTGCGGAGCCATTCGGCGGGATGTATTTTTAGCAATCGGCGGCTTCAACGAGCACCTGTATGAACGGCCCAGCATTGAAGATATTGAGTTGGGCTACCGCTTGCAGGCAGCGGGCCACCGGGTGCAGTTGGAAAAATTGCTGCAAGTGAAGCACATGAAGCGGTGGACCCCACGCCAGATGTTTATCACTGATGTGCGCGACCGGGCGCTGCCCTGGACAAAGCTCATTTTGCAGGGAGGTGGCGCGCCCAATGATCTTAACTTGAACTTTTCCCAGCGGTTGAGTACGGCCGTTGCCTTCATCGGTTTGTTCAGCCTGGGGTTGGCGCTGCTGACGTCGTGGGCCTGGTTGTCGGTGCTTTTGGCCATGCTGCTGCTTGTCTGGCTCAATTGGCCGTTTTACCAATTTCTGCTGGACAAACGTGGTTTGCGCTTTTTGCTGATGGCGCTGCCCTGGCATTGGTTCTACTTTATTTACAGCGGCGCAACGTTTTTGGTAGGTGTGCTGCTATACCGGTTGGGCCGCGTCGAGCAGATAATGGTGGATAGAATACGGCCGTTAGCCACGCCACCACCCATCAACAAACCACGAACCACTGTGGATTAGTCGATTAATCCATTCGCCCAATTCCCCATTTTGCAATAAGCTACTTATATGAGTAAAAGCGAGGCGCTGCGCCAGCAAATTCTGGCGCTGGTTCAAGAATATTACGAGGCTGAACACAGCCAACAACCTTTTTCCCCCGGCGAAACAGAAGTGCCCGTTTCTGGCCGGGTGTTTGACGCCGCCGAAATGGTGAATCTAGTAGATTCTTCGCTGGAATTTTGGCTTACCACCGGGCGCTATGCCGACCAGTTTGAGCAAGAGTTTGCTCGCTGGATGGGGATGCGACACGCTATTTTGTGCAACTCTGGCTCGTCGGCCAATCTGCTGGCGCTGTCAGCACTTACCTCGCCCCGGTTAGGTGAGCGACAGGTTCAGCCGGGGGATGAAGTGATCACGGTAGCGGCTGGTTTCCCCACCACCGTCAACCCCATCGTGCAAAACCAGCTTACACCGGTTTTCCTGGACATTGAGCTGGGCACGTACAATGTGGATGTGGATTTGCTGGAAACGGCCGTTTCCCCCCGCACCAAAGCCATCATGATCGCCCACACGTTGGGCAACCCGTTTAATTTAGATGCCGTTGTCGCCGTGGCTAACAAACACAATCTATGGCTCATTGAGGATAATTGTGACGCGGTCGGATCGACTTACGACGGCCGTCTCACCGGCTCTTTTGGCCATCTGTCCACCGTCAGTTTTTATCCGGCGCATCACATCACCATGGGTGAAGGCGGCTGCGTGCTCACACGCCATGCCCAGCTCAAGAAGCTGGTGGAATCGTTTCGCGACTGGGGGCGTGACTGCTGGTGCGCTCCCGGCGTGGCCAACACCTGCGGTAAGCGGTTTGGTTGGCAGCTGGGCGAACTGCCCGAAGGGTACGACCACAAATACATCTACTCCCACATTGGCTACAATTTGAAGATGACGGATATGCAAGCGGCCGTAGGCGTGGCTCAGCTAGACAAGTTGCCCACCTTCATCGAAGCGCGCAAGCGCAACTGGCAGCTTTTGTACGATGGTCTCAAGCAGTACGAGGAATTTTTCACCCTGCCCCAGGCCACCCCCAACAGCGATCCCAGCTGGTTTGGCTTTTTGCTCACCGTGCGTCCCGATGCCCCCTTTAGCCGCAATGAGCTGGTGCAATTTTTAGAGGCCAACCAGGTAGCCACCCGCCTGCTGTTTAGCGGCAACATCACCCGCCAGCCCGCCTTCCAAAACGTCAACTACCGGATTGTAGGCAACCTCACCAACACAGACACGGTGATGAACCAAACCTTCTGGATTGGCGTTTACCCCCGCATCACGCTAAACATGATTGAATATGTTCTTGAGATTTTCGCTAAGTTTGTTGATCGATTTTGACCTGAATTGACACTTATTCCTGCACCTACTAGAATGCAAGAACCGTTCGTTTATTTTGTTAAAGGATGGACATGATGAGTACGGCCGTACCCCTGACAACCGAAAAAACAAAAGTCACCTACACCGAATATCTGCAAATGGTAGACGACCATCCAGACAGTCGCGTTGAACTCTTGGAGGGAGAAGTTTTCATGTCACCAGCACCGATGCCAATTCACCAAATAATTTTACGGAACTTGACACGATTGTTGGATCGCTATGTAGAGGCAAACAATTTAGGAGAAGTTCTTTTTGCCCCGGTTGGGGTGCGGCTGGCAGAAGATGTCGTTGTGCAGCCCGATTTGCTCTTCATTCCGCAGGCAAAAATGGCTGAGTTGATTGGTGAGCAAAACATCGAAGGAGCACCAAGTCTGGTGGTTGAGATTTTGTCACCCAGTACAGCCCACCATGACCGCCACAACAAGCTCCTGCTCTACGCACGCTACGGCGTGGCTGAATACTGGATTGTTGATCCCGAAAACAAGGCCGTAGAACTTTATGTGCTAGACGGTGAAACCTATCGCGTCAGCGGCATTTACCTGTCTGAGGATACCGTAACCACCGGCCAATTTGCTCCGGCTAAAATTCAGATTGATACAATTTTCGCGTAATCTAATCCTCGTCATCACCGAATTTGTTGAGCTCTTCAGCTAATTGCAGCAGGCGGGCCTGCACGGCGTAATGCACGGTGCCTTCGGGGTAACGGCCGTCTTTTTGTCGTTGTCCTGCCGGTAAGCCCATCAGCAGCTCAATCCCCTCATCCAGCGTACTGATCGGCCAGATGTGGAATTTGCTCTCGGCTACGGCCGTAACCATCCGTTCATGCAGCATTAAATTCTCAATATTGCTGGCCGGAATCAGCACCCCTTGCTCCCCGGTAAGGCCACGCGCTTCGCACAGCCGGAAAAAGCCTTCGATCTTCTCGTTTACCCCGCCAATCGGCTGAATTTCGCCCCGCTGGTTAACCGAACCGGTCACGGCCAATGACTGCTTAATTGGAATCTCACTCAGGCTGGAGAGCAGCGCGTACAGCTCGGTGGAGGAGGCGCTGTCGCCGTCGATGCCGCTGTAATTTTGCTCGAAGGTCAGGCTGGCCGTGAGCGTCAACGGCTGGCGCTGAGCGTAAGTGCCGCCCAGGTAACCGTTGAGCGTTAACACCCCTTTCTCATGAATAGGGCCGGACATTTCTGTTTCCCGTTCAATGTGGATGACGCCATCGTCCCCCATGAAAGTGCGGGCGGTAATGCGCCCCGGCAGGCCAAAGGAGTAATCCCCGGTGTCCATCACCGAGAGGCCGTTGACTTGGCCCACCACGCTGCCTTCCGTGGCGATGAAGATGGTGCCGTCCAGAAACTGCTCAAACATATCTTCTTCCAGCCGGTTGGCCCGCCCCATACGCTCCGCGAGCGCTTCCTGCACATCGTGGGCGGTAACCAGGGAACGGCCGTTCACCCCCGCCCAGTAACTTGCTTCCCGTACCGTATCGGCCACCAGGCCAAACAAGGTGCTCAACTTGCGCCTGTCTTCCGCCAGCCGGGAGCCATATTCAACGATTTTGGCTACGGCCGTGGGGTCAAAATGGAGCAGTCCTTCCTGATGACAGCGATTGGCAACGAAGTTGGCGTAGGCCAGTTCTGCCGCTTCATCGCGCGGCATCGTGGAATCAAAATCGGCCCGCACCTTGAACAGGCTCTGGAAATCCTCATCCTGCTCAAACAGCGCGTAATACAATCCTACACCGCCCGTCATGATGATTTTTATGCGCAGGGGTATCGGTTCCGGGTCTAGCGTTTTGGCCAGGACCTGCCCGCTGTTCATCATCGCCGCCGGCTGCACCGTAATTTCTTCCGACTTGATGGCTCGTTTTAGCGCTTCCCACGCTTCTGGATGCTTGAATAAATCGTGGGCATTCAAAATGAGATAGCCGCCGTTGGCCATATGCAGGCTGCCGCGTTTGATGTTGGTAAAATGGGTGGTCAGCAGCCCATTTTGCATTTCATATTCCAGCCGTCCAAACAGGTTGTTGTAAGTGGGGTTCGCTTCCACAATAACGGGCGCGCTTGTCGTCTGAGCATTGTTCACCAACACGTTCACTTCGTACCGGCTCAAATCGATCTCTTCCGAGCTGTCTACCGGGGAGGTGAAATCATCGATCTGGTTGAGTACATCGGCCTGCACTTCATCCAGGTAGAGGCGCATCTCATCATCGTCTGGATAGCCGCTTTTCAAATCGTCGAAGTGGTGCTGTACGGCCGTCTTCGCTACGTCCCGGTCAATCTGCTTCATTTTTTGCCGGGCTTGCAGCTCCAGTTCATGAATCTGGTAAGCCACCTCTTCTAATTCTGCGGAAAGTTTCTGTGCCTGCTGCTCCATTGCCTGCCGCGTTTCAATGGGCAGCTGCTGAATCTGTTCCTGCGAAAGCTGTTGTCCATTCTGAATGGGCACAATGGCAAAGCCGGACGCCGTTTGCATCAGGCCGAAGTTTTCGGCCGCCGCTTTTTGCTGGAGCGCTTGCAGCAAAGCGCCGCGCTCCTGCTCAAATTCTTCCTGCACGCCGCTAATCGTCTCGCGGTAAGAATCGGTGTCAAACGACTGGGGCAAATCCTGGCGCAAATCGGTGATCAGGCGGGACATGCGCGCCTTGAATTTAGCCCCTTGCCCGGCGGGCAGCGCAATCGCCCGCGGCTGATGGGGGATGGCAAAGTTATGTACGTAGATCCAGTCGTCGGGTACGGGCGCGCTGCTGGTTTGCTGCTGCAAAAAATGCTCGATGGCGGTGGCCCGGCCGGTGCCGTGTGCCCCCAGCGCATAAATGTTGTAGCCGTGGCTGGCGATGCCGATGCCAAAGGCAATGGAGCGCGTGCCGCGCGGTTGGCCAATGATTTGGGTTTCGGCCTGGAGTTCGGCCGTGCTGTTAAAGGTGAATCTGTCTGTCTGGCAGATTTGGCGTAATTTGTCGGGGGTTAGTGAGGAAACGGCCGTGCCATTTTTCCTGGCCGCTGCTTTAGATTTAGACATTCAACTCTCCACAAAATCAGTTCGTGTAAAAAAGTGGGTGCATTATAGTGGAAAGCAGGGTGTCTTGTCGATGAAACAGAAGTATCAGTTGATGCCTGTTTGAAAAGCAATCACGAATGGCACGAATAAACGAATGGCACGAATTTTTTAGTTTTATTCGTTCCATTCGTCCATTCGTTAAATTTGTGTTTCGTTTTTTCTAATCCGTCAGCGTGGGGGCAGCCAGTTCGTGAACGGCTTTGGCAAATTGGAGCAGCCTATCTTCGGCGTCTGGTCGGTCAACCAGCTCGCTGTAGGGCAGCATCGTGCCCTGCCAGCCATCGGTGTGCCATCTGGCCCCGGCGGGCAGCGGCTTGTCCAGCAGCTCGCCGGCCTCAAACGGCCACGGATTGGAATAGAAGTAAGGGTTGCTGCCGGGGTAAAAACCCAGGTTGAGCTGCGAAGGGAACTCCTGGACTTCGCCGTGTTCTTCGCTGCGCTCTACCCGGTTGCCAAACCATTCAAAAGCGATGTCGAAGCCGTGGGGCCACACCTGCACCGGGCTGACTGGTCCGTGCAGGGTGGCGCGATGTTTTTCAAAGGTGCGGGCCACGTTGGTGAGTACAGCAAAAAAGCGCTCGGCCTGTTCCGGATCGTATTGGCGCGGCTCATCATTGGCGAATTTTTCGCGGGGATAGTTGTTCGTCAAGCCGAAGTGGGAAACGGCCGTAATCACCCATTCCCCCATCTCCGTGCCCGTCAACCCATCCGCCAGGCTTACTGACTTTGTCTCGCCGCTGCTGCCGGCCACAATGAGCCGGTGCTGGTGCAAATCCAGCCGCAGCGCCAGCACGCCGCCGCCGGGCAGTGGGATGTTGTCGGTGGTCAGCCCATCCGGGCGCAGCTTGAGGCTGATGTGCCACCATTTGGGATGAGCAATGCCGTGCACGCGGGGAATCACGCCCACCGCCTGGCTGTACAAATGCAGCGTCTGGCGCGTCGGTTCAAAATCGGCCAATGAGGTGAAAAATGTCATGGCGAACTCCTAGATAAGATAAATGGTACGCAGATTTTCCTGATTGCCCTGATCTGATCAGGAAAATCAGGGTAATCTGCGTACTATTAATAAAGTGTGCATGAGAAAGAATCGTATGGCTTACAGCCTATTCATCTGGCAGCTTCATGGTGGCGACCAGTTCCGGTTCGCGTTCCATGAGTAGATTGCCTCCCAATCGGCTGCCCGCGTACAGAATGCCTGCACCGTAAACCAGGCTGAACATCGCGCCTACGGCCGCCAGCCAGGGCAGGTCAAAGTAGAAGCCTGCGCCCAGCATGCCAGCTGCGGGCAAATTGACCACAGCAATGCTGATAGGCACCAGGGTAATGGTGGCACAGCCAGTTTTGAAGTTGCCACCAGACTGAAAAGCACCACGCGTGCGCTTGGCTTCCAGGTTAATGGGAATGGGGAAGAGGACGGAGGCAACGGCCGTTACTGCCAAAGAAGCAATGCCCATACCCAACCCGGTGACCACGCCAAAAACGGTGATCGAATCCCGTAATATCAGGGAGACCGCCCCGCCAACAATCAGGTATGGAATGCCGGCAATCAGTAAAAAGACCATGCCCTTGGCCAAAAACAGCCGCCAGCGTGGCTGCGGCGTCAGCAGCAGCGAAGGTAAACCACGTCCTTCCCAGGCCAGCATGTTTTGCGAGGTGGACCAGAACAAAAAGAGGGCGTACAAAGGCATCGACAGGCCAAACCAGCTGGGGAGTGATGAAATCCCGCCAGAAAAATCGGCCGAGAATAAAAATGGACCCATCATGAATACCGGCAGCAGCAGCCCTTGCAGCAACCCCACCCGGCGTTGGGGGATGCGCCAGGCAGAACGTAGTTCCTTACCTACGAGCATCGCCAAATCATCCGGCAGCCAATCCAGCGGGGAGCGGCGGTTTGTTTGGGGTTTGACGCGCTTTTCCTTTTCTTGTTTTTGCTGCGGCCGTCCGCCAATGAGAAAGCCGCCGCCGGTGGCCAGCCGGTTCATCGCCTGGAACCAGACCCAGGTGAGGCCTGCCAGCAAAACGGCCGAATAAAGCAACCAGAGTACGGCCGTCAACCACGATCCATCCAGCGCCTGCTCCACCGCCCGCGCCGGTGCCCCGGTAGGAAACCATTGCAGCACATTCAGCGGCTGCCAGTTGGTAAACGCATCGGCAAAAGCCTCTTCTTCCTGCAAAGAAAGCGATTCGGTAAACCGTTCCACGCCGCTTTGGAACGCGAGGTTGATAAAGTAGCAAGAGCTGCCCAACAGCGAAAAAACGATGATGGCCACATCCCGAAAGCGGCGGCTTTGTAAAATGCCGCCAATGGCTACGGTAATGAACTGTCCTATCAGCACCATGTGGCCATAGCTCAGCAAAATGGCCAAAATGATCACGGGAAAGGCGCTGGTAAAACCAAAGCCGATGAAAGCGGCCACAAACAGAGGCAGCATCAGGTAGGTGGGGTAATCAAACAAGGTTCCCAGCAGCGTGCTCAGAATGAGATCGCGGCGGGAGATGGGGAAGATGAGCAGACGGGTGATGTCGGCACTTTCATTAATGGATGTGGCAATAATGGGGAAAACCAGCCAGATGAACCACATCGCCACAAAAACACCGCCCAGTAAAGCGGTGGGCCATTGGTTTTCTAAATTGAGGTAGCCGGTGGCCGTGCCAATTGCTGCCCCGATGATCAGCGGGCCAAAAACCAGCAGCACCACAATGGCCCCAATAATGCGCCCCCGCTCACGGCTAAACTGGCGCAGCGTCAGCTTGCCACGCAGCCGAAACAATGTCCACAGCAGGGAGCGCTCTTGCCGTTGGCGGAAATCAGCGTCGCTTAACTCAGCCATGACAGCCTGCCTTCTGCCTCTAGATCGCTGGAGGCACCTACCGCGCGCAAGAACAGCTCTTCCAGGGTGGTTTCGTCACCGGTTTCGGCCTGGCGTCTTAGCTCCTCCATGCTGCCCTGGGCTACCAGACGGCCGTCTGAAATCACCGCCACTCGGGTACATAACCGCTCCACCACTTCCAAAATGTGGGACGAGAAAAAGATGGTGGTGCCGCGCGCCCGCAGCCGCCCCAGCACGTCGCGAATGATCCGGCCAGAAATGGCGTCGATGCCCTCGAATGGTTCATCCAGGAAGAGCACGCGGGGCGCATGAATAATGGCCGCCGCCAGCGCTGTCTTTTTCCGCATCCCGTGCGAATAATCGACAATCAGCTTGTCGGCGTCGTCGGTGAGGGTGAGCAGGTCCAGCAGCTCTTCGGTGCGCTGCTCTACTTCTGCCTTGGACACGCCGTACATCGTGCCGGAAAAGCGAATGTACTCCCGCCCTGTTAGTCGCTGGTACAGCTGCATGCCTTCTGGCAGCACACCAATGCGCGCCTTGGCTGCCAAAGGTTTCTCCCAAATGTCGATGCCGTCGACAAGGGCGGTGCCGCGCGTGGGGCGCAGCAGGCCCACCAGCATGTTGATGGTGGTGCTTTTGCCGGCCCCGTTTGGCCCCAAAAAGCCAAAAAACTCCCCGGTAGATACCGTAAGGTCTAGATCATCTACCGCTATTTTCTTTTCAAACTGACGGGTCAGCCCCCGCGTTTCTATGGCCCAACTGGTCATTTCTTTGCTCCGATTGAACGTTTTTATTTATAGGTAAAGGGGGATGTGTGAGTGAGAAGTAAAAAGTAAAAAGTGAGGAAAAAACTTTTCACTTTTTACTTTTTACTAATTTGATCCCCGCGGCTCCAATCATACCATAAATTATGGCTACTTTGCCGGACAACGGCCGTTGTCAAATCACCTCGCCCACTAAATCATAATCTGGCAGACGGACCTCCACTTCGCGTACGTCGGGCAGCAGGTACCCGCTGAGGCTCATCAGGCAGCCGAGAACGGCCGTTGCCACAAACATCAGTCCCATGCCCGCGCCTGGCCCGGTACCCACTAGCCAGCCCAAAGCACTGGCTAAAGCCCCATTGGGCATCATGGCCGGTTCCAGCAAATGGTCAGCTAGCGGCCCGGCCAGCAGATAACCCAGCGGCATCATGGCCGTTTGCAGCGCACCCTGCACGGCAAACACCCGGCCTTGCATGGCCAGCGGCACCTTGACCTGCCAGATAGCCCGGTAGGAACCAACCAGCAGCGGGATAAAAAACGAGGAAACGGCCGCTGCCAGCAGCCAAACCGGTAAAGTGCGGCCCACGCCAAACAAAAAGTCGCCAAGGAGGAAGGAAACGGCCGTAAACCCCAAAGCGCCATGAATTTTACGCCGTGGTCCACCCCACACGCTCATCACCAGGCCCCCGACCAGGGCTGCGCCGCCCAACATCCCCTGGACGCTGGCCAGCGCCAGTTCACTGCCGCCGGAACGGGCCAGAATCATTGGTGGCAGGATGGCAAAGTAGGTGAGCGCGGCAAACAGGTTGATGCCCACGTAGGTGATAAGCAGCCCCAAAAGCCCGCGGCGCGCGGTAATAAAACGCAGTCCGGCGGTCACTTCTTGCCAGAAAGGTTCACTATCTTCGGTCGCAATTGGTTTGTCGCTGCGGGGCAGCTGCACGATGAACAGAGCTAACATGGCGATGCAAAAGGTAACCACATCAACAATCATCCCCCCGCCAATGCCGATAAGGGTGACCACCAGCCCGGCGCTAAGTGGAGCGATGATGTCGGCCGCGGCGCTGGCCGTGGAGCGCATGCCGTTGATACGGCCGTACTGCGATTTGTCGACGAGGGTGCTGGTAACGGCCGTGTACGCCGGCACCTGGAACGCTTCAAAAAAGCTGGCCACGGCCTGGGCCAGATACAAATGCCAGATTTGCAGGGCGTCCTGCTGGTGCAGGATCAGCAGCCCAATGGTCATGAATCCAGCACCCATGTCGGCCAAGATCATCACCCAGCGCCGGTCGTAACGGTCGGCGACAATGCCGGCCAGTGGGCTAACGAGGACGAACGGGACGAAAGAGAAGAAGCCGAGCAGGGCAACGGCCGTTGCCTGTTCCGTTTGCTGGTAGGTCCAGATGAGCAGGGCAAAGCGGGTCATGGCTGTGCCAATCAAAGACACCATCTGCCCCAGCCAAATGATGACAAAGGTGCGCATTCCATTGTGTTTGTGTTTCATGTTTGTACTCCATCAAAAGGTTTGAAAGAGCCACGCGCACCGGCCACAGCTTGCCCAGAAAAACAAAAAAGCCACGGCACGGAGTGTGCGCGTGGCCAAATCTGTAAATTTAGTTGACATAAAATTCAGACGGCAGACACACTCCTCCAAGGAGAGGCAGCTTTCTGCATCTGAATTTGCATGATCAGGCAAAAGCCTATGGCGTCAAAAGTGGTGTTTCCAATCGTCATGATGGCGCTATTTTAGCATACTCTTTTTGGCAGGCGAGAACTTAACAAAAGTAATTCCGCTTCTGTCATGCCTGCGAAGGCAGGCATCCATTTCCTGGATTCCCGCATTCGCGGGAATGACAAGTGAAGAAAAATTATGGAACAGAGTCTTTACTCTAAGTGAATAATGCCCTTTTCCAATGCGGACGTAACGGCCGCAGTTCGGTCAGCTACCCCCAGCTTATTGAAAATGTGAATGAGATGCGTTTTCACCGTGGCGGTGCTGATGTGTAAGCTTTTGCCTACTTCTCGATTGCTGGCGCCTCTAGCCACCAGTTGCAACACTTCAATTTCGCGGGCGCTCAGGTTTTCTTCGGCGGGGGCGCGCATCCGGGTCATGAGGCGGGCGGCTACGGACGGGGCCAGCACCGATTCGCCGCTGGCCGCGGCGCGAATGGCACGGTACAGCTCTTCGCGCGGCGTGTCCTTTAGCAGGTAGCCTGTTGCCCCAGCTTCGATGGCGCGCAGGATGTCGGCGTCGCTGTCGTAGGTGGTAAGGACGAGGATGTTGGCCGACGGCCGTTTCCCCTTAATCTCGCCAATCGCCGTCACCCCATCCATGCCCGGCATGCGCAAATCCATCAAAATGACGTCCGGCTTGTGCTCCGTATCCAGCCGCACTGCTTCAGCGCCATCGGTCGCCGTGGCCACCACATCAAAATCCGGCTGTCCGGCCAGCATTCCCGCCAGCCCCTCCCGCACCACGGGGTGATCGTCTACCAGGATGAGTTTTATTTTGTCCATCTTCTAGTCCTTGAAAAGCAGTGAAAAGTGATAAGTGAAAAGTAAAAAGAACTTTATCACTTTTTACTTTTCACTTTTTACTCAAAATCAAGCGCCAATCGGAATCTTCACCACCACCGTCGTCCCACCGCCCGGCTCGCTTTCCAGCAGCAGCTCGCCGCCAAACTGAGCGGCCCGTTCGCGCATCGCTTGCAGGCCAAAGCCGCCGCCAAAGGGGGAGGGTTTGGCCCCGTTTAGCCCCACGCCGTCGTCCTGCACATCCAGCAGCACCGAATCGCCCATGTAGGACAGCGTGACAGTGACGTTTTGCGCCTGGGCGTGTTTGTGGATATTGGCCAGCGCCTCCTGTGTGGCCCGCAGTAGCGTCACGTCCACATCGGGATGCAGGGGCAGGGGCGTGCCAGTGGTTTGCATGGTGGCCAGAATGCCGTGCTGCTGGCTCCAGCGCTGCACCGTGCGTTCCAGGGCGGCGGGCAGCGAATCGTTTTCCAATGATTCCGGGCGCAAATCGGCCACCACGCGGCGAGCTTGCTGCAAATTGTGTCGCGCCGTTTCTTTGGCCTGCCGGAGTTGGTGGGCTGTTTCGCTGTCAGTGGCGGGAAGGGATTGTTCGGCCGTTTCCAGATGCATGATGATGCTGATAAATCCCTGGGCCAGCGTGTCATGGATTTCGTGGGCCAGCCGCTGCCGTTCGGCCAACACGCCGGCGCGGCGCTCCGCTTCGGCCAGCTCTACCTGAGTAGCTTGCAGCTGGTCCAGCAGTTCGCGCCGTTCCTCACTTTTGCGGATGATGGCGTGAATCCAGGCGCCTAGCACCACACTGGCCACACCCATCAGCAGATAAATCAAGCCAATCTGCCAGGAAAAGTCATCGCCAGAGCCAATCGTCTGGTTATAGGCCATCAGGCCAGCCACGGCGAGTGCCCCGGCTGAAGCGTAGCTCAGCGGCAGCATGATATAAATCTGGCTGAAAAGGCCAAACAGTACCAGGTAATAAATTGGACTGATGCGCACGAGGAAAAACCAGGCGGCGATAACAAAAACAATGTAAGGTAGGCTAACGCGCAGCCGAGCACGGCCGAATTCAGTTTGGTAAGCCAGCCACTGCACAACCAGGTGAGCACCGATCATGAGCAGGCAAAGGATCAGACCCAGCCTGCGCTGCTCTGGAAATTGCGCCGTGATCTGCCAGCCAAGCGCCGCCGGCGCACCGACAGCCAGCACAAACAAGGCCGACCACAACAATTGGAACCGCCGCCAAAAGTGGCTGTTCTGCTCCCCATCTGTTCGAATTCTAGCCAAAATATCGCTCATCAGCTTGCCGCTCCATTTTCTAATGGTAGCGAAATGGAGAGCGTGGTGCCCTCGCCCGGTTCGCTCTCCACAAACAGTTCACCGCCCAGCTGGGTCACGCGCTCGCGCATGGCCACCAGGCCAAAACCGCCGCTGGTGAGCCCATCTGGCCTTGACGCCGCAGGTGTCAAACCCTTACCGTCATCTTCCACATCCAAAATGACCGTATCGCCCAAATAGGAAAGCGTGACGCAGACAGTGGTAGCTTGGGCGTGTTTGCGCACGTTGGCCAGCGCTTCCTGGCTGCTGCGCAGCAGAGTCACTTCTACCTGTGGATGGAGCGGCCGTATTTCCCCCGTCACCTTAAATTCGGCCTCAACGCCGCTGTGGGCTGACCATTGTTCCACCACACGGGCAATCGCCTGGTCGAACGGGGTGCTTTCCAGCAGTTCCGGGCGCAAATCGTCCACCACGCGCCGGGCCTGGGCTAAACTGTCGCGGGCGATGCTGCGCGCCTGGTCCAGGTGCCGCAGCGTGATTTGCTCGTCAGTGGGCAGCGCCTGTTCGGCGGCTTCCAGGTGCATCACGATGCTGGTAAAGCCCTGGGCCAGCGTGTCGTGGATTTCCCGGGCCAACCGCTGCCGCTCACGGAGTACGGCCGTTTCTTGTGCCTGGACTACTAGCCGTAAATTGTCCAAAACGAGGGCCACCTGGGCGGCAATCGTCACAAAATCGCGCTCGTTGCTGCGCGACAGGCCGCTGCTGGCAGAGGAAGTGACGGTAAGCAGACCGACCCAGCTGCCGCTGGGCGTCACCAGCGGAATGAGCAGGGCTGATCGTGCCCCCAGCGCCTCCCAGCTTTGCTTTTCGGTTGCGGGCAGATCGATCGCTTTGATTTGCAGGCTGTTTTCCGGAGAGAGGCGGCTGAGCGAGCCGGTGGTGTCGGCGGTGAGCTGAAGGCCGGGCCGCCAGCTTTCATTTTGTTTGGCGGTCCAGGCAGCCAACAGGGAAACGGCCGTGGGCCGTCCGCCAGCTCCTTGCAGCAAAATTTCCCACAGGCCAATTTGGTTCACGTTGGCCGTTGCCAGATGGGTGCCAATGGCGTTGACAATGGCCAGTGGCGTGTGGGCGTGGGAAATGGCCTGGCTGGCGCGATAGAGTCGCTCTTGCCCGGCCAGTGCCTTTTGGCTGCGCCGCGCGCCCAACCAGCCGGCCAGCATCGGCACGGGGAAAAAGGTGAACAGGGTAGCGTCCAGTAAAATTTCGCGGGGGATTCCGGCAAAGGAGGCCACTTGTAAGGCAGCGCCTAACCCGCTCACGGAGCCGATAAGCAGGCCGTACCAGGAGACGGCCGTTCCCTGCCGTTTGCATACCATATAAGCCACCCAAATGGCGGTGAGAAACTGCACCGGAGGCGATAGGTACGTGGCGATCAGTGCAGCACCTTCGGCTACAGCATCGGCTGTGGCTTCTGGGGATTGAAATTCCACGGAGAGGATGGAAGCATAAATGGAGATGACGGTGCCGACAATGATGATGTTGATGATTCCGACGGCCAGACCTGGAAAAATCACCCAGGCCCAGCGTACGTCGCGCAGTTCGGCCAGCCACGTTTTGAGGCGATGGCTTGTGCTGGAGGTTGTGGAGGTGGAAACGGCCGTTTCTTGCGTCATGATGCTCATGATTATAACCTACGCTTCTTTATCGTGACGATTCTGTCTGTAGATGGCATACTCATTGTAACTGCGGTAACTTTGGACGCAGATTTACCTGATAAACCTGATAAAAAAAGATCAAATCAATCAGGTAAATCAGGCAAATCTGCGTCCTATTTCTTTATTCCCAACGGAAGGTACGTACGGAAACCGCAGAGGCCACCAGCATCATGCCAATGACGACGGCCAGCGCAGTCAGGTTCCAGGTGTTGTTGTACCAGACGTCCTTGAGCAGGTCTACCACATGGGTCAGCGGTAGGAAGTTGCCAAACGTTACCAGATTGTCAGGCAAAATCTCACGCGGCAGCCCAGCCCCGGACAGAAACAACATCGGGTAGAGCAGGGCCATGCCAACGGCCGTTGCCGTGTTGGCGTTAGGCAATACGCTGGCCAGCAAAAAGCCAACGGCCAGGAAGCTGACGTTACCCAGCAAGAAGGCCAGGATGAGAGCCGGCGTGTTCACCGGCAGCACCATATCGTAGACCAACACGCCCGCAGCGAGTAAAACGGCCGCACCAATCACCGAAATCAGCGTGTGCACGATGATGCGGGCACCCAGCAGCGTTTGCGGACGCAGCGGTGTGGCGCGATAGCGGCGCAGCACGCCCAGCTCGCGGTAGGTGGCCAGGCCGATGGGCAGGCTCATCATGCCCGTGGTGGCAATCACCATGGCGATGTAGCCGGGCACCGAGTTATCCACGCTGCCCCGCCCGCCCAAAAATTCAGACGGCTCGTTGCCGTAAATGCTGCCAAACAGAAACAAAATCAAAACCGGGAAAACCAGCGTAAAGAAGGTGGCAATCGGTTCCCGCAAAGCCAGTTTAAATTCAACCCAAGTCATTTTTCGTAAAGCGTTCATTATAATCTCCATCATTAATGGTACGCTGATCTGCCTGATCTTCCTGATCAGGTAAATCAGGCAAATCTGCGTTCTTTTAATTTGTTAGTTGCGAATACTGCGGCCGGTGAGGGCCAGAAATACGTCTTCCAGATTGGCCTGCTCCACGCGCAGGTCGGTGGGGGTAACGTTTTGCTCGGCCAGGGCGGTGGCCACGTGGGCCAGTAAAGCGCCGTTGCCCTGCACAATTACCTGCTTACCGCGCTGTTCCACATCGGTCACGCCGGCCACGCGGCGCAGCAGCTGCGGGTCGTAGCCGTTGCCGTTGGTGAAGCGGACGCGCGTGTCGGCCTGCAAATTCTGAATCAGCGCTTGTGGCGTATCCAAAGCAACAATGTTGCCCTGGTCGATGATGGCGATGCGGTCGGCCAGCTCTTCGGCCTCGTCCATGAAGTGGGTAACGAGCACCACGGTCTTGCCCTGGTCGCGAATGGCGCGAACGGCGTCCCAGGTGGCGCGGCGCGCCTGCGGGTCCAGGCCGGTGGTCAGCTCATCCAGGAAGACCAGTTCCGGATCGTTGAGCAGGGCCAGGGCGATAAACAACCGCTGTTTTTGCCCGCCGGACAAATTTTTGAAGTTGGTTTTGCGCTTTTCGGCCAAACCCCAATCGTCCAAAAGTTTTTCCCAGGGCACAGTTTTGTTGTAGAAGGCGCTGTATAAATTGAGCGCTTCCCACACCTTGAGCCGCTCCGGTAGAGCCGCTTGCTGGAGCTGAATGCCGATGCGCTGGCGCAGCTCATGCTCCTCTTTTTGTGGGTCCATTCCCAGCACGCGGATGGTGCCGCTGCCTGGCCGGCGCAGGCCCATCACCGACTCAACGGTGGTGCTTTTGCCCGCACCGTTCGGTCCAACAATGGTGAAGATTTCGCCCTGCTGCACATCAAAAGAGATATTATCTACGGCAACGGTCGCGCCGTATTGTTTGCGTAAGTTTTGTACTTCAATAACGTTCATGATTTACCTCAGAAAATTTCTACCGCGAAGGACGCAAAGCACGCAAAGTTTTCTTGAGAATCTTTGCGCACTCGGCGCTCTTTGCGGTTCGTTAGGATCGGTTGCCCAGGAACATAGCGATACCGGCAAAGATGAGGCCGATGGGCCAGATGGCGCTCCAGGTAATAGCTTCAAATAGGAAGGTGGCGGCAGTGAGTGAGATAGCTAGACCCGCGATGATGCTGCCGGTGCTGGCGGATGTAAGACGGCCGTTCACCTGATAATCTCTATAAATATTCTGAGCAAAGGCGGCAACGGGGATCAGCATAAACAGTACCCACCAGTTGACGAACGAGAAGCCGGTGATGTTGCTCACAATCAAGCCCGCGCCAACGACGATAAAAATAACCGCCATCACCACGCTGCCATTCCGTCCATTACCGCTTTTTTCTGCATCTTTCAATTCATCTAAATTGTTGCTCATGATTCCACTCCTTAATTTTTGTGTGGTTGGTTTTGCGAATATGGCAACATCTTACAATTTGGGAAGAGGAAAGTAACCCATCGGGAGATGGAAATTGCGGCTTACGATAGGTGGATTGTGGAATCAGTGGGATGGATACGGCCGTATCAACCGATCGGTTGATTAGGAGGGGGGGAGAGGACTGGCAGTCCTTAAACTTGAACCGCCGAGAAACTATGCAGAAAGGACTGCCAGTCCTGGCGCGGCCTTAGTAGTTTTCTTCATCTAACGCTTCGTGCTCTTCGCGGAGGCGGAGGTAGCTTTGGTAGCGGGCAGGGTGGATACGGCCGTCTTCCACCGCTGCTTTCACCGCACAGCCGGGCTCGTGCCGGTGGCTGCAATCGCTGAACTGGCACTGCTCCACCAGCGGGCCAATCTCGCGGAAGTAAGCGTCCAGCTCAGACGGCTCCAAATCAAACAGGGCCAGGCCGCGAATACCGGGCGTGTCGGCGACGTAGCCGCCATTGTCCAGGGGGAACAGCTCGGCGTAGCGTGTAGTGTGCAGCCCTTTGCCCGTGGCCTGGCTCACCTGGTTTACTTTCAGGCCTAACCCTGGCTGGATCGCGTTGAGCAGGCTGGATTTGCCCACGCCGGACGACCCTGCCAGCACCGAAATTTTGTCGTGCAGCAGTTCTTTGAGTTCAGCAATACCCGCGCCAGTTCTAACGCTGGTTAGCAGCAGCGGATAGCCGATGTCGGCATACATCTGGAACTGTTCCTGCACCTTGCCGTTTTTGTCCAGGTCGATTTTGTTGAGGCAGATAATGGCGGGCAGTTCATTCATCTCGGCCACAACCAGAAAGCGGTCCAGCTTGCGCAGGTTGGAGGTGGGGTTTTTCACGGAGAAGACAAAAATCACCTGATCCAGGTTGGCCACCAGCACCTGCTCCTGGTCTGCGGCCATTTTGCGAAAGGCGGGGGCGGGACGGCTGCGCGACAGCACCGATTTGCGCGCGGCGACGGCTTCCACCGTGCCGGTGCCGTCGGCGTTAAGCGAAATGGTGACCCAATCCCCGGCGGCGACGAGGGTTGTGCTTTGCCATTCCTGCTTCAATCGCCCGGCAATCTGGGCCACAACGGGTTCGTGCCCTTCAATTTCTACGGTGTAAAAGCCGCTAATGGCTTTAATGACGCGCCCTTCCAATTTTTGTACCATGCGGGGATTATAACTCAGAGCGAGGAACGGCCGTAAATCCTCAATGAGTTTTTGCTGAAAATTAGCCTACGGCTGGACGACGGCGTCTGGTTTTGATCGCAAACTGCTTTAGGAATTGACGATTATGTGCATTTTTAAACTTGAGTGGAGGTGGAAGATGCGTAAACTGTTTCTGTTTGGCTTACTGATTTTATTGATGGCTTGCCGCGAGGACGCGCCGTCTGTGGTGGAAACGGCCGTTCCCCCCACCTCTATATCTGCAACGGCCGTATCCATTATTGCCCCAACCAATTTACCTACTCCTGCCATTGAAGAGCGTGTTGTAGAAAATACGACCGTACCGCCCACGCCTGTCGATCCCAATTCCCTGAACAGCATCATCGAGCAGGTAGAAAAACTGGAAGCAACCTATCTGACAGCTTTCCCGCCTGAGGCTGGCTGGCTTTACTACACCTTAGAGAGCTATGACGCAGTCAGCAGCGAGGGCGAACTGGTCACTTACCGTGGCCTGGCTGATACGTGGATTCTGGAAATCTGGACGGAAGTTAGCCCAAGGGCCACCATATCACGCCAGGTGATGCTGGTGTATGACATAGAAGGCGGGCTTTGGGAGCGCAGCGCCATCCTTGACAACACAAGCGTGCGGGTGCTGCCGGAACAAACGGTAGATGGTCGGGTGATTACTCTCGATGAGCCATTGCCCTATCTGACTCCTCACCAGGGATTAATCAACATTTTGCGCGAGATTGAAACAGGATCATTGTATGATCACACTGTTGCTGCTTGGGAGGAAAACGGTCGTTACCACCTCCAAATTGATACGCTTTACAATTTCCCCATACCCGCTGAAAACAACTCAACCGGCCAATCGCTAAACGGTGGCAAAATGCACTTTGTTTTCGACATAGAAACCGGCGAACTGCTGCAACAGCAAAACTGGACGGTGAATGGTGCAGGAGAAGAAACGTTGCATAGCGACGCAAATTGGTCAGGAACGGCCGTTGTCACCGAACTACCCCTTCTTGCTGCCCAAACCTTGCTGGATGCGCAAGGGCTGATGGCCGAACCTGGCAATTAAAGAGCGATCAACACCAAAGCCACCAGCGCCACGCCCACACCCAGCCACTGGCGCGGTCCCAGCGTTTCTTTGAGGATGAGGCGGGCCAGCAGCACGGTGGAAGCCGGGTAAAGCGAAGCGAGGACGGCGGCAATGTCTAACCGTCCCGACTGGGTAGCCAGGGCAAAAAAGTAGTTGCCGCCACTATCCAAAATGCCGGAGAGGGCAATGATGGGCAGCAAATTGCGCGGCAGCGGGGTGGTGGTGATGCTGCCCTGCCAAGTGCGGCGACCCAATATGAACAAGAGCAGCAGCGGTACGGAGGCCACCCGCGCGGCCGTTAGCGGCCAGAAAATAGCACCGGTACTGAGCTGGTCAATAAACACAAAAAAAAGAGAGAAACCCAGCCCAGCCAACAGTGCCAAACCGAGTTCATCGCGCCGGATGCCATCTGCTTTGCCCCCGCCGGAAAGGAGCCAAACGGCCGTAACCGCCAGCCCAAACCCCACCAGCACCAACACCGGGGGAATCCCCTCGGTTAAGATACCTACGATTACCGGAATGGATGCAGAGAGAACGGCCGTTGTCGGGGCCACAACCCCCATACGCCCCCGTGCCAGGCCCGAATACAAGGCCAAAATGCCCACAACGCCGGCCAGCCCGGCCAGCGCGCCAAAAAGCAGGTCGCGCGCCGGGGGCAATGCTCCTTCCAGCAGCAGCGCCAATGCCAAAAGGCAAACCAGCCCCACTAACTGTGACAGCGTGACGACGACGTACACGTTGCCCCGCTTGGTGGCCAGCCCGCCGCTAAAATCACCCGCCCCCCAAACGGCCGCAGACGCCAGCCCATACGCCACGGCCAACAACTCGGGATTGTTCACAAAAATATTCATGCCCTATGTTATAATCCGATTCGTGCAAGGCACAAAGCAAAAGGAGCATAGAAGTATGTCAATTTATTCAATTCGACTCTATTTAGAACCCAATGAATCCGGTGTTTACACCGTTACCAGTCCAGATATTCCTGGCCTGGTAACAGAAGGGCACACACCTGAAGAGATTCAAGCAAATGTACAAGAAGCGTTGGAAGGTCTACGAGAAGCATGGCAGGAACTAGGGGATGAGTTTGCCACCCACTTTGCGCCCTGCCCTGAAAGATCGTCCACAAACTGTTGACCTTCTTGTTTCAGCCTGATGCGCTACCTTATTGATCTCGTGCCAAGAGCATCAGGGTGATGTCGTCAAATTGGGGGGCGTCGCCGACGAAGTCGAGTACGGCCGTAACCACCTTATCCTCAATAATATCCACCGACCGCCCCAAATTGGCGTTTGTTACCGCCTGAAGCCGCTCTTCGCCGAAAAAGTCTTCAAACTCATCTTCCGCTTCGGTGACGCCGTCGGTGTACATCAGCAGCAAATCACCGGGCTGCATGTTGACGCTGCTCTGTTCCCAGGCCACGTCGTCCAAAACGCCAATGGGGATGGCCGTGCGGCTGAGCGTTTTCATCCCGCCGCCGTTGGCCGCGTACAAAAAGGGCGGATTGTGGCCGGCGTTGCAGTAGGTCAACAGGCCGGATTCTGGATCTAAAATGGCATAGAAAACCGTCACAAACAGATCGCTGCTGGTTTCTGACAGCACCCGTTGGTTGGCCGCCCGCAGCACCTGCTCCGGCGCGGTAGCAAAATCGGGGGCAAAGGTGCGAATGAGCGTGCGGCTAAGCGCCATGTACAGCGCTGAGCCCATGCCTTTGTCGGCCACATCGGCGATGACGAGACCGATACGGCCGTTGGGCAAAGCAATAAAGTCATAAAAATCGCCGGACATTTCCCGCGCTGGTTCCAGGGTCACGGCAAATTGCCAACCGGCAATATCGGGCACCTTCGGCGGCAAAAATGTCGTTTGCACCTTCCTGGCAATGGCCAATTCCTGAGACATCTTCTCATATTCCGCCATCATGGCATTCACTTCTGCCTGGTAAGCTTGCTCATAAATTTCTTTTTCATACGCTTCGGCTTGCGCGGCCAGCGCCGCATCAAACTGCCGCTCGCGCAGCAGGTGGGCGGCAACCAAAGCGGCTAAAGAACTGCCGCCGGTTTCCCACATGCGCACATCCTTGTTTGCCGGCCGCATGAGATAAATGCCGCCGACATTCCCCGCCTGGTTTTCCTGAATGGGAATGATTAACGCCTCGCGGCCAAAGCCAAATTCCATTGCTTCCGGCAGGCCGGGCACGGTGAAAGGGGCATCGGCGCCGGTCAGCAGCGCGACCCACTGCTCATTGGCCAGCGGTATCCAGCCCTCGCCCTGGGCAAAAAGAACGGTATCTGGCAGCAAACGAATTTCGACCCAGCCATCGGGGAAAAGGGGCGGAACATGGCGGCTGAGCAGCGCGGGCAGATCACCGTTTTCCACCGGCTCACGCAGCATTGCCTGGGCCAACAGTTCCAGCCGGTACCGGTCCGTGGCCACACGCCGGGTGCGCGCTGCGTTGTCATGCAGCCAGTGGGCCAGCCACAGCGCGGCCCCCAGGCTACCAAGCGCCAAAATCAGCAGCAGCCACCACCAGGCAGCGGAGGGCTGAACGGCCACCAGCCAGACCAGGGCCACCGCAGCCGGCAGCAGCAGGAGCAAAAACAGCCAGACGGTTCGTTTTGTTTCTTGGGTCAACCACGCATTTAACACAATAGAATGATAGATGAGTTTTGGGGATGGGCAACGGCCGTTTCTTGACAAGGTGAGGGGGTGAGGCGTTCTGCGAACGCTGGTGAAGGGGTGAACGGCCGTTACCCACCAAACCATACACCCAGAAACGGCCGAACTCGGCAAAAAAAGTGGCACGGCCAGTGGCCGCTACAGCCCATGAGGAATACCGTGCCCTAGCAAGGCTCTACCTTTCCAATTAGCCCACCGATAGAGCGGCAATTACAAATACCATGATCACTACCAGCGCCAATCCCGCCTTCATAATCATAAGCACATTGAATCACTTCAATGTCTGGTGAAGCAAAGATATAGTCAAACCGGTCTAGGACAGGTCTATTTTGTGAGCCTCGAACATATGAAACTGCCAGAGGGCCGTCGGGTCGTTGCTGTATAACAGCCTCGTAAGCTTCGGGATTATTTCTGTAATAGGTTTGCAACGTATCCACCAGGTGATGCGGAGCGCCACTTGAGAAAAACAATCCTTCTTCGTAGTAGAGACCGGTCGTATCAGTAGGGGGATCCCATTTCAGCTTGACCGATAAATTCCAGCTGTTGCCATCGAAACCAAGAACAGTGGCGGTTTCTTTATCAGTTAACCAATTGGTCACAGCCCGGTATGCTTGCATTTTGGTCTCGGACCCTTCCCCCGCGGCATTTGGCGCATGCCAGCTAATCACTTCAAGTGGGCTGGACAACCCATCTACCTGCACCGAAAGTGCTCTTTCCGGCTTGGGTAGATCGGGTATGAGGTGCGGCTGTCGCAGAGTGAGACCATGGCGAGCCAATATTGCTACGCCGTGCTTTCTATATCCCTGTGGCTCCAAATCAAATTCCTCCAGCGTATAACAGCCCACCTCAAATAATCCGCTTTGCTTAAGCTCTGTCCAAGCCTTCTGAGAAACTTCCTGCAGGGCCAATAAATCCCAATCGAGCGTTTGTAAATAAGCAATTCGCCGCCATGTGTGCGCGGCAGCTGAGTAACGTAAATTCCAGTTGGCGATTTGTACCTGGCGGCGAGGCAGAAACTGCTGGCCATGATCGGTTTGAGCAAACTGCGCCAGCATCTTCTCATAAAGCTCATTTTTGAAAGCGTCGTCCGTTTCACCAAACAGATAGCCGAGTATTTGGCCAATGCTTCCCCAGGTTAACCCATCCGTAAAAGAGAGTGTAGCACGCCCATCCCTCTGCCGCTGCACGCCAAGGTGCCAGGAGCGTTTCATCTGTCCTAGCCTCACACTTTTTTGATAATCTTTTGGATCATTACTGCGTTTATCGGGTATATTGAAGCGGTTAGTCATGTTTTCTCCCTTGAGAAGATCATAATGCATTAGCAACATGAAAGTGAAGCCTGCTGAGGTGCGGTCTTCGTCCAGCGCAAAATCTCGCCCGGCTGCGGTTGGCGTCTGCGCAAATTGTGCTAACCGTACCGCCTACTTCGTTCTATTGAATTTTTGCATTTTAGCATAAATTGGGTAGCAACGGCCTTTCCCCTTAAAAATTCACAATTAACCGTTGCTAAATCTTATTAAGTCGTACCTTTAACTTGTCTTTCGATAATAAATGAGACCAAAAACGAAAATTGAGCCGCTTTGGGCGATTTTGAA
>PABI01000119.1 GCA_002699125.1 Anaerolineaceae bacterium
ACGAGACATCTGTGTTTGAATTATGGCCTTTGACAATTGTCTCAAACCCTTAACTTGTAACCGATGCCATAAGCCAAAAGCAATGAAAGGGACAGGTCAACAGATCCCCTTGCCGCCCAGAGAGCAACGCAGCTGCTGCAAGCGTCGCCGGCAAACCCCGTTGATGACACCCTTGAGCCGATCGGTGAACGGTTATCGGTAAATAGCGAGTACGGATAACCAAGTAATCAACTCCGGGTGCGCCCGTTACAGCGTCCAGGCTTTGGCGGTCTGTTGGCACAGATCGCTGGCCGCAAGAGGTTTGCGCTAGAATATTCTGGCGTGAGCAAATTGGTGGTGGCACCACGAGCGCAAAATTTACGCCCGTCCTCCAAAGCGAGGGTGGGCGTTTTTTGTTGTAGGTCAATTTTTAAAAATTGACCCACAGGAAGGTTTTATGAACACAATTCGAACGGTTGAAGCAAGCCGCCACGTCGGGCAGCCGGTGCGCCTGACGGGATGGCTGCACAACGTACGTCGCCTGGGTGGCGTCAGCTTTGTGGTACTGCGCGACGGTTGGGGCACCATCCAGGCCGTCACCGAAAGCGAGGCTGACCTGGCCCCGATTGCTGAACTGAGCCTGGAGAGCGTCATCGCGCTGACGGGCACGGTGGTGGCCACGCCGCAAGCACCCGGTGGCGTCGAACTGCACCAGCCGCAAATTGAAGTGATCACCCCGGTGACGGAACCAGCACCCGTGCCTTTGCAGCAAAAACGCCTCAAGGCAGGGTTACCCACGCTGTTGGACCACGCCGTTGTGGCCAACCGGCATCCAGCGCGGAGCGCGGTGTTTCGCCTGGCAGCGGGCGTCATGGCCGGTTTTCGCGCCACGCTAACGGCCGAACATTTCACCGAGATACAATCGCCCAAACTGGTAGCTTCAGCTACGGAAAGCGGGGCAAATGTATTTAAGCTGGAATATTTTGATGGACACGCCTTTCTGGCACAAAGCCCTCAATTTTATAAGCAGATCATGGTGGGCGTCTTTGCTCGTGTGTTTGAGGTGGGGCCAGTTTTTCGGGCCGAGCCGCACGACACGACGCGCCACGTGAATGAGTACGTGAGTCTGGACGTGGAGTTTGGCTTCATTGAGAACCATTTTACGGTGATGACAATGGTGCGGACAGTACTGGCGGGCATCTTCCAGACGTTGGCGACGGAGTACGAGGCGGAACTGGCGCTGCTGAAGGCGAATTTGCCGGAGGTGCCAGAAAAAATCCCGCATATTCATTTTGCCGAGGCGCAAGAGCTAATCTGGCAGCGGCATGGCGTGGATGTGCGGGGCGAGCCGGACCTGTCGCCGCAGGATGAAAGGTGGCTGGGCGAGTGGGCACAGCAGGAACACGGCAGTGACTTTTTGTTTGTGGTGGGGTATCCGATGGGGAAACGGCCGTTTTACACCCACCCTGATCTGCAAAACCCCGAATACTCAAACTCCTTCGACCTGCTGTTTCGCGGCACGGAACTGATTACCGGCGGGCAGCGGCTGCACCTATATGCCGACTACCTGGCGGCGCTAGAGCAAGCCAAATTGCCGACGGAGCCATTTGAAACTTACCTGGAAGCGTTCCGCTACGGCATGCCGCCGCACGGCGGTTTTGCCATCGGGCTGGAGCGGCTTCTGATGCAGCTTCTAGGGCTGCCCAATTTGCGGCTGGCGACGCTCTTTCCGCGTGACCAAAAGCGGCTAACGCCATGAAACTTTGGAATGATGCTGGAGAAGAGTAGCCGCGCTTTCTTGAAACGCTTATGTGAAGTTGGCGCGGCTGCTAGCTCCCAAAGAAGAATCGCCAGATACGCTCTTTGATGGCAATCGATGCATCTTCGTTGCTGTACGCTTCGCGCTGCTGGTGGATGTTTTGCATGTTTTTCCTCATAATCGCGGCCAATTCATCAACCAGGTCAGGTCTGGCCTGGATGATGGGTTGATATTGTCGCTTGCCAATTTCATAAACCGTAGCGCTCTTCACCGCCCGTACGGTTGCCGTGCGGGGGGCACCGGTTAACAAAGACACTTCACCCACCACATCTCCTCGACTTTTGATGTCGATTACCTTGTCCACGCCGTCAGTCTGGCGAATCAACACTTCCAGGCTGCCGCCCCCTACTAAAAACAGGGAGGAACCGGCTCGCCCCTCAATGATGATTCGCTCCATCGGCCCAAGTACAATCTCGCGCGCTGTATTGGCCAGTTGGCGGCGTTCGTCTGCGGTAAGCATCCGAAAAAGTGGGACTTCTGAAAGCAGCTCAAAAATCAATTCAGAAGAAACATTGAATTCTGTGGGCAACTTTACAATTGCTTCCAACGATTCAGTATATCCATCCCGGCGCTGCAATCGTTCCACCTGTCCAGTTTGTTTTTCCATATAGGCCTGCAAAAGACTCACCTGATAGGGAACACATTCTCTGCCGGTATAGTCCATCAAGCTGTGGTGTTTGGCCCATTCGGCCACCTCATTCATCGAAGCCCTGTATTGGTTGCAAGCGGAAGCAAACAAGCCATCTTGATCGCCAACAAAGTTGGTGATCTGTCTTAATGAGGTTCCGGTAAGAGCGGTTCTGCCCTTTTGATGCCACAGGATAATCTCTTTTAGCGTGTTGTCTAAAAATCCCAGTTCGGGGAAAGCATCATCAGTTTTGCGGAGTACGGCACGCTCTGCATCGCGAAAAACTCTGTGCCATGTTTCCTGGGCGTTGTATTCGTTCTTTCCGGCCAGGGCGATGGCATGTTTCAAATCATCATGATGAACTTGCAAAAAGGCAAGCGTCGCCTTTTTCTTTTGCAGCAGGTTCAGGCTGCAAACCGGACCGGTTTGGGGAACACCAAATCGGGGGAACGATATTTCCCGCAGCTGCCACACTTTGCGCCACCCTCTTGGATTTAGTCGCGTGCGAATCTCAGCGAAAAAAGGGTGCTGTTCGTAAGCCGCCCGCTCCGCCGGGCTGAGTAGATCGCCCACGTCTTCTTTGACGGCTTCAAAAATGCCAATACAGGTTAGTAATTCCAGGTAAAGCCCGACGCGCATCAACCATTTGGGATCGGTCAGGTGGCGTTTTTTGTGAACGATGTCTTCGACCAGGGCATCTGTATAAAGGTCTGCCTTGTCTGAACCAATCTTCAAAACCGGAAACCAGGGATGGAAAGATACGTCTAAAGGCGCTACTCCGGCTCTTTGTGCCTGTTGCTCTGTGTCCGGCACGAGTAACCGTTCCACAATGCGCTGATACAGGGAGCCATACCGCCGTGTATCACAAACGTCTAATAAGGTGTGGGCGGCGGCAACAGGCACATCGTCGTGTATCAGCCGAATGGAGACATGCACAATCTGCGTGAACAGATGGCCAAAGGTGAAAGGGTCTGTGCCATCGGTGGCCGCAGCCCGCACTGTGTGGTCCAGTTCATCCCAAGACCAGTCGATAGGCAAAAAATCCTTTTCGGGCGATAAAGCTAAAACCAGATTGTGCCCGGCAATATCGCGTAAAGAGACGGTTTGCAGAACGGGATTTTCGCCTGGCACTTTTTTGAAGATCATCGGTTCAATTGGGCGCTTATTCCAACCTGGAATGGGGTATGTGTGCTGAGAATTGTCTGTCCCGGTGAAAGAAAGGGTCACATCGAGACGGAATGAATCACATGCTTCAGGCGAGTAATGATCCAGCCCGTTTAGTTCAAACAGGATATATGTTTTGTTTGTTTCAGGATCGGGGAAATTGCATATCATGCTGGTGTTATCGCTGGAGCCGAGGCCGGGATGGGCCGCTTCATCAATGGGGCGGCGGCCAGTGATGAACGAGACAATGCGGCAGGTGGGCAATGGTTTTTCTGGCGCTTGCTGGGCTTTCTGGCAAAGGCTTTGGAGCAAGCTTGTTTTTTGTTCCAGGTTCATGCCAAGCACATCTGCATTAAGGAGGTGGAGGAATTGTTGGAGGAAATCAGCTTCGCGCATGGTTCAGAGTCCTTACCTGAAGAAATATAAGTCTGTTCGGTATCCACAGATTATGATCGGTTTGGCCTAATCGGTGCAACAGTTTTGGATTTTTGGTAACTTTTGCGGGTGAATTTGGGACTCTGTAGATAGAAGGCCTTCAAAATGATGAAATCAGGTTTAGGGTAGATGAGTGATTATGTAAAGCTGGTTACGGCCGTTCAAAATGGCGACCGTTCCGCATTTGGCCAGTTGGTGGTGCAGTTTCAGGACATGGCCTACTTCACAGCCTTCCAGTTCCTGGGCCAGCAGCAGCAGGCGCAGGACGCGACTCAGGAAGCATTCTGGGAAGCGTACCGCTGCCTGCCCAATCTGCGCCAACCGCAGGCGTTCCCCGCCTGGCTGCGGCGCATCGTGCTGAAGCAGTGCGACCGGCTGACGCGCGGCCAGCGGGCCACGCTGCTGGCGCTGGACGACGCCCCGGATTTGGCCAGCGACCTCACCGGTCCAGAAGCGATGCTGGAGCAGTTACAGCGTCAGCAGACGGTTCAGGCAGCGGTGAATAACCTGCCAGAGATTTACCGGGAAGTGACGCGATTGTTTTATTTGAACGGCCGTTCCTACCAAGAGATCGCCTATCAACTCAATCTACCCCTTTCGACTGTCAAGAAGCGTCTTTACGACGCGCGACAACAGCTCAAGGAGAATATGAGTCCCATGACAAGCAAAGAATACCGTCCTTCACAAGACGACAAGTTTAGTAATTGCATCACCTTTTTTATTGCTCTGAAAAATAACGATCTGATCCAGGTTCGGCAGTTGGTGCGGCGCGATCCGGACCTGCTCGCCACAAAAACCGAATGGGGCGTGGCTTCCGACGGCTGGTATTGGCCGCTGGGGATCACGGCGCTGCACTGGGCCGCCAGCACGGGCAATCAGCCGCTTGCTGCGCTGCTGTTGGAAGCCGGCGCAGACGTGAACATACTGGATCATAATGGCGGTACGCCGCTGCACCGTGCGGTTCACATGGGTCAGACTGAACTGGTCCGCTGGCTGCTGGAAAATGGGGCGGATCCGGCCATCAAGTCCAATCATCAGCAAACGGATTTGCATACGGCCGTTATCCGCAACCGGCCAAAAATTGTGAAACTGCTTCTAGATTATGGCAGCGCCCCCGCCAGCCAGGACAGCCAGGGGCGCACCCCGCTCGACTGGGCGCAGCTCAAAGGGTTAACGACTATTGTTGAGATGTTGGGCGATACGGCCAAAGAAAGCACGCCTCAAGTCCAGCCAAGCAAAACGAAGCATATTTGGGAAACGGGTCTCAAAATCATCGACCTGATTGCCCCGTTTAAGTGGGGCGGGCGCAACGGCATCTTCACCCCATTATCCGGCATTGGCATTGACGTGCTGGTGGGCGAATTGATTCAGCGCATGGCCACTTATTATCAGGGCAAAACGGTGCAGCTTGTGCTGGAGCGGGGTGATTTTAACAGCCAAAGTCGGATGTGGCAGTGGCGCAATCACGGCGTTGAGGCCGATGTGGACTTGTTTGCTTGTGACATCAACGATTCGGCAGCACGCAAACAGCACCTGGCGGCCCAAGCGGTGAAGCAGGTCCAGGCGATTGCCGTTGATCAACCCGTTCTTTTCATTATCGACACCGGTATCGTACCCACCGAAGACGTTATGTCAATATTTGCGGCGCTGGATGAGCTGGCCAACGTGACAGTGCTTTATGACGGCATCGAGAGTATTGGCGCAGAACCGGCGGCATTGGCTGATTTGGATACGGCCGTTACCTTCGACCGCCTCCGTGCCGGGGAAGGCTGGTGGCCGGCTATCGACATGCTGCGCTCGTACAGCCATCATTATGAGGATGATGAACACAGAACTTTGGCGGAAACGGCCGTGCGCCTGGCCCGTCGCTACGCCGATTTGCACCTCATATACAAAAATCAAGGGATGGCAGGGTTTGACATGGCCTACTACGGCGAAGCGGAACGCCAGGCCATCATTCGTGGGCGGCGGCTGCATGGCTTTTTGTCTCAACCGCTTACCGTGGCCGAGCCGTGGTCGGGCACACCCGCTGCCTACGTGCCGCTGCCAGAAACACTGGCTACGGTACAGGCCATCCTCAACGGCGATTTAGATGAAGTGCCAGAAGAGGAGTTGATGATGATTGGTCAGTGGAGTCCGGTTTGGACGTAGTTTAAAACTGGACATGAAAAATAATTAGAATGCTGATTAGCCTGATTTTAAGATCAGGAAAATCAGGTTAATCAGCAAAATCTGCGTACCATTTTTGACTACCCTCTTACTTCATCGGCAGCAGCACAAACTCTGCACTATCCCCCGTGCGCAGATTTTGGCATGGGCCGGGGGTGCAGGTGGTGGGGTCGAACCAGCCTAGGCGCAGTTGGGTAGCTTCGTCAAGCGCGGGTGGGCTGAGGTGCTGCAAAATCAGATCGCCGGGCTGCCAGTGGGGGAACCAGAGGCCCTGCGGGTCGGGGGCGTCGAAGCGGTAAGTTTCGGCCAGCTGGCTTCCATCGGCGGCGAGGCTGTGGATGAATTGTTGGCGCGGGGCGGGGGTTACGGCCGTTACCCGCCACACCAACAGCAATTCCCCATCTTCAGCCCATTCATACCCCAACAACTTCAATTCCTCACCAAACTGAACATCCATCGTGTTTGCCAGTTGGATGGATGGTTGGTCGGGTAAAGTGTAGCTGGTGAAACGGCCGCTTGCCTCCACATCTGCCCCCCAACCCTGTAACTTTGCTTCCCAAAATGGATCGAGGGGGAGGTCAGACGGCCGTAACACCACCGCCGGCTCCGCATCGGGCAAAATAAGCGTGCCTTCTTGTGGGTCGAAGTGGCTTAGTGGTAGGCCATCGTTTTGGCGAAGTAGGGTCATCGTGGGGCCGTCCATCGTGCTGGGTGACCAGCCGGCAATGGACGCGGCGTTGAGGTCGGAACGGCCGTCCAAATAGTCCGTCATTTCCGTAAACGCCGCCTGCCATACAAACGGCACGTCGCCGCCGTTGGGCCACGTCTGGAAGATCAAAACAGATGTTCGGGCAGCATAAAATAGCAGCAGCGTCAAGACCAATATTTTGGAACTTCTTGTGGATAAGTCGTGGATAACTGTGGATAACTGCCCTAAACTGTGCATAACCAGGGCAGGAACCACGGTAAGTACAGGTAAAATCAAGATGCTGCGAATGTGGCTGGGGGCATTAATCGTAACAAGACTGGGCGTAACGGCCGTGCCCAACCAAAGCAGCAAAAAAGCATAGCGCGGCTGCCGCCAGCGCCACAGGCAAAGCAGCACCCCGGCATAAAATAGCAGCGCCACAACGGGCTCAAACACCGGGGCCGATGGCACCCCTTCGCGCCACAGCGGATCGCCAATAAAGCCAAACATTCCTAGCAATTTGAGACCGTTGCTCAGCACCGGCTGAAAGTCGCCTGCCCGCAGCGCTTGCAGCGGTGCATCCACCTCGCTCAAACGAAATTCTGCACCAGGATTGGTTTGCAAGTAGATAACCAGCGGCGCAGCCACAGCGGCAAACAGCAGCACAAACAGCACAATCCCCCGCCACCGCTGCTTGAACGCACGCCAATGAAAAATAGCCAGATACGCCAGCCACAGTCCGTAAAAAATAGGCACGGCGCGGGCGGCCATGTAGGTGTGCAGGCTGAGACCGGCAAAAATGCCTGACAAGGTGAAGGGAGCGAATGACCGGGTGACAAGGTGACCGGGTGACAAGGTGACATTGTCAGGCGGGGTCACGTTGTCATCCCACGCTTTCCACCAAAAATAGGCAGATAATCCGGCAACTAATGGTAAGGAAATGGCGCGCAGGGCGAGACGGCCGTAAAAAACAGGCCAAAACAACACCGCCAACAATCCAGCAGCGGTAAGTGCTACATTTCTACCAAACAGCTTCCGCGCCAGGGCAAAGGTGACGGCCACACCCAGCAAACCGCAAAAGGCGGCAGGCAGGCGCAGCGCCAAAACATTATCGCCAAGCAGGGCAACAAAGCCGGATTGCAGGTAATGGAAGCCCGCCTCATGCCCGTAAGCGCGGGTGAAGTAAATGGCGTGTTCGCCCGCCAAAATAGAGCGGTCGATGAGCCAGTTGGCCACCTCGTCGTGGGTGATGCCGGGCGGAGAGAGGTTGTTCAACCCAACCAGTCGCAGCGCAGCGCCAGCGAGCAGCAGAAAAGTCATGATCCAAACGGGCTGGCGTTTTGAAGTGAAATTCATGTTTTTACCGAGCTGCGCGCCGCCGTGGCCAGCAGCAACCGGTCAATCACCACCGCCAGAATGACAATGGCCAGCCCCGCCTCAATGCCCTGACCCAGCTGATTGCGCGTCAGTCCTTCAACAGCTTCCAATCCCAATCCGGCCCCGCCGACCATCCCGGCAATGACCACCATCGCCAAAACCATCATCACCGTCTGGTTGATGCCGGTCATGATCGAGGGCAGGGCCAGCGGCAGCTGGACCTTGGCTAAAAGCTGCCAGCTTGTGGAGCCAAACGCCTGGGCGGCTTCCACCGCCTCCGGGCTGGCCTGGCGGATGCCCAAATTGGTCAGGCGAATCGCCGGCGGCAGCGCGTACAGCACCGAGGCCATGATCCCCGGCACGCGCCCGACGTTGAACAACATCACCACCGGCACCAGGTAGACGAAAGCAGGGATGGTTTGCAAAAAGTCGAGGATGGGGCGCAAAACGGCCGCAACCATATCACGCTTTGCCGCCCAGATACCCAGTGGAATGGCAATCAACAGCGAGAAGAAAACGGCCACAATCACCTGGCTCAGGGTCACCATCGCCAATTCCCACATTCCTAATAAACCGATGGCAAAGAGGACGGCCGTTCCGCCCAACGCCAGGCGCCAGCCCGAGACCCAATAACCCAGCAGCCCCACCAGCAAAATGATTACCGGCCAGGAAAGCTGCTCTTGCAGCAGCCGGTCCAGCGGATCGAGCAGTTGGATGATGATGAAGTTGCTCAACGGCCGTGTGCCCAGCAAAAACGGCCCCACCTGCTGCTCAAACAAATTGTCGCGCATCCAGATGACGGCCGTATCCACCGGCCCTTGAATGCCCCACCGCCAACTCTCAGGAAAAGTGATCCAACCCAGCGCCCGCCCCAGCCAGAGCAGCCCGCCCAGCAGCAGCAGGCTGGCCAACAGGTAGGCGTGTCGCCGCACAAAATCCGAGCGGCTGAGCCGGGCGAATCGGGCCAAGAAACGGCCGCCGCCTACGTACAGCCAATCCAGCCCTTCTTCCAATCGAGCAATGAGCCGGTTGGCTTGCCAGGATTTGGGGAAAAGACGGCCGTTTTCCACCATTGCTCCTGTTCGATTGCGCACCGAAAACGCCTCGCTCAGCCGGTCCAGCAGCACTGCTAGAAAGACAATCGCCAGGCCCGCTTCCAGCGCCAATCCCACGCGAATGCTGCGCAGTGCATCCAGCACCACTTTGCCCAGGCCGCCCGCGCCAATCAGCGCCGCAATCACCACGATGCCCAACGCCATCATGATCGTCTGGTTGACCCCGGCCATGATAGTGGGTAGGGCCAGCGGCAGCTGCACCTTAAACAAGATCTGGCGCGGCGTGGCCCCAAACGAGCGGGCCGCTTCAACCGTTTCTACCGGCACCTCGCGGATACCCAGGGTTGTCAGCCGGATGGCCGGCGGCAGGGCGTAGATGACGGTGGCAATAGCGCTGGGCACGCGAGCATAGCCAAAAAAGAGCACGATAGGCAGCAGGTAGACAAACGAGGGCATCGTCTGCATCGCGTCGAGGAACGGCCGTAATCCCTGCTCCACCTTTTCATTACGCGCCGCCCAAATCCCCAGCGGAATGCCAATCAGCAACGAAATGAGGACGGCAACGGTCATGAGCGCCAGGGTTTGCATACTTTCCGGCCACAAGCCGACCAATCCCATGAAAAGCAGGCAAAAGGTAGCCAGCAGTGCCAGGCGCAGGTTGGCCGCTTTTTGCGCCAGCAGAAAAACCGCTGCCAGCAGCACCGGCCAGGGCAGCCAGAGCAAAAATGTTTCCACGCGGCGCAGGGCAAAATCTAAGCCACCGCTGATGGGATCAAAAAAGTAAAGAAAAATGGGGTGGATGGTCTGGTTGCGATTGGCCCACTGTTTGAAAGCGTCGATAGGTTGCCGAAGCTGCACGTCCCACGCTTCGGGGAAGAGGCTGAGGTCGGTCAGCCAATGGTGGACCAACAGCAGTGCCGCCAGCAAAACGAGACCGAGGAGAAGATACGGCCGTTTCCCACCTTGTCTCATTCTTCCCTCAACCTGCATAACCACCTTCGCCTGAAAGAGATATACCGCGGAGGGCGCGGAGATCGCGGAGCTTTTTTTTCTTCTCTGCGTTCTCCGCGTTCTCCGCGGTGAAAAATAAACGCATTGCTCAATTGCCTTCTGACAGCGCCTGCAAAACGGCCGTACGGTTCACCATACCAATCACACAGCCTTCATCATCCAGCACCACCAGTGGATCGTCGGAAACGGCCGTCAGGCCAATGAGCTGCTCCAGGTTGGTGTCCGCATGAACCGAGACGTGATCGCTGCCGGAGTCCGTGGCGGCCACCGTCATGATCGTTTTGGCGGTGAGAATCTTCACGCGGGGTACGTCGCGGGTGAATTCGCGCACGTAATCGTTGACCGGATGGGCCACAATTTCTTCCGGCTTGCCCAGCTGTACAATCTCGCCATCTTTCATGATGGCAATGTGGTGGCCCAGCTTGATCGCTTCCAAAAAGTCATGGGTGATAAAGACCAACGTTTTGTTGAGCCTTTTTTGCAGCCGCAGCAGCTCATCCTGCATCTCGCGCCGGATGAGCGGGTCCAGGGCACTGAACGGCTCGTCGCACAGCAAAATTTCTGGATCGACGGCCAGGGCGCGGGCCAGCCCCACCCGCTGCTGCATCCCGCCGCTGAGTTCGTGCGGGTAGTGCTGCTCCCAGCCCTTCAGCCCCACCATCTCCAGCACCTGCCGGGCATGGTCGTACCGCGGCGCTTTTTTAATGCCCTGGATTTCCAGACCGTAGCTCACATTGTCTAAAATGGTGCGGTGGGGGAAGAGGCCAAAGCGTTGGAACACCATGCTCATCTTGTGGCGGCGCAGTTCGCGCAGCTGGGTGGCGTCAAATTCCACCACGTTTTCACCATCAACGATGATTTCGCCTTCGCTGGGTTCGATCAGCCGGGAGAGGCAGCGAATGAGCGTCGATTTGCCGCTGCCGGAGAGGCCCATCACCACAAAAATCTCACCCGGCCGCACGTCAAACGAGACGTCTCGCACGGCAATGACGTGGCCTGTTTGGGCCAAAATGTCGGCACGCGAGAGGCCCTGGTTGAGTAACGGCCGTACCCCTCCCGGATTCGGCCCAAAAATCTTCCACACCTTGCGGCACGAGATAGTGTATTGTGGCTCATTCTTCACGTTTCACTGCTCACTTTTCACTTTTCACTGCTTACCTCTCAATAGTTTACCCATCTTACCCCAATTTAGCATCGCTTAGCTTGTGCCAAAATGGGGAGGGTATATAATTTTGCTATGTTTCTCAAAATCCTTCGTCTCGTGTCTCGTTTTATCTTGCGCATCATTGCCCGAATTGAGGTGCAAAATTTGGATCGCATTCCGGCCAGCGGTGGCTGCCTGGCGGTGAGCAACCATTTGGGGCGGCTGGATGCGATGTTGGCTGTCGTTTTGGCCACGCGGGATGATGTGATTTTGATGATTGCCGAGAAATACCGAGCATATCGGTTTTGGCGTTGGATGGTGCGCCGGCTGGATGCGCTCTGGCTGGACCGGCACAATCCCGACTTTCGCGCCCTGCGCGAAGTGCAAAGGCGGCTAAAGGCAGGCCAGATTGCGGCCGTTGCCCCCGAAGGCACGCGCAGCCCCACCGTTCAGATGCAGCCGGGCAAGCCGGGGGCAGCGTACCTGGCGGCGAAAACAGGCGTGCCCATCATTCCCATGTCGATTGTCGGTACGGAGGATAAAGAAGTGGTCCGGCGGCTGCGGCGCTTCCGCCGGTTGGACATCACCATTCGCGTGGGCGAGCCATTCACGCTGCCGATGATACCGCGCCAAAACCGGGACGAATTTTTGCAGCAAAGCACCGATGAGATGATGTGCCATATTGCTGCCCTGCTGCCGCCCAAATACCGGGGCGTTTATGCAGAGCACCCCCGGCTGCAAGAATTACTGGACGCGAAAACTGATTTGCTAGAAAAGGAGATTGGCGATTAGAGATTGGAGATTGTGAGAGTGATTGAATCTCCAATCTCCAGTCTCCAATCTTTCCCCAATGCGCATTGCAATGGTTGGGCCGTTTGGTCTGCACCCCAATAAGACGATGGCCAGTCGGGCGCTGGGGTTGGCACGGCCGTTCGTCCAGCAAGGCCACGCCATCCAAATTTTCATGCCCCCCTGGCAAACCCCGGACGAAGCCGACAAAAGCTGGCAGGTTGATGGCGTAGATCTGCGCTATGTGCCGCTGCGCGGCGGCATGGTGGGCATCACCCAACGATTGGTGCGCGAACTGCTCGATTGGCAGCCGGACGTGGTGCACTGCTTCAAGCCGAAGGCGTACAGCGGCCTGGTGGCCTGGTGGTTGTGGCAGTTTCATCGCTCCCGTCTGCGTCTCATCATGGACACGGACGATTGGGAAGGCTGGGGCGGCTGGAATGAACTGGCTCCGTACTCGCCGCTGCAAAAGCGCTTTTTTGCCTGGCAGGAACAGTGGGGGATGCGTCACTGCCACGCGCTTACTGTCGCCAGCCGCGCGTTGCAAACCCTGGCCTGGGGCATAGGCCTGCCGCCGGAGCAGGTGGTTTATGTGCCGAATGGTCCCGGTATTCAGTATTCGGTAATCAGTAATCAGTCAGCAGTCAGCAGTCAGCCGACGGTGTTGGTTTATAGTCGGTTGTTTGAATTTGATACGGGGCGGTTGGTGGAAATATTGCGCGGGGTGTGGACGGCCGTTCCCCAGTTACGCATTCTCATGGTTGGGGCGGGTTTGTATGAAGCGGATGCCGCCAATTTTCGTCAGCAGGCGGAGGCGGTGGGGATTTGGCAGGCCATTGAGGATGCCGGTTGGGTGGAACTGGACAAGTTGCCGGCGCTGCTGGCCCAGGCGCACGTTGGCCTTTACCTGATGGAAGACACGCTGCTCAACCGCACCAAATGCCCGGTGAAGCTGGCGGATATGCTGGCCGTGGGCGTGCCGGTGGTGGCCGAAGCGGTGGGGCAGGTGACGGAATATGTGGTGAACGGCCATACCGGCACAACGTTCCCGTCTGGCGACGTGGCAGGCATCACCAACGAACTCATCGACCTGCTGCAAAATCCCGCACGGCAGGCTCACCTGGCCGACGGAGCCAAAACCCACATTGCTGAACATTTCCGCTGGGAGCGCTTGGCTGAGCGGCTGCTGCCCATCTATAAGGGTTAATCAATTAACCTTGGCCTAAAGCCGGCACGTTTTGCACCCAATTTGCACCTCTTTTGTAGTTCGATAAACGCATAATCGATTACACTTAATTACTTTTATTAAGGAGATGAAGTATCGAAAGAATCAAGGAAGCTGAATATGGCCTGGAAAATTCTGGCAGTCGATGATGACAAAGGAATGCGAATCCTCTTGCGGGCAACTTTAGAGCGAAAAGGATTCCAGGTAGTAGAAGCGTCCAACGGGGAAGCCGCCGTAGAACAAGTTTTTGCCTCACCACCCGACCTCATTCTGATGGATGTGATGATGCCCCGGATGGACGGGTTCACCGCCTGCCAGATCATACGCAGTACCGAAAGCACAGCACATATCCCCGTGATCTTGTTAAGTGCCCTCTCTTCTGGCCAGCACAAAGATAAAGGCCTGGAATCAGGAGCCAACCTCTATTTAACAAAACCAGTGCCCCCTTCTATTTTGGTCGAAACGGTGAATGGCGTTTTGCGAGACACTTACATCAACTAGCATTGAACCAATTCAGTGTGCTTTAGTATTCGGTAAATATCTGCGCCACGCGCCTGCGGCATCGTTTACACTACAGGCTGATGGTCACATTCAGGGACCACTTTCCTCAGCAATCCACCCATACCCTGTCCCACTAAAATTATTGCCACAATAAACCATCCCCTGTTGTGGCAAATGAACCATACGTGAAGGAGTAAAACCGATGAAGAAGTTAATACGAAACGTTGTTGGCCTGATCTTGCTGACTTTGTTGACACTTGCCGTCGCCAGCCCGGCTGCGGCTCAAAGATACCCGGAGGTAATTCCACTGCCCAACGGCTTCCAGCCGGAAGGCATCGTCGTAGGTGAAGGCAATACAGCTTACGCTGGTTCGCTGGCCGATGGCGACATTTACACCGTTGATTTGAGCACGGGTGCTGGTGAAATTTTGCTAGAAGGTCCTGGCACGCCGGCCGTTGGTCTGGATTTTGACAGACGGACAGGTTACCTGTTTGTTTCTGGCGGTCCAAATGGCGACGGCCGTATCTACAACACCCACACCGGCGACCTGGTAACCAGCTATGATTTCGCTGGCGGTTTTGTTAACGATGTGATCGTGACGCCCCATGCCGCCTACTTTACCGATTCCTTTATGCCTGTACTGTACAAAGTGGATCTGGACGATTCTGGCACGCCCGGTGCAGACTCGACATTATCCTTGAGTGGTGATTTTGTCTTTGTTCCTGGCGGATTTAATACCAACGGCATTGTGGCCACCCCCAACGGCAACGCCCTCATCATCGTGCACTCCAGCCGAGGCGAACTGTACAAGGTTGATCCCCAAACCGGCGAAGCGACCCTTATTGACCTGGGTGGCGAAAATGTGAACAGTGGCGATGGCCTGGTGCTGGTGGCGCGCAAGCTGTTTGTCGTGCAAAACAGCCTCAACCAGATTGCTGAATTTCATCTGAGCCGTAATTATACAGCCGCTTCCCTGCGGCAAATCATCACGGATGATGATTTCGACATTCCCACGACGGCCGATAATCAGGGTGCTCGCCTCTACGCGGTAAACGCCCGTTTCGGCACCACACCCGGACCGGACGTTGAATACGACATTGTCCGTGTAAGTCCGTAAACCGTAGTCTGTATTGGGTCCACTAAAAAATTGAGCCGCGGAGGACGCGGAGAGCACGGAGAAAACTCAGCGTTCTCTGCGCTCTCTGCGGTAAATTTTGATAGCATCAACTGTATCCTGTTTTTTAGCGTAGGCCCTGTTCCATGAGAGCAAAGAAGCGATCGGTATCAATTTCCAGGATGATGTTGGTGTTGGCGGAACGGCCGTTTCTCTCACCCCAATCCACCGTCGTCTGACCCCGCGTATACATTCCTGTTAACTCTACCGAAACGTGCCGCTTTTCTGCTTTGGTGACGATGCCTGGCTCCAGGGCCACGGCCATTGCCAGCGGATCCGCACCATACATCATGCGGCGTCCGGCCAGTTGGGCCGTGAATTGAAGCGTTTTGGCTGAAATTGCCTGGTAGAATCTGGATTTTGGCGTGTTTAGCGCCATCCATCGCTGCAAAACTGCTTCAGGGATGGCGTGTCGCACGGTGGCTTCCCAATCAACCAACTCAACGAGCTTCCCCTGCTGTTCCCATCCGGCAAAAACCACATGCGCCGCTTCCGGATCGTGATAAATGTTAAACTCGGCCGAAACGTTGCGCGTATTGCCGCGGGCGGTGACCGCACCACCCATCACGACGAGCCGTTTTAGCTTGGTCGGCAATGCTGGGTCCAGCTTGAGCGCCACGGCGATGTTGGTCAGCGGGCCGATGGCTACCAGCGTGTATTCGCCAGGCGCTTCATTGGCCAGCCGCAGCAATGCCAGCGCGGCGTGTTCCCCCTCCGCCCGGCGCGATTTTGGCGTGAAACCTGCGTCGCCCAGACCATCCTGCCCATGCACCACGGCCGCATCTTCTTGAGCCATGACTAACGGCCGTCCACATCCAGGAAAAACCGGAATCTCTTGCTCAATCATCTCCACCAAAGTAAGGCTGTTGCGCACGGTGTGTTCCAGCCCCACGTTGCCACCCACCACCAAAATGGCAGCGATGGTAACCTGGGGATGGGCCGCAGCCATCAGGATGGCCTGGGCGTCATCAACGCCAGGGTCTGTATCGATGATCAATTTTTCCATGAGCGCTCTTTCTCCTTCAAATAAAAAAACCTCCCGCAGGTTTTATTGATAGCCATCGTCCTGGCAGAAGCCTGCGGGAGGTTGCTCAAGCGTTAGTTTTGCGCCAGCAATTTCATCAGTTCGGCGCGGGTGGGCATGGCGGAACTGGCTCCCGCTTTGGTGGTGGCCAGCGCGCCGGTGGCTGCCCCCCAACGAATGGCCTCGGCCAACGGCCGTTTCTCCGCCAGCGCCACTGCCAAGCCGCCGTTAAACGCATCCCCCGCTGCCACCGTGTCAATGGCTTTGACAGGAAATGGTTCCACAAAGCCAGATTCCTGGCTAGATTGGTAGTAAACACCTTGAGCGCCGAGTTTGATAACGGCCGTTTCCACCCCACGTTCGCGCAAAATTGAGGCCGCCTGAGCCGCTTCCGCTTGGTTCGTGGGGCGAAAGCCAACCAGCACCTCTGCCTCCAGCTCGTTGGGCGTAAGGATGTGGCACAGTTGGTAAGCTTCTGCCGGCAGCGGTTTGGCCGGGGCCGGATCAAGGATGACTAGCGCGCCCGCTTCCCTGGCTGCCTGTGCCGCCGCCAATGAAATGTCCAGCGGGCTTTCCAACTGGAGCAGCAACACTTTGGCTGTGCGCAACGCTTCACGGCAGCGGGTCACCTCGCGGGCATCGTGGGCCATATTGGCCCCAGAAATGACAATGATGCTGTTCTCCGCCTGGGCATCGACGTTGATGACGGCGAGCCCGGTACTGCTGTCTGGATCAACCAGGATGCCGCTGATATCTACAGGTTCGTCAGCAATCAAATCTATCACACCCCGGCCAAAAGCGTCCTCCCCTACGCGACCAATGAATTGCGTCGTCGTGCCCAGGCGTCCAGCGGCCACTGCCTGGTTAAATCCCTTGCCACCCGGCACGGTGATAAAATTACTGCCGAACAACGTTTCGCCCGGTGCGGGGAGACGGGGAACATAAGTCGTTAAATCCATATTGATACTGCCAAGCACAACAACACTCATTTTTACCTCCATGCAGGTTCAATATTTTACACGAAGCTGGAGATATGCCGGTTAATTGCTGGAATGGGACACAGATTTACACTGATGACACTGATTTATGCTTTTATCTGTGCAAATCTGTGTTCATCTGTGTCCTATTTTCGAAGGAGATGTTGAGAAGCGTTACAATAGCACCATGTCAAAACGTTACCCTATCCCCGCAGCCGAAACGCGGACCGAAATTGAAGTCAAGAATTCGCGGTTTATCACCACGGCCGTTCCCACTTTCACCGTCGAAGAAGCCAGAGAATTTATTGCGCGCATCAAAGCCGAATTTAGCGATGCCACCCACAATGTGCCTGCTTTTTTGGTGGGCTTTGGCAACAGCGTCACGGCCCACTGCAACGATGATGGCGAACCGTCCGGCACGGCGGGACGGCCGATTTTGGCCGTGCTGCAAGGAAGCGGATTGGGCGATATTGCCGTCGTCGTAACGCGTTACTACGGTGGTACCAAGCTGGGCACCGGCGGCCTGGTGCGGGCCTACAGCGATGCTACCAAAGCAGTGCTGGACATCCTGCCCCACGCCGAGAAGGTGCCTACCCACACGGCGCTGCTGGCGCTGCCCTATGATTTGCTGGAGCGGGTGCGATTGTTAGTGGAGGCTTGGAACGGCCGTATCCTTGATGAACAATTCGCCGCCGACATTACCATGACGATGCAGTTCACCACAGATCAGTTCCCTGGCTTTCAGGATGCGCTGCGCGAGCTGTCTCACGGCGCTTTGGCCGCCGAAATTATTGAGACCAACGAAGACACAATCATGCCCCTGGGCACATTTGCCGATGAAGCCGAATAAATGAGACCTCCATAAGATGCCACCGGAATGGCACGTTGGTCATCTTGACTTACGAGGCGCAAAAAGTGTATGCTGTTGGCACGTTATGAATGGCCATTTCAAAAACGTGAGTCACATTTATATTAAAAGTTTCATTTAGTCAGAAAGGAGGTAGTTTATAGTTTTGGAATACCTTACAGAAACTCACCGGCTGACTGGGAACTGCACCAAATAGGGCTACTGGCAGTACAAACAGAGCCAACATATCTAGTGAAATAGTATTGGCCGTTTTTAGTTAGCCGCTATTTTATTAACCAAAAAACAGATTACACCAAGCGACCCTGAAATTTCAGGGTCGCTTTTTTGATCTGTAGCCGCGGATTCTTTCCGCGCTCTTTGCTGCGCAGTAAGAAACTGCGGCTACTTAATCGCTGCGCGTAAAACTTCTGCCGGATGCAGCACCTGCCGCCCTGCACCATGTTTAATTTGCTGGCGGCAGCTTACCCCGGCTGCGACCAGAATTGTCTCTGGTGCAGCGGCGCGCATGGCCGGCAGCAGGCGGCGCTCCGCCATTTTTAGCGAAACGTCATAATGCTCTGCCTCGTAACCAAACGAGCCAGCCATCCCGCAGCAGCTGCTGTCAACCTCTTCCAGCGTGTAGTTGGGCGGCAGGGTCAGGGCGCGGTGGGCTGGTTTGGTACCGATGAGCGCCTTTTGGTGGCAATGACCGTGCAGCACCAGATGGCGTTTTTCGTCGGTGAAATTCAAGTTGAGTTTGCCGCTGTCGGCCAGTTCAGCGATGAACTCCTCAAAGCTGCGACACTGCCCGGCTACCAGGGCCACACGCTTGTCATTGGGCAGCAGCGATTCGTAATCATCGGTGAGGGCGGAGAGGTCGCTGGGTTCCAGGAAGATGATGGGCAGTCCCTGTTCGGCCAGCGGCGCGAGGTGATCCAGGACTTGTTGGGCAATTGTGCGTGCTTTGTCTACTAAACCTTTAGAGAAAGACGGCCGTCCACAATCCGTCACCCCTGGCAAAACCACCTCAAACCCAGCCGCCTCCAACAATTCCGTAGCGGCAATGGCAATGTGTGGGTAATTGAAGGTGGAAAATGTATCGTTGAACAACACGATTTGTTGTAGGGGCGCATCGCGATGCGCCCCTACCGGGGTGTGCTTGTTGAACCAATCCGTAAACGACTGCCGGGCAAAATGGGGCAAACTGCGCCTGGCCGAAATCCCTAGCGTGCGCTCCATCCCCTGGCGAATGAGGCCATTGCCTAAAGTCCAGTTGGCCAGCGGTGCCAGCGGCCCACTGCCCAAACGGCTGAGCGGGGTGATGTTGGCAAACAGCCGGTCGCGCAGCGGCGTGCCGTGGGCGTCGTGGTATTGGGCCAGAAACTCCGTCTTGATTTTGGCCATGTCAACTGAGGAGGGACATTCCGCTTTGCACGCCTTGCAGCTGACGCACAGCTCCATGACTTGATACATGCGTTCGCTGGTGAACTCGCTGGGCGGCAGATGGCCGCTCATCGCAGCGCGCAGGGCGTTGGCCCGGCCGCGCGTGGCGTGCTCTTCTTCGCGGACGGCCATAAAGCTGGGGCACATGGTGCCGGTGGTGCGCTTGCGGCAAATCCCGGCCCCATTGCACATCTCCACAGCACGATCAAACCCGTGATCGCTGCTGAAATCGAGATGGGGCGTGATGGGGATGACCTGATAGCTCTCGCCAAAGCGCAGATTTTCGGTCATTGGCCCGGCGTTGACGACGGTGCCGGGATTGAGGATATTGTGCGGATCAAAAATCTGCTTCACCTGCTGGTAAAGTTGGTACAAATCAGGGCCAAAGAACTTTTCGTTAAGCCAGCTGCGCGCCCGACCGTCACCATGTTCGCTGGAGAAAGAGCCACCGTAGCCACGCAGCAAATCGACCGAGAACTCCGTGATGGCAGGCAGTTTGGCCACTTCGGTCGCCTTTTTGGTGTTGATAAGCGGCCGTATGTGAATGCAGCCGGCGCTGGCGTGGGCATAGTAGGCGACGTTGGTGCCGATGTCGTTGCAAAACTGCTCGACTTTGGTGACATACTCGGACAAATGCTCGACAGGAACGGCCGCATCCTCAATAAACGGAATTGGCTTGTGGTCGCCTTTGATGCTCATCATCAGCCCCAGGCCAACTTTGCGCACGGTCCAGACGTCGGTTTGCTGTTGGGGGGTGGTGGCGCGGGAGACGGCCGTAAAATTCACCATCTGCGCTTTGAGGTGGCGCTCCAAATTGTCCATCTTGGCCGTCAATTCTGCTTCGCTCTCGCCATAAAACTCGGTGATGAGGACGCAGTTGGGCGTGCCCTGGACGAAGGTCGAGAGCAGCCGGGCGTACTCCGGTACGTCGCGACACATGGTAAGGCCCAAATTATCCAGCAGCTCTACGGCAGAGGGGCCAACTTCTAGCATGAGCGGAACGGCCGTTAACGCCTCCGGCAGGCTGTTGAAATGCACAATCGCCAAGGCGGTGTGCGTGGGCAGCGGCACCAGGTTCAGCTTCAATTCGGTGATAACGCCCAGGCCGCCCTCTGCGCCGCACACAATTTTGGCCAGATTGAATCGGTCATCGTAGGGCCAGCGGTAGGTGGGACGGCCGTTCGCTACCGGCACCAGTCTGTCTAAATTGTAGCCGCCACAGCGCCGCCAGTGGCGCGGTGTGCCACTGCGAATGATTTCCTGGTTAGCGGCATCCTGGGTGAGGGCGTGCATCTGGCGATAGATGTCCCCTTCCAGGCCGCTTATTTGCGTGTGTTGCAGGAGAACGGCCGATTCCAGCGGACCAAAGTGGGTCATCGTGCCATCACTCAAAATCACTTCCATCTCTAGGACGTGATCGGCCGTCATGCCGTACATGATTGAGTGGCTGCCGGTGGAGTTGTTGGAGACGATGCCACCCATCGCCGCCCGGTTGCTGCTGGCCGGATCGGGGCCAAATTGCAGGCCGTACTTTCGCAAATAAATGTTCAGCGCATCCAGGACAATCCCCGGCTGCACCCGCACCCACATCTCCTCCTGGTTCACCTCCAGCACCTGATCCAGGTAGCGAGTGAAGTCCATCACCAGGGCGCGGTTGACCGCCTGTCCGGCCAGGCTGCTGCCCCCGGTGCGCGGCAGAAGGGGCACGTGGTGTTTGGCCGCCAGCTCTACCGCCGCCTGCACATCTTCCACTGTTTGCGGCAGCAGGACGCCGTGCGGCTTCACCTGGTAAATCGAGGCGTCGGTACTGTACAGGATGCGGCTGTACTCATCCGTGCGCAGCGCGCCGGTGGTGCGTTTGCTTAATTCGTTCAGGAAATCAAAAAGTGCTTCGCTCATACTCAGTCTTACCTTTATTACTTGGATGCAAGGAGGCGAAGTAATCTAATAAAGTTCGATGAATAAATATCCAACCATCTCCAACTCGCCGTAGAAATATGCGTTCCGACATCGCATCTAAATAGCTGGTAAGTGCCGAGATTTGAAAAGGATATGGAATCACATCAAAACGGTCTAGTAACCAACGCAGAGAATAAAATTGAATTAGAACACTCCAAACCTCTAATAAAATTCCTAGCAAGAGTGCAGACAAAGCTAGTAGTAATATAGCTACTAAACTTACTTGAAGCATGGAATTTGAATAAGTAGGAGGCTCGATTAAAACAACACCTGCCAGAAAAATGATTAACAATAAGAATGAGATTCTAAAGAAGAGACGACGAGTATTGCGTAAAAGTTTCCTCGGGCTAGAGTCTAATGAATTCATTAAATGCTTTTGAATTGCCGATTCTAAAGGTGTGATGTTTCTTTTTCTCGACACAAGAAATATGCTCAGAATGCTTGAAAGTATCCCAAAGATTACTCCAAAAAGCGTTCCTACAAACGTTTTAACGACAAGAAAACTAACAGTAGCAAACAGCATTCCAGAAACACATCTATTGATCCAGATATACCGTTGTCGTAAACTTGTTTCTGGTAGCCATGTTGGTGTTAACCCCTCAATAAAAAAAATCGTCTGATCGTGATTTCTCATCCCGTAGGCTAAGTTCGTTAGCCAGTTTAATGCTTGTGTTTGATCATAATTGCTATTTGCTAAAATTGGATGGCGTTTGAACATTTCAGCAACATAATGGCAGTATAAATGATCTTGCCAGGCGGCTTCTGTGTTAAGTTGGTTTAAGTTTTCTTGATTTAATCCCCGATAAGCCAGGGTAATGACGCTTAAAAAGAGTGGGGTCTGCGTCAATTTTTGCAGCGTTTCATCCCTTTGCCACAGTTTGTAGGCTGACTCAAGCGCCAACTCTGGTCGCTGAAAGTAAGCGTCTACCTGGGCCTTGTCCAGCGGCAGGATGTGAATACCCATGCCCAGGTTCAGCCTATTCTGCAGCGCTTCATATTCTGCAGCTCGGCAGCAAACGACTAGCCCGCCGCTGTGCTGCTCACTGAACAAATTAATCGCCTGTACACAGGAATCACGTGCCACTTCCGCCACTTCATCCAGCCCGTCTAACAAGTAAATAAGCTGGTTATTTTGAATGATAGCCTGCCCTACCTCCCGCGAAAGCTGGTATTGCTGCCACAACTCTTCTACCAACCATTCCACTATCGGTTTCTTCTCATTTGCCCAGGATGAAAGGTTTATCACTACAGGTGTCAATAACGTGGCATTTTCCTGAACAGCGTTTAGCAAGCTTTCCGCCAACTGGAGTAACGTCATCGTCTTGCCGCTTCCCGGTTCCCCTAAGATGAGCAAACTTCCAAAGTCGGTAAAAAGCTGCGGCACCTCTTTTTCAACCGGCTTGACGGCTTGCCCTGGCACGTAAGCCACTTTGCGCGTCAGAGCATGGGGTTCAAGCGTCAAATTCAATTCAAGGGCAATCTCGTCTGTCACTGACTGTTTCAATACCCCATCAATCCAGGTAGCCTGCACATTACGCCGTAAGTTATAAAAATTTTGCAGCGTGTTTGGTATAGGCCATTTCACATGTGGGCGTTCCTGCTGGAGTGCAGCCATCAACTTATTTAGCTGTCCTCGGCGCTCGGCATAAGCCAGCAATGAAGCTGCCTTTGTGTCTATTGTGTCGCCACTTAAGGCATCATAACGAACGCCCACATCTAGGCACAAAACGCGAAGTTCCTCTAACGAAAACAAGTTTGTAATTTGTCGGCGGAGGGGACCAAAGGCGGGGGTTTCTGCCAGGGCTATCTCGCTGCTGGCTGGGGGCTGCACATTGTTTGGGCGGCTGAGCCAAGCAGAAATTGCAGAGGCAACCGAGAACACAGCAAAAAAGAGGACATTTAGTGGTTCAAAGCTGCCCGGCTCGCTGCGAATCCATTGAACGAGCGTGTAAATAATGGCAACCACGGTTAGCACCAGAAAAATCGTGGTCAGGTTCCGTAATCGGTTGCGCCAGGCAGGTGTTAATTTCATGTGAGCAAATTTAAGTGACAGGCACTTTTGAAGTGCCTGTCACTTCATATCGACGCTACAAAATCTCTTTCAACGCAGCCAAAAGCATGGTGACGTTTTCCTGGCGGCTGTTGAAGCCCATGAGCCCGACGCGCCACACTTTGCCCGCCAGCTGGCCAAAGCCACCGGCCACCTCAATGTTGTACTCGTTCAGCAGCCGCCCGGCGACCGCTTTGGCGTCCACGCCATCGGGGACGCTGACGGTGGTGAGGGCGGGGATGCGCAGGGCAGTGTCTTTAACGTGGCAGCTCAGCCCCATCGCTTCCAGACCGTCCCAGAACAGCTCGGCGTTGGCCTGATGGCGCGCCCAGCGCTCATTCAGCCCTTCTTCCACGATGAGGCGCAGCCCTTCGCGCAGGGCGTACATGCTGTTGATGGGCGCGGTGTGGTGGTAGCTGCGCGTTTTGCCGTCCCAATAGTTGGCCAGCGTGGTCATGTCCAGGTACCAGTTGGGCACCTTGCCCTGCCGCCGATCCAGTTTGGCCAGGGCGCGCTCACTCAGGCTAAATGGGGAGGCACCGGGCGGGCAGCTCAACCCTTTTTGTGAGCAGCTGTAAGCGGCATCCACGCCCCATTCGTCCAAAAAGATAGGGGTGGTTGCCAGACTGGTGACGGTGTCGATAAGGAGCAGGCAGTTGTGGGCGCGGCACAGTTCGGCGACGCCACCCATTGGCTGGAGCGCGCCGGTGGAGGTTTCGGCGTGGACCAGGGCGAGGATGGCCGGTTTGTGTTCGTCCAGTGCAGTGCGGATGTCGTCCAGAGATAGAACTTCGCCCCACGGCCGTTCCACCCGTCGCACATCTGCCCCGTACCGCCCCGCCATATCCACCAGCCGCTCACCAAAGTAACCAATGACGCCGACCAGCACCACGTCGCCCGGCTCAACGAGGTTGGCCAGGGTCGCTTCCATCGCCGCGCTGCCGGTGCCGCTGACAGGCAGCGTAAACGGATTGCTGGTTTGCCAAGTGTAGCGCAGCATTTCCTGAATCTCGTTCATCACGCCAATGAAGGCGGGGTCCAGATGGCCAATCTGCTGGTTGCTGATGGCTTGCAGCACACGGGGATGGGCGTTAGACGGGCCTGGTCCTAACAGTAGGCGCGGCGGCATGTTGAGCTGTCCAGTTTGCAGACGGTGGGTTTCATTTACGGAATAAGTTTTCATGGCTCTTCCTTTGATTTTGCTTTTTTCATCTTGATAAGATTGGCCCAATCTAGCAGGCTTGTCCTGAGCATTGCCAAGGATTGGGCCAATCTCTGAAGACAGTTTGAGGAACAAGAATGGCGCGATCATACGTCGCACGGGGGGATTTTTCAAGAGAGTTGGTGCCGTTCCGATAATTGGATGTTTGTGTCGGAATTTATTACGAAGAAACAAAGACAGGAAGGAACAAAGAAAACGAAAAGCTTTGTCTCTCCGTTTCTTTGTTCCTTTGTATTAAATACGCCAACGGTTTATTAAGGGGTAGGTGTGGCCGTGGGAAACACAATCGGCGGGATAATTGGCTGCAAGGTAACCACAACCGGCGGGAAAATGGGGAAGACGACCAGCCCGTCGTTCAGGCACGGTTCGGGGAAGTCGGCCCCGGCGCGGTGGCCGCACCAGGCAAAGTCGCCGTCGTTGAAGTTGCCGTTGAACCGCTCGCCGTTTTCCAGGGCGAAGAATTGCATATCGCCGCTGCTGTTGTTGCGGCTCCAGGTACCGTTGAGGGTGGTGCCGTTGGCCATAGCTTCAATTTCGCCGCTGCCGCCAGCGTAGGTGCCTTCTACTTCCCTGCCGTCTTGGGTCAGGCTGACCGTGCCGCAGTTGGCCGGACCACAGTCGGTGGTCCAGTTGCCGTACCAGGTGGCTACGCCACAGGGGTTGGGTTCCGGTTCACCGTCACGATAGCCGCACCATGCGGCCGTTTTATTCCAGTTACCGATCCAGTTTTGCCCATTATCACTCAACCAGAAGTCAATCGAGCCATTTTCGCCGCCAAAAGACCAGGTGCCCGTGAGTCGATTGTCCTCAATGATGCCTACAATGGTGCCGTTGCCGGCGGCAAAGGTGCCGGAGACCGTTTCTTCACCCTCGTTGTGGTTCAAGGTAACGCTGCCACAGTCCAGAAATTCGCAGCTGCTGAGCCAGACCCCGTCCCACACGCCGGGTGGTATAGGAGTGTTGGTAAAGGTGGGCGTGGCGCTGGGTGTAGGCGTGTCGGTGGGCGTGGCGGTAAAGGTCGGCGTGCCGGTTGGCAAGACAGTTTCGGTGGGTGTGGGTGTAGCGGTGGCTGTGTCGGTTGGCGTCGGCGTAGGTAGTTCGCCAGGGGCCGGATCTTCGTTGTCGGGCAGGCCGTCGCCGTCGGTATCGACGTTGTTGGGGTCGGTGCCGTTCTGCACTTCCTCGCCGTCTAACAAAGTGTCCCCATCGCTGTCCGGATTATTGGGATCGGTTTCGTAAACGTTGACTTCTTCGCCATCACTGAGACCGTCACCGTCGGTGTCTGGATTATTGGGATCGGTATCGTAGATATTGACTTCATCGCCATCGTTGAGGCCGTCGCCATCAGTGTCGGGGTTATTGGGGTCGGTGTTGTGAATATCGATTTCATCACCGTCAGTCAGGCCGTCCCCATCGCTGTCGCCGCCAAGCCGGGCGGCTTCGGTTTGGGTGGCAACGATGGCGGCCTGGGCAACGGCCGTTGCCGTCGCATCTCGCCCTCGTTCACTGTAGGTTGCGTAAACCACCGCCAGAGAGATGCACAAAATGACCAGCAAGATGCCAAAAACGGGCAGCAACCAGCCGGGAAGCATCGGTTTGGTGGTGAGCTGTCCCTGGAGCGATTGGGTTTCTGGTCCGCTGCTTACCTGGATGGTGAACGGATCGGTGCGACTGTTGCCGGTAAACGGCCGCTGCGCGCTGCTCACCTGAAAATCGACTGTGTCGCTGCCACCAGCAGGCACCGTGATTTGCTGGTTGGGTTCCTCAAACTGCACGGTCTTGGCCCCATCGCCACCGCTGAGCCTGTAGGTTGAATCAAAATTGCCGTCGTTGCGCACCAACACGCGGCAGACGCCGTTGTTGGTAATTTCGCGCGGGCGCATGTCGATGGCAAATTGGGTAAACGGCCGTATCTGCACCGTCCCGGAAACGGCCGCTTGCTCCGATGGGCTGCTCTGCGACACCACTACCAGCCGGTAGCGATGTTGCCCCGAACGAGCGCTGCTGTTTTGCGGGGGATGAATGGTGACAGGCAGGGAGCTTTGCGCGCCCGGTTGCAGCTGAATGGCGTCATCGGGCAGCGTAACCCAACTGGGCGGTAATCCTTCCAGCTTAAGCGTGAAATGGTCGACGGCGCTGCCCTGGTTGAGCAATTCGACCTGAATTTCGGCCGTTTGGCCGGGTGAAATTTCTGTGTTGGTGGGATGGACCACCAGGCTGAGCCGCCCGGTGCTGCTTTGCATGAGCGTGCTGCCCGGCGGGCGGCTGATAGGCGTGGCGCTGGGCGCCTGATAGCTGGGCCGCGGCGCTGTTACCAGCGGATCCGTTTTGGCCGCGGCACTGCCTTCCAGCTGAATGAAAAAGGGACCGATGCGCAAGGTTTGCCCTTTGGCCCACGGCTCGGGCAGTTCGGGCAGTAGCTTGTTTTCGTCCAAAAAAGTGCCATTGGTGCTGCCCAAATCGGTAATGAGCCAGCCGCTGGGCGTGTACTCCAGCCGGGCATGATGGCGCGAAATGCCTTCAGCAGGCAGAGAAATGTCACATGATTCAGAACGACCGAGCAAAACCGGATCGGTGCCCAATTTATAGGTGCGCGGCGATTCCCCCTTTTGGCTGATGACCAGCCGTTCGTTGGGACTGCTGGTAGCCGCGGCGGCCATTTGCGACGGCCGTTCCACAATCATCTCTTCATGCAGTTGGGTCATGACGCTGACAATCGTTTCTTGGGCAGTGTTGGCAAAAACCGTGACGTCTTGTTCCGTCAGGCCGGTGGTGGCCCGACGTAGGGCAGCAGCAAATGCTTCGGCCGTCTGGTACCGTTCTTCCGGCTTTTTGGCAATGGATTTGATGATGACGTTTTGCACAGCCACGGGCAGACCGGGCTGGATGTGGCGCGGCGGCGGCGGCGTCTCGTGCATGTGCTTCATCACCGCGTCGGTGGGTGTTTTTATGTCAAATGGCAGGCGGCCGGTAGCCAGCTGGTAGAGCACCACGCCGAGGGAATAAATGTCGGAACGGCCGTCCAGCGTCGAGGAAGCCAATGCCTGCTCTGGGGACATGTAAGGCAGCGTGCCCATAAAGGTGCCGGATTGGGTTTCGATGCCGCCTTCCAGCAGCTTGGCCAGGCCAAAATCGGTCACTTTGGCGCGGATGGGCAGCTCATCCGGCCGATCTGGCTGGTCCAGCCGGGTGATCAAAATATTGTCCGGCTTGATGTCGCGATGCACCACACCCAATCGGTGAGCATAACCCAACGCGTCGGCTACCTGGGCAATGATATTGAGCGATTCGCTTAACTCCATCACCTGCCGCCGCTGCGCCAGCTGCTTGATATACGCCCCCAGGCTCAGCCCACGGACAAACTCCATGACAATGCTGAGATAAGCCGGGCTGCTGGAAAAGTTGTAGATAGCCACGATGTTGGGATGGTTGAGGCGGGCAGCAGCCTGGGCTTCTTGCAAAAATCGCTGCCTGAATTCCGGCTGGCTGGCAAACTGGCGGTGCATGATTTTTAGCGCCACGGGCCGGGCCAGGCTGGTATCCAGCGCCCGATAGACGGCCCCCATGCCCCCTTCACCCAACAGCGCTTCAATGCGATATTGGTCTATCTGTTTTCCAATTAATTCGTCCATAGGCGTGAGTATCCGTCACAGGGGCGGTTTGTGTCAATAAATTTAGTTACATTCTGGTTTACGGCAAAAGGTAGGTGACTTCGAGGGTGGGTGCTGTACGGACGACATACAGATCGGCAACGGAGTCCCCATTGCTTTCTGTTTCAAAGCCGAGGCGCAGGCTGAGCTGGTTTTGTCCCTGGATGAGAGCGTCTTCTACATCAAAGGTGACATCAATGTCGCTGGGTGAAGCAGCTTCACAGCTGATGAAAAAGCCAGGGGCATCGTAGGCGGTATTGTCCGGCGGCTGGCTGACTTCGACAAAGTCAATTTGCAGGCAGCCCAGGGCGTCAAATGGTACACCTTCGAGGGTAGGATCGGCGAAGCGGAGGAAAGCGGTGCGAATGACGGCATCTGAGGGAATGTCTGCCAGGGAAAAGGTGAGCAGGCCGCGCACGGCCGTTCCATCCACCAAATCACCGGCCTGGGGCCATTCGCCAGGGCCGCTTTCAACATCACCGTCACTGGTGAGCCAGCCGGACTGATCGGCATTGAGCGGAATTTCGACGGTGGTTTCATCATCGCTGGGGGCCAGGGTGATCGGCGGGCTGAGGGTGGCAACAGGATCATGTTCAGTGTGATCTTCCGTGGTGGGGTTGGTTTGGGTAACGGCCGTATTCCCCGATTGGAATTGCAGTGGGTCGGTGCCGTTGGCGATTTCCTGGCCATCAGACACGCCATCCAGATCGGTATCGGCCAGGGTGGGGTCTGTGTTGTGCTGTTCCACCTCGGCCCGATCCATCAGGCCGTCATTGTCGGTGTCCAGCAGCAGCGGGTTAGTGCCGTGAATATTAATCTCCTCACCGTCCAGCAGGCCATCGCCATCGCTGTCTTCGTTGAACGGGTCGGAGCCAATGACAACTTCCCGCTCGCCGGTCAGTCCGTCGTTGTCGTCATCGCCCGCCAATTGGGCGGCAGTGAGCGGCGGCGATTCAACTGAACCATCATTCGGGAGCGCGGTGGGCGGGATTTCCACCGTATTTTCGCGATTGCCCAGTACAGAATTGAGCACCACAGCGATTAGCAGCAAGACCATGAGCAGCTGAATGAGCGGCAGCACCCAGGCCGGAAAGCGCGGACGCACTTCCAAATGGCCCAGCTTGTTTTGGTGCAGACCGTTGCTGCTGCGAATTTCTACTTCAAAGGGAATCTGGCGCACCCGGCCGAAAAACGGCCGTTTCTTGCGGTGGGTAATGCGGTAAGCGGTGGTGCCGGTGCTGCCCGGTTCCAAGCGCAGCGGCTGCTCGTCGCCAAAAAATTGCAGCTTGCCCGCCGGGTCCTGCGCCGTGAGCTGCACCGTGCTGTGCACGTTGCCATCATTGCGCACCATCACACGGCAGGTGCCGCCATCTTCCACGTGCGCCGGCCAGATGCTGAGCTCAAACTGTTCTTCGGGCAAAATGGTGAGCTGGCCCTGAAGGACGGCCGTTTCCACCGGCGGCCCCTCAGCGTGCAGCATCAATTGAAAGGGATGTTGTCCAGCCAGGAAAGGCTGCTCCACTGCAGGCAGTTGAAACGTAAGCGGCACGGTGGCCCGCGCACCGGGCGTCATCGAAACTGTATCCTGGGCCAGCGTGGCAATCTCCTGCAAACCCGTCAGGCTAATTTTGACCACCAGCATGCTGCTGCTCTGGTTGAATAGATCAATTTGTAAATTTGTTTGCTCACCGGGAGCCAGCGTTGCCTGGGTAGGGTTGAGCGCCACGCTGAAGTTACTGTGACTGGCCTGTACCTGGCTGCCCTCGGCGGCCACCTGGAACAGCTCCGTCACTGGCTCGGCGGGCGTTTGCTCCTCCGGATTGGCTTCAATCTCATCGGCGAGCTGCCATTGCAGAAAGTAGGGGCCAATTTGCAGCTTTTCGCCAGGCTGCCACAGTTCTGGCTTTTGCGGATTGATTTTACGGCCGTCATAAAACGTACCGCCGCGACTGTCCACATCCACAATGCGCCAGCCGTTGCCCACCTGCTCCAGCCGGGCATGGTGGCGCGAAACGTCCAGCGAAGAGAGCACGATGTCATTGTCTGCGGCCCGGCCAACGGTGATTTTGGCTTTGTTCATGCCAAAGTGGCGCGGAGCGCGACCCTGCCCGGTGATAATTATTTGATCGCCAATGGCCGGTGGCGGCGAGGCGCGCAAAATCGTGGGTGGAGGAGGCTCCTGGCCAGGTTCGCTCTCTGATTGAGGGGCTTTCTGACCCAGCGGCAGTACTGGCGTGGCGTCTTCCGGTTCCTTATCCGGTTGTGGCGGGGATGCGGTGGGAACGGCCGTTTCTTCCAAAGAAGTCAGCGGCGGCCGAACGGGGGCGGCTGTTTGGTCCTCAGCCAGCAGGGTGCGTAAATCGACCACGGTGGCTTTAGGGGCAAACAGCGTTGTGTCTGCGGCCGTCAGTCGGCTGGCGGCCCGGCGCAGGTCATCGCCCAGCTGCTCGGCCATCTGGTAACGCTCTGCCAGGCTGGGGGCAGTGGCTTTGGCCACAATGTTGGCGATGTCGGCCGGAACGCCGGGGCGCAATTCACGCAGCGGCTGTTGGGAATCGGGCAACGGCGCAAATTGCGCACCGGCAATAAGCTGGTACAGAATGACGCCTAAACTGTAAATATCGGACCGGCCGTCCACCGTTTGCCCTGCCTGACGCTCGGGAGAAAGGTAAGGTAGGTAACGGCGCAAGGGGCGGGCCATTTCCGGCGTGAGCCCTTCGGGAATGCCGGAATCGGGAATGGGGGAGAGGCCAAAGTCAGCCAGCATTGCTTTGAGGGCCGGATCGCCGGAGCGTAACGGCCGTTCCAGCAGCTTGAGCAAAATATTGCCCGGCTTCAAATCACCATGCAGCACCCCGGCCTGGTGCGCATAGCCCAGCCCTTCGGCAATTTGGGCGACGATGTGCAGCGTTTCATCCAGCCGCAGCACGCGATCGCCCTGGGCCAGCAGCCCCAGCACGCGCTCTAGACTAATGCCGTCTACATGGGCTGTCACCAAATAAAGATGGCCGTTTTGCTGCCCAAAATTGTAAAAAGGGACGATGGCCGGGTGGGATAGTCGGGAAGCGGCCTGGGCTGCCTGCAAAATTTGCTGTTGGCGCGCAGGCTGTTTGGTAAGGCTGGGTTTGATCAGTTTAAGCGCTACCAGGCGCTCCAGGTTGAGATCGGTGGCGCGGTAGACAGTGCCGCTGCTGCCGCTGCCAATGTGGGCCTCAATTTTGTATTGTTCTAGCTGTTGACCTATGTAGGTGTCCATATCTTGTTATGCGGCAATTATGTGCCGAAAAGGCAGTCAAATCAATCGACGATAGTCACGTTGGTACAGTTTTTTGTTTGTAGTATAGATTCTACCAGAGGTGAAACCATGCAAGGCACGTGAAAATGTTATAGGACGAAAATCCTGTTAAAAACGGCCGTTTCCAGTGAACGCCCCGTAAAAAAATAATCATCACGCCCAAAACCCATGCTAGAATGCAGCCAGCGTGAGCAAGCAAGTATTGAAGTACAACAAGTGATGGTGACCATGACAACCCAAACAACTGTAAAAATTGACGAAGCAACCCTCAATCTTTTACAAACAGCTTTTCCCGATCTCAGCCGCAACAACATCGAAACATTAAGCCAGGCCGGCGTTTATGAAGAATATCCGGCCTGCGTCGATGTTTGTCAGGAGGGTGAAGAAGGCACCACCCTGTTCATTCTGGATCAGGGCCAGGTGGATATTATCGTCCATGCCAGCGACAACCAGGAAATTTTGGTCGATACGATTGGTCCTGGCTCCTATTTTGGCGAGATGGCCTTTTTAGGCGAAACGACGCGCATGGCTACCATTCGCACCCGCGTTCCCTGCCGCTTGCTCTCTATCGAAGAAGCAGATTTTATGGCGATTGCCCAGGCCAACCCCAGCCTGCTGCGCACGCTGCTGCGGCAAATCATTGGCCACATCCGCCGCACCGACCGGGCTGTGATTAATGAGCTAAATGTGAAAAATGCGGCGCTGCGCAAAACGTATGCCGAGTTGGAAGAGCAGGAAGCTTTGCGCACCCAGTTTATTGCCACCCTCTCCCACGAACTACGCACGCCGCTTACTTCTATCAAAGGCTACCTGAGCCTGATCAACGGTGGCGCGATGAAGGGCGATTCCCTGAAGATGGCACTGGATTCGATTACGCGCAACGTGAACAAAATGGTGGGCCACACCAACGACCTGCTGATTTTGTACGAGATGCACCCGAAACGGCCGTCCTTCGAATACCTCGCCGTGGCAGACGTGCTGATTGAAGCACTCAACTCCGCGCGCAGCGTGCTGAATGACCACGCCACCCCCGTCACCATCGAGATTGATCCTGATGTACCCCAGGTTTATGCCGACCGGCGCGGCCTGACCCTGGCTTTGCGGGCACTGCTGGAAAATGCGTTTAAATATTCGCCGCCAAGCGCTCCGGTCGCCGTGCATGTCTCTACGGTAGGCATCGATGAGATCACGATTGCCGTTGCTGACAAAGGCGTTGGCATTGCTGAGGCAGATCAGACCCGCCTGTTTGAGCCATTTTTCCGCCTGGAGAAAGAAGAGGGCTCGTCAACGCTTTATCCTGGGCTGGGCATTGGTTTAACGATTGCCAAATTTGTGATGGACCGGCACGACGGCCGTATCACAATCAACAGCACCCCTGATGTTGGCAGCACCTTTACCTTACATCTTCCCCGAACTGGATAACAAACTGGCGCATGGTGTCGCGCAAAATGTGGATGAGTGGTTTGTCGCCGTCTAAACGGCCGTGATACACAATCGCCTCACAAATTTCAATCAATCTCATCTGGGGGAAACAACTCGTTTTAAGGCCCAGTCATCATCTGTTCGGCGTACGCTTCAATTTGCTGAATTCGTTGCGTTACCATGTTTTTCTCTGTCTCAGGACAACAGGCAACCAGCCGCACCATTCCTATAGTCCCGGTTGTCTCGTTGTCTGTTTAAGCTGTGTTATAATCCCGCTTTTGTGTGAGTAAAATTCAATATTTTAAAGAGAACAATATGCAAAAAACGACTATACAAGAAACGGCCGTATCCACCAAAAAACAGCGCACCATTCCTGAATACCTGGGTATCGTCGCCCGCGGCATCTGCATGGGCGCTTCAGACATCGTCCCCGGCGTGTCAGGTGGCACGATGGCCTTCATCCTCGGTATCTACGAAGAGCTCGTTGATTCCATCCGCACCATTGGCCGCCCCAACTTCCTGCAGGCCGTCCTCAAGTTTCGTCTCAAGCAAGTTTTTCAGATTCTTAACTGGGAGTTCCTGCTTTCCATAGCTATTGGCATTCTCATTGCCATTATTACCCTTTCCAGTGCGCTTGAATCTCTGCTCCTAAACCAGCCCGTTTACTTGTGGAGCTTCTTTTTTGGCCTGGTGCTCGCTTCCGTTTTAGTGGTAAGCAAGCGGATAAAACAGTGGCAGCCGGTCCTTTTTGCCGTTTTGTTGGTGGGTGCGGTGGGCGCTTATCTGCTGGTAGGCCTGGTGCCGGTGCAAACGCCAAACGACTGGTGGTTTCTCATTCTCAGCGGCGCGGTAGCCAGTTGTGCCCTCATTTTGCCCGGCGTTTCTGGTGCTTTTTTGCTCGTGCTGCTGGGCAAATACCAGTATGTCTTGGGGGCCGTAAACGATTTGCGCGGTGGTGATTTGAATGCGGCCGTTCCCATCATCTTCGTCGGCATCGGTGCCGTTATTGGCCTGGTTACCTTTGCCCAATTCCTGAGCTGGCTCTTCAAACAGTACCACGATCTCACCGTAGCTCTGCTCATTGGCCTGATGGTCGGCAGCCTGCGCAAAATCTGGCCCTGGAAAATGGACCTGGACTGGCTGCGCGACGCTTTGGGCAATTTTGTGCTGGACAGTGAAGGGCACCGGCTTGTGATCAAGCAGGCCAACGTATTGCCCGATTTTAGCAGCAGTGCTGGCCTCACCGAATTTGCGCTTGCCCTTGCATTGGCGCTCGTTGGCATCGGTGTTATCCTCTTTATTGATCGTCTTGCCGCCCGCATGGAAACCAACCCGTAGGTCAATTTTAAAAAATTGACCGGCAGTTCTGAACGCAAAAGAAATACTATGACCCACCGCGAAAATCAACGTATCAAAGCCGTTCTGTTTGATATGGACGACACCCTGATCGATTGGTCAGGGCTGGAGGAAAGCATGGCGGCTGTGGAAACAGCACACATGCAAAACGTCTACCATTATCTTGTGGCATCAGGACACACCTTGCCCCCCTTTGAAGATTTTTGGAACCAGTTCCGCGAAACCTTAATTCAAGCCTGGACCGAAGCCAAAAAAGAGTGGACCATGGTGTCCTTTGCCCAGGTCATGCAAGATTCCCTCATCGCTTGCGGCCTGGACGCAGCGCAGTTGGATATAGATGCTGTATTGCGCGCCTATGATTGGAACACCGTGCCCGGTGTTGTGCCTTTCGAGGACACATTGCCCGTATTGGACCAGCTCAAAAACGCTGGTTACAAAATTGGTCTCATCACCAACGCCATACAGCCCATGTGGATGCGTGATGTAGAGCTGCGTGCCTACGGCATCCTGGACTATTTAGACGTGCGGCTTACCTCTGGCGATGTCGGTTTTATGAAACCGCATCCTAATATTTATTGGCATGCATTAGAATTGCTGGATGTCCAACCAGAAGAGGCCGTCTTTGTTGGCGACCGTCCAGCCAACGATATTGCCGGGGCTAACGAAGCAGGCATCACCAGCGTGCTGATGTCGCCGCCCCATCTGGAACGCGAACTAAACAGCGTACGGCCGAATTACACAATCGCCAATCTTACAGAACTGCTACCTATTTTAGAGAAACTAGAAGGTGACTCATGAGTAAACCCGGAAGAAATGATCCCTGTTACTGTGGCAGCGGCCTCAAATACAAAAAATGCCACATGAAAGAAGACCAGGAGGCCGAAAAGGAACGCAGCCACATTCAGCGTGCTGCCGGCTTCATTCGGCGCGACCTGCTTAAATTTGCCCGCGATGAGCGCTTTGCCGAAGATTTTGCCACTGCCCTGCCGATCTACTGGAATGAGTATTACGACGCGGCCAACGCCGAGCAAATGAGCCAGGCCGAAGCGCTGCGCTTCTTCGACTGGTTTGTATTCGATTACACCTTGGCCGATGGTCGGCGACTGATCGAGCTTTACGCTGAGGAACAGATGACAGATTTATCCTCGCATCAGCAACAAGTTGCCGCCGACTGGTTGAATGCCGGTCCGGCCACACTTTATGAGCTTATAGCTTACGAAGGGCAGAAATTGCAGCTGCGCGACTACTTCACGGACGAAACATTTGAGGTGTACGAGGGTGGTGGACGCGGCAATGTTGAGGTGGGTGAATTGATCCTCACTCGTCTGGTTTCCGTGGCAGATCGTTTAGAATTTAGCACGACTTCTGCTTACCTACCCCACGCTGAAATCACCGACGTCAAAGAAAAGATCGAGGCGGCCAAAGAAGCCTATCTGGCAGAACAACCCGATGCCAGCCACGCGGAATTTATGTACAAACACAGTCACCTGTTGGTGCGCCATGCCCTGCTGGAAGCCAAAAACCAGGGCCGCCCCCCCGTCGCCCGTCTGGATGCGGATCGCAGCGATAAGAAAACGCAAAAAATCGCTCAGGGCATGGCCCGCTTCAAACGATGAGCAAACAGTTACTGGTTCGCCCGCAAAAAACACCGCTGCAAGGTGTCATCTCGGTGCCCGGTGACAAGTCGATTAGCCACCGGGCGGTGATGCTGGCCTCGCTGGCTGAAGGCACCAGCTACATTCGCCGCTGGCTGCCGGCGGGGGATACGCTGGCGACTTTGCAGATCATCCAGGACTTGGGCGTTTCCGTGCAGATTGACAAGCGGTCCGACATTGCCTGGGATTTAACCATTGAAGGACGCGGGCTGCACGGTTGGCAAGCGCCAGACAAACCGCTGGACTGCCGCAACGCCGGGACAGGGATGCGCCTGCTGGCCGGACTGCTGGCCGGACAAAACTTCGCCAGCGTGCTGGACGGCAGCAACCAGCTGCGCCAGCGCCCCATGCGCCGCATCACCGATCCGCTGGGCGAGATGGGGGCGAATATTGTGGCCGAAAACGGCCGTGCTCCCCTCACCATCACCCCCGCCAAGCTGCACGGTATTGAATACCGCATGAACGTGGCCAGCGCCCAGGTAAAAAGCGCCATTTTGCTGGCCGGGCTGTATGCTCAGGGCGAGACCCGCGTTTACCAGCCCGGCCCGGCGCGCGATCACACGGAGCGGATGCTGCAAGCGATGGGTGTTCCCATTCGCATTGAAGGCGATTGGGTGATTTTGCCTGCGGCGCCGGATGGGGGATGGCGGTTACGGCCGTTAGACCTCACCGTCCCTGCCGATCCCTCCTCAGCCGCTTTTCCCCTGGTGGCCGCCGCCATCGTGCCCCATTCACAAATCACCATCGCTGGCGTGGGCCTAAATGAGACCCGCACCGGCATTCTGGACATGCTGCAAGCGATGGGGGCGGATCTCACCGTGCACAACGAACATCTCAGCGGCGGCGAGCGGCTGGGCGACCTGTCCGTCTCTTTTAGCGAGCTGCACAGCACCAAAGTAAATGGTGAGACCGTGGTGCGCGGCATCGACGAGCTGCCTGTTTGGGCCGTGGCCACCACTCAGGCCGCCGGCGTCAGCCAGGTAAGCGATGCCGCCGAGCTGCGCGTGAAGGAAGTAGACCGCATCTCCGTGCTGGCCGGCGAGCTGCGCAAGCTGGGCGTGGAGATGATGGAAAGCCCCGATGGTTTTTCGGTGGCTGGCCCAATGCGGCTGTTTGGCGGCGAGGTAGACAGCCACGACGATCACCGGCTGGGCATGTCGCTGGCCGTGGCCGGACTGATCACCCACGGCCTTACCCTGGTACACGACGCCGGCTGCATCGCCGACAGCTTCCCCGGCTTTGTCGAAATGATGCAATCCCTCGGCGCGAATATGGAATGGATAGAGCAGTAATCAGTAGATCAGTAATCGGTGATCCGATTACCGATTACCGAAAAAATGATCCCGATCAACGGCAAGACCCAACTCATCGGCCTTATTGGCTGGCCGGTTTCCCACAGCTTTAGCCCGGCAATGCACAATGCGGCAGCGCAGGCGCTGGGGTTGAACTGGGCCTACGTGCCGCTGCCGGTTGCCCCGGAAAATGTGACAACGGCCGTTTCCGGCCTACATGCCCTCGGTTTTCGTGGCGTTAACGTGACCGTGCCACACAAGCAAGCCGTCATGCCGCTGCTGGATGAGCTGGAACCGGGGGCACAGGCGATTGGCGCGGTGAACACGATTGTAGTGGGGGATGACGGCCGTCTCACCGGACACAACACCGACTGGTCTGGCTTTCTGGCCGACTTGCAGGCGCACCATGTTTCTGTCGCTGAGCGAGATTGTTTGCTGCTGGGTGCCGGTGGTTCGGCCCGCGCCGTGGCTTATGGATTGGCCAGATCGGGGGCGCGGGTACATATTTTGGCGCGGCGGGTGGCTCAGGCGGAGCAGTTGATTGAAGATTTACGGCCGTATCTCTCCCAGGCACAGCTCGCCAGCCACCCCCCTAGCGCACTGGCCAACGTCACCCCCACCCTCACCACCCCGCTGATTATCAACAGCACGCCGCTGGGGATGACACCCAACAAGACCAGTTCTCCCTGGCCTGCAGAGATAGCCTTCCCCGATGAAGCCACAGTATACGACCTCGTTTACAATCCGCGCCAAACCCAATTGATGCAGCAGGCGAACGCGGCTGGCTGCCAGGCAATCAACGGCTTGGGGATGCTGGTGCAGCAGGGGGCCAAAGCGTTCACCTTATGGACGGGTGTGGAGCCGGATACGGCCGTTATGGCCGCAGCTATCGAACAAGTTTAACAAGGAGGCAATTATGAAACGCGTTTTGGTGATAACGGCCGTTTTACTCACCGCTCTATTCAGCCTCGCCACCCTGCTTCGCCCTTTGCAAACCGTCTCTTCAGCCCCACAGGCTACCACGCTGCTGTATGACAGCAGTCTGGGCACGCTCCCCAGCGAGCAAAATTTTGGCTGGCAGGCGATCAATCCACAGCCCCCCTTTCACATACTGGCCAGCCAAACATACAGCGCGCCCGTAACCGTGCTGAGCACCACCAGCCAGTTGAGTGAATATGCCGGCTACCCCGTCAGCCAGACAATCATGCCTACACTCACCCGTACAGCCGGCTTCCAGCTCACCTTTGATCTACGCGTTATCTCTGAAAGCCACGGCAGCAGCAATGACCGGGCTGGCTTTAACGTCATTTTGCTCAGCGAAGATTTGCATGGGATTGAAATGGCCTTTTGGCAGAATGAGATTTGGGTACAGGAAGGCAACGGCACGCAGCTGTTTACCCACGCGGAGGGGGTTGCCTACGACACAACCGATGCGCTTACCACCTACAAGCTCACCATTTTCAATGACATTTACCTGTTGACCGCCAACGATATGTTCCTGCTCAGTGGCGACCTGCGCCAATACACCGATTGGGTGCCGCCCTTCGGCATAACAATCGACCCTTATGAGCAGCCCAATCAGCTGTTTTTAGGCGATGATACCTCATCGGCAGGGGCAGAGGTGTGGCTGGGGGATGTGCTTATTCAAGACGATGCGCTCAACCAAACGCTGCTTTTACCAATTATTGTCAATCAGTAAATTCGTCTGAATGCTGAACTGACATCGGTCATGGCTGAGCCGTGCGCAAGTGCCATTGACCTCGGGTAGCAAAGGCCACATCCCGAGCCAGCGCCTGGGCTGATTGATAACGGTCTTCCGGGGATTTAGCCATTGCCCGGCCAATAATCTCATCCCACATGGCCGGCAGCTCGGCAATAACGCTGCACACGCTGGGGATGGGCGCGTGAATGTGGGCCGAAGCGGTACGCGAAGGGGTGGCGGCTTTGAAGGGATGCCGTCCGGTCAGAATGAGGTAGAGGATAACGCCCAAGGAATAGATGTCGGAACGGCCGTCTACCCGCAAGCGCTGTGCCTGTTCAGGACTCATATACTCCGGTGTGCCCACCAGCAGCGTCCCCGTAATGCCCGATTTACGCTGCGTAAATTTAGCCAGGCCAAAATCTGTTAAAAACGCCTCATGCGTTTGGTTAAACAAAATATTCGAAGGCTTTACATCACGATGGACAATGCCCACCTTGTGGGCAGCATCCAATCCCTCGGCAATGCGTCCCATCAGGTCGGTCAGCTCCTGCCGCGTCAGGCCACGGCGCATGAGCCGGCTCTTTAGCGAACCATTGGGCATATGGCGCATCACAATGTATGGCTGTACGCCATGCAGACCAAAATCATAGATGGGAACAATGGTGGGGTGTTCCAAAGAAGCAATGGCTTCTGCTTCCTGGTAAAAAAAGTCGAGGAAAAGCGGATCCTGGGTTAGCTCATACGCCAAAATCTTAATAGCGATATGCCGCTTGATAAACGGATCTCGCGCCAGATACACAGACGCCATTTCGCCATTGCCTAACTCCTCAATAATTTCATATCGGCCTATTTTTGCCATTGATCATTATTTTGCTATCTCGTCATCTTACAGAGCCATCCTATCAAATCGACTCTGGTGACGATATAGGACATTCTTCCGCCACTATCTTTTATGGGACGATTGTTAGCTGTCTATCGGCCAGCTGGCAGTTTTTGAAATGCCAATTTGCGTATGATATGGGTATGCTGTTTATGTAACGGCCGTTTCGTGTTTGTCCTTGCAAATTGGAGGTGGGTGATGCTATCTACCGTTAATCCCCTGCTTGTTTTATGGGGCATTATTATGGTTACGGGCGTGTTGTTCTTTTGGCGTTTTTTGCGTTTTGCCTTATCAACTTGTGACGCCGATAATACGACGCACGGGTTGGCACATCTATTTTGCCTACTCCTGCTGTTAGCAGGTTTAGCCTTAGGCGTGATGATTAATAACATACCGGTACATTAAGCAAATCACAAAAAAACTTTCAAAACAGAAGGCACGGTTTCTTCTGATTTGCTTAAGTAAAAGCCAAATGTGCGAGTAACTTAATTCATAAACCTGTTTGGCTCTTACAAAAAGTGTAATGGTTTTTCTTAATAGTACAATAAGCTGCGCCCATACTTTTTTATTCTTTGTTACAATAGCTTCATTGTTTGCGCCTGTAACGCTTCTTGTCCGTGTGCCTAAAATGAACTGTCGGCTGCATGAATTCATCTAACGCTGAAAGATTACCTGCTCAAATTGGTCGGTATCAGATCAATGATTTGCTAGGCCGTGGCGGCATGGCGGTGGTTTACCTTGCCTTCGATCCGTACATCGAACGGCAGGTGGCCATTAAGGTATTGCTGAAAGATCGCAGCTACGACGATAGTTTGCGCTCCCGTTTTAAGCGGGAAAGCCGTATGGTGGCCTCACTCAACCATCCGGCTATTGTGCCCGTGTACGATTTTGGTGAAGAGGATGAACAACCTTATTTGGTCATGCGCTACATGGAGGGCGGCTCGCTGCGGGAACGCCTAAAACAGGCGCCGCTCACTCTGGCGACCGTGGCCGCTATCCTCAACCAGATTGCGCCGGCGCTGGACACCACCCATTCACACAATATTATTCACCGCGATTTAAAGCCATCGAACATCTTGTTTGACAGCAATGACAAAGCGTACCTGGCCGATTTTGGCCTGGCCAAGTTTGCCGAAGGCACCTTCACCACGCTGACGCGCAGCGATGGCATGGTAGGTACGCCGGCTTACATGAGCCCGGAGCAAATTCGAGCGCAGGCCCACCTGGACGGCCGTACCGATATTTACGCGCTAGGGGTCATTCTGTTTGAAATGCTGGCCGGCAAGCTGCCCTTTACCGCCGACAGCCGTTTGCCCGTGGCGCTCATGCATTTGTCTGACCCCGTGCCCGACGTCACCATGCTGAACCCCAGCCTGCCTAAATCAATTGGCCAGATTATTTCCCGCGCGATGGCCAAAAGCCGGGAAGACCGCTTTGCCACGGCCTCCGATCTGACCATTCCCTTTGTAGAAGCCGCGCAAATAGAGACGCTGCCGCCAGTGGAATTCCCCAACGCACCACCCATTATTCTCCAGCCGGAATCAGAGAGCGGCAGCTCTTCAATTAGTGGCTTTGCCGACGTGAGCGAGGATGACGGAAAAGAGCCGCTGCCCGAGTGGCTGCAAGCGTGGCTGGCCGGCTGTGGTACCAAACAAGATATTGGCCGGTCGCGCACGCGGGGCACGCTGGAAGACCGGCTGCGCGTAGGGCCGGTGCAAACTGGCGGCGGCCTGCATTTGCTGGTAGCCATCGTCGCCGATGGCGGCAGCAGCCAGCAGCACGGCCATCTGGCCGCCGAGTTGGCCATCACCGAACTGTTTAGCCAGATCGAACAGGCGGAAACGGCCGTTCCCCACGAAATCCCAGAAATGCTGCATCAAGCCCTGCAAAAAACCAACCGCACCCTATTTTCCGTGTCGCAGCAGCACCGTGAGCCGTTGGTGATGCAGTCGATGGTGGCCCTGGTAGCTATCCATGAAAATCGCCTCTATATGGCCCACGTGGGCAACGGCCGTATCTATCTGCTGCGGCAGCGCCGCCTGCATCGGCTCACCCGCAATCTGCCCCCGGCATCTGCCGCCCACAATGGGCAGGCGCACGCCAACGGCAGCCACAGCCACCACAGCAGCGCCATTGGCCTGGCGCCAGAGCTGCACATCGATCTTGGCCTGTACCTGAGCAATAATGAGAATGAAACGGCCGCACGGCAAAATCAGGGCCTGCTGCTGCAAGCCAACGACCGTTTGCTGCTTTGCTCCGACGGTCTCGTCACGCCCAACGGGCGGCGACGCCGGTACCGTCGACTGCGTCGGGTCATCTCGGAACATCCACCGGCAGAAGCGGCCAAAATTCTGGTGCAGGATGCGCTGGATCGCAGCGTGCCGGACAATGTGACGGCCGTGGTTTTGCAGGCACCAGGCACCGTTCTTCACGTACCGGTGTATTTGAAACGGCCGTTTCAGATGGCCGCGGCCGCGTTTTCCACGGTTGCGCTGATTGTTCTGCTGCTGCTCATGTCTAACCGTACGCAGCCCGACGGTGTTTTTGTACAACCCGGCACGGCGACGCAAATTGCCCAAATTATTGAGGGGCTCACGGCAACGGCCGTCAATGGTCCCACGCAGGTTCCGCCCACAGAAATTGCCCCGCTCATTGCCCCGGCAGATGTACCGGACCCCGGTTTTGCCGTTATTTTTGCGGCCGGAGAAGGGGCTCAGTTCCGCCCCAGCGGCACCACAGAGTGGCAGCCAGCCCGGTCGGGTGACCTGGTACGCATTGGGCCAGATGCAGCCATTCAATCCGGCAGCGACCGCATGGGGGTGGTGCTGTCTGACGGCGCAGAGTTTTACCTGGCGGCTGAGGCGGAGCTGATGCTGAACGGGGTCAACCGGGCCGATGATGAAAATAGCGCAACCAAGGTGTCTTTGCAGTACGGCCGTATGCTCATCCATTACAAAAATGCCGATCCCCACGACTTTGAGCTGGACGCGCCCTCTGAGGCGATGGCGCTGCTCTCTACAGCCAACAATGTGGCGGGGGTGATTTATGATGGGGAGACGGCCGTATTAGAGATGGACTGCTTCACGGGCAGCTGCCGCCTGCGCAACAATCTAAACCGCCAATTGCTGCTGCCCACCGGGCGCTACGGCGTTGTTGCCGGTGCCAACATTACCACCCGCAGCACCGCCCGCGTTATGCTCTACTGCGATTTGGCCCCCACGCTGGTCGCCTGCCCTACGCCCACGCCGCCACCCACACAAACCTTGCCCCCCATCGTGCAAACAGTGATTGCCGCCACAGAAACGGCCAACGCTCAAACCGCCACACCGACGCCAAGCCTCACGCCATCCAACACGCCATCGCCCAGCCCGTCACCCTCCGTAACGCCGCTGCCCACAGTAACGCCACAACCTGGCGCAACCAGCACCAGCGCAGCCCAGCCGCCGAGCAGCACGCCGGCACCTACCGTTGTTCCCGGCGGCACAACACCCTCGTCCACGCCGAGACCTACAAACACGCCCAGACCCACAGCCAGGCCCAGCAGTACGCCTACGTCGGTAATATTGCCATCACTCACACCACTGCCGCCAAGCAGCACGCCCATTCCCCCTTCTAGTACACCTGCTCCGCCAACAAGCACACCCGCTCCGCCGTTCACGGCTACGCCGCTGCCTACTTTTACCCCAACCAAAAACCCAAACACCTGATTTTATGGTGTGGATACAATCTCATGATCAAACTGCACGCCATCTGCTATAATGGGCAAAAGTTGAGAATTGTGCTGTTGAAAACTGAGTTATTTCGGTAATTATAGAAAGAACTGGCAAGGATATTTTGATTATGCATGATCGAATTGAATTAAATCCAATGGTTTGTCATGGAAAACCTGTCATCAAAGGTACCAGAGTTATGGTCTCGACCATTTTAGGGGCCCTTTCTGCTGGAGATTCAATGGAGATGATTCTGGAAGATTATCCAAATATCACGCGGGAAGATATCACTGCTGCACTTGCCTTTGCCAGTGAACTGAGCCAATTTGAAGATATCCCATATCAGTTGAACCAGGCATGAACTTTCTGCTTGACAAAAACTTCCCAAAATCAGCCGAAAAATTACTGACCGAGTTAGGACATCGCGTCAGTGATATAAGAGGTACAGAGCAACAGGGAGCTAATGATTTTCAGCTATTTGAATTGGCCCAACAACGAGAAGCAATTTTACTTACAACTGATAGAGATTTTTATCACACTGTTCCGTTGGTACACGCAAATCACTATGGGGTAGTTGTCATTGCTCTAAAACAACCTAACCGAAAAGCAATTCTTGCAAGACTGCGCTGGGTTGTTTCCCAACCTATAATTGATACGATACAAAACACTGTTATTTTGTTACGCGACCATACCTACCGAATCCGTAGAACTTAACTCCGGATAATCCCCAACCTTACGAAACAATCAAAATGCTGGAGACAAAAATGAACCGCAACAATCTGATCTACCTGCTTACGCTGTCTGTGTTACTTGGCCTGGGGCTTGCCGCTTGTTTTGGCCGCACCACGCCGCCGGGGCCAGATATGGCCGGGGGTGGCTACGAATCTGCCACTTATGAATACTTTCATTGGCGAGAAGGCCTGAATATTTTGATCTGGCATGATGCCATCGCTTCCAGCACCTGCAACAGCAGTGGTTCCACCAGTTCAGATACGCACCTGGTGCAATGTCAGGCAGTGTCTGAAGATGGATTTGAGCTCTTCTGGCAACTTGAGACAACCGACGGCCGTTCCGCCCAATTCACCATCAACAACCAACCAATCGACCTGGCAGACGGCACCGTCTTCCTCATCACCACGGCCGAAGATCAACTGAACATTCAGCAGTTAGAGCGCGACCTATCCGGCGTCAACGCCGAACACCAGAGCATCACGGATTTTAGCCTGAATGATCCTGAGATCGACCAGTTTATTCAATCTACAGCCCCAGAAGAATAAGCCGCTTTATGAGTTTCATTGCGGCCGTTTTGATCGTCACCTCGGCATTTATGCACGCCGGCTGGAACTATGTCAGCAAGCGGCAAAATCCTTCGCTGGCTTACTTTTTTGTAACGGCCGTTTCCGCCACCCTGCTCATCTCCCCTGTCCTCATCTTCCACCGCCAGGTTGTGTCCCTGATCCCATTCTCGGTTTGGGCTTTGGTCATTGGCACTGGCCTGTCGCAGATGATCTACTTTATTGGCCTGGCCGGCGCCTATCGCCGGGGCGACCTCTCCCTCGCCTACCCGCTGGCCCGGGCACTGCCCGTACTGCTGGTGGCTGCTATCAGCTTTCTGCTAGGCAACGGCAGCGCTATCAGCCAGATCAGCTTGTTCGGCATGGTGCTGATTACCGCCGGCTGCATCATTTTGCCCTTACCCCACTTCAAAAAAGTCAGGCTGCGCGACTATGTGGATGTGGTTTATCTGATGGCACTGCTGGCCGCCGTGGGCACCACCGGCTACACCATGCTGGATGACCAGGCACTGCGGCAGCTGCGCGGCATTGCAGCGCTGCCGTTAACCAACAGTGAAATCACGCTGCTGTTTATTCCGCTGCAAACGGGGAGTACGGCCGTTATGCTGGGCCTGGGTACATTGCTGTACCCAACAGAACGACGCCAGCTGGGGCCAATTCTGAATAATCGAACGATGGTCACTTCCGCCATCCTGACCGGCGTGGCGATTATGAGCACCTATGGTCTGGTATTAGCAGCCATGGCCTACGTCAGCGACGTGAGCTATGTGGCCGCTTTTCGCCAGTTGAGCATTCCCATTGGGGCAGTTTTAGGGCTTACTTTGCAGCAAGAACCCCGGTATTTGCCAAAGCTGCTAGGCATCGGAATTGTCTCAGTTGGACTGGTGCTGGTAGGCTTGGGTTAATAGGAAATTTGGGCGGTAGCCGTTGACAGACAAGGGTTGCTTGCTAGAATGAACCGAAACTAATTTGTACAAGGAAAAACCTTATGCTTTCAATCGTCTATGCCAGTTCGGCCGTTCGTCTGTTTACCCGCTCAGAACTTGTTGATCTATTAGAGGTTAGCCATACAGCCAACAACACACATGGCATCACCGGCATGTTGCTATATCGAGGCGGCAACTTTATTCAGGTCATCGAGGGGGAAAACGAAGAAGTTTTGCAGCTATACGAAAACATCAAGGCCGATCCACGCCACAAAGACGTGACCCTGCTGACGCAAGACCCTATCACCACCCGCCAATTCCCCGATTGGAGCATGGGGTTTAGGAATTTAGACAAGATGACGGAGGAAGAGCTGGCAGGTTATTCAGACTTTCTGGACAATGATTTTAGCCCGGCGTTTTTCAAGGACAAGCCCACCCGCGCCTACATTTTGCTGCTAAGCTTCAAAGATTCAATGACCGACTAGGTCAGCCATTACCCCGTATTTTTCAGCCCTGAAGCAATTCCGTTAATCGTTAAAAAGATGGCATGCAGCAGCTGCTGCGCTTTGGGGCTGTCTTTTTCCGGCAAGAAGCGCAGCCGGCGCAGCAAGGCCACCTGCACAAAGTTCAGTGGATCAACGTAAGGATTGCGCTGCCGCACCGAGCGCTGCAAAACCGGATCGTTATCCAACAGCTCCCGCTGGCCCGTCACCCGCAAAATCCAGTTCACCGTGCGGGTAAACGAACTCTCGATCTCGCCAAAAATTTTCGCCCGAATTTCCTCATCCTCCACCAGATTGGCATACAGCCGGGCAATGCCCATGTCGGCTTTGGCCAGGGAGACCTGGGCATTATCGATCACCACCTGGAAGAAGGGCCACTGTTTGTACATCTCTTGCAGGCGGCGCAGCTGTTCTGGCGATTGGTTGCCATACGCTTCCAGCGCCTCGCCCACGCCATACCAGCCGGGCAGCACGTGGCGGCTTTGCATCCAGCTAAAACCCCAGGGGATGGCTCGCAAACTATCAAACGTGGCTTTGGCGGTACGGCGCGAGGGCCGACTACCAATGCGCATCTGGCTAATTTCGGTGATGGGCGTGGCCGCGCCCCAATATTCGAGCAGTTCCGGCGTTTCGTAGATGAGGTTGCGGTACGTTTTGTAAGAAACGGCCGCTAATTCATCCATCGCCTCGCGCCAATCATCCTGCGGCCGGGTGATGCCGCCGTGCCGGGGATCGACGCTGGCCATCAGCGTGGCGTTGACCACCTGCTCCAGGTGCCGCCGGGCCACGGCGGGATGGCCATACCGTTCATCGATCACTTCGCCCTGTTCTGTAACGCGGATACGGCCGTTCACCGAGCCGGGTGGCTGGGCCAAAATGGCCCGGTTGGCCGGACCCCCGCCGCGGGCAATCGTGCCGCCCCGGCCATGGAACAGCATGATGTTAACCTTGTGTTTAGCACACGCCTCGGCCAGCGCCTCCTGCGCCTGGTACAGTTCCCAATTGGCTGCCATGTAGCCTGCATCCTTATTGCTGTCCGAGTAACCAATCATGATCGTCTGATCCCGGTTCACTCGCTCCAGGTGTGGCGCATAGGCGGGATGATTAAACAGATCGGCCATGACGTCGGGGGCGTTGCGTAAATCTTCGCGGGTCTCAAACAAAGGCACAAAGGTCATGCCCTCATCTTCCCGGTTGGGGTCCAGGCAAAGGCCGTGCCACTTGGCCAGCAGAAGCGGCGCCAAAATATCCTCCGGGCCGTGGGTCATGCTCACGATGTAGGGACCGAGGAGCTCACGGCCGTAAAAATCAAACGCGCGGTACAAAATCTGGAACAGCGTCAATGTTTCGTCCGCTTCCGCTGACAAATCGGTCAGCCCGCTTAAATCTGGGTTGGGCGAAGCCAGCAGATTGGACAAAATTTGGGCTCGTTCGGCCGGTTCCAGTTCGTCAAAGCTGTCGTGCAATTTTAGTTTGCGCAAGAGTTCGGCGAGAACGGCCGTATTAAATTCACTGTACTGCCGAATATCCAGCCGGGCCACGTGCAGACCAAATACCTGGGCCTGCCGCCGCATCTGCGCCAGATGATCGGCCGCCAGATCGCCTAGATGGCTCTCGCGCAGTGTCTTATCCATCAGTTTGAGCGGTTCCAGCAGGTCACTCATGCTCTTCAGGCGCAGCGGCGGGTTCGATTGACCCTTCAGCCGGGCTACCATATCACCTGAGGCGGCCGTGGCCAGATCTTCCGCCAGCGATGCCGCCCACAGCCGGTATGGTTCGTTGGGATACCGATTCTGCAAAAAGGCAAGATGCTCTGATTTGTCCTTCACATCAGCCAGCGCGTCTAGAAACTCTTGCTGAATGGGGGTTAACGAGTCCGAAACCGTCAGGGAGCGGTTGAGCTGAGTGGCCGCTTCGCGATGCTGCACCACCGCCAGACCACGATGCAGCCGCAGCGTTTCAGCCGTGACGTCGGCCGTCACGTTGGGATTGCCATCCCGGTCGCCGCCAATCCAGGAACCGAAAGTAAGAAACCGTTTAGGTGACGTGAGTGTGGGATAGTATTCGGCAATGGCCTGGGCCATACTGGCATACACTTCGGGAATGGTGTCCCAAATGGTGGTGTCCATGTAGTAGAGGCCGGTTTTTACTTCATCGGTGACGGTGATAACGGCCGTTCGCGTCCGGTTTGTCAGCCAGAGGGAAGTGACTTCAGCCGTGATGCTGGTCATCAGGTTGTCGTGTTCAGAAGGCAGTAAATCGCGCACGTGCAGTTCCGTCAGCGCACTGGAGATGCGCCGCAGTTTAGATAGCACCGTCCGGCGCTTGGCCTGGGTGGGATGGGCGGTAAAAACAAGCTCTACGTGCAGCTTGTCCAGCAGCTTGCCCATCTCGTATTCATCCACCCCTAGCTGGCGCAGTTGGGCCACGGCGGCAGCAATGGACTCCTTCAGCGGCTGGGGATGCGCTTTACGCTCCCGATCACGCAAAACCCGCACCCGATTTTGCTCCTCGGCCAGATTGACCAGCTCAAAATAGTTGGCAAACGCTCGTGAGAGCAGCTCGGCTTTTTCTACGCTTAGCCCGTTGACAATTTGCTCCAAACGGGCATCAATCTCGGGATCAGCATCCATGCGCCGCGCTTTAGACAACGCCCGGACACCTTCTTCCATCTCGAACAGTTCAACCCCCGCCTGACGGCGAATCACCTGCCCTAAAATGTCACCCAGCAGGTGGATATCTTCGCTTAACTGTTTTTGGCTCTTCCTTTGTTTTGCCATATCTTCCTAGTTTCTTTAGTAAAAAGTGATAAGTGAAAAATCCACTTTTTACTTTTCACTTATCACTCTTCACTCTGCTTTTTATAGTTGTCATAATGATAGAAGGCGGCGACAACGAGGGAATGGGTGATACGGCCGTTGGCAATCAACCCTGGCACATCGGCCAGCGGCACCAGCTCCACTTCAATATCTTCTGAGCCATCAAGCTGAGGCGGCTGCTGGTAACGCGCGTTCAGCGCCAGGTATGTGCGGCATTGGTTGTTCAAAAATGCCGGGTTCGGATCAACCGTGCCGATGTGGATAATTTCGTCGGCCGCGTAACCTGTTTCTTCCAGCAGCTCCCGCCGCACCGATTCAGAAGGATCCTCGTCGCTGGCATCGACCATGCCGCCAGGAATCTCCAGCGTCACTTCGGCCGTACCGTGGCGGAATTGGTGAATCATCACCACCTGATTATCCGGCGTCAGCGGCACCACGTTCACCCAGTCCGGCGACTCCAGCACAAAGAAACTGTGTTCCTTCCCCGTGCGCGGCGAACGCCGTGTGTCCCGCCGCATTTTGAAAATGCGGAAATTTGCAATCTCTTCGCTGTCGAGTTTTTCCCAATCTTCTACCATAACTCTTGTTTATACGGCAATTCGTCTTTGCTAACAACACGAACCTAAAAGCAAATCACGAATGGCACGAATTGACGAATGAAACGAATAAAAGCAGTAAAACAGTCGTGTTATTCGTTTATTCGTCTGATTCGTGATTCAAAATTTGACGAAATTACGGGGCACGTTTAGACTGGTTGATTCGGTCAGCAGAGTCACGCTAAATGGCAAACAATCTATGAAAACAAATAAATGTTGCCAGTCAAAGACCTTCCTCTGCGCCTCAGCGTCTCTGCGTTAAAAATTCTTTTCAACCCAAAGGAGGTGAACCATGATTGTGGGGATGGATTTTGGGACCACAAATTCAGGGATGGCCGTGTATGACGGCCGTTCCGTAAACGTCTTACCCCTCGATCCAGCCAACAATAATCCGCGCGTCGCCCGCACTGCCCTCTACATCACCAATGAGCAGCAAATTTACATTGGCCGCGACGCCCTGAACCGTTATTTCGAGCAAAATGTCGGCCGTCCTGTCAAAACCAAAAAAGTGTGGATTGGCGAGATTGAAATTCGCGGGGCCGACATGCACTACGTCACCGACGTCTACGTCTACGTCGATGTTTACTCCCCCGGGCGACTGCTGCTTTCCATCAAAACCAGCCTGCGTGATGCCGATTATCCCGGCACCGTCATCGGCCAACATTATTATTCGCTGGAAAATTTAATCGCCCTCTACCTCAACATCACCAAAACCCGCGCCGAGCAGCATCTGGGCCGGCCGCTGCGCCAGGTGGTGTTGGGCCGCCCCGTCCGCTTTGCCACCGACCCGGAAAAAGACCGGCTGGCCGAGGCGCGTCTGCTGCAAGCAGCGTTCCAGGCGGGCTACGAAACCGTCTACCTGCAGCGCGAACCCATCGCCGCCGCCTACAGCTACGAAGCCAGCATCGACACACCGCAAAACGTGCTTGTTTTTGACTTTGGCGGCGGTACGCTGGACCTGACGGTGATGCGCCTGGGCGAGCGCACCAGCCAGCGGGTGCTGGCCACCGGCGGTATCCCCGTGGCCGGTGATGTGTTTGACCAGAAGCTGGTACGGGCCAAGCTGCCGCGCCACTTTGGCCAGGGTAGCTATTTTGGACCACGGCACAAGGCGCTCACCGTGCCCAACTGGATTTATGAATCGTTTTCCAGCTGGCAAACGATTTTGGAACTGCAAACGGCCGAAAACAAACAAATGCTGCGCGACATCGCCCAAACTGCCCAGCGCCGCTACCAGATCGAGGCGCTGGAAAGTTTGGTCTCCAGCAATTACGGCCTGCAAATGTTCGACATCGTGGAGCAGGCCAAGCGCAGGCTGTCGGAAAAGCGTGGGGCAACGATTACGCTGGAGGGGCCGGGCTTTAAGGTGCAGGAGTTTGTGACGCGCAGCGAGTTTGAAACGATCATCCGCGCTGAAATACAGGCGATCGACGCCCACATCGATGAAACGGTGGCCGCATCGGGGCTAAAACCGGAGCAGATCGACGCCGTGATTCGCACCGGCGGCTCCAGCCAGGTACCTGCCTTCGACGAGATGCTGCAGCGCAAGTTCGGCCAGGAAAAGGTGCAGCGCGTGGACACGTTTAGCAGCGTCACCGCCGGGCTGGGCATCTTTGCCCAGGGATTGGAAGTGGGCACGGAGACCACGCAGGCGTTCACCGCTGCCGATGTGGCCCCGGCTGAGCCTGTCGAAACGAGCCGTCCCAAAGTGAGCCCGGCCAATATTGAAACGCTGCGGCGGCGCATCCAGGTGCAGGAAGGCGTGGTGGAGGCCGAATCGACTTTGTCAGAGCGGGCGTTGGTGGTGCTGGGTGAGGGGAAGGTGATAACGGCCGTTCCCCTCCCTAAAATTTTTAACCGCGGAGGGCGCGGAGAGCACAGAGAAGAAAGAGACCAGAGAGATGTTGACAAACAATCTGTGCAATCTGCGAAATCTGTGGATTTAAAAGATTTAGACTTGCCGAGCAGCGGGCAGCGGGCCATTACGGCCGATTGGGATGAGCAGCTGCTGATTTTGACCTCGAAATACCGCTTTTTGCTGCTGACGCCGCGGCAATTAGCCGAACAGCAGGTGGCCAGGGTGACGCTCAACCAGGTGTTCCAGCTGGAAAAGCGGGAGGTGCTGTGTACGGTGGCCCGCTGGCGCGAGATTAAGCAGCAGGAGAAGCTGCTGCTGGTGACTTCGGCAGGGTTGGCACGGCCGTATCCCACCCGCGTCATGATCGAAAGCATTGAAGCCCCCGTGCCGCTGATGTTCGATCAGCCGCTGCCCGGTGTGCCCATTTTTGCCGACGGGGCCGAGGGTGAAGAAACGTTACTTCTGCTGACGCGCGGCGGCAAGGGATTGCGTAGCCAGGTGGGCAGTTTGCGTGGTTCTGGCACCCAGCTCATGAACGTGGCCAAGGGGGATCGGGTAGAAACGGCCGTTCTCTGCCAGCTCAACGACCCCATCCTGTTGATTACAGATGATGGCTACGGCCGTCAGCTCCTGGCCGAATGGATACCCCAGCCCGAAAAAGACAACGACAAGGGCAAATCACAGGTGGCCCGGCGCAGCGATCTCATCGCCGCCGTGCCCAACCCGGAAGACACGCCCATTCATTTACTAACCTCACAACGGCTGCTTTTGCTGGCAAACGGCCGTCCCCCTTTAAACGACAGCAGCAAAACTTTTCCCCTGCTCAAGCTCAATAAAAAAGAGGCAGTCTATACGGTCCTGCCTCTTTAAAAAATGCCGCAGCGGGCGCAGAGAAGAAGAGAAGGGGAGTTTCCTAACACCCGCCGCGGCGTCGGCAATGCTTTGTACTTACCCGAAAATTAGCCACAGAGTTCACAGAGATTTTTGAGATCGGTTTCAAGTTCTCTATCTTCTCTTTTTCCTCTGTGGCTCTTTCGGATGGATTCTTAATGATAAAGTTCCGGCGCGCCGTGAATCATCATCTCCACCAGCTCGTCGGCGGTGAGCGCGTCGCCCATCTTTTCCTTCATACGCTCGGTAAATTTGGGGGAGACGCCGTGGATTTTCATGGTGACCAGATCATCAGCAGTGAGCGATTTGCCCAAAAGCGCCTGCATTCGCTGGGCAAACTGAGGGCGCACGCCGTGAATGCGCATGGTGACGAGCGTTTCGGCCGTCACGTCAGGCAGATTCAGCTCCATAATGCCAGCCACAAACTGAGGATCAACGCCGTGGATGCGCATGGTAACCAATTGATCGGCATCCAAATCGGGCAGGCTATAGCTGTGCATCGTTTTGATGAAATCGGCCGTGACATGATGAATGCCCATATTGATGATCGTGTCCAAATTAAACGGCCCCAAATCCGTAGCTTGTAGCTGCTGGATGAGGTCGGGGCGGATGTGGTGAATGCCCAGCTGCACAATCTGGTCAATGGTCAGATCGGTGAGACCCATGTTACGTACTTCGCGGACGAGATTCGGCCGTACATTGTGAATGCCCAACTGGACCACATCGTCCACGCTTAAATCATCCAGCCCCAATTCGCGAATTTCCTGAATCATCTCCGGGCGCACACGGTGAATGCTGAGCTGCACTACGTCGTCTACGGTCAGATCGGTCAGCCCCAATTCCTGCACCTGTCGCAAATAATCGGGACGCACGTTGTGGACACCGAGCTGCACCACATCGTCCACCGTTAGATGAGTCAGCCCCAGGCTGCGTACCTCCACAATCAGCTCCGGACGCACACGATGAATGGCCATCTGCACGATATCGTCTACCGAAAGGTCGGTAAGTCCAACCTGATGCAGCTGGCGGATGTAGCCGGGGCGCACGTTGTGAATTTGCAGCTGCCACAGCTCATCTTCCGTCAAATCTTTCAGCCCAACCTGAGCCATTGCCTCCACAAATTGTGGCGTAATGCGCTGGTGGCGATGTTGGTGCTGGGGCTGTTGATTTTCCCAGCGGATAGGATTCACAAAGGCGGGTGACGTTACCAGTTTTGGCGGTGTTGGCGGCGTAGGTGGCATGGATTTCGCTTCGCTGGTAGCCAGGGCTTCCAGCAGCAAATTAGCTTCATCGGCCGATACTTTGCCTTCGGCCAGCATGGTTAAAATCATTTTGCGTTCGTCGTTCATTTTGATCTCCTCAAATAATAGGACGCTGATTTACCTGTACGCGAAGCGGTCGCCCTGCGACATTGCCCTGATCAGGAAAATCAGCGTTCTATTTTTTCATGGCTGTTAACATGCATTGTTTTTTGAAAGGGGCAATTTTGCAAAACTGCCCTACAGTAAGTGTATTGTTTCTTTTAACAGTTCATCATCCATGCCTTCGATGGCCATTTGCACAAAGGCATCGCCGTCGAGTTCCTGGATGAAGTCGGTTTCTTTCATTTTTTGGATAAATTCTTCGTTGACGCCTTCAACGCCCATTTGCACGATGTGGTCACCGGTGAGACCAGGCAAGTGCAAGCCACTCAGCGCGCGTAAAAAGTCAGGATCCACCCCTTCGATGCCCATCGTCACGATGTGATCGCCAGTCAGCTCCGGCAGTTCCATGCCACGCAAAGCCTGTAAGAATTCGGGATCAACGCCTTCAATGCCCATTTGCATCATTTGGTCGCCGGTAAGGGGTAAATTTTCTAGCTGGGCAACGGCCGTAATAAACTCAGGATCTACCCCTTCAATGGCCATCGTCACGATGTGGTCACCGGTGAGGACTGTATGCGGCAGCTGCCGCACTGCCCGGATGAACGCCGGGTCTACGCCTTCGCGGTTAAGCTGGAGGATTTGCTCGGCGGTGAGTTTGGGGCTGGCGTGCAGCGGTTTGACCGGTTTGAGCGGGTCAAGCGGTGTGATATTTTTGGCGGATGGGGATGATTGTGTGGTGGGTACGGCCGTTTCGCCCAAAGCGTCCAGCAGCAAATCTGCCTCATCCACCGTGATTTTTCCATTTTGCAACATCTCTAAAATCTGAGCTCGTTCTTCCTTCATGAGATTCTCCTTATTGTTATTTCAAACAGGCAGCAGGCACCGTCGGCCAGACGGCCATTGCCGCAAACGGATACTCAATTTTCTGTTTAAGGGTTGGCTGGTTGTTAGGCCGCTGGCTTTATGTAAAAGCTAATAAGATTGTTGATTAAGCCGATCTCAGATTTGGCTTTTACCTGAGCAAATCACTAGGACTATGCTTTCTATTCAAAACCCTTTTGTGATTTGCTTAACTGTTTTAGCAGTTGGGCGGCTTCATTGACATCAATCTCGCCACGATCCACGCGCGCCAGAATTTCCTGACGGCTTTGGCGCAGCGCTTCTTCGGAGGCGGCTGGCTCTACATCCTTGTTCTCAAAGCCAAGTGCCTCTACAATTTCGTTCAGGCGATTGCGAATGGTCCAGTAAGACATGCCAATCTCGCGCTCCATCTCCTTGACGTTGCCCTTGTTTTTGACAAACAGTTCCAAAAAGTGGAGATTCTCCGGCGTGAGCTTGGAGAAAATATTTGGGGTAAACTCCCCCACAACCATGGTGCCACAGATACGGCAGGTTTGCTGGGTTACGACCAGCTCACCGGCACAGGCAGGACATTTTTCCAACAGTTTGCGCATGAACTAAAATCCTTCTGGTATCAACTTTCGCTTCAAAAAATTGAACAATGTGGACAATATACACAAAAATTTTGGTGGTGTCAACAATAATTTTGGTTTTTCACCAAAATAAGACAATATTTCATCAAAATTATTGGTTTATTTTGCATTTCTCACCAAATTTGTCGCTTTTGGCTCTGATCTTTTAGAGGCTGATGATTGTGTCAGTGGCAATTAGGGGGCAATTGAAACAATGGGTGGACATTTACGGCGGGTTTGATATAAACTAATTTGTTCTATTAGACGATTGTCTAATCATGCGGAAACCCGTTGGTTTCCCAGCGAATACAGGATTGGGGGGAACGGCCACCTCGACAAGCTCAGCGCAAGCCGTTTCCTCACAACCTATCTTGGAGGACACGCTTTATGAAGGAAGATGCAGTCTATCGACGATTGCTGGGGTATCTGAAGCCCTACTGGAAACAGCTCGTTATCGCCTACTTCTCCATGCTGTTTGCCACGTTGCTCAACTTGTTTGTGCCGCAAATCATCAAGGATGCCATTGACAACGGACTGACAGAGGGCGAACCGCGCGCCCTGTTTGTGGCTGGCGGCATCATTTTGGGCATTGCCGTCGTGCGTGGGGCCGCTGGTTTTGGCCAGCTCTACTTCGGTGAATGGCTCACTCACCGCGTTTCCTACGATTTACGCAACCACTTTTACAACAGCGTGCAGGCCCTGCCCTTCAGCTTTCACGATCGCACCCTCACCGGCGACCTGATGAGCCGGGCCACCAGCGACATCACCGAAACGGAGCGTTTTGTGGGTATCGGCCTGATGGGGCTCATTTCCACCACCCTGCTGCTGGTTGGCGTTATCATCGCCATGCTGCTGGAATCCATACAGCTTTCCCTACTGGGTCTCATTCCGATTCCGCTGCTGGTATTTGCCACCATTCGTTTTGGCAACACGGTGCGCCCCATGTTCAAGCTGATTCAGGAGCAGATGGGCGTGCTCTCTTCCACCATGCAGGAGAGCATGACGGGCATCAACGTCGTCAAAGCATTTGCCCGCGAACCGCACGAGCTGGCCAAGTTTGACCACGAAAATGATGAATGGTTTGACCGTCGTTATGGCCTCATCAAGGTGTGGGCCGACAACTGGCCCCTGTTTACTTTTTTGGTGGCGGCCTCCATCTTTTTGCTGCTCTGGTTTGGCGGTCCGGCAGCGCTGGAAGGAGACATTACGGTGGGTTCACTGTTTGCCCTCATTTCCTACGTGCTGATGTTAGGCGGGCCGGTGCAGCGGTTGGGCTTTTTGGTGAACCTGGCGGCGACGGCTGGGGCCAGCGCCAAGCGTGTTTTTGACATCATCGACACGCCCAGCGAAATTGAAGAGCGGGAAGACGCCGTCTGGCTGGATCGCGTCGATGGTTCGGTCACGTTCCAGAGCGTCAATTTTGGTTACCGCGAAGACCTGAAAATTTTGAGCGACATCTCGTTCCATGCCGATCCGGGCCAGACGATTGCCTTGATTGGCCCGACCGGTTCCGGTAAATCAACGGTCACCAATTTAATTCCCCGCTTTTACGATCCCACGGCCGGCCAGATTCTGGTTGATGGCGTGGATATTCGCTCAGTGCAGGTGCAGTCGCTGCGCAAGCAAATTGGCATTGTGCTGCAAGACCCGTTTTTGTTTAGCCAGACGGTGGCCGAGAATATCGCTTACGGCCGTCCCCATGCCACCCAAGATGAAATCATCGCCGCCGCCACCGCTGCCCGCGCCCACGGCTTCATTTCCGAGATGCCGGAAGGATACGATACGCGCGTGGGCGAACGAGGCGTGACGCTCAGCGGCGGGCAAAAGCAGCGCGTGGCCATCGCCCGGGCTCTGCTTACCGATCCCAGCATCCTGATTTTAGACGACTCCACCAGCAGTGTAGACACAGAAACTGAGCACCTCATCCAGGAAGCGCTGGCGGTGCTGATGGAAGGGCGCACCACGTTTGTGATTGCCCAACGGCTGCTGACGCTGAAGAGTGCCGACATGATTTTGGTGTTGGACCACGGCCGTATCGTGCAGCGCGGCACCCATGACCAACTCCTGGCAGAAGGCGGCCTGTACCGCGAAATTTACGACTTGCAGCTAAAAGACCAGGAAGCGTTTGTGGCTCTGGAAGCGGAAATGGAGGCAAAATCTCGTGAGTAATCAACAAAAGCAACAGCAAAACGGCAGGCGAAACGGCCGTTCCCGAGAAAGACAATTCGACCCCGGCATTAGCATTGAAGAACAAGAGCGACAAGATCGCGAAGAGCGCATTCGCGCCCTGCTGCGCGAAGATGATGACGATGATTTGATAGGCAAGGCGTATGACGGCCGTCTCGTGCGGCGGTTGTTGGGCTATATGCGGCCGTACTTGCCCAAACTCATCGTGGCCATTGTGCTGATGGTCAGCAGTTCGCTGCTGGCCGTCGCCCAGCCGACCATCGTGGGCCGGGCCATCGACGACGGCATCCGGGCCGGATCGTTTAGCACGCTGCGGCTGTGGACCGGCATTTTTCTGGCTGCGGCCCTGGGTGAATGGATCACCAACCGGTTTCGCATCGCCATTATGGCTTACGTGGGCACCAAAGTGGTGGCCGATTACCGCAGCGATCTGTTCCGCCACCTGCACACGCTGTCGCTGAACTTCCACAACAACTACAGCGTCGGACGCCTGATGAGCCGCCTCATCAGCGACGTAGGCGTGCTGCAAGATTTCATCACCTGGTCAATCACCGGCCTGTTCCGCTCCTTTTTCACGCTGACCGGTATCATCATCGCCATGCTGATCTTAAACTGGCGGCTGGCGCTGGTAACCTTTGCCGTGCTGCCGCTGATGTTTGCCTTGACGAATTATTGGCGGGTGCGCGTGCGCGGCGCGTACCGGGCCACGCGGCAGCGGCTGTCACTCATCAACGGCTACCTGAATGAATCCATTTCCGGCATTCGCGTGACCAAAAGCTTTATCCGCGAGAAGAAAAACAGCCAACATTTTGACGATCTCAACTACTCCTTCTTCGATGCCAACGTGGCCGCCAGCCGCCTGACGGCCACCTTTTTCCCTGGCGTCGATTTTATGGGCTCGCTGGCCACGGCGCTGGTGGTGGGCGTGGGCGGCTGGCTGGTGCTGGGCGACGCCCTCACCACCGGCACGTTGGTCGCTTTTGTCCTGTACATCGACCGCTTCTTTGACCCGATTCGCGAGCTGGCGCAGCGGTACAACACGTTCCAGGCCACGATGGCCGCCAGCGAGCGTGTCTTCCACCTGCTGGACACCCAGCCAGACCTGCTGGACATACCGGACGCAGTGGATTTACCGCCAGTCAAGGGACGTGTGGAATTCAAAGATGTGAAGTTTAGCTACCAGGATGGCGTGCCGGTGCTGCAAGGCATTTCGCTAAATGCTGAGCCAGGGCAGCGCATTGCCTTGGTGGGTGAGACGGGTGCAGGCAAAAGCACGATTATCCGGCTCATCTCCCGCTTTTTCGACATCACCGATGGCTCGTTGCAGATTGACGGGCACGAGGTGAGCCAGGTGACGCAGGCGAGCTTGCGCAGCCAGCTGGGGATTGTGCTGCAAGATACGTTTTTGTTCACGGGTACCATTCAGGAGAATATTCGCTACGGCCGTCTTGATGCCACCGATGAAGAAGTGATTGCCGCGGCAACGGCCGTTGGCGCCGACGACTTTATCCGCAAAATGCCGGAAGGGTATCAGACCGAGGTGGGCGAAAACGGCGTCAACCTGAGCGTGGGACAGCGGCAGATCATCTCCTTTGCCCGCGCCCTGCTGGCCGATCCGCGCATTCTTATACTGGATGAAGCCACCAGCAGCGTGGACACCACCACAGAAAAAGTGATCCAGCAGGCGCTGGACCGCCTAATGGAAGGGCGCACCAGCTTTGTCATTGCCCACCGGCTGAGCACCATTGTGGGCGCAGACCAGATTGTGGTGCTGGATGATGGACAAATCGTCGAGCAAGGCACCCACGAAGAGCTGCTGGCGCAAAAAGGCCGTTACTACAATCTGTACACGATGCAGTGGGCGGCCCAGGAGGCTCAGGATAGTTCGGGGCATTTTAGTCAAAATTAGGCATAAAGTCGCATACGTTTTGCTACCAGTAGTACCTATGTAGAATCGAACCCCCTTTAAGCTTGCTGCTAAAATGGTTGTTACTGCAAGTAGATTTCATTTTCCCGATGGGAGAGCCTGAGCAAACAACCATGACACAAAAAACAATATCTGAACCGCTGTTGGACCAATCGCCAAAGGTTGATATTGAACCTCACTTGAATGGGGGAACGGCCGTTGCCCACACCCAGGCCGCAATCAGCCAAAATGACCATCATGGCCTGTTTGACGCTATACCCGTTTCGCTGTGGAAAGAAGATTTTTCTAAAGTTAAGCAGTTTATCAATAAGCTGCACCAGGAAGGGATTTTCGATTTTCGGGCTTACTTTAATGCCCATCCGCAGGACGTAGCCCATTGTTTACGCCTTGTAAAGGTAAATGCCGTCAATCAGGCAGCCCTCAAACTGTACAAAGCCTCTAGCGAAATAGAGTTAATAAGCAGTTTAGAAAAGATTCTCGGTCCAGAATCGCCCACCCTCTTCAAAGAAGAGCTCATTCTTCTGGGGGAAGGCAAAACCTCATTTGAATGCGAAAGAGTTAACTACACGCTTGAGAACGAAAAAATAAACGTATTGGTCCGCTGGTCCGTTGCCCCAGGGTTTGAAGCAACACTCTCTCAAGTTTTTGTTTCAATTTTGGATCTTACCAGCCAGAAGCGCGCAGAAGATCAGCTGCGAAAGCAGTTACAAGAAGAAGAACTGCTGCGACAGATTGTGGCTGTTAATCCTGCCGTCAATGAATTGAATGCCGCTCTGAATTCAATTTGTGAAAAGCTGGCAACTTTTTACGCAGTGCCCAGCGTCAGCTTTACGCTGCTGGACAAAGAAGCCATGCTGGCTGATGTGATTGGTGAATATCTGTCCCCGGAACTGTTGGAAAACAATGGGCAAGTTATTCCGCTGGCTAATATCGTGCCTATTGATAACTTGATACGACAAAAATCAGCAGAATTTATACCGAATGTGCAGGAGGCACCGCGCTTTGAACAGGTTGGGGATATTTTGCAGGCGTTTGACAATCATTCTGCCCTACTTGTTCCGGTAGCTGCGGCCGAACCTTTTCAAGGATTATTGGCTTTTGACACGGTGCAGCCAGGGGAATTCAGCCAGGACGATATTCAGTTTATTGAGCAGGTTGCCTCCCATATCGGCCAGATGTTGCAGCGGGTTCAGATGGAGCAAAAGTTACAAAAGCAGCAAGATTTTGCTCGTCAGGTAATGAACAACATGGGGCAAGGGCTGCTGGTGCTGCGGGCGGACCGGACAATTGAATTCTGCAATCCTGCTTTTGCCAATCTAGTGGGGTATGAACAAAAGGAGCTAGTTGGTCGCTCATTGATGGAACTGGTTAAGATTGACACGCAAACGGCCGTTGCCGAGCCAACTGAAGCGGAACGGGCTGCGCAAAAAAGCGTGCGCGAGCTTGAACTTGTTCACGCCGATGGCAGCGAAACTCATGTATTGCTTACCGGCGTGCCCCGCAACCAAACCATTGTAGAAGACGGCGCCATCTGTGTGGTAACCGATCTGTCTGCCCAGAAGAAGATTGAACATGCACTAGCCCAGGCACGGGATCAGGCCATTGAAGCCACGCGCCTGAAGTCTGAATTTTTGGCCAACATGAGCCATGAAATCCGTACGCCGCTTAATGCCGTTGTGGGCATGACCAGCTTGATGCTGGATTCGCCATTGACGCCGGAGCAGCAGGATTATGCCCAAACCATCCGCAGCAGCAGCGAAGTGCTGCTGGCTTTGATCAACGATATTCTCGACTTTTCTAAAATTGAGGCGGGCAAGCTGGAACTGGAGCAACGGCCGTTTTCCGTACGTGACTGTGTGGAAGAAGCACTGGACGTTGTCGTAACCAAAGCGTCTGAAAAAGGGTTGGAGCTGGCCTACCTTATTGAAGATGAAGTGCCCAATGAGATCCTTGGCGACGTCACCCGGGTGCGGCAAATATTGGTTAATCTGCTTAACAATGCCATCAAATTTACCAACGTGGGTGAAGTGGTTTTGTCCGTTTCCTGTGGCAAAGGTGAATGCCCCAATCCAACAACGGGGGAGGCAATTCTTCGCTTTTCTGTAAAAGACACCGGCATCGGCATTCCGCCAGCAAGATTGGACAGATTGTTTAAATCTTTCAGCCAGGTCGATGCCTCTACCACGCGAAAACATGGGGGCACCGGGCTGGGATTGGCCATCAGCAAACAGCTAGCAGAAATGATGGGGGGGCAAATTTGGGTTGAAAGTGAGTATGAAAAAGGCTCAACGTTCCATTTCACCATTACCGCCAGGCCGGTCGCCTCCAAACGGCGTGTGTACACCCAAAGGTTAACACACCAACTGAAAGGCAAACGAGTGTTAATTGTTGATGACAACCAGACAAACTGCAAGATATTGGGCAAACAGACGACGTTGTGGGGCATGGTACCCACGGCCGTTTTATCTGGGGAAGAGGCATTAACCTTGCTACAAAAGGGGATGCCATTTGACCTGGCCATCCTCGATATGCAGATGCCGGAAATGGATGGCATGATGTTGGCAGCCCAAATTCGCCAGCTGCACGACAAACAATCATTGCCTTTGGTTATGCTCAGCTCCATTGGCGCGCGGGATGAGTTCAAAGAAACGGACTATTTTGCCGCATTTTTGACCAAGCCCGCCAAGCAGCAATCGTTATTTGAAACGTTAACGGCCGTTTTGTCGGATACGGCCGTGCCCCATACAGCACTTCCCCAAAAATTAGAAATAGACCCCAACATGGGCAAAAATCATCCGCTGCGCATCTTGCTGGCCGAAGACAATCTCGTCAACCAAAAAGTTGCCCTGCGCATCCTTGAACGCATGGGATACCGGGCCGATGTCGCCGGAGACGGGCTAGAAGTTTTAGAATCCTTACAGCGTCAACCGTATGATGTTGTCTTGATGGATGTTCAGATGCCATACATGGATGGCGTAGAAGCCACAGAGCAAATTCACGACATCTGGCCACCAGAAGAGCAGCCAGACGTTATCGCCATGACCGCAAATGCCCTCACCGGGGATCGTGAAAGATATTTGATGGCAGGCATGGACAACTACATCAGCAAACCTGTCCGCATTCAGGAATTAATGGAAGCACTGGCTGCGGTCACCCCGCTTTCTGCCAAACACAAGAATTGAACCATTGTGTAATCGGTAAGAAAAAAGCGCACCCAATTCTGAGTGCGCTTTTGTTTTTATCAAAATAGCTGCTGAAAAATCGTTAACGGCCGGGGATTTCCAGCGTTTGCCCTACATAAATCACATAAGGTGAGGTTAAATTGTTAGCCTCAGCAATGGCCGGCCACGAAACCCCATACTGCAAAGAAATCAGGAAGAGCGTTTCGCCTGGTCTTACAATGTGAGAAAATGCCGGTGATGGACCAGGAGCATCTACTGGAATTTTCAGCTCGCCACCAACCGAAATCACGTTGGGGTTTACCAGACCATTAGCTTCAGCAATTTGCACCCAGCTAATGCCAAATTTCAGGCCAATGCGGAACAAATTGTCGCCCGGCTGCACCACATACGTTGTTTCGGTGCCCGGTGAGGGTGTTGGCCCAGGATCCGTGGAGCCCGGCAGCGTCAAAACCTGGCCGACCCTTAGCACATTGGGGTTGGCTAAATTATTGGCGTTCGCAATGGTCATCCAGGAAATGCCATATTTAAGGCCAATGCGATACAGGTTTTCGCCAGCGGCTACGGTATGTGTGGCCGGAATGGTAGCAGCGGTTGTTGTTTCACTGCTGGTTTCCTCGCTCGTTGTCGTATCTGTAGTGGTTTCTTCTGCGGCGGTGTCATCCGTAGCTGTGTCTTCCGTAGCGGTATCGCCAGTAGTGTCGGTGGTGGTGTCTGTTGTTGCATCGCCAGCACCCCCACCAGCCTCGGCGCTGTCATCTGTCGTTGTGTCACCAACATCTGTGGCGGTATCGCCACCTTCGCCACTAGCCGCATCATCCGTTGTCGTGTCACCGGTATCACCCGTGGCCGTATCATCGGTCGTTGTATCACCCGCAGCAGCATCACCTGTGGTTGTATCGCCGGTAGTTGTATCACCTGTGGTTGTGTCACCGGTGCCGTCAGTTGTGCTGTCTGTGCCACCACCAGCGTTGGGATCCTCAGTTTGGCCCGCCTGATCATCCGTCGCGCCATCATCTGAACCGCCGAGCGGCCGTTCACAGGCCACAGCAAATAAGCTGAGCAAAATCAATATTGTTAACAAATTTAAGAAACGCCGCTGGGAAACCATCTCTTACCTCCAAAAAACGGACAATTGACTCATTTTGTATCGTGTGCGCCTTGAGTACAAATGAGCGGGCTGGTTTTGGAGGCTTTGCCTGAAAACCATCCCTTTACATTAACATAACCAATAATGTGCTAACTATAGCACGTTCCTTGCTTTACGTAAAGTTATTGATCCCTTTTCCCGAGCTTTTCCGCAGTCCAGACCCACCAGGCTTTTTGTAATAGCTCACGCCAGGATATCTTTAATTGGTCTTCACATTCGTTTTTTGCTTGTGTACACCAGCAGCAATATAGGGCTTTTAATCGGCATGTCTGATTTACGAGGGCTTATGGCGATGGGTAAGTTGGGTATGATATAATCGGCGCGTCGTTGAAAAAACTGACGGACCGGCCGCTTGAAGGTCCGCTGTGGGAAAGTATGTCACAATTTATTTATGATGACAGTTTACGTTACATGACAGCAAAGATCTGCTGTTTACAGCTGTTTTTATCCCATCTTCAAGCGAATGACACTTAATAACGTGTGTAAGGATTTACTCTTACGCTACTTATCAATACGGTATTATCCTCCTTGCATTTTTTAAGCAAAGCCGTTGGGGATCGGGAGTAACGGCCGTATCAATCATTTCAAGAAGCTAAATTTATGAGCGGTGAGTTCATTCTAATAATCGACGACAGTCGAGAAATAGTAAAACATCTAAGTGAAACTGTTTTGCCTTCGTTTGGGTATCACACACTGCATGCCTACGACGGTCAATCCGGCCTGGATAGCATTCGTGAAAACGAGCCGGACCTGGTAATGCTGGATTTCAATTTGCCGCAGATGACCGGATTGGACGTGCTGCAACAAATGGCCCAGGAATCGCTAAAAACCCCTGTGGTTTTGATGACAGGGTACGGTTCCGAATTAAGTGCCATTGAAGCGTTTCGCCTGGGAGCCAAAGATTATCTCATCAAGCCGTTTACTGTTGATGAAATTGTGGAAACCATAGATCGAGCGCTGGTTGAAACCAGGCTCCTGCACGACAAGGCGGAGCTGGCGGAAGAAATTCGCCGGCTGAAGGTAGAGATGAGCCGCCAAAACAATGAGATGCGCACGCTCTCTAACATTGGCAAGGCGATTACTTCTTTACTGAGTGTGGATGAAGTTTTGCAGCGCGTTTTGGAAGCAGCCACCTATTTAACCAACGCGGAAGAAAGCACCATTTGGCTGCCGGATGACGCAGGCACCTATTTACGGCCGTACGACCGGCAAACGCCGCTGCAAAGCGAAAACAAAAACCACGCCGTCTCCATCGCAACTTCCTTACCTGGGGAAGTAATGCAGTCAGGACGGCCGTTGCGCCAATCGAACATGTCTGGCGAAGGCATCAAGATAAAATCGGGCTGCTTTGCCCACGCCGTTTTATACGTGCCTTTGCAGCTGCGCGGCATTAGCCTGGGCGTTTTGGGCGTGAGCAACCGCTCTGCCTATCGCGCCTTTAGCAAGCAAGATGAATTTTTGCTCTCCTTTCTGGCGGACTACGCCGCCATTGCCCTGGAAAATGCCCGCGTTTTCCAGGCCGCTGATCAGGCATTAACCGCCCGCCTGGAAGAACTAAACACCCTCATCCACATCACCCAAACCATCACCGCTTCTCTGGACCTGGATGAAGTGATCCATCTCACCATTCAGCAGGTGCACGACAGTTGGCACATTGAAGCGTCGTCACTCTGGCTGCTGGACGAAGAGACCCAGATGCTGCGAGTGCTGACCAACGTGGGCACGGCCGTTGATGAGCTGGAAAAATTAGAACTGAATCTTGACCAGGGCATTGTGGGCAAAGTAGTAAAAAGCGGCAAGCCAATTTACACCAACGACGTTGCCGGTTATGAAGATCATTTCCGGGAAGCAGATGAGAAAACAGGCTTCGAAACGCGCTCTCTGCTTTGTGTCCCGCTCATTTTTCGCGGACAAGTTGTGGGTGCCATGCAGCTGCTCAACAAAAAAGACGGGGATTTTGGCGAAATGGATTTGGAACGCGCCCGCGCCATTGCTGCTGCCATCGCCATCGCCGTGAGCAACGCCCTGCTGTTTGATGAAGCCGAATCGCGTAAACGACTATTGGAAAATGCCCTGCACCAGCTGGATAATGTAGCCAACTCCAAACTTTCCTGATGCGTCTCCCCCATCCCCTGCTGCAACCTGTTCGTAAGCTGCATGATCATATTCGCACGGCCGTTGTTGCCGCTTGCGAACAAGCCTCGTTAGAGAGCCTGTCAACCATCGCCGAAGAGTCTGAAGGTGACACGATTTATGCCGTGGATCGCGTTAGCGAAGCCGTGCTGATCGATTTTTTTCGTCGCGAGGTGGCTTCCCGCTTTCCTATCGTGCTCATTGCCGAAGGGCTGCCGGGTGGTCAGGTTGTTTTACCGGAAGGGGCTGCGGCAGAAACGGCCGTCTGGCGCATCATCGTAGATCCCATCGACGGCACGCGCGGGCTGATGTACCAAAAACGGAGCGGTTGGATTTTAACGGCCGTTGCCCCCAACCGTGGGCCGCAAACCAGCTTGCAAGATATTGAACTGGCTGTGCAAACAGAGATTCCGCTGGTGAAGCAGCATCTGTCTGATGCGGTGTGGGCCGTGCGCGGGCAAGGCGTGGCGGCGGTGCGCTATAATCGACTCACGCAAACCGAAACGGCACTGCCGCTGCAGCCGTCTCGCGCCACCACTATTGCCCACGGCTTCGCCATGATTTCTCGCTTCTTCCCTGGGGCGCGGGCAGAACTGGCGGCCATTGACGAAGAGATCGTGCTGGGCGCGCTAGGGCCGGTGCAGCCGGGCAAGGCGCACTGTTTTGAAGACCAATATATTTGCAGCGGTGGGCAGCTGTATGAGTTGATGTCGGGGCGGGATCGGTTTGTGGCAGATTTACGGCCGTACATGGAACCACTGCTTGCGCAGCAAAATCTAGCCCTGGGCATCTGCTGCCATCCGTACGACATCTGCACCGAACTCATCGCCCGCGAGCTCGGCGTCATCATTACTGACGGTGCGGGACAGCCGCTTAACTGCCCGTTAGATGCCCACACTGACGTCGGTTGGGTCGGCTACGCCAACGGCCACATCCAGCAGCAAATCCAGCCGCTGCTGCAAAAAGCGCTGCGCCATCGCCGGCTGCTCCCGCCTGAATGACGTTTGACCCTACAATGTCATGACACACCACAGATGACAAGTGGACACCAGACCGCTTAACCTACACAACGGTTGCGTGAAGCAAAAATCAAAATTTTTGGAGGCAAACACCAGAATGAATTTACAATCTTTTTTTATCGGCCTGGCGATAGGGCTCGCCAGTGCCATCATTGGGGCGATTGTTGAATACCTCATTGTGCGCCAGCGGGGAGACCGCGAAGCAGAACGACTGCCAGGCTGTATGCTCCTCGTGTCTGGCGGATTGGGCGGTACCGGGCTGCTTGTGATTGGCTTCTCGCTCATCACCTCGGGCGAAGTGGTACGGATGCTTATCACCGGACTGGGCGTGGGGACTGGTTTTTTTGGCGGCTTCGTTTTGATGATGCTCGCCTGGTTTTTACTCAATCGTTCTCCAGAAAACAGCTGAGCAAATCACAAAAGGATTTTGCATTACAAAGCACTGTATCTGTTGACTCTAGCGCAACGCCGCCAGAGCATTTACAACCCGATCAACTTCATCGGCTGTATTGTAATGGACAAAGCCAATGCGCACCAGCCCACCTTGTTCCATAAGGCCTAATCGCTCCATCACCGCCACAGCATAATAATGACCATGCCACACAAATATCCCCTGGTCACCCAATTGCGTGGCCACCGCCTCAGCTGACATTCCCGCCAGGCTGACGGCAAACGTCGGCGTACGCTCAGCTAATCGTTCTACATCGGTGATGCCATACACACGCAGCCCGGTCACCTGCGTGGCTCCCATTAAAAAGCGCTGGCTCAAGGACATCTCATACGCTTTAATGTGCTGCATGGCCTGCACCAACCGCTCCCGGCGCGGGCCTGTTTCACCCCCAAGGGATGCCAGATAATCGACAGCGGCCGTAACCCCTGCCAGACTTTCAAAACTTTGCGTGCCGGTCTCCCATTTACCCGCTGGTTTGGCCGGAGCCGGGCGCACTTTGTAAGCCATCAGGCTGTCTAGCAGCTCATATTTGCCGTACAAAATGCCCGTGTGAGGACCAAAATATTTATAAGATGAGACAGAATTTTGAGGAGGTCATCGTCGTTTCCGGCCGGATGTTTATCCGTGAAGAGCTGTCACGAGAACTGTTTTCCTACGCTTTGTATTCTTGTAAGGCAGACGCATAAATGAGCTGGAAACCTACTTGGCCAGGGCTGCCAGGGCAGCCAAAACGCGGTCCACTTCTTCATGCGTGTTGTAATGGACGAACCCAATCCGCACCAATCCGCCCTTCTCTTGCAGCCCCAGCCGTTCCATAACAGCCACCGCATAGTAATCGCCATGCCAGACGAATATGCCTTCTTCACCCAATTTCGTAGCAACTTCCTTTGGCGTGTAACCTTCCAGGCTAACGGCAAAAGTCGGCGTCCGGTTTTCAAGATTTTCAATATCTGTAATGCCGTACACGCGCAGGCCGGCGATTTGCGTCGCTCCGGTAAGAAAATGTTCACTCAAAGCCATTTCATGCTGCTTAATTGATGCCATAGCACGCACCAACCGTTCCCGACGCGTGCCATCACTATCACCGATGGAAGCAATGTAATCGATGGCAGCCGTAACACCGGCCTGACTTTCAAAACTTTGCGTGCCTGTTTCCCATTTACCAGGGGGTATATTGGAAGCGGGGCGAACCTTATAGGCGGTTAACTTATCTAAAAGCTCGTATTTGCCGTAGAGGACGCCTACATGGTGGCCAAAGAATTTATAGACAGAAGCCACTAGAAAATCACAGTCAAGCTCCTGAACATCGATCAACCCATGAGGTGCATAATGAACAGAATCCACATAGGCCAGAGCCCCTACTTCATGAATCATGTCCACAGCCCGTTTAATGTCGGTAATGGAGCCAACGGCATTGGAGGCAAAGGTGATTGCCACGAGGCGCGTTTTTTCATTTAACAAACTGGGTAGAGAGTCCAAACGCAGGGTGCAATCAGTTGGGTCAAAGTCCAGCCAATGCACGGTTACACCTTTGGCCTCAGCTGCCAAGAGCCAGGGAGAAATGTTGGCATCATGATCTAGGCGCGTAACGACAATTTCATCACCCGGCTGCCAGGTACGGGCAATCGCGCGACTCATGCTAAAGGTGAGGCTGGTCATGTTTTGGCCAAAGACGATTTCCTCGGGACGGCGCGCATTGTAGAAATCCATCATAGCCTGCCGGGCCGCGCTAGTTATTTCATCTGAAAAATGGCTGGTAAGGAAGGGGCCGCCTGAATTGCTGCCCCCGTGGCTCAGATAGCCACTTGTAGCGTCGATCACGCTTTGAGGTACCTGAGTGCCGCCGGGGCCGTCGAGATAGACGGCCTTTTCACCACCAACTTCTAACTGAAGCGCCGGAAACTGGGCGCGTAAAGGAATAGGATCAAGAGTGGTTTTTGTTTTCATAGTGGTCGAATTATAGCAGTTACCAAGAGCCTGACGATATGTGGGTAGAAGATATCTCCAGCCAAGATTACTCAATTCGTCAATCATTTTTTCGACCGTGATTCAATTGGCGTAGCAATCTCATATTCGGGGCATGGCGCAGTTTGGCAGCGCGCTTGGTTCGGGTCGAAGTGATCGTGGGTTCAGATCCAGTAGCCCTGACCGTAGTTTCTAATGTGATCCATCCCGCACTTCCATGAAAATACTCTATCTTTTCTTGCCTTACTATTCTTTTCTATTTTTATGCTCAAGGTAACCCAAATTGGGAGGATTTGCTGGACATGTAAGATGCTTCCACAAAGATTATGCACCATCTCTAGTTACAACGCGATTCCAAACATGAAGAGCAAAGAAAAGAATTGCGCCAACTTCGACGACTCGCCCACCCAATAGAACCCCTGGCCCTGCGTGGAAAGTTGTTCCGGCTACTACCAACCAAATACCAAAATTAAGGAGAATAAAAGCAATGTAAGCCAGTAATGCTCTAGGCCGGCGCGGTTTTTTCCAGTAACGAGGTAAAATCCAGAAGGCGACGCCCATTGTTAGTTGTACAGTCCACCCCATAAGCAAAAACTCGATGTGGGTTGGCAGCCAGCCCCACAAAGCAGGATGCAAAGGTATGCCCTTGTGGGTTAACAGCAGTGCTCCCACAGTAAACCCTAGTAGAAGATAGATCAGAGCAGTATGGATGAGCCATTGGCTGAGATGAGGCATTTTACTCTCCGCGGTATTTTTCTTTCACCCGTGGCCAGGCCAGATAAACAAAAAGGACGGCTGCTAACCATTGCAGCAGGGCAGAAACTGCCAACAGCCAGCCATACCCCGCTTCAGGGGAAGTACTGGTCAGGGGTTCCCCGATCACACGTAACAACAAACCTACATTCAAAAACGTGTAGCTAACCCAACCAATTTGTTCATTGCCTCGCGGTCTAGCTCGGGTGATGATGGGAAACATCCAGTAGATGACGCCAAAGATCATCTGGGTTACCCAGCCCACGAGGAAGAGGTGAAAGTAGGCAGGATTCATATATCTTACAAATGAGGGCAGATTGATGGTGTTGGGCAAAGCCAACAGTACTGCCAGCACCAAAGCTGCAACCAGATAGGTAAGTGCCGACTTTATATACCAACGGGTGAGAAGTGGCATATGTTATTTCCTTGAAGGCTCATTCTTTTTGCCACGCCGGACAGCTACCGCCGTTATCAGTAAGAATCCCAATATTGCCACTTCATTCAACAAGCCGCCCCAACGTCGCAGCGGTAGCCATAGTAGCCAATCTCCAACAACACGCAACACCAAAGAGATGTGCAAGAGCACCAGATGTGTATAAAATAAAGGGGTGTAAGGTACCTTAATACCCAACACAGCCGGGATAATCACGGGCGCATGACCAAAAATCATCGAAAAAACGAAACCGAGGAAAATTGTATGCAGCAAGGCATCATAAACAGGACCGGCTACATACTGACCACCGTATGTTAGCCAAAACAGGCCGCCAACTATAAGCCAGACATATCCGGGCAACAGGCAGGCCGCAATATAGCGGGTCAATCCTTTTTGCCGGATCGTACGCCGGGCAATGTCGAAACGCAGCAGCCAGTATCCCAACCCAAGCAAGGCAATCCCGGCCAAACGAATGCCAAAGTCCAGGGATATCAGTGAGACCAGAAGACCAGCCAGAAATAGGCCAATGATGGCGAGGAAAGAGTTTCGGGCTGTTTGTTTTAACAGCAGCACCCGCGCCAGCTCTAACCGCTCACCAGCAATTGTCAGAATAAGAAAACCAGCCCACCAGGGAACAACCTGAAAAACGGGTTTTCCAATCAGCCACAATCCATTACCTACAAGCCACATAAACGCACCCATACCCATGACCCCATGATCTATGGTCGGCTGTAGACGGTAGATAACGACAAAGATGAGCACCAATCCTAGTGCACCGAGCGTGCTTAAGCCGCGCGGCACGGCCGTTGGCAGCGTTAAAAAGAGCGTCACCGCTCCCAATCCGGCCAGCAGCGGTGACAAATAATAGAGGCGAACGCCGTTCTGATTTTGACTTAATGCTACAGCACGCTCCAGGCTAATCAATGTGCCTAAAAAGCCCGATACCATCAGCGGACCGTGCTGGGCCGGCAGCTGTAGTGCCAAGGGTGGCAGCTGCCAGCCCAGACGAATTAAGCCAGCCCACAGTCCGGCCAGCAAGGCGAGCGCCGCCAGAATCATTAGCGGTGCCCGCTGCCGGTAGCGCACACGCGATTGGGCGGGAACAGGACGTGCCATGGGTTCTAGCGACGGCCGATGCGCACGCGCCAAGCCTGCGGACCCTGTTCCAGATATTCCCAGGTGAATTGGTCAGTACGTTCAGCCTGGAATTGGTAGTAAAGTGGCTTTGGATCATGGTCGTTGACCAAAACAAAGCTTTCATCCGTCTTCAGCGCTTCAAATTGGTCAAAGATAAGCGGGTGACGCTGCATCGGGGGAATGGTGCGAATGTCTAATACGGTTTCGTTGCTCATAATCAAATGCCTCCAAATGATTTGTCAGAATTTTTATTGCATTTTGTAAATCGGCAGCGGTAACAAAAACAGCCGTTGCTGATTTAGAATCATGTTGTAGAAGATACGCTAATAGTTGTCTGGCCTGATGCAGTAAGGCCCTATCTTTTTCAACCCCGGCCTGTTGCAGCTGCATTTTCAGAACAGTTTGACGTTCTAATGAAGCAGGTCCGACGTCAAGAATGTCATTGGTTACGCCCGGATACTTTTCTGCCAGGATATGCTTTAATGCCACATATGTTTTGACGTCGGGTCGCTTTTGGGCAAAACTGTTTGGCCGACCCTGTGCTGCGGCTGCGGCTGACATGGCCAGTGTAATTGCATCTATCTGGTTCATACGGCCTCCTTACGGATCAAATACTGATATTCACGACGCCAGAAGGGACCGCTTTTAGTAGCGTCTATCATTGTATGTCCGGCGCGAGCGGCCCAATCTTCCAGTTCGCGCCGTGAGGCAGCATCCGTGCTCAAGATTAGCAGCGTTTCCCCTGCTGAAAGCGTCTCCATGATTTCCAATAGTTTGACAAAGCCTGCCGCACAATCACTACCGCGATTATCTAACGTTCGGGTGGCCAACAAAGGGCTTTCAATTGCCATCATTAATGCTCCTTAGCGTACAAATCATCGAGTTTGCACATGCCGGAGATAGGGGAGCAAGCTCGCCACATTGGGCATGTCAGAAAGACGACGATGAGGACGCCGATTAGCAACAGTTTGGCAAGGATTAACCAGCCAAAAGTTGAAGCTATTAATGCATTGAGATTAAAACCAACGTAACGATATGCCTGGATAAAACCGGACACGATTAGCGTTGGTAAGATGAGCCGTACCGCTATCCTAAACCGCTCCAGTTGCTGGCTGGCAGCGACCACCACCGGCACAGAAACGATGTCCCGCGCCGCTGGTACAGTGATGAAGATATTCCACACGGCGCCGCCAAACCAGAGGCCAAATGCGGCTAAGTGGAGCCAGCGGACCAGCAGCGGCCAAGCCTGCCCACCCTGCGCCAGCGTCACATCAAACCCGGCCAGCACCAAGGCATCTAGCAGCAACAACAAGAGTACAAACCGCGCCAGGTTGCGTTCAGCAAAAGGATTTTTCTGGTGGCGGCCGTAAGCGTCTACACCTGCCGCCAGCATAATCATGGCCAGAAGATAAATTTCTGCTTCTACTATCCATCCATCGACACCCCAGCGAGCAAATCGAATGAGATCGTAAACGGCCGTTAGGGCAAAAATTGGCAGGATGATCTGAGTTAATCGCCGAAAACGAGCAAAGGAAGCGGACGTAAATTGGATGAAATAGGGCTGCTGCGCCTGTTTCTGCGCCGGCCGCGTAAACAACCCTTTCCACATAAATCCCCCCGCCAGCGTGGCAAAGCTAACAAGATGCAGCCAACGAGTAGCTACCTGGGACCAGGTACCCGCACCATGTGTACTCATAGTTAGCCAGATACCAATAAAAGAAGCAATGGTTATCACCGTCAGCGCCACCTTGGGCAGCACATACTTATCTAATAGTTGTGTAGACCTGGAAACAGGAAGCAAAGGTTGTAATGTACTCATTGCATTACCTCCGGTATGGCCTGGAATATACCGAGACGGTCGCTAACGGCCTCGGCCAGACCAAAGAACGCCCGGCGTGTGTGTGAGTTTGGATCCAGCGCGGCCGGGAAGCCGCTGTCCCCATCTTCGCGAACAAGAGGCTCCAGCGGGATTTCTGCCAGCAGCGGCAAATTTAGCTCAGCGGCGAGAGCGGCTGCGCCACCCTGCCCGAAAATATAATGCACGCCGCCACAATCCGGGCAGCGAAAATGGCTCATATTCTCAACCAGCCCCAGCACAGGTACCCCCACTTTCTGAAACATGGCGATCCCCTTACGGGCATCATCCAACGCCACCAACTGCGGCGTGGAAACGATAATGGCACCGTCCACCGGAATGCGTTGCGTTAATGAGAGTTGGGCATCGCCTGTTCCGGGTGGCAGATCAACCACCAACACATCGAGTTTGCCCCAGAAAACGTCAGACAAAAATTGCTGGATTGCTTTATCAATCATCGGTCCGCGCCAGATAGCAGGCGCATCATCACCAGCAAAGGCCAGCGACATTACCTTGATGCCATACGCTTCGGCCGGCAGGATTTTGCCGTTTTCGGCCGGAGGTAAATGCTTCAGACCTAACATGCGCGGCACGTTGGGACCATGAATATCAGCATCCAACAAACCAACGCGCAGCCCAGACTTAGCCAAAGTTGCTGCCAGATTGACAGCGATCGTGCTTTTGCCCACGCCCCCCTTGCCGGAAGCCACAGCCAGAACATGCAAGATACCAGGGATTTCTTCCGGCGTCGGGGCACCAGTCCGCACTTTCTTTGATTGTGGCGGCTTGCCGATTTGCAGAAGTACGTCTTTGACACCAGGAACGGTACGGACCACACGGGACACCGCTTCGGCTATCTCTTGCTGTATTTCCTGGGGCAGAGCGGCCGTAACCAGGCCGATGCGAGCGGTCGTGCCCTCCATCAGAACACCGTGTACCAATCCAAATGAGACGATGTCACGGGAAAAGCCAGGGTAGTTCACAGTGCGCAAAGCGCGAAAAACAGCATCTTTTGTCGTGTCCATTTGTTACTCCAGGGTTCAATCGATCCCCAGCAGGGTACGCCCTTCGGGTGAAATCATCACCGGATTCCAGGGTGGATTCCAGACCAGTTCAACCTGTACGCCGGTTAAGTCGGGAATAGATTGCCACAGCACACGCTCAATCTCCTGAGCGAAGCTGGCATGAAGGGGGCAGCCGGGTGTGGTGAGGGTCATGGTGATAGTTATACGGCCGTCTTCCGCAATATCTACGCTGTAAATGAGGCCCAGGTCAACAATATTGAGGCCCAGTTCCGGATCAATAACTGCTTTGATCGCCGTCAAGACCATCTCTTCAGTCATGAATGTTTGCAGCAGTGAGTTCATAAGTCAGACTCCAGAACGATCTGGTATGGCAGGGCTATCGCGTCTACAGGACAAATTGTTTCGCATACAGCACAGTAGTTGCAGGCCGTCGGTTCAATAAGAACGGCCGTGCTGCCAACCAGCTCCAAAGCATTGGTAGGGCACGTAACAATGCAGTCACCGCAACCAGTGCACAGTTCCGTGTCAATTAAAGGTAACCAGATTTCTTCGTCCATGTTTGATTTTCCTTGAAACTAAATGTAGTGTTCTCACTGTGACATCAGCATACGCGGGAGCCGTCTTACCTGCCTTGATTTAGATCAAGTAGGCCCGCTGCCGGACAAAGCGAACGCAGCAGGAGAAGAAACCTGAACCAGCTTATCCCCCAAACCATCAAACTGAAAGATACGCGATGCACCAATTAAGCAATATAGGCATTTGCAAAACTGTTTGGCAATTTGTTGCCATTTTACTGGTGACTTACAATACTTGTAAATGAGAAACTCAACGGCACATAAAGCGGCTTTACGGATAAGTTTGATTTTTACGGTCTTTACCGCCCTCTGGGTTCTTTTTTCTGATCGCTTGTTGGAAACAGTTATTCCTGAACTAGACCAGTTAACAACCTGGCAAACGCTCAAGGGGTTAGTGTTTGTTTTCGTTACCACGTTACTCATATATTATTTGCTACGCCAGGAACTGCTGCGCCACCAACACATAGAGGCTGCCTTAGAGGAAAGCCAGCGACGCTTATCCACACTACTGGCCAATTTACCGGGTATGGCCTACCGTTGTCAAAACGACCGCGACTGGACAATGACGTTTGTTAGTGAAGGATCTGCCGCCTTAACCGGTTACCAACCTGAAGATTTGATAAACAGTAAAACAATTGCCTGGGCGCAGCTGATCCATCCCACCGAGCGGGACGAAATGTGGGTACAGGCACAGCGTGCGTTACAAGCGGGTGATCCCTTTCGGTTGACCTATCGTATTATAACGGCCGTCGGCCAGGAAAAGTGGGTCTGGGAACAAGGGCAAGGGGTGTATGCAGCTGATGGAACTGTACAAGCGGTCGAAGGACTCATCACCGACATCACGGAGCGCGTGATGGCGCAGCAAATGCTGGAACAACGGGTGGCCGAACGCACCCATGAACTAACAACCTTGCGTGAAGTGTCCCGCAGCATCATCTCCACCCTCGAACTGGAGCCGCTGCTCCTGCTCATCCTGGATCAGCTAAAAGAAGTGGTTGACTACAGTGGCTCAGCCATCCTAATGCTGCACAATGATGTCATGGTGATGCGCGCCAGCCGCCGCCCAGACACCTTGGCCGCCAAGGTGAAGGTCAATTATCAACCGGCGCGCATTGCCACCATTCAAGCAATGCTGGAGGCACAACAGCCGGTTTACATCGCCGATTTGCGCCAGGATGAAGCCTTGGTTGAAGCGTATGAATCAGCCAGTGGCGCTCCCCTAGACAAAACATTCCCCTACATCCGTTCCTGGATGGGTGTGCCTCTCATTGTGCGCGGCCAGCTTTTGGGCATGCTGAGTTTGGCGCATCGTCAGATTGGTTATTATGAAGAAAGGGATGCACAATTAGCTCAGGCCTTTGCCAATCAGGCCGCCATCGCCATGCACAATGCGGAACTGTACCAACAGGCACAGAAAACGGCCGTTGCCGATGAACGCAGTCGAATAGCCCGCGAATTACATGATTCCGTCACCCAGGCCATCTACAGCGTCACCCTCTACGCCGATGCAACCCGCCTGGCCTTAAAAGACGGGGAATTAGTCATTGTGGCTGAGAATCTTAATGAACTGCGAGCAATGGCCCGTGAAGCGATGCTCGATATGCGCCTGCTCATTTTTGAGTTAAGGCCGCCTGTATTAGAGGAAGAAGGATTGGTGACTGCGCTGCAAACGCGCCTGGAAGCAGTTGAAGCGCGTTCCGGCGTCCATGCCGATTTTCAGACGAGCGGCGAAAGACGCTTGCCGCTGCCACTAGAGATAGAGCTGTATCGCATTGCCCAGGAAGCTCTGACAAATGTTGTCAAACATGCTCGCGCTAAACAGGTCAATATCTCCTTACGCTTTGATGAGGTTCAGGTTTGCCTGGAAATAGAGGATGATGGTGTGGGCTTTGATACGGCCGTTCACCACAGCGGCGGCATGGGCCTGCGCGGCATTCAGGAACGGGTAGAGAAAATTGGCGGCGATTTGCTTGTCCAAAGCGCCCCTGGGCAGGGTACAATACTACGTATCACCGTTAATACGTAGGACTGATTGATAATCCGTCCATAAAAGGCAAAAACATGACCCAGCCCCCCATCCGCATTTTAATCGTAGACGACCACGGTATTGTCCGCAAAGGAACCCGCGCTTTATTAGAGCGGATACCTGATTTTGCAGTCGTGGGCGAAGCCGGCAACGGAAAAGAAGCGGTAGCCCAAGCCAAAGAGTTACAGCCAGATGTCATTTTAATGGACTTAATGATGCCGGAGATGGATGGTATTAAAGCCATAGGCCTTATTACTGCCAGCCAGCCCAACAGCCGCATCCTGGCCCTGACCAGCTTTGCCGCTGATGATAAGGTGTTTCCGGCGATTAAAGCGGGTGCCTTGGGCTACATGTTGAAGGACGCTGATCCGGAAGATTTAATCCAGGCCATTCGCCAGGTTCACCGGGGCGAACCATCATTACATCCCAGCATTGCCCGCAAAGTTCTGCAAGAACTCGGCCGTCCCCAGACCGCCCCCCCATCCCCCGGTCCGGACCCACTGACCGAGCGCGAATTGGAAGTATTGCAACTGGTGGCCCAAGGATTAACCAACCAACAAATGGCCGAGCAGCTCACGGTAGCTGAAGTGACTATCCGCACGCACATCAGCAATATATTGAGTAAACTGCACCTGGCTAATCGCGTTCAGGCCACCTTGTACGCTTTGCGTGAAGGCTTAACAACATTGGAAAACGATGCTGATGTTGAGGAAACGTAATAGTTCCACCCCGCTAATAGCCCTACCGCAAACGTTTTAACCTATAATCAACATATGTGGAGAAAGACCGCCTGAGGCGGTCTTTTTTGTTGAGGCCAGGATCAACATCTGGCCGACGACAGACGGCGGGTACACGAGTATGCTTGAAGCATGATGATATCCCTTGGCAATAATGAGAGATAAATAATGAGCAACAATGAGGTGCGTGTACTGATCGCAGACGATAAACGGTCAGCACGGCAAGGGCTTAAAGCATTACTGGCGCGCATTCCCGAAATTGAAGTGGTAGGGGAAGCGGCTAATGGACAGGAAGCGATGGAGGTAACGGCCGTTTACCATCCCGATGTGGTGCTGATGGATATTCATATGCCCAAGATGGATGGTTTGGAAGCCACCCAGCACATCAAAAGTCAGTTGCCACAAGTCAAAATCATCATCTTAACAATCCACCCACAATACCGCCAACAAGCGTTGGCAGCCGGAGCCGATGCCTTTCTATTGAAGGGCGGAACGGCCGAATCATTATGGAATAGTATTCTTCAAGCAAAAAAAGGAGATCAAAAACATGAAAAACTATCCTGAATATTACGAACATTTGAAGCAGTTAATGGGCAAGCTAGGCGGTGAGATTTCCGGCCCGATGGGCGGCTTCGGCCGTTTGCACAAGGCCGCCGTTTCCGAGGGCGTATTGAGCGCTAAGGTAAAGGAATTGATCGCCTTGGGCATTGCCATCACCGTGCGCTGTGACGGCTGTATTGCCTTCCATGTCCACGATGCTTTGCAAGCTGGTGCCAGCCGTGAAGAAGTTGCGGAAACCATTGGCGTGGCGGTGCTAATGGGCGGCGGCCCTTCAGTCGTGTATGGTAGCGAAGCGCTGGAAGCATTAGAGCAGTTTACCAATGAGGACTGGCGGCGGACTAAGAAGAAATCGAAGAACGGCAGCGGGGCACGAGTAACGGCCCTGAGGCTTGAAAGCATCTAACGATTTTCAAATTGGTTCAATCTCCAAGTCTGAACCAATCTTGTCAACAACTATAAGGAAGATTGCAAAATGGGTAAAGAAACCAGGTTATTCAAAAGTGAAGAACGGCGCAGTCGCTCAGAGGTGAGCCAATTCTTGCATCAAGTTGCCGATAAGATCGAAAAAGGGCAACTTGTTTTACGTCAAGGAGAGGAAGAGCTGACACTGGCATTTCCAACCAACCTCATACTTGAAGTTCAGGTAGAGGATGAAGATAAAAAGACAAAAGGTGTTCAACACAGCCTCGAAATTGAGCTTAAATGGTTTGATGCTGACGGGACAGGCAGCCCCTTAGAATTGGGCTAAACGGCCCCAAAATTTAGACGGTCGTGGTTGAATGTCACCCATGACGTATACACCACTTATTTAAGGAGACGAAACATGTCTGGATATCACACAAACATTGAGAGAAAAACCGAAGAGAACGATTATTTCCGTGAAGTCCTGTTCACCGGCCCGCACAGCCAGCTGGTGGTCATGGCACTCAAGCCCGGCGAAGATATCGGCCTTGAGACCCATCCCGATACCGACCAGTTTATCCGCGTCGAAGAAGGCACAGGCAGGGCGGTGATTGGTGGGCAAGCATATCAGTTAGAAGGTGGCTCCGCTATCGTCATCCCGGCCGGTGCCGAACACAACGTGATCAACACCGCGGCGGATGAGGCGTTGAAGCTCTATACCGTGTACACACCGCCGGAGCATCCCGACGGCACCGTGCATAAGACGAAGGCCGAAGCCGAAGCCTACGAGCGGGAGCATCATCATTGAGGATGGTGGGCATGATTTTGTCCAGCACGGATTCAGTCTGAGCCAACCTCATCACATGTTGAGAAGACCACCGGATGGTGGTCTTTTTTGTTGAGCCAGAAATCAACATCCAGCCGACGACAAAACGGCCGTTTCCCACTATCCTATAAGCATCATATAAAAGGAGTTTGAAATGACAATAGCCGAAGCGCCATTCTGGGTATGGGGCCTACTCGCTCTAAATAGCAGCTTGTTTTTATTCATGGCCCTAACCCCCTTATTGTGGAAGTGGCATCAGGAAGCCCAGGCCAAGACTAAATTAAGTCTTGTTCCACTTGTAGTAGAAACCCGATAGCTCTAGAACAGTGTGGCTGAGGTTATATTGAACAAGCAAGAGAGGCAAGCATGTACCAAAAAACCCTTCTTCCGCTAGACGGATCGTCAGCAGCCGAGGAGGCTATTCCCTATGCGTTGGAACTGCGGCGACTCTCCGGCGGTACGCTCACGCTGGTGCGAGTTGTCCCTCACAACATAGCTGCTGCCGAACTGTGGCATATCCACCAGCGCCAGCTAGAAGCAGAGGCAGAATTGTATCTGGCTAAAGTAGCTGCTCGGTTGGATGTTACGGCGGAGCATCTCCAGTACTCTATTATATCCGGAGATGTAGGCCAATCGTTGTTAACACTGATTCACCAGGGGCCGTTTGACGTTTTGGTGATGGCTACCCGTGACCGGCGTGACCCGGTGCGCTGGGTGCTAGGCAGCGTCGCCGATTATCTGGTGCAGCGGGCGCCGATACCGGTGCTGCTGGTGCGCCAGAATGAAGAAGGATAATTCAAAAAGGATGACAATTATGTTTCACCAGATTTTTTATAAACAAAGGCCACGCAATGAAAATGCGTTGACAATGTTACGAGACAAAAAGCTTCGTCGGGGAACGACCGTATGGACAGCTGATGGTCATGACATTGGTAATTCCATTCGCCTTCACCACCGCCAGAATGATGTGAACCCAGGCTTGAAATTGTACGCCAGTTATCTTGAGCTATTTAGCATACTGCTTGGTGGTGCAACCTACATTCCTACTGATTTCATCCGCGACTATGATCCGGCTGATAACAAATTGCTATTGTCTGTTACATTAAAAGATATCGCTAAAGAAACCTGGGATCGGACACCAGCATTTATCGCTCATCACCAGGCAACGACAGAGACATTGGCCTGAGCGAGGTTCTTGAAAACCGTGGCTGGGATTGTGTTAAACAGATACGAGAGGCAATCATGTACCAAAAAATCCTTGTTCCATTAGACGGATCGTCCGTGCCCGAAGAAACCATTCCCAATGCACTGGAACTGTGCCACCTTTCCAAGGGTATGCTCACCCTGGTTCGTGTTATCCCCTCAGCCACTCAGCCACCTGCCCTATACAGCATGACAAATGCCGAAACGTGGTTCACCCGTCAACGGCAGAGGCAGGCAGAGGCAGAAGGGTATCTGGCTGAAATAGCAGCCCGACCAGAGTTGGCAGAGGCTGATCCTCGACGACTGGCCATAGCTGGCGTCACCGATCAATCGCTGCTGACCCTGATCGAGCAGGGGGCGTTTGACATTTTGGGTGATGACCACTCGTAACCGACGAGACCCGGTGCGCTGGATACTGGGCAACATCGCTGATTATCTGGTGCAGCGTGCGCCCATACCGGTGCTGCTGGTACGCCACCGCGCAGCTTGATCAGAAAGACATTAAAAATTATATGGCGCATTCTGAGTTGGCTGACAAGTTAGGGTATGTGGAGTTGAAGATTAAGCTAGAAGAGATGGCCGCTGATGAAGCAGCCATGCTTGTGAGCTGCACCGCATTCTGAAAGGGATGTAATTTGTAGATGGCGTAATCAATTGTTGAGTGTACCACCTACATGTTGTCGTTTTTGATGAGTGGGAAATCTACATAAAGCCGACGAAAACCAAGTCATTACGGGCCCTCAGGATTTCAGAGGATTTACGGTTAGTGTTGCTAATCCAAAGAGTTAATAGCTTTTCGACCCAAAAATGGGGGAAGGCCAACGAGGAAAAAGAAAATCTCATGAATAAAAAAACAATTACTCTTCCACTGAACAAGCTCAAGGCTAGAATGCCTCTTCTCCCCGACTTTGAGGAAATATCCCCAACCTTACGAAGGCAACCTCCCTTTGCGCTAGAAAATACAATAGATATTAACGATGTAGTCGATGAAACATCATTAGGCTCTTTTCCTGCAAGTGATCCACCATCATTCTGGTGATATATTCGTCTACAACAGTGAGTTGCAAGCTGATTTGAGCGGCTGTCGATATAATGAAAGGTACAGCATCCACGAAAACAACGGCCGTTATCAGGTTGGGATCATGGACACATACGCGAGGTCATTATAAGAAAGCAAACGTGCGTTTCTTTAAGTGGCCTGTTATCTTATTGATAGCACTCTTATTCGTTAGCTGTACATCGCCCAAGGCATCCGGGGCGTCCCTAGCCTCCACTGAGGCACCTATCCAGGTTAGCGATCTAGATGTAACGACGCGCCAGATAATTTACGTGCCCGCCTACTCCGAAATGACCATTGCCCATAATCGCACTCTTGATCTCGCCGTGACCCTAACCATTCACAACACCGATTTTGAACACGCCATCATCTTAACCTCGGTCAGATATTACGATACGCAGGGTCAACTGCTAAGAAAACATTTAGCAGAGCCGCGCCCGTTAGCACCGCTGGCCTCCACGGACTTCTTCGTCGATGCCAATGAGCAAAGTGGGGGGCTGGGGACCAACTTCATCGTGGAGTGGGTGGCTGAGCAGCCCGTCTTCGAACCGATTGTTGAGGCGGTTATGCTCAACACCGCTAACAATCAGGGCATCTTTCTGACCAGTCCCGGTCGTGTTATCAACCAAATTGCGCCACAAGATTAATTATAGGTCATTCAAGCGAATGGGAATTACCGTCGATATTGTCATTATTGTTGTCGCTGGTTTTTAGGAGGCTCAATCGCCCAATGGCTTAAGCAACCTTCGATGCTGGGTTACAGGAGCTCATGGCGGAACATGACAACCAATGTTGTCGGCCACGTGCCACGTCATCAAATGTTGAGAAGACTACCTCAGGGTGGTCTTTTTTGTTGAGACAAACATCATCATCCTACCGATGGCAGGCAAGGTGATTCTTGATATGGTTAGAACATCATTCGAAAAATAAGAAGAGGTGAAAATGACACACTATCAGAAAGAGAAACTAACTTCGCTCATAATAACAATCGTCATGATGATGTTGACTCTAACAACGTTTATCTTGATGGTTCTATTAGCAATTATGAGCCCAGCGGCGTTTAGCTAACAATTATGTTTGAGATACCACCACTAAACCTGCAACTATTGGCAGGTATGCTGCTAATCTTTTTCTTACGCGTCACTGACGTTTCTATGGGCACGGTGCGCATGCTAATGGTCATGCGTGGGATGCGTAAATGGGCCGTGCTCATCGGCTTTATCGAAGTGACGATTTGGGTTATTGCCATCAGCCAGGTCATGTCTAATTTGAATAACGTATGGAATATCCTGGCCTACAGCAGCGGCTTTGCCACCGGCACGTTTGTCGGTATGTTTTTAGAGAACAGGCTGGCGTTGGGCAACGTGAGTGTACACGTCATTTCGCTGAAAAAAGGAGCGGAGATTGCCGCTAAAGTTCGCAAAGCCGGCTATGGGGCTACCGAGCTGCCGGCTCTGGGTCAATCTGGACCGGTATCGCTGATCGGTATTGTTGTACCACGTAAGCAAAAGCCAGCAGTGCTGGGGCTAATCAGTGAGATTGATCCCACTGCATTTGTGACGGTTGATGATATGCGGCGGGTAGATCGGGGCTACGGCCGTTTGGCCAAGTAGCATTTAGACAAGCGGCTTATGAAGCCAGGAGGTAGAAATGATAAATTTTGTTGTATTAGAAATATTGCTCGTTTTGGGCGTGGTGATCGTAACTGCCGTTTTGCTTATCACCTTCATGGTATGGCGGAAACGGTTCATAAAATAAGGAGCCTCCAATGTCATTTAATAAAATCTTACTTCCCCTGGATGGCTCTGAGTTGGCGGAAAAGGCGTTGGCTCCGGCGGTGGCTCTCGCGGAAACGTTTTCAGCCGAGATCGTTCTCCTCAGAGTTGTCGTTCCCCTATCCATCAAGATTGATCCTGACTTGTATCAGCGCATTATTGACGGGGGTCAAAAAGAAGCCAAATATTACCTGAGCGGCATTCAGCTTCGCTCACTCTTTTCTACTGTATCCGTTAAGAGTGACACCGTGGTAGGAAAAGCGGCTCAGTCGATTCTTGACTATGCCCGGGAGAACGAGATTGATTTAATTGTCATGTCCAGTCACGGCCGTTCCGGCATGAGTCGTTGGGTTTATGGCAGTGTCGCTGATAAGGTTTTACATCAAGCTGCATGCTCCCTGGCCATCATTCACCCCCAGGTAGAAACGGAACCGTTTGCCCATAAGCGCATCTTAGTACCGCTGGACGGCTCGCTGCAGGCGGAGAGCGCCCTAGGTCCAGCGCTGAAGCTGGCCCATGAGGTAGTGGCGGAACTGATTTTACTACGGGTGACGGAAATGCCGCCGATACCTAAAGAACCGGTACACGGCTGGCCCGGCGTTAAGTCAGTTATGCAAGCAGCGGAACTGGAAGCCAAAATCTATTTAGAGCGTACAAGAAAATCCTTGATAGACAGCGGTATCCAGATCAGCACCCAAGTCACCACCGGTGCTGTCACCGAGAGCATCATTGATACGGCCGATGAACAACAGGTTGATTTAATTGTCATGTCCAGTCACGGTCGTTCTGGGGTAGATCGCTGGGTATTTGGCAGCGTAACTGAAAAAACCCTGCGCGGTGCGCATTGCGCCACATTGGTTATTCGATAAAGTCAAATGGAGGTTCACTATGAGTATCTTAACCCGAGATGATTTGAAAACGCTTTACCAAGAGCAGGAGGGAGTCTGCATTTCTATTTACATGCCCACCAATCCTAGCGCGACAGAAACCGATCAGGAGCGGATTCAGCTAAAGAATTTATTAGCAGAGGCAGAAAAGCATTTGCTGTCGGCGGGGCTGCGCGTTCCCGATGTCCAAAAACTGATAGAACCGGCGCAAAAATTTTTATGGGACAAGCTTTTCTGGCGGCACCAGGATGAAGGGCTCGCTCTGTTTCTCTCGGAGGAAACATTTTACCATTACCACCTTCCCTATGATTTCGAGGCGCAAGTCGTCATTGCCGGCCGTTTTCATATCAAACCCTTGCTGCCACTATTGGCCGATGATGGACATTTCTTCATCTTGGCGCTTAGTCAAAACGAGATCAGGCTGCTGCAAGGTACGCGACACAGTATCAGCGAAGTAGACGTGGCAGACATTCCCGCCAGCCTGGCTGAAACGTTGGTGGCTGACAGGCCGGAAAAACAGCTTCAGTTCCACACCAGCTCCGGCTCGCCGGGCGGCGGCAAACGTGCGGCTATCTTTCATACACATGACGCTTCGGGCAAACTATCCCGTACAAATATCCGACGCTTCTTCCGGCAGATAAACAGTGTGTTATCTGCCTGGCTGGTAAACGAACACGCGCCTTTGTTGTTAGCGGGCGTTGACAATCTGCTGCCGCTTTACAAAGAAGTAAACAGCTACCCTCATCTGGTTGAGGAAGTTATCATTGGTAATCCTGAAATGCTGCGGGCGGACGAGCTGCATCAGCGAGGATGGGCTATTGTACAGCCGCTGTTCCAACAGGCGCGTCGGCAAGCGGAATCACACTATCAACAGCTGCTTGGGAGTGCTAATGAAAAAGCTTCCAATGATCCCTTGCAAATCGTCCAGGCCGCTTTTAACGGCCGTATTGAAACCCTGTTTGTCGCCTTAGGCCAGCGATTGTGGGGACGCTTTGATCCGCAAACGGGCGTGGTTGAGCTGCATCAGGAGAGGGGAGGCGGAGATGGCGACCTGCTCAATGTTGCCGTCATACAGACGATGATGAACGGTGGCGCCGTTTATGCTGTTCCTCTGGAAGAGATGCCCAGCCGGAATATATTAGCCGCTGTTTACCGGTACTGAGCGGCAGCGAATAAGTAGGTGCGCAATGAAATTTAAGAAGATTTTATTACCATTGGATGGCTCCCCATTAGCAGAGCAAGCGATGGCTCCGGCCATACGTATGGCTGTAGACATGTCGGCTGAGATTGTCTTGCTTCATGTAGTTGTGCCATTGGACATAGATTTGGTTTTGCCTGAAGCATCATTGCCTCAGGCTACAAAGGAGGCGGAGCGGTATTTGGCCGCTATTAGCGCCCGTTTTGCCCCTGCCGGGGTGAATATGACGACGGCTGTGGTTGTTGACTTTAACACAGCGACGGCCGTTATCAATTGCGCCAAGGAAAATGACGTAGACCTCATTGTGATGAGCAGTCACGGCCGTTCTGGGCTGACGCGGTGGCGGTACGGCAGCGTGACAGCCCGGTTGCTGCGTCAGGCAACTTGCCCTGTGCTTGTCATCCCCGACCAGACAGACAATGAACCCTTCGCGTTCCGGCGTATTTTGCTTCCGTTGGATGGGTCGGATATGGCTGCACAAGCTTTGGAACCAGCCGTCGCTTTGGCGCAGGCATTGTCGGCTGAACTCGTTCTGCTGCGCGCCGCCCCTCTGCCTTTCATGGTGGAAGAACTAATGACGCCTGAGCGCAGAATTGAGCAAATTGAAGCCGAAGTATGCGCCAAGGCGCTTGCATATCTGGAACAGATCAAAGCGTCTCTGACCGCAGAGCATAACTTACCTGTTAAAACGGCAGCGATAATCGGTTCAGCCGCCGACGTTATTATTGATTATGCCAACGAGCATGACGTGGATTTAATCGTTATGAACAGCCACGGCCGTTCCGGCATCTTGCTTTGGACATATGGCAGCGTGACCGAAAAGGTTATATTAGGTACTGACCGCGCCACGATGGTTGTACGGCGCAAATCGCCAGCTTTTCTGCGAAAGCATTGGACGTAATCCCCTGAGTCGGCATCGTAAAGTAAGCGGCCAACAACAGTTTACGAGCAAGGCCGCTTACTCTTAAACCACCCGTACAGTTCCGCCAAGATTAAAATGCCCCTTCTTTAACGAAGGGCACACTCCACAAGGTGACCGACAATACCACTGCTTTGAACCACGCCTGGTGCATCTTTTCAATATCCTCGGCGCTACTACCTGTGGCAGCTAAAAATTGCCGAATCGTGGCGGTGATAGGGTAAATAAATGCAATCAGATAGCGCGAGTGAATGAGTGGTACAGATTCCACACCATCCGTTTTATTTTTCTTGGCAGTGTGGTGGCGCAGAGCAATTTCGTGCTGGTAGTTGAGCCATGTTTGATCATACGGCCGTTCGCATAAATCATGTATCCATTGGCCAAACCGCTGCCGTACAGCCTCCAGGTAATCACCTTGAGCGCTGCCTTTGCCATCAGTGAAGTAATAGAGAAGATGGGGATGTGAGCCAACAAAACCGTACCAGAGATCAAGTATGTCATCGATCTGGTCGCGCAGAACTTCCCCCGCCATTTGCAAGTAGCGAACATCTTCCTCACTAAACAAGACCGTTGTTTTAAGCTTCTCAAAATCATCCAGAGAAATGGGGGATGAAACCACGGCCCGGGTGCCATATGTATATCCGTTAATATTGTGCATCAAAAATCTCCTTTACTTGGCGGCGACGGGAGGGCAACCTTCCATCGCCAGGATAAAATAACCTTTCTGTTCAATTGCTTGCTGCATTTCTGGCGTGGCCTGCTCCACATGGCAAAAGCGACACCGTTCAGCTGTTATGCTACCGCCGCTCACGCCAACTGCTGCCAGATATTTTTGACCAAACGCCATCGCCATTTCCTGCGCTGTTCCAGAGGTCACGATAATGTCAAAATGCATTTGCTGCCCGTTCTGTCTGGTCACATAAGTATCAAAAACATCACAATTCATTTATAAACACTCCTTTTTAACAGATTTTATTAGGAATCCTAACTAATTATTGCAAAAAAATATGATCACCCTCCTTCATATTCAGGGCAATGGATTCGCAAATCACGTGGTGCCAATGGTTTATTGAGCAGTTGGCAAAAATAGGGAGACGTACCATTATCCAAATGCAGAAAATGAGCACACGTGGTACACATTTGCTGCAAAGGAATAAAGCCATTCTCCTGTAACAACTGCATGAGTTGCAGCAGTGACTCCAGGAATTCAGCCCGATTGGGTAGCGTTGCCGCAAATTCACCGATGCGGTTGGCAAAGAGGGAGAGTTCTTCGGCAATGTCCGTGCCGGCAGTGGTAAGGGTGAGGTGCTGGCGACGGCCGTCTTCCAGGTCAGGATGTTTTTCTACATATTGCTTCTGGTGCAATACTCGGATCGCATCACTGACTGTAGCGTTGGTGAGCTGAAGGTAGTTGGCAACGGCCGTAACTGAATCCAGCTGAGGCTGAAAACGAAGGGTCGTTAAAATCTGCATTTGCAGGGGGCTCAATTGAAACTGCTTATTTGCCTCCCACAACTGAATGCGAAAAACGTGAGATAAACGTTCCAGAGCAAACACAATTTTGTGGTTAACCTTCCCTTCATGAGAATTGGGGTCTAATGCAAAATTATTCATAATCAATATACATAGTTCGGAATCCTAAATAAATGATACGCCGCAATTCTCATTTGTCAAGGGAAAAGCCAGGCAAGCGTATAAAAAGAAAGGCAATTAATGGATATGCAAATAATACAAGTTAATACTTGACAAATTTACGCGAGGTCTTATAATGCCTTTATACAAGAAAAAACTTGTAAAATCTTATGATGGAGGCATTGTTCATGACAACCACAAATTTATCTTCCCCCGATCACTCGCTTAGCAACCCCACTTATCAGGCCTACCAGATTTTGTACATTGGGTTTACCGTCGCGCCCATTCTCTTTGGACTAGACAAATTTCTGAATTTGATGGCGGACTGGTCTCAATATCTGGCCCCATTTATTGACAATATAGTTCCGGCAAACACCTTTATGCCCATTGTGGGTGTTATCGAAATTATTGCCGGGCTGCTGGTCTTCTTCAAGCCACGCATTGGTGCGTATGTGGTGGCCGCCTGGCTGTTGGGCATCATCCTCAACCTGCTGCTGGTTCCCGGCTTCTTTGACGTGGCCTTACGCGATTTCGGTCTCTTCCTAGGGGCGTTGGCGTTGGCCCGGCTAAGCGAAACTTTTGCCGACTAACCAGTCTCACCTATAATGATCCGTATGGCAAGCAATGTGGAAAGCATTTCGGATGTGCAGCAGCAAATTCTCACCTTTATCAAGCAGCAGGGCGAGACAACCAATGCCGCCATCGCTAACCAGTTGAACGTATCCTACGAAGCGGTGCGCCAGCAGCTGCGCCAGCTGGAAGCAGCCCAACTGGTGGCAACGCGCAAGAAACGACCGGAAGGCCAGCGCGCTGGGCGACCTACGCGGGTTTACGCGCTAAGCGCCACTGGCGATCATCTCTTTCCTAAAGCATATGATGAGCTGGCAGTGGAGCTAATCGACACGCTGGCTGCGGCTTTAGGTACGGAGGCGCTACGACAGGTTTTAGCCTTGTTGACAGATGAGAATGTGCGCCAATGGGCTCCTCACCTGCAAGATAAATCCCTGCTGGAACGGTTGGAAGCGCTGAAGGGCATTTACCTGGAAGATGATGCCTACATGGAGGTAGACAAAGACGAAACCAGCGGCGAACTGCGCCTGGTGGAACGGAACTGTCCCTTCTTAAACGTCGCTTCCCGCCGTCCGGCTCTGTGCAGTGTGACGGTTTCGACATTGAGCCGCCTGTTGGGGCATACAGTCATCCGTGAAAAAAGGTTTCAGGATGGTGACGGCCGTTGCGTCTTCCGGGTCCAATTGAACCAGCCAGTTGACACCGATGCTTTTCGCTTTGCCTTTGAGGATGAAATGAATGACAGTGGCTAATCCGTCTAGCATTTCCTAACACGGTTTAGATAGAAAACTCCCTTTATCTCTGGATGGAATACGGCCATTTCCGGCTACAGTTAGCCTGAGCAAAACGCTCAAGGAGGGGGTTTTTTGTCTCATTACAACTTTGAAAAACAAAGGAGCAAACACGCTATGAATACCTCACCTACCCTTTTAATCCACCACAATGGCAGCGGTCAGTCTCAATCTGATTCACAGACATTGACAGACACAGAAGCTTTGGTCCGCCAGCTCCTAGCCATCTTTGGTGAAGATCCAACTCGCCAGGGACTTCAGCAGACCCCGGACCGGGTTGTCCGTATGTATCGGGAACTTACGGCAGGGTATCACGTCGATCCCTGTAAACTGATTAATGGTGCTCTATTTGACGTGGATTACAGCGAGATGGTGGTTGTGAAAGAAATTGAATTTTACAGCCTGTGCGAGCATCACCTGCTGCCCTTTTTTGGCCAGGCACACGTGGCCTACGTTCCCGGTGACAAGGTGATTGGCCTGAGCAAAATCCCGCGCATTGTTGAAATGTTTGCCCGTCGCTTGCAGGTGCAGGAACGAATGACCCAACAAATTGCCGAACTCCTTGATGAGGTGCTGCAACCTTTAGGCGCGGGTGTGGTCATTCAGGGGCAACACATGTGCAGCATGATGCGTGGGGTGAAAAAGGCGGGAGCCAGCATGATCACCAGCGCCCTACTGGGCAGCTTCAAAAACAATCCTCAAACGCGCGCTGAATTTATGGCGCATATAAATAGGAGTTAGCAAATGACCCACTATGATTACTTGATTATCGGCGGTGGGATGACGGCAACGGCGGCCGTTTCCGGCATCCGACAGCAGGATGAAACCGGCCGTATCGGCCTCATAACCGCTGAGCCTGAACCCCCTTATGATCGCCCCCCCTTGTCCAAGCAGCTGTGGACCGGGCGTAAGACGCTGGACGCAATTTACCATGCGCTGCCTTCTGAGGTGGAGGTACATGTTGGCCGTACTGCCCAACAGCTCGATCCGGCGCAAAAACAGGTGCTGGACGATCGCGGCCATCGTTTTACTTATAATAAGCTGCTCCTGGCCACCGGCAGTTCGCCACGTCGCCTGCCCTTTGGCCCAGACAATGTTATCTATTTCCGCACGGTCAAGGATTACCGTTGTCTGCGTCGCCTAGCTAAATCTCACAATCGCTTTGCCGTTATTGGCGGCGGCTTTATCGGCTCTGAGATAGCTGCTGCGCTGGCACAGCAAGGCAAGCAGGTCACGTTGATTTTCCCCGAAGCAGGCATTGGCAGCCGTCTTTTCCCGGCCGATTTGAGTAATTTTCTCAACGATTATTACCGCCAAAAAGGGGTGGACGTCCAGAATGAGTCGTCTGTTTCCCACATCGCCGGATCGCGCACGGATTTGGCCGTAACGCTGGATGACGACTGGGTTCATAGGGTCGTTGGTGTTCATGGTGTTGTCGCCGGCATTGGTGTCACACCGAATACAAGGCTAGCGAAAGCCGCCGGCCTGGAGGTTGGCAACGGCATCTGCGTTAATGAGAAACTGCAAACCAGCAATTCACACATCTTTGCCGCTGGTGATGTGGCCAACTATCCCGATGCACTGTTAGGCACACACCGTCGTGTGGAGCATGAAGACGCGGCCAACGCCATGGGCCAAACGGCCGGCCGCATTATGGCCGGCGCGGCCGAGACGTATGATTATTCCCCCATGTTTTACTCCGACCTTTTTGACCTGGGCTATGAAGCCGTTGGCGAACTGGACAGCCGTATGGAAACGGTCTCTGCCTGGCAAGAGCCGTACCAAAAAGGGATTATTGCTTATCATGAAAACGGCCGTGTGCGTGGCATTCTGCTCTGGAATGTATGGGACAAAGTGGATGCTGCCCGCCAATTGATTGCTTCTAACCGCACCGTTTCCGCGACTGATCTAAAAGGATATCTCAGTTAACAATAACAATCCAAACCAAAAGGATATACATCACGATGTTACAAACAACAAAACAAAAAACAGCTTTTCTACTTGTGCTTGGCGTACTCGTTTTTGCGCTGGCAATGCTTATGACACCAAGGAACATTTACGCGGCTTCCGTTTTTGATGGCACATGGACTGTTGTCCATGGTGGCATAGGTCAATTAGACTTAAACAGCGATGGCACGTATACCAGTACCTGTGCGACATTCTCAAATTATGACGAAGCAACCTGCCCAGATCCCAGCGGCACGTTTGCTCAGGGATACGGTGGCGGCAGTGCCTATCTCTATTTTTATGGCGACAGCGGCAAAATCACCGCTTATCGTTGGGCAGGATCAACGGCAGCGCCTGATTCCATGGCGGCTGGTGGTCTTACCGGTATCATCATCGACCGAGGAACTGAATTCCAATGTTCACAGTTTTGGAACAATACGTACCAACTGGTAAAAACCCCATTGGCATATGCCGATGCAACCAACACCAATGCCTTTGCCTCTGGTTCTAACGACCCGCTAGGCAAACGCAGCGCAGACAACTGGGTTTATCTGGCAGAAACGGCCCCAAACCACTTTGAAAAAGGACAGTGCGATACAGCAGGAGATCCCAACCCGACACCAGAGCCAACGCCTGCACCTACTGGCATGTTACACGTGGCGGATCTAGATGGCGCGACCGAATCGGTAAGCCGTTGGTGGCGAGCGACGGTGAGTATAGCGGTCGTAGATGCGGAGATGGCACCGGTGGCTGGGGCGTCTGTGAATGGTTCCTGGAACAGTGGCGGTGCAGCCAGCTGTGTCACCGACGTAAACGGCCGTTGTGAGGTGAACATTCTGCGCAGCCGCTGGAACCAAAGCGTGACGCTTACCGTTCAAGATGTGGCGCATGATACGCTCACGTACGATGCATCCGCTAACGTCGATCCCGATGGGGACAGCAATGGGTCCACGATTACGGTCAGCCGGTAAACAATCGCACATTAAGCACTATACTTAACAACGAGATATCCTAAACGGCCGTTGCAGGCCAAAACCCATCCCATCATCCTTCTGGTGGGATGGGTTTCCAGGTTCAGGAGCCTACATGTCCAAACTTACCTATTTTCCCGATAACCGCCAAGTTGATGCAATTCCAGGCAACACGATTCTACAAACCTCCCTTAATAACGATATTCCCCACACCCACGTTTGTGGCGGCAATGCCCGCTGCACCACCTGTCGTGTTCTGGTGCTGGAAGGACTACACAATTGCTCAACCCCTCGCAACAAAAAAGAACAGCGGTTGGCCGACCGTCTTCATTTTAATCCAACTATTCGTCTGGCCTGCCAGACGCGCGTTTGGGGTGATGTGAAAATACGGCGACTGGTTATGGATGAAGAAGATATTGCCCTGGTTGATCAAACACGACGGGACGCAGTTGTGGGGTTTGTCGGGGAGGAAAAGCAGCTCGCGATAATGTTTGCCGACATTCGCAATTTCACATCTTTTGCCGAGAAGCAGCTGCCTTACGATGTGATTCACCTGCTTAACCGGTATTTTCATTTGATGGGCAGTGTCATTGAGCGGCATAACGGCTGTATCGACAACTACATGGGGGATGGTTTGCTAGCCATATTTGAGAGCGACATTCCGGGAGCCGCCGCCCAAAATGCCGTTAAAGCGGGATTGGAAATGCTGGTAACGATGGAAAGGATGCAGCCATACCTGAAGCAAAACTACGGCCAGCACTTACAAATTAGCATTGGTATCCACTGCGGTGCAGTTGTTTCCGGAACCGTTGGTGGTGTCGATCACAAAAACGAAATGATTATTGGCGATGCCGTCAATTTTGCCAGCCGCATTGAAGCAGCCAACAAGGAAAATGATACTCATATGCTTATTTCGGAAGCCGTTTACAAAGAAGTGAACAAAGTTGTCCGATGTCGCCAGAGTTTGGAAGTGATGGTAAAAGGGAAGCAAGGCAGACACCTTTTGTTTGAGGTAACAGGCGCTGATTCATGGCCCAAATAGGTTATAATCGTTTGTTTTGTGAGCCAGTTGGTGGCGGCTATAATGGCAGTTCTGAGGACGTTTATATCTAACAGCGGTAGGCGCGTGGTTGAGATTTTTTACCCTCAACTATGAGTCGGAAGCTGCCTAAAATAATGATTTATGGATCCAAAATCAATCAAAAACGATGAGGAAGGAGAGCGTTTGCGTAATGAAGCGCTGGCTATTGTCTCCCATGAACTGAGTACGCCGCTGGCAGCAATTAAGGGATATGTCACGGCGATGCTTTTGGAGGAGGTGTCGTGGCCAGAAGAGAAGCGTCGTCAATTTTTACAGCTTATTGCTGAAGAGGTTGACAATCTACAGACGATGATCAGCGAAATCCTTGACACAACGCGCATTGAAGCGGGTTTGTTGGAAATTGAGTTGCAGCCATTACGCCTCTCACGTTTAGCGCAAGAAGTGATTGATGAAATGCAGCAGCGGGTGATGGCACATCGATTTATGCTGGACTTTTCATCTGATTTCCCCTTAGTTGATGCTGATCCGCGCCGCATTAAGCAGGTTTTTCGTAATATTCTCGACAATGCAGTGAAGTATTCACCGGATGGCGGATTAATCGTCATTCGCGGCGTCGTGCGAGCACGGGATGTTGTTATAAGCATTGCTGACCAGGGCGTTGGTATTTCACCTGAAGATATGATCCCCTTATTTGATAAATATTTCCGTGGCCGTTCTTCTTACGGCCGCTCTATACCTGGAACTGGACTCGGTCTGCCGGTATCACGGGAAATTATTGAAGCGCATAACGGCCGTATCTGGGCTGAAAGTGACGTTGGCGAAGGAACGACGCTTCATTTTTCCCTTCCGCGTCATGGTCCCAGCACATTGGAGGATCAAGATGTTGCCCATACTCAATAAAAAAAGCAAATAACCTGTCTAATGACCATATCACCGAAAATATTGATTGTTGATGACGAACCAAAGCTGGTGCGCCTGGCCCAGGAAGTACTCCTTGCCACCGGGTTTACCGTGGTAACTGCCAGCGATGGGCAAACGGCCATAAAAACAGCAGCTCTGGAACAGCCTGATCTTATCCTTCTAGATATTATGCTTCCTGGGAATATGGACGGATATCAAGTAGCAGAACGCATTCGCCAGTTCTCCAACGTACCCATTATTATGCTCACGGCTAGAGACCAAGAGCGAGATCTTTTGCAAGGCTTTGATGTGGGTGCCGACGATTACGTGACCAAACCGTTTAATGCTAAGGAACTTCTAGCGCGCATTCGCGCGTTGCTCAAAAGAGCACAGTCAGCTAACACCATAACGGGTGAAGCAGAAATAGCATGTGGTCCCCTATCCATTGATCTTGCTCGCTATCGCGTTACGATTGCGGGAAAGAGTATCTCACTAACAAAAACGGAGTTTGGCCTGCTGCGCGAGCTAACATTGCATAAAAATCAGGTATTGCTGCACAGCCAGCTTCTTATTGCCGTATGGGGGCCGGAATATCGAGATGATGTTGACTATTTACGCGCATATATCCGCTATCTACGCCGGAAATTAGAGCCCGATCCGGCAAATCCGCAATATATTATTACCCACACTGGTGTTGGCTATATGCTCGTTTGCCCTGAGCTTCCTGAATAAGACGCCGCAAAAAGAGGTCATTTTCTCCAAAGAGATAGGCCGAACCAGTAACTTTTTCATCCCTTTTTCATACAAACTCAAAGCTTATCTATGCGTTTTTCGTTTACCGCATGATAGACTGTTTCTAGATAACCTCAGGAGAGTGATCATGTCCACGGTAATTGACAATGCAAAAGCGGCGTTTACCGACATCAATCTGATGCACCTGCAGGATATTGTCGAGACGATCTGTAACCATGCATTAGCGCGCGCTTATCCACCTTTCCCCTCTAGAAAAAAGCTCGAACTGGAAGAACTGCTACATGATTCGACATTTGTAGAGAGGTTCAGAGTAGGGTTGATGCAGGGCGCTGCCTATCTTTTAGCGGCCAGTGATGAACGAGTTCTTGCAGTTTATCGGGTAGGAAATCCCGGTGTGCCAACAAGAGTAAAAACAAACACGGCAGAAGCTGCAAAGACACATCTTCTTATATTGGTCAGCAATCGCTCTGCAGCATTAAATGCGTTAGCCATTGCCCTGGATCAGGCACTTATACGTGAAGTAGGTAAGTTGTCACCAAAGTTGCAACACGAGCAAAAATCTCTTCTTAATCCGATCTTTATTACCGAAGCGGACGTAGTACAGAATAAGGGATATGCCATGTTGCTCTCAGCAGCGCTTGCGCCACCGCTGACTATTTGGCAGAGAGATGATACATGAAGCATCAGATTCATCGTTTTAAAGAGGTATTCAGAAATTGATAAAAGCGGTCGTCAGTTGTTTGAGCGACCTTCAACATAGGTTCAGCCGGGTCACTCTATAGTAAATGAAAGGCCCCGTAGGCGTTCAGGCTGCCTAAGGGTGAAGTCTGCGTCATAAACAAAGTAGGGCGCAATGAACCCAATTTTTTTGGCTGCTTTAACCCGAAGAATTAAACGGCGATTATGTATCTGCCCCCGGTGCAAACGGCGGCAAATTGCTCTTATTACACAGGGAAAAGTTAGATTTCGTTGCGTTGCTTGCGGCGCGCTCTTACCTTCATCTAACAAGCAGAAATAGAGAAGCGATTGGTTTTGTGGAAATCACTGTTTGGATAGTGGCAGTTAGCCAGGTGATAAGCAATGTCGACAGCATATGGAAAATTCTTGCTTACAGCGGTGGTTTTGCGGTTGGCACCCTTGTTGGGATGAGGCTGGAAGATCGTCTGGCTTTAGGCGATGTCTCTGTTTATGTGATTTCTCGTATTCAAGGTTCTGAAATTGCTGCTCAAGTCCGCAAGGCCCACTATGGCGCAACGGAGCTAACTGCATCCGGTAAATCTGGACCTGTTACCTTGATCGGGATTGTGACTTCACGCAAGCGTCTGCGTGAGCTGCTTCAATTAGTCAATAAGGCGTGATGCGGATGCATTTATTACTGTAGATGATAATCATCAAGTTTTTCGTGGTTACGGCCGTATCGCCAAGTAATCAAAAAAGATAACAAATCAACTAAATAGGGCAATAAAAAAATGAACACAATTAATGATGCTCCGCTTGTCTGGCTCCAAAACAAAAGGACATCTGTTCACAAAGACGGAAATGCCGTTAACTGCTTACTACCGAATGGCGTGCTGCAAGAGACGCTCGCCTTTCATGCGCAGCTACCAGGTTATGCAATCACGCCATTGAAACGTCTGTCCAATTTGGCCTCCCGCCTAGGTTTAGGTGAAATCTGGGTAAAAGATGAATCGGATCGAATGCGCCTCAATGCGTTCAAGGCGTTAGGTGGCTCCTTTGCGATTTATCGTTTTATCTGCAGGGAATTAGGTGTTTCCCGTCTAGCCTTTTCAGAGCTGATGGCTGCTGAGGTTAGGGCACGTCTAGGGGAAATCACCTTTGCCAGCGCGACAGACGGCAATCATGGTAAGGGGCTTGCCTGGGCCGCGCAAAAACTGTGTTTTCCCTGCATCATTTACGTTCACAAACAAACTTCACAAGCGCGTATCGATTCAATTCGAGAATATGGTGCGAAGGTGCGGATTGTGGATGGCAACTATGATGATGCTGTTCGTCAATGTGAACAAGAGGCGCGTGCGAACGGCTGGCAAGTTGTTTCTGATACGGCCTGGCCGGGTTATGAGGATATACCCCGGTGGGTCATGCAAGGATACACAACACTGTTAAGTGAAACCCAGGAACAGTTAGCGTATCAAGGTATTATGAGACCTACCCACATTTTTCTACAGGCTGGTGTCGGGGCCTTTGCCGCTGCTATGATCGCTTATTACCAGAAGATATTTAGAGAGAACGCACCAATTTCTATCGTTGTTGAACCGCGAACGGCCGGATGTTTATATCACTCAATGCAAATCAGCGATGGCCTTCCCCATTCAATTTCCGGTGACTTGGATACGATTATGGCTGGCCTTGCCTGTGGCGAGCCCAGCCTGTTGGCCTGGCAAATTATCAAAGACTATGCCGATTTTGTTATTACTGCACCCGATTATGTGGCCGCTAAAGGTATGCGCATGTATGGCGTACCGCTGAAGGGCGATCCGTTTGTGGTTTCTGGCGAGTCTGGCGCCGTTACTTTGGGGGTTCTAAATTTTATCATGGAATATAAAGGCGCAGCCGAACTCAGAGCACAGTTAGGTTTGGATGCAAATTCCCAGGTGCTGCTGATTAACACAGAGGGGAATACAGATCCAGAGTATTTTCGCAATGTGGTTTGGAATGGTACCTATGCTGTTCCAGAAGCGTATTGTTAGCCTGGCTTCAATTTTATTAAACGAACTCTAGGCTGTAAATGAGCAACTATTCATTGAAGGAACGGCCGTATCAAATAGCAATAAACAGGTGAAAGATGAGCAAAGATTTGATGATTACACCGCTTGGTCATATGCTTTTGACCCGGAAAAAAGACCAGCTTAAAAAAGCCATTTTAGAAACACAAGAGAGTCTAGTCGATTTGACTCAAGGTGACTCTGGCGATGGATTTCAGGATGGTTTTTTATTGGAAACACAAACAAATGTTCAGATCATGCAAAACCGGCTTCGGGAAATTAAAGCATTTCTGAAAGATGCTGTCGTTACAGCAGAGCCGGAGCAAAAAGATACAGTTTCTCTTGGGCACCGGATTGTGCTGACGCTTGCCTATCCATCAGGTGAGCATGAATGGTTGACTGTTGTCCTTACAACCACTCATGAACTGGCTTTGTTGGAACAATCACTTTTAGATGACGAAATCCCAGTTTCCCCTAATTCTGCCTTAGGCAAAGCTATCTATGGTAAAAAAGTTGGAGACGATTTCAGCTATGAGATTGAGACTGGCACAGTTCGGGGAAAGTTATTAAAGATTGAGATTTGGAAATATGCTTTCGAGCTACCGAAATTCGCGTTGTTATGAAACAAATAATCAGAAACAAAAAATATCTGCCCATTGGTTTGGTAAGCGGGGCGATTCTCCTAATATTTATCTGGAACCATTATTTTGGCCTGGCTGATGGTCCTGCAATTATATTGGTCATCTTTTTAAGCATAATATTAAGCTCTATGCTCTTGTGGGCTTATGCAAACAGGAAAGCAGATGGGACTGAGTGGTGGCAGGACGATAGTGCCTCTGGTTGGCGTGGTTATTAATGTGACAGTTTGCCCTTTCAAATCAAATATTTGAACACACAGTGTCAAACCTTGTGGGGACACGGTCTCCTTTCATATACTTGTTTTCTGTAATTTGCTTTCCTACTGACGCACAGTTACCGAGTATCGTTTATCTACAGCGAGGTACCTATGAGTCGAGAAGTTGTCAAAGCCACGAGTTGGGGGATGGGCACAACCTTAATTCTTGGTCTGCTCATTTTTGTTGGTTCCCGCAATTTGGCCCACTTTGATGCTGCCCTTGTTGCCTACACCACCGCCGTCCTTTTTGCCACCTTTGGCTTGACCTACCGCTATGCCATGTGGTTGCAACGCCCACCAACGGCCGTTTACTGGAGGCGCGGCTGGCAAACATTTTTCAAAGGCGGCCACCGCTCGCGCAACTTGCGTGCCTGGGTCAATCACGTCTTCAACGATATCCTCATCAACCGCTTCATTCTGGCCCGCGACAGAGTGCGTGGCGTCACCCACCTGCTCATTATGTGGGGCTGCATCATTGCCATCGCCATTACCTTTCCCCTGGTTTTTGGTTGGCTGCACTTTGAATCTATTCCCGACGATTTGTCACTGTATCAGGCCTACGTTTTTGGTTTCCCCACCTTTACCTTTCCCGTTGATTCGGTCTTTGCCTTCTTTGCATTTCATGGACTGGTCTGGTCTTCCTTCATTGTCATTGCCGGGGTGATGCTGGCTATGCGCCGCCGGATGCGGGATGAAGGCGCAGCGGCATTGCAGCTTTTTGTGGAAGATTTTTTGCCCCTGTTTTTGCTCTTTGCCGTCAGCCTGACCGGACTGATGCTCACCGCCAGCTACACCTGGATGCGCGGTTACGCCTACGACTTCATTGCCATTTTGCACGCCATTACCGTGATAGTGACCTTTTTGTGGCTGCCATTTGGCAAATTTTTCCACATTTTTCAGCGTCCGGCGCAGTTGGCGGGCCACCTAAGCCGAGGGGCAATTCTACGGGCGCGCCAAGGCAAGCTGGATGAAGAGCAGGTGCGCGAACCGGGCTGGATTACGCAACTGCACTCTTGAGCATGATTATTGTCGTGGTGCTCCCTTCCTTTTACGCTCAACAAGCTGTCCCTTCTTGATCTAAATCATATACGACCACCATCTCCCCTGATAGGCTAAGAGCAAATAGTCCAACATAAATGGAGGTGTGCTATGACCCCAATTGGTTTGTTTTATGGCACCGATACTGGTTTTACAGAAATCGTTGTCAAATTATTATTAGAAGAATTTGAACTTGTCGCCCCCGGCTTGCTCACCGTGCACAACATCGCTGATGTGCCAATCGCCACCCTACAGCAGTATGAACATTTGATTATTGGCTGTCCTACCTGGGATATCGGTCAGTTACAGGCTGATTGGGATAAAGCATACAATGAGTTAGATACGCTGGATTTATCTGGTAAGCAGGTTGCTATTTTTGGCCTGGGGGATCAATATGGCTATCCCGACAGCTACTGTGATGCCATTGGCATTCTGGCCGAAAAGTTTGCCAGCCTGGGTGCGGAATTGATGGGATTTACTCAAACCGAAGGGTATGAATTCACCTATTCGGAGGGGGTAAAGGATGGGCAATTTCTGGGCCTGGCGTTAGACGAAGACAACGAAAGCGATAAGTCACCGCAGCGTGTATCAGATTGGGTCTGGCAGTTGGTGGATGAATTTGACCTGGTGCATTTTCTGGAACCGATTCCGGCTTAACTACCAGTCAACCAGACTACTATGCTGCTTTAAACAAGCCGACCATTAAACAAAAAGCGTTATTGAATTGCCAGCTTATTTGCAGGAGAAATAGGTATGATCCAACCTACAATTACCAGCGAAATGACTGTTTTTGATGTGCTAGACCAGGTTCCTGGAGCGATTGAACTTTTCCAACAGCACGGCGTTAATCCAACCGGCGAGTGTGCCTTCTTCACCCGGCAAATACGGCTCAAGGATACTCCAGAACGCTGTCATGTGGTTGATCTTGATAAACTAATTCTAAAACTAAATGTAGCTATACACGAAAAGGATGTAGCCGATAAATAGTCTTGCAACTCATTCCTATCCAAAATAGTACGATAAATCGAGGACGATTAAATGATAATAGATACACCATCTCAATTGAATGTTGAACAATCTGTGGGTGCCTGGGTTACGGCCGATTATCGGTTAGCAGCTGTTTTTCAGAAATATGGCATTGATTTCTGCTGTGGCGGACAGAAATCGGTCAGAGAAGCCTGCGCAGAGCAGGATATTAGCCCGGACATGATTTTACAAGAGGTAGCACAAGGTACTGAGACACCCACCAGCAGCGGGGAACGGTATGACCAGTGGACTTTGGATTTTCTGGCTGACTATATCGTTAACCAGTTCCATATCTACACAAAAAAGATGTTACCTCACCTGAGTGAGACCATCGAAGCCGTAGCCAATGCACATGGTGAAAGCCATCCAGAAACCCGCATTATTGCCGCCCTGTGGCCGGAGGTTCGGGGTGAATTGGCCCAGCATATGCAAAAAGAGGAATTGTTGCTATTTCCTTACATCAAGCGCTTAGTCCGCGCTCAGGCAGAAGACGATATGCCACCTGTACCCCCCTTTGGTTCAGCACGAGTTCTGATTGAGGCAATGGAAGCCGAGCATGATGAAACCGGAGATGCGTTACACCAAATTGCTGCTCTAAGCAATAACTATACGCTACCAGAAGACGCCTGCCCGACCTTCCAAACCCTCTATGCGCTCCTAAAGGAATTTGATGCGGCAACCAAGAAGCACATGCATTTAGAAAACAATATTCTTTTCCCTCAAGCCATTGAACTGGAGGAAACGATCCGTGCGGACAAAACCTTAACCTGGTAGGTATATTTCATTTCTGAAAGGAGAAAATTTATTATGACTGACGATTTATGGTTGGCTTCTCTACAAACAGATACGCCACAAGAAGGATTTGAGCTGGCGATTACGCTGAGCCGTCGCGGTGTTAAATACACTCAGCCCGATGTTGAGGTGTTGAAGCGACTGCGTCCTGATTATGCTGAATCGGCGGATTCGCTAACGGCCGCATCCCAGGTGATTGCCATCAATTTCCAAACAATCGCCGCAGCCAATAATTATTGGCGATCCTAATCCTCAAAAGTCAGGGGGACACAGCGCTGCTTTGCCCCCTGACCCTTGCTTAAATTTTATCTGGTGAGATTTGGAAGGTTTGTGCCAACAACGACCGTTCCCCTTCCCGTAATACGAACCACCCTAAAACCGCACCGCCCAACAGGACAGTTAACCAGCCAAATATAGTGAGCTGTGCTTGCCATACGTTAGCGTAATTAATGCTGTTGATCATATGCGTGGGGCCGGCCCAAAATTGCACAGTAAGTGTAGCGATGCCGCCTACGATCAACGCAGCGCTGGCACCTAAACCGGTGACGTGATCATCATGCCCTTCCAGGTTGATTCGCTTCCAGATGCCGGGAATGCGGAACAGCAGAAAGATAATCAGAGTCAACGCTGTCACGTAGACAATGAAATCTTTGGGCATGGATGAGCCGCGTAAGGCGCGCGAAGTCACCATATGCAGCCCGCCGATCAGTAGGCCCCCAGCCAACACGATGAGCGCGTTGCGATAAGCATGTGGTTTGCCTCGCACCAGGGCCACCGCTACCCAGATACCAAGCACACCCAGCCCAATACCAGACAACACGTAAAAAATATACAACCACTGATATTGGGCAATCGCTTCCATGCCCTCATAGTTAGCGGCGTTTAGGGCGACACAGGTCGTACCAATCCCACCTAAAAGGGTAATAACGGCCGTTAAACCCAACAGAACTATCCCGATAATTCGCGCAATTTTTCCAAACATGACTACCCTCCAGCTAAACAAACGAGAACCCGGCCACAAAAGCGGCCGTCATCAAAAATAACAGCCCCGGTAAAACCATTAAAATCGTTTCCTGTGGCAAAACAGGCCTGCCCGCTTTCAAAAACGACAGCAGCAGCCCGCCTAGCCCAATCAGGGCACCGCCCATCCCGACCAGGGAAAATCCCCACGGAGCGGCCTGGTTTGCGCTTAGCACAATTGGCAAAATAAATATGATCAAACCGGCGACGCCGTGGACAAAAGCCAAAATCAAGGTTGCCACTTTTCCCGGCCACAGAAAACGCGCCAAGGCAACGGCAGTTAATCCCGTCACCACAAATATGAAATAAATCATCCGCCAGGCGGCCACAAATTCCCAAACCAGGCCCAATGACAAGCTCAGCGGCATAATCGTAGAAACGATAACCACAAAGGGGCTGTCCAGCGCCTCAAAGCCAAAGATGATCAGCAGCAGCCCGGCCAGCAGCAGCACGCCAAAGCCGGTCGTGTAGGCCCAAACGGCCGTCGGCGGTGCGCCCTCTACGCCGATGACAATCTGGTATGCGGCCAGAAGTCCGGTGAGCAAAAGCAGAATGCGGTGTATGAAGGTGATTTTTTTCACGATAAATCAGACAAATATAAACAGCAGCATCACGCTGAGCATATAGAGCGAGGCATACTTAAACAAGCCAAAGTTGAGCTTATCAGATGGCTGTGTTGAACTGCGAACCGCCAGCAGCAACAACCCCACCGACAGGACCGCCATCAGGCGCAGGTAACCGATGGTCAGACCAATCCCATAAGCGGCAGCGACCATCATCAGTGCCGCCAGCACGCTGGAAATGGCGATAATGATGCGCGTGACTCGTTCTCCATACGCGGCCGGAAAGGTTGGTACGCTCGCCTGCCGGTAATCTTCACGGTAACGCAGGCTGAAAGTCATGATATGGGTAGGAATCCAAAAGAGGACGGCCAGCGCCAGCGCCAGCCCCACCCATTCAATCTGCCCCGTGCCCAAGGCGCGCCCGGCCAGGGCAGGCATGCCGCCGGAGACGCCGCCCCAGATAATGCTCCAGGGCGTGCGGCGCTTGAGCCAGATCGTGTAGATCACCACGTCGAAGAACAGCCCGGCAAAAACAATCAGGCCATAGAGCGCATCCAGGGCCATCGCCCACACGATGCCCACTGTGGCAAACAGCAATCCCAACCGTAACGCGTCGCGGGGGCTGACCCGGCCTGAGGGCAACGGCCGTTTCCGGGTTCGTTCCATAGCGGCGTCAATATCCCGGTCATACCACATGTTCAAAATGGTGCTGCCGCTGATTGCCAGAATCAGGCTGCCCGTCAGCGCCAGCAGCGTTTGCCAGTTGTTCACCGGACAGCGCGTGCTCATATACCCGGCCAGCCCTGTCAGCAGCAGTAATCCGGTCTGCAAACTTTTGAACAGCGGCCAATAGAGCTTAACTTTTGTATGGATGTTCGTGATGTATTTCATCTTTGGCTCCAAAATATGCCCACCTACCTGGCACAGCGGAAACTGGCCGCCGGACTGTAATAGGTCGGGCTGGCGCTATTGTTTTTCCAGACGCGCAAATCCACTTCGTAGGAGTAAAAGCTGCCGCCGCGCAAATAACGATAATGCTGGTCCGGGTAATCATCTCCGGTCCATTGCCACACATTGCCGGCCATGTCATACAAACCGTAAGGGCTGGCCGCGTCCAGCGTCTCATAGCCGTCATAGGTACGGCCGTTATACAATCCCACCGGCGTGGTATTCCCCAGCTTGCCAAACAGCTTCTCAAACAGGTCAAATGAAGAGTAGTAATTGGCCTGGTTGCCCTCTATCTCCGTGCCCCAGGGGAAAGGTAGACCATGCCCATCGACCAGTTCCGTACCTCGCGCTGCTTTTTCCCACTCTACTTCCGTGGGCAGGCGGTAGCCGTAGAATTCACAGTAGGCGTTCGCGCCGAACCAGGAAACCATCGTCATGGGATGGTTGGCATATTCAGGAATCGGCTCAAATTGGTCACCGTCGAAGCGCAGACGCAGCCCTGCCTCTGCCAGCAGCACATACAGCTTATCTCCTGCCGTGATTTCTTCTTCGTGTTCATACCCGTCAAACGGATCGCCCGGATAATAGCCGGCGACGCCATACAACACCTGCGCCGTACCTCCGGCGATCACGTTCACATCGCCAATGCGGATGTCCCCGGCTGACAGCGCCTCGTTGAGAAAACGGCCGTACTGCTCATTGGTTACATTGGTAATCATGATCTCGTACGCTTCAACCATCGTCATGTGGTCGTGCTGGCCGTAAGGGAATTCTCCGGCCGGCACCTGGACCCACGCCTCCGGGTCGATGCCGGTATCCAGATAGGGCGGTGTCACGGCGCTGATATCGGGCGTTGGCCCGCAAGCGGCCAACAGCAACCCAAGCAGAAACAGGGAAAGGAGCTTTCGTTTCATGAGGATGTCTCCTGGAGAACGGCCGTTAACGCTTCCCGCCGCTGTTGTTGTTCCGCCAGTTCCAATTCGGCCGCGCTTTTACGCTCCTGCTTCAGCTCTGCTGCCCAAACCCCGTTCTTGAGGAATAGATCATACAGACGCCACAGCATGAAGACGGCCAGCGCCACTAGCACCAGCGCCAGACCAAGATCGGCCAGCAGCATCGTCCAGTTCACCAGCCCCTGCTGCGCCCCTTCTGTCACAAACAGGCGCTTCATGGAGAAGACCGTGACGGCGCCAAAAGCCAGATCAGACATCACGATGAGAGTCCAGCCGAACCAGCGGCGCGCTTTGCCCTTCAAGCCGGAAAGATCCGCGTAGTAAAAGAGAATGATGGTGGCAATCAGTCCGGCCAAAATATGCCAGTGCCCGGTCAGCGTGATACGTTCTTCCCGATGGGGCCAGACTCGGAAGATTTCATCCAGTTTGACGGCCATGAAGATACCCACACCACTGACGGTGAAGTTCATAAACACCATCTGCCAGCCGGGACCAAATTTCAGCGGATCGTGCAGCAGCGCTTTTACCTTTTGGCCAAAGGAAGGCGATTCGATTTTTTGTTCCGCCAGGCGCTCATCGATCAATTGACGCCAGGAGAAAATGACAAACATCAGCGCAGACAGCATGACCCCGACCGAACCCACGTAGATGGTGGTATGGGCCCATTCCACCCAAACAACGGACAGCGCGCCAAACGTGATGACAATGGTGCCACCAATCATCAACGGCATGGCGATGCGATGCAAGATCCCTTTGAACTTGAGCCAGCGGCCCACAATCAGGGTGATGCCAATCGCCACCAGCGTCAGCATTATGTGCAGGTGGCCGATGATGGCGCTTTGCAGGGCGGTTTTGTTGGGCATTCTAATTAGATCTTCGGCCAAAAACGTTTCGTGCCCGTTACCCCAATAGGAGCCGGTGACGGCGCCAAAAGCGGCCGAAACCAGGGTTGCTACGGCCATCACGAAGAAAGCCAGGCGCTCCAGGTCCAGGCCCTTTCTAGTGTGGGCAAAAGGGGAATCAGTCGCCAGCCGGTACTCTTTTTTCCACGGCCAGAGGGCGACTGCCAGGAGGATGCCGGCAAAAAAGACCAGCGATTGGCCCAGAATAAAGAGCCCGTGATAGATGAAGTTATGTCCCCAGTAAGCAAAAAGCAGGCCGAAGATAGCAGCCGTTAAGTAACCTACCGTGATCGTGCCGTTTATGATCGTCTGTTCGTGCCGCTTCATGGGCAGAATCTCGGTAATAAAGTAGACCTCGATGGCCACCACCGTCATGGCGATGGTGTGGTAGAGCATGATGATGCGCCCTTCGCGTTCGGCGGCGACCAGCTGAATACCCAGGAGATTGACGGTGATCTCTTTGACGCCCCACTCCACCATCGGCCCGGACAACATACCAAAAACGGCCGTTATCAGCGAAACCACCGCAATCGCCACCAGCGTCAGCCCTCTGGTCGAGCGAAACAAATAATCAAATCGTTTGGCGAATGCATCCATAAGAAGGCTCCAATGCTGTCGAACATCAGTCACAGATTTGCATTTATATATCCTGCTGCCCGGTAATGAGCCGCTGTGTGCCCGGCAGCAAGAGGATGACGAGCAGCAGCGTGCTGATGATTGGCGCAGGCAAAAACATGGAAAAACGCCCCACTTCCGTCACGTTGTAGATACCCAGCGGATACCCACCCACGATGGACATAATGGCGGCAAAAATGCCCAGCGGAACCGCCCAGGACTTTCGCTTCAGAGCAGCAAAGATGAAAGCCGCCCAGGCTGCTGCGCCCCACCAGTTGACCTGCTGCAACATCACGTACATGCCGTTCCAAAAAGCATCCGTCGCGGAAGAAACATCAGCCGGCGATTGGAAGGTCGTCTGGAATTTAGAAATGGGGGCGACGCCGTCAATAAAGGTCAGCACATAGGCCAATCCGGCTACGAAGGTCAAGGCAATCAACTTATTATCGATGCCACCAATGACAAGCATGCCAAACCACATAATGCCGCCTAGAGCAAAAACGATCAGGGTGGGAACGGGCAGGCCGCTGTCCGCCGCCGGAATCATGGGAAAGAAACCGGCCAACAACAGAATCGTGGCGGCTACAGCGCCCCAGAACCAGGCCCACGGCCGTTTTGTGAGAAAGCCGTAAAGCACCGAGGCGCTTAAAGCACCGGCCGCGATGCCGAGCCAACCCAATACTGCATAAACAAAGCGCACCGTATTGGCCTCCTCCCATTCGCCGGCGTTGAAATGGGTGGAGATCACCGTATTGTAGGTATCTGCCAGGAAGTACAAGGTCAAAAGTCCGGCAACGATGCCAACAATGGCTAACAATGCACCCAGGCTGTGATTATCTTTGAGCTTTTTCATGATCAATTTCCTCTGATTAAACTTTATGAATAGCAGGTTTATCGGTAACGGCCGTTTTCCTGCCATCTTCTCCTACATTTACAGCCAGCAACTGCTGCTTGAAGAAGGGAACAACCAGGAATACCAGCACCCCAAAACCCAGAAGGGAACCGTAAAAATAATCCAGCGTCTTTGTGCGGAAAAATTGGGTAGGAATATCAATGGCCAGTATCGTCACCGTGCCGATGAATGCCAGCCACCAGCCGCGCCGTCTGCCAACAGCCAGCAGTGGGATGGCGCTAAAAAGCAAAACGGCCGCAGCCCAATTTACCTCCCCAGCCCAGTTAAAAAGCCACCAGGTAAAGTCTGGATACAGCGGGTAGCCAGGGCGGGTGGCCATGGTGCGCTGTGCGCCAACGCCAATAGTAAAGGCATGGGTCGTTAACATGCCAACGAACGTCAATGCGCCAAAACGTGACCATTTTTGCCTCTTTTCTCCTTGATAAAGGAAGATAAAGCTCCAGAAACCGGCCAACCCAATTAGCGCAATGATTAACGGTAGGGGAAAGCCGTCTACCCAACTCACATAGGGCAAAAACATAAACATGCCGCCAATGGCCGGCAGCGCCAACAGCGTTATTGCCACCGTATACGTCCAATCCTCCCCTCTCCTAATCTCCTGCGAAATAACGATAAGGGTAATGCCGGCCACAAAAATAACGGCCCGCCACACTGGATAAAAGAAGTCAAAAAGGGGAATACCGCTGGCAAATGCTGGGTTGCCCGCCTCTACATGGGCCATTAAGCCCGTCAGAACCCGGGCCAGCGAAGTCTGTACAAGAAATGGCACAATCACGGCCATCAGCAAACCCACCACGACTGCAATCCCAGACATTATTTTTCGATTTTTTTCTGCTGTTTCACACATCTCGTACCTCCTGAACGTAGGCATAAAGAGGGCGCATTGATCTTAAAATTACCTCTATGTGAAAACTATCACAAAAGCTGCGCCAAAGATTTATCTTTAGGCAAATAACCACCATATGGAAGAAAATGAAGCGCCCAAAGTGTGAACACTTTGGCGCATTCATAATTCAGATACAATCATAGGTAGACGGTGACAGGTTGTTATGCAGGAGCGCATATGGTTTCTTTATTAGAGTGGCTGGCAAAAAACCCCATATTCTCCACTTTGCCGGAGAAAGAACGACTGGAAATAGCCCGGACAGCTATCCCGAGGAAGTATGCTGAGGGAGAAAGCCTGGCTTTTTATGGTGATGTGTGGCCGTACTTGTTTCTGGTGACAGCCGGCTCGATTCAGGCGATCAAGGAATCGAGCGAGGGGCGCAGCTTGATTGTGTTAACCCTTGAGCCGGGCGAGCTTTTTTGGGGTTTGGCATTTTTTGAGGATGATGCCCCCCTGCCCGTGCTGCTGCAGGCGCAAAGCGAAAGCATGGTTTATTTATGGTCAAGGGACCAGTTACTGCCCTGGCTGTTGGCAAACGGCCGTTTCTCTTGGGAACTGTCGCGGCTTATGGTCCGGCGCATGATGCGGGCCAGCACCATTGTTGAAGAATTGGCTTTCAAACCAGTAGCCAGCCGCCTGGCCGGCTTGCTGCTGGACCATTACCAGGATGCTGCCGGTGAACCCGTTCCCCGCAGCCTGACACTGGATCAGATGGCCGCCCATATCGGCACCACGCGGGAAATGGTTTGCCGCCTACTCTACCGCTTTTCCGATCAAGAACTTATCCACATTACACGTACCGAATTTGTCTTGAACAATAAATCCGGACTTATACAGTTGAGAGGGCAAGACGCCGATTCTACCTAATTTGAGCATCTTGTTGGTGAACAAAAAATGGCGGCAAGAAGAATATCTACAAAACGCCGTTCTTCATTCTTTTTGCTCTATTTGCAGTCCCAAACATCAGCGCCAGAATGATTGTCCAGGTCACGCTGCGCACGGTCATGGCAACAAGACTGTCACGCGCCACCACATCCCGAAAAGAGGTTAGCAGCACCAGCAGCACCAGAACGTGGGCTATGAAGGTGACAACGGCCGCTGGCAGTGCATAACGGCTGTTCCGCCAGATGAGAACGGCCGTTACCAACACAGTAACCAGCCCAATGATGAAGTTATAGATCGGCAGCCAGTCGATCACATAATAATCTGGCAGCGTGCCCAACAGCACTCGCCCGCCGGCAAAGACAGCCATCCCCCCAATAATCCAGGCGATAATGGCTGCCGCTTTCAACAGTTTTGTGTTCATATCAATCACTCACAGATGACAACGATATTGCTCTGTTATCCAATTCTGCCAGACCCTCACGCAAAATTTGCCACAGCAGCAAGGCGATCGGAATAAATGAAATTGTCCAGGATAGATAGGCAATACCTTGCAGCACACCTTGATAATCATTCAGGAAAATGCTGGCCCACAAGAAAAAACCGCCTAGATGCACCGTTGCTAAACTTAGCCAGCTGCCACCCAGCCTGGCCGGTTTTTGGGGCAAAAAGATGCGATAGAAAAAATAGGGGATAAAGGCGTAACTAAACTGTAGGACCCAGCCATAAATAAGCGCCTGCGGTGCATTTTGTTCAATGCCCGCGCCAGGAAAACCAGGTACGCCCAGAATGATTAACGGCGCTACCAACACTGGCGCTAATATCCACCAATAAGCGGTGACAATATGCCAGGAACCGGGTTGTGTCCAAACCTTTTTATCCCCCCAGAGTGGTTTAATCACATTCAACAACAGCCAACCGGTGCCTACCAAAAAGAGAATAATGCCGGGCACGGAAAACCAATTGGATTTAACCCAGGGGCCAATTACCAGGCCCAAGGCCCCGATAGTCAGCATCCAGAAAATCGATGTTATACTGCGTGGCCAGGCCAATGGACGCTTGGCCCACACCGGGTACATGTCCACCAACAGTCCAGCAAAAACCAAAGTCAAAAAGCCCCAGTTATTGGCATGAATGTGTACTTCAACTGGCGTCTTGATTTTCAACCAGTCACTCCAGCCCAGCCACAGACCTGTGCCGACAATAATGCCTAGCAGAAAGTAGCTCAGACCGGCGATATAAAATTTACGGCCGTGCCGGACGCTGTTGTCGGCTGCATCATCTCCCTTCACAGACCGTAAATCCCGCAGTTGCATAATCAACAAGATCGTAGCAGTGAAGATAAGCGTGCCGCCCACAAAAATAAGCGCCCGGTTGATGATGGGAATGCCAATCAGCAGCGTCAATAAACCGCTGTTTAACGCCACCCAAATATCCCAACGGAATCTGGGCCGCGGGTGAGCGGACTGAATGGCAACAATGATCGGCAGCAGGCCAAAGACCGCTTCAGTCACGGCACCCAGGGTGATAAGGTGCACGCGCAGCCAACGCAGTCCGTTAAACCAGGGCAAAAGGGTGAAACTAGTCAGGGCTGCATCAGCGGCCATCAACGTCGCCAGGGCCACAAATAAAGCTGTCATCAAAAGATAAAGGTTCATAATGGTCACTCCCTTGGGAAGAGATAGAGCAAGAGGAGACTCTGCTCTATCTCGCCTTCACCTTCCTACAATGGCCAGTCCCGCAAAATACGCTCTGTTTCCTCTGAATGGCCGCTTTCATCGCGCACCATATCTTCCAACTGCACTGCCAGGCCTTTATCGCCGAAGGCCTCAGCCTCCTGCGATCGCTGAGTGTAATCGGCCGTTGCCTGCCGTTCAGCTGCCAATACCGCCTCCAACATTTCTTGGTTAGATGTGGCTGTTGGCACAGAGCGCGGTGTGGTTGTCGGTTCGCCACCCAAGGCGACAATCTTGTTAGCCAGGAACTGTGCGTGCAGCTGCTCATCGGCCACTTCTGTCAGGAAAAATTGTGTCAGCTGCGGCCGGTAAGGGCCGGTTGCTTTGGCTGCATAAGTCAGGTATTGAATAATAGCGCCTAGTTCTCCTGCCAGGTCTTCATTCAGATGGTCGATTAAAGTTTGTTTATTCATAATTTTCTCTCCGAATTGTTGTTTGTAATTGGCTGCTGATAGCTAGAAAAACATTGATCAGCAGCTTTTATACAGAGGTAAATTTCATTTGCACGACGGCGATGCCCAATAAAATGGTAGCGGTCAGAATGGACAGGCCGCCAACGATGACCAAAACAGGTGGCAACCTCAGGTAGATTTCGCCCAATATACCCAAAGGCATGAGCAGGCCGGCCAGCGTCAGCCCGGAAATCCATTTTGCCTGAACCGCCCTGACGGGCAGCTTGACCAGTAAGAAGCCAAAGACGATATTGAGAAAGGAAAACAGGTTGCCGTGGACATGGGCTAATCGTGCTTCAAAATGAGGGCTGACGTTGTAGGTGGCGATCCAGGCTTCCTTATCCGGAGCGAAGTCGCGCAGGTAAATTAAAACGAACCCGTAAACCATGAAAGACGCCATGACCCACAGGCCAATGCCAATATTCCATTTACCAATTGCCGATTTTTCGTTCATAGTTTATTCCCTTTATAAAGGGCGTTCCCTCCCTTACGATATGCGTGTGGCCAGAAATGCCAGGTGTGTTTCTGCTTCCATACCACGAACGGCTCCATCCGGCATAACGATAGTTGTTCCGGTCTGGACAGCCAGCCGTTCATCATCAACAATCATCCAGCCGTTGCCATCCAAAAAGTGATACATGGCGCAGTTTTCGGCATGTTCAGGTATTTTTTGACCAGGCTCCAACCCGGCAAGAATGATTTTCACCTTATCATTCACCATGAGAATCTGAGGCTGCGGACCTTCTGCTGCGTAAACAACCTTATCGCGCCAGTTGGGAAATACAGTTACGTTTGTCATTTTTGTCCTTTCTTTAGGCTTATTAGCTAACTTAATGATGTTATGGTTGTCGCCAGCTTTTATCGGGTTCAACCATCAGGCTGATGTCTGGGCAGGTCATTTATTTCTGCACTGGAAATCTTCAGCCAAACCGTTTTCTCACCAACCCTGTCTATCATAGAAAGCGGCACCAGAGGATAAACGGCCGTTGGTGGGATAAAGCCCAGTAAAAAATGGGTTGCTTCCTGGTGGTGACAAGCCAGCATGATGGCAGCCACAACACCTGCCTCAACACCATCTTGAGCAAAAACCGCATCACCTCGCTGGATCTCAACAAGATCGGCTTGCTGGCTTAACCAGACCTGATGTCTGATCAATAGTTTTTGCCCAGGTAAAACGGCCGTTGTCTCCAAACCTCGGCTGAACGGTTTCCTTTGCCTAAAATATCCGTCCATCTACTCTCCCTCATAGTCTGGCAAAATTCCCTACCGTTACGCTATCCTTTGTCGGTAGCCAACGACCAGCATCGTTACAATGACAGCTGCCGCCACCAAATGCATAAAAGCGGCCACGCTGCTGGCCAAAATTGTTTTGTAGGGAACAGGAAGTAGATAGTCTGGAATGAAGCTCAACAGCAAAACCACAGCAGAAATTCTTAGAAACGTTTGCACCGGCTGCGGTTTGTGTGCCGCTAGCCAGGCAAAAAGAGCCGTAGCAACAGCCGTAGGTACGGCAGTGAAGAGGGCCGTTCTCGGATAACTATCCAAAGGCTTAAACAGGGCAATGTCCGGCCAGATAGCAATCGCCAGCCATTGTGTCATTAATACAGCTAAAATGCTGGTTATGGCCGCAACCAATCCAATTTGTATCCATTGATTCCTGTCGGGCTGCGTTGTGGCCTGGGAATTAATCATCGTCATTTCACATCCTCCATTTGCGTTACAGTTGCCACAAAAACAAATCACTTCTCGAATACAAAAAGCGTATCAGAGAAGTGACGGATAATCGCCGACTTTTGTCGGATTCGGTTGGATCTACCTAATTTATAAAGCGATTTCGGCCAACGCTTGTCGATCCAAAAGGCGGATCTGGTGGCGATCAACGACGATGAAGCCGTCGTTTTCAAGGCTGCGCAATGCTCGTTGAACGACATCCGGAACCGTACCCAGCCGAGCAGCCAGTTCCGCTTGGGTGTACCAACGCGGCCGTTCCAGCACATCATCAACAGCATCTTCAAGCAATAGGCGAGCCAGGCGGCCCGTAACAGGCCGCAGCGACAGGTCTGAGACCAACGAGACCAAATAAAGCATTCTTTCGGCCATTTTGGCGAGGATATGCTGTGCAAACCCCGGTTTTTTTTGCAGCAGGCGCAGCAGCGCCTGTTGTGGAATCAGCCAAATCCCGGCCGGCTCCAGGGCAATAGCTGTGGCTGGATTAGGCCGATCAGTGAAAACACCAATTTCATTGAACGTTTCTCCAGGCTCCAGAAAACGGAGTATTTGCTCCCGACCTGAAGGGGATGTTTTGACAACTTTGAGCCAACCATATTCCAGAAAATAGAGGCCGGGCTGGGCTTCTCCTTCCAGCACAATGACCTCGCCGGCGTCATATTCACGCCAGCGAGACAATTGGGCCAAATCTCGCAAATCAGGTTCAGTTAACCCGGCGAACAGGGGGATTTCCCGCAAATGCTGCGCAAACTCATTCAATGATGGGCGTTTGGTCGTCATACCTTCGATTATAACGACCGTCACTATTGAAGACGACTGGAAAGTATTGGTCCGGGACTCAGGTCCGTAGCAGACGCATTCCGTTCAGGATAACGATCATGACGGAGGCTTCGTGAACCAACATGCCGCCGGCCATGTGGACTTTGCCTAGAAGGACCCCTGCCAGCAGTAGAGAAACCGTTACCAGGGCAATGATAACATTTTGCCGTATGTTATTCAGCGTTGCCTTAGAGAGTTGTAACGCTTCCGGGATCTTAAGCAGATCATCGGTCATTAAGGCAATATCGGCCGTTTCAATAGCCACATCGGTGCCGGCCGCACCCATAGCAATGCCGATATCGGCTGTGGCCAAAGCCGGAGCATCATTAATACCATCGCCAACCATGGCCACTACGTGCCCTTCGCTCTGTAACTGGTGGATAAGTTCCAGCTTGTCTTCTGGCAAGAGACCAGCATGGACAGTATGTATACCTGCGGCGGCAGCAATGGCCTGGGCGGTGCGCTCATTATCGCCGGTCAGCATGACAACTTTCTTTAATCCGGCGGCTTTAAGCCTGTGTACCATCTCTGGGGCGGTGGGGCGGATTTGGTCGGCAATACCCAGCACCCCGATTAGCAAATCATCAAGGGCAACAAATACGGCCGTTTTCCCTTCTCTTTGTAATTTATCCAGCTGCATTTGGGCCATGGTCGGAATAGAGATGCCCAAATTAGCCATCAAGTCGTTTGTGCCCACACCAATCTGATGTCCCAGGTAGGTGGCCTGAACGCCCTGGCCGGTAAAAGTCTCAAATTGGTCAGCATGGGGAATGGGCTCAGTCGAATCTGCCGCCGCTACAATTGCCTGGGCAAGAGGATGCTCCGAGCCGGCCTCAGCAATGGCAGCCCAGTAAAGCACCTGTTGCCTGTTCTCCTCCATAACTGTAGCTCTCCCATTACCACCGGCTGCAACAACGGTTTGTAGGGCAACAATATCGGTAACCACAGGCCGTCCAGCCGTAAGCGTGCCGGTTTTATCCAAGGCCAGGGCCGAGATTTTGCCTGCATTTTCCAGGTATTCACCGCCTTTGATAAGAATGCCCCGCTTGGCAGCGCGGCCAATCCCGGCCACAATGGACACGGGGGTGGAAATAACCAGTGCGCCGGGACAGCCAATGACGAGCAGCGTTAGTGCCAGTTCCAGATCACGTGTAATTAGATAAGCAGCACCGCTAAGCAGGATGATAAAAGGGGTATACCAGCGGGCAAACCGCTCAATGAAGCGTTGGGTAGGGGCCTTTTCTTCTTGTGCCTCTTCAACACGGCGAATGATGCGGGCCAGGGTCGTATCCGAGCCCACCCCGGTGGCCTTCACTTTGAGCAGACCTGCCTGGTTAACCGTCCCGGCAAAAACGGCCGTACCTGCACCTTTTTCTACCGGTATCGATTCCCCGGTGATGGCGCTTTCATCTACCGCAGAACGGCCGTCGATCACATCACCATCTACCGGTATTTTGGTACCCGGCTTAATCAATACCGTTTCGCCCGGTATCACTTCATGGGGCATGATTTCCATTTGCCGATCATTGCGCAGCACAATTGCTGTGGTGGGGGCCAGTTCCAACAACCCCTGCAATACCCGGCGCGTCTGGCCCAGCGTGCGGGCCTCCAGGTATGCACCAAAGAGAAAAAGGAACGTAACGGCCGCCGCTTCCCAATATTCACCAATAACCAGAGCGCCGGCAGCGGCAATCGTGACCAGAAGTTCGATACTTATGTGACGCTGGCGCAGGCTGCGCCAGGCGCGTTGGGCAATGTCAAAGCCCGCTACCAGGGCGGCCGCCACCATCAGGCTATTGTGCCAATTTGCCTGACTGAGCAGATAGTTGCTGGCCAATGCCAATATGATGAGTAGACCGGAAATGGCTGTTAACAGTTGACGTCGTTGTTTAGGTGACCGCCACGATGTTTGTAATTGTCTCATGTTCAAACCCTCCTCATGATCAGATGCCCTCAACTACAAGAAGCATCTGATCATTGGCCTCTTAAAAGGCAGCGACTGCTGCTTCGTAACCAACCTCGCGTACGGTTTGCACCAGAACATCTGCTGGCGTTGTGTCTGGATCGTGTTCAATTTCAATACGACCGGTGTTGAAATGAACTTTAGCGTCATTAACGCCCTCTAATCCTTGCAGCGCCTTTTCGATCTTGGCTACGCAGGAAGGGCAGGAAAGGTCTTGACTTCTAAGTAAGGTCTTCATGGTTCATCTCCTTTTTTGAATAAAATGTTTCTTTACAGTTAGCGTAGCGAAAAGGAGACGGCAGTTACATGATCTGGCTCAAATAACTGCAACTGGAGAAAAAGTTAAAGGCCCAAAAAGCATGCTTTTTGGGCCTTCAGGTTGTTGAGGGGGTTGTTGTTTTAAATCAGCCGCCGGTATCTGTACCGGCAATCTTCTCCAGCCTTGTGCTGTCGGTAATGGCAATCCATTGCCGCCCGGTGCGAACCAGGCCTTCTTTCTGAAATTGGCTGACGATACGACTGGCCGTTTCGGTAGTTGTGCCGGTCATTTGGGCCAGATCGACCCGGGAAAGCGGCATTTGAATGAGTACAACTTCATTAGAGACTTCCCCCAGCTTCTCGGCCAGTTTCAGCAGCACAGCAGCGATACGTTGTTCAACCGAATCAGTGCTGAGCTGTCGCACAATTTCTCGGGTTTCACGCAGGCGTCTGGCTGTGATATCCAAGACCTTTAACGCAACCAGAGGATACCGCTTTAGCAAAGTATGGAACGCTTCGGCATTGATGCTAAGCACGCAAACGGCCGTGTGTGTCTGGGCTGTATCTGGATAGCGTTCATCTGCTAAAGGCGAGAAACTCCCAAAATAATCGCCCGGCTGGAGAACATCCAGCAGTACATCTTGGCCGGTCAAAGAATGGCGTAGTAATTTTACCTGGCCAGCAGCAACGACATACAGATTTGTTGCCTTTTCACCGCTAAAGTAAATAGATTCCCCGGGTTGGAAGCCGAATTCACGAAACTGCTCATTGACAATGCCAATCTCATCGGCAGCAAGATCGTTGAAGAATGGAACCTTTTGCAAAATAGTCAGGCGCATACCTACCGAACAGGTAGCCGGTTCCACTGTTTCAACTTTTACGGGTGTATTACGACGTGTTGACATTTTTATTTACTTCTCGATTAAGATGCTCGTTACCAACTGAGCCAAACAGGTTATTAATTCTGGACGATGACAATCTGCCAAATATACGTTGTTCGTTACGCCGGCTAAGGGAGATGGGCTGCCGAACGCTGTCAATTCGACAGCCCCAATTTCGGCTACATATCCAGTGCGTCGTATCCAGGCCCTTCAGCGAAGAATTCATAGTTAGGTGGAATATCTTCCGTCAGGTCCAAAATTTCGCCGCCCTGGAGCTGTTTGGCGTTTAACAACTTCACGGGGTGGCCGTCAACTTCACCTTCAAACGGCTGGCCATCTGGGAGTAATTCTTTCGAATTGTTAATCCAGACGCCCGGCGGTGCCTCATAATCATAAGGCACCTCTTCCTCGGGGAAGATCGCTTCGTAGGGACATTCCGGCACACAGGCACCGCAATCGATGCAGGTATCGGGGTCAATATACAACCAGGGCCATTCCGGCTCCGGCTGCCCCAGTATCATGCACTCCACCGGGCACACATCCACGCAAGCTGTGTCTCGCAAACATAGCCGGGTGATAATATGGGTCATAGGCACTTTCCTCTAGTTGTGATGGTAACGGCCGTTTATCCGGTCTTATCGATCACAGCTGTAATGTTTATCTTGATTGCACTATAGTTGAGGATGTGCTTTCTGGCCTTGATCCATGTCAAGTAAAAGGTTTCTTTTACTCCCAATCTCCTAACAGACCACTTTTGGCAGCGAGGCGAGCCGCATGTCGCCGATTAACCGCGTGCATCTTCGCTAAAATGCTGCGGACATGGCTCTTTGTAGTGTGAATGGTAATCGCCAGCTGATCGGCAATTTCCTGGTTTGACGCACCGGTAGCAATCAGATTTAACACTTCAAGTTCACGAGGTGTTAAGTCGGGGTCTTCATCTGGTGAGGGCTGTTGGGCAGATTGAGCGGCTAATCGTGCGTAATCATCTAAAAGGCTGGCGGCAAGTTTAGGTGGTAGCGTGGCTTCACCCCCTAATGCACCGCGCACGCCCTGCAAAAAATCGGCTGAGTTTGTGTCTTTAAGCATATAGCCATTTGCCCCAGCCTTGATGGCGGCAAACAATTTCTCATCTTTGTCATGTACCGTAAGCATGACAACTCGCACTTCGGGCAAAGCTTCTCGAACCAGGCGCGTCGCTTCCAGGCCATCACAAATGGGCATATTAATATCCATGATGATCAAGTCTGGTCGCAAATCTCGGGCCATGGTCAACGCTTCTAAGCCGTCCCCAGCCTGTCCTACAACCGATAGGTCAGACTGAGCTTTAATCAATCCAGCTAACCCTTCACGGAAAAGTTCATGGTCATCAACAAGCAAGATGCGAGCAGGTAGTGTCGGCATTATTCAATTTCCAGTTCAGGTGTTTCTGTAGCTCTAATGGGGAAGCTGGCTGAAATATGGGTGCCTTGCGCCGGGCTTGCGTGAACAGTAAGCTGCCCCTGGCAGCGCTCGGCCCGGGTCCGCATGATGGCCAGCCCTAAATGGTTTCGCTTATTTACCTGAGTTGGATCAAAACCAACCCCATCGTCCATGATATTTATGGTGATTGTTTCCTGGTCTTGCTGTACGGTAAGCTGAACGCAGGCTGCCTGTGCATGACGACGGGTGTTGGTTAACGCTTCACGGATGATGTGCAGGGCCTGTTTTTGGGCAACGGCCGTTAACCCAATGTCTACCTTATCATCCATGACAAATTCAACCGGTATGCCAGTGTGTGTCTCAAAATCAGCCAGCGCCGTTTGTACGGCCGTCAAAAATTCATCATTGTCCGGTTCTGGTTCATGTAGGCCGGTGAGAGCTAAGCGCACCTGCGCATACGCTTGCTGTAGATTGCCTTGAAGCTCGGCAACCCGCTGGCCGGCCGCTTCTTCCTCTCCGGCAGCCAAATCATTGGCCAACAGGTCTACGCTCAAATGCATGGCACCCAGGTTTTGGGCCAGATTGTCATGCAGCGTGGCCGCCAGCCGCTCACGCTCAGCCAGCGATGCGTTTTCTTTGGCCTGCTGCTGGCTGGCTTCGATTAGTCGCGTGTTCTCAAGGGCCACAGCGGCCGCGTTGGCCAACAGCGTCAAGGCCCGGGTTTCGTCATTACTAAACGGCCGTTGCAAACGGACCACACACACCGCGCCCAGGGAACGGCCGCGAACTTGCAGCGGCGCCATGGTGCAGGCGGCACCGGGGAAGTGGTGCAAAAAACCGCAGGAGGCGCAGCTGCCTTCCGCCACAATTGTTTTATGTTCCCGGATAACGGGTTGTACAATGCCACGTGCCGCAGACTGGCGCAAGCCAACAAACTGGCTGCCCGCACCGCTGTTTGCCACCAGTTCCAGAAAACGATCGTCCTTATCCAGCACGCAGACCGAAACCGCTCCCCCCTGCATCAGTTCTCGCGTATGGTTGGCCACTGACTGCAATAATTGAGCCGAATCTAATTCCTGAACAATTTCCTGGCTGAACTCAAAAGCAGTGGTTAACTCCTGGGTGCGCTGGGCAACCTGCTGCTCCAATGAGCTTTGATGGGCCGCAATTTGACCACGCATCGTCTCCAATGTTTTTCCCAGCCGCCCAATTTCATTGTCTGGCAGCGCCGGTATGGGCATCGCCAGACTGCCATTGCCAAATCCTTGGGCGGCATTATCCAGGGCAGTTAGAGGCTGGATAAACTGGCGACGGACAATAGTGTAGCCCCAGGCCAGCAGCAAAAAGGCGGCACCCAGAAAAACGAGCTGCACCCAGCGCAAACGGTTAATTTTTGCCTGTGCCTGCCGCTCGTAGCTGCTGACGACGGCATCCAGCCTGACCAGGAGTGTCTCGGAATCAGTTTGCAGGCGGGCATCGTTTTCTGGCGTAGTCAACTGGTTTTGGAGGTCAGGCCAAAGGATGGCAATTTCGCCCAGCAAGGCTATCGTTTCGGGATGGGTTGTTGGGGGCAGAGTGAGGGAACGGCCGTTGCCGGCAAGCACCGTGCCCCCTTCAGAAAGCGCCGTCAGGGTTTGTTGAAAAGCGGCAATGGTTTCTTCAAGCGCGGGATTGTCCGGGTCGGTGAGCGCCAGCCGCGTTATCTGCTGCAGCAACATGCGCTGCCGCCCGGCCAGGTTGATGATAGCCGCGTCGTTTTGCTGGGTCTGCACCAGCCAAAATGTTACCGTCACCGAGCTAACGACCAGCAGCAGAAAGCCCAGAAAAATCGACGCAAGCTGGATGCGTAAGCTGTGCCCGTTCATGGCTTCATCATATCATAAAATGCATTCAGCTGGTGGGCGTCTTCTTTAACTTCCCGAAGGCGGTCGAGGATTCAACAGGTAGGCTCGCTGACAGCCGGCGTTGAACAGGGTGGGCCTGATTGCGGCACAACGGCCGTTGCAGCAACCATAACCCAATCAGCGCACAAAACAATTGGGAACTCAACTGCGGCACATAGCCCCCGGCGATAAGCAGTAGGATAGCATAGGCTAAAGTGGGGCGGCTGTGCCAGTTTGCCAGCACCGTCACCCCTGCCAGCCACAGTGCCAGGGCATAAACCGGCCAGGGCAAAAACAGCGTCAGTCCGGTTGACCAGATGGTGAGAATGCCGGTCATCGCCGGGTCCCGCCAAAAGCTGAGGGAAAAGAGCAGCGCCGGAAACGCCGCCAGCAGCCACGGTTTCCAGGAATGGGTACGGCCGTTCAGCGAACGACTCGCCCACCACCAAATGATTACGCTGGCCACCACAAACAGTTCACCCAGATTGAATAAAACGTTCGTAAACGGCGGGGGGCCGGGCCAGCCCAGCAACGCATGCAGATTGGGCAGCAGCTGTACCAGCAGTCCGGCCAACAGGGCACCGGCAGGGAACAGCGCCACGGCCGTTCCCTGCCATCCCTTCTTCTTCTCTGGCTCCGACCGCCTTGCCCACACTCCGGTAGAGGCAATCAAGAGTACGGCCAAAATAGCCAGCAGTTGGTAGGTAAACGCCAGCCACGCCGGCGGCACGGCAAACAAAAACAGCACGCTCAACAGCGCCAGCCCCAGCAGCGTCAGCGGCAAAATGATTGCCTGCCGCGTTTGCCAGGCCAGCCCCAGCAGTAACACAAATGCCAGCAAAGCCACAAACGCCGCTGCGACCAGGCCAATTTGGTTAACGGCCGCATACAGCGAAATCATGAAAGATGATTTGGGTACATGGATGGCGGCTCTGGTAAAGGTACGCACCAGCAGCCATTCAACCACAGCCGCCACCGCCAACCATTTAAACAAAGCGCGCTGCTGTATTGCAAAACCTGCCATTTCCCGGCCTCCTTTACTTATCTATCGAACACCTTCGACAAGAGCCAGGCGCCAATGGTTAACAAAACGACAAAACCTAACAGGCCTAACATCGGCACCAGCATGTAAGGCACGCCTTCCAGCGCATTGGCTGAAGATCCGCCGGTGCCTGAGCCCGACGGTCCAGGGGCTGCCGCGCCGGAGGTGCCTGTGCCTGCTTCGCCCAGCTGCAACGCCACCCACTGCGAGGTTGATTTTTGTCCGTTGCGTTCGCCATTGGCCCCATCCCAGGCCGCAAAGGCCAGTGAGTAGATCTGTCCATTTTCAAACCGGGCGTCATCCCCGGTTACGGCCGTTCGATCACGGACAAAGGTAACGCGCCATTGGCCATCGGCATATTCGCCATATCCCTGCACGTTTTGCATCTCGGCCGGCTGGGAGGTTAATGAGCCAAAACTGCCGGCAATTAGATCTTCAACCGGCGAAGCGTAGGCGGCGCTGGCAAAAAGGTTTTCGGCCGCCATGGCCGGCACATAATTGAGGTCTTCGTAAGAGGAAACGGGCGCGGCGGCACCGGCGGCTTCATCGGCAAAGGTGTAGCCGTCTACGTACATATTCGGGTAGATGCTGTCTACGTCTTGCCGGGCCGCAAGCCCGGCCTGCCAGTCAGCCTTCCAGTGCCAGATGTTGACGTTACCGCCCTGCTGCCCCATACAAAAGAAAGGCTGCCCTTCTACCAGGGGAAACTGAATGGCAACGGCATCGGCAAAATCCTGCACGCGCACGGCCGTATCATTCATGGTGTCATCTTCCCACTCAACTAGAAAGGCAATCTGTTCGTCGTTGTACAAAGCACGAACATTTACCGCCTTCACGTTCGCTTCGGGAAACATTGGACGGGCTACGATTTGCGCGCTAAGAGGGATGGAAACGGCCGTAGCCTCATTCCATAGCGCCGCGTCAACCTCCTCCAGCGGCAAAGCACCGTCCACCTTTGCCGCTGCAATCGTTACCCCCTGGCTGCTGGCCACGGGAATCTTCAAAAAGGTCAATACACCTGCCAACGCCAGCAGAGAAATCAATAAAAGTCGAGATCGTGTGATCATAACTCACTCCATTCGGTCAGTAATTAGTTATCGGTAATCAGTAAACGGTCGTTATGAGACACCGATAATCGATTACGGATTACCGATTACCGGCAACTATCGTATCGGCACGGATAAACCCCTGCTCGCCCAGGCCGGCCACGGAACAATCGGCGCAAGAAAAGTCCGGATCAAAAGGTGTATGTTGAACGTCGGCCAGTTCCGGCTGGTCCAAAGTCACGCCCAGGCGCTCCGCATCCGCCTGAACAAAATCGGCGGCAAACTGCGCCAGGGGCATATACAGCGAACCAGGTGCACTGTGAGCCACGCTTTGGGCCAATAAGTTCACCCAACGTCCCAGATGGTCGTGTAGAAATTTGCCCTGGGCATCGACGCAGATTTCCACACGCTCAGAAATGTCCTGCTCAAACGCATACGCTTCTTTCAACGCCAGGACATGCATGAATTCCAGCTCCACAGCCACGTGATCCGGCCGTTCACGCACAGCACCACCCAGATTAAAGCCAAAGGCACGGTAAAAACCGGCGATGTCGGCCATCTCCTGGCTTTGGCGGTATTCATGGGGTAAACCGTATTCCGTTTCATACCCCATGGAACCGGCCGTGCCGAAGGTGCGGCGGTGAGCGGCTTGCAGTTCTGCTGAGGTGGTGGGCGTCATCTCCAGCGTGACCTGAATCCAGCCCAGCGAACGGACAATTTCCGCCACCAACGATATATCTTCTGTCCAATTTTCACGTGGGTACAAAAAGGCTTCGGCTAAAAAACCATACACCTGTGCCCGACGAATGGCGTTTTCTTTGCTCATTTCAATCTCCCATGTTCCATGCCTAAATAGAGTTCAGGCGTTCTGACGGCCGTTCATGCAAAGGTTCCACCACGCTCAACCGGGCTACTTCATTACCATTGGCGTCGAACCCAATCACGGTGTCATCATACATTTGCCACGGCTGGCCGTTACGCTCAATTTCGCGCACCAGCGGACCTTCCTCAATTTCAAATTTGAACACCATCTTTTGCGTAGCGCGGAACAGCTGCATTAAGGCCAATGTTGTGCGCGAAGGCGCGCTGTACCGTTTGATGGCCTCATCTACACCGGGGCCAAACATTTGTCGCAAATACGGCCGTGGTGCCCAACGCGGCGGGATGTAATAGATATTCGGCTCCGTGCCAAACTGGGGATAAAGCGGCAGGGCAATTTTCTCCACCCGCACCAGATAATAGAGCGGGTTTTGCGGGTCTTCGACCCAGGCACCTGTTTCGTCAATATCCACCAGCCCGTTCAGCCGGATCTTGCCCGGACAAACCGCCATGCAGCGCGTCTCCATGGGCACGCCATCACTCAACGGGTCTTTGCCCTCCACACGCGGGTAACAGCCCACACATTTTTCGCTGGTGTGGGTGGTGCCGCGATACATGGATTTTTTGTAGGGACACTGCTCCACGCATTTGCGGTAACCCCGGCAGCGGCTCTGGTCGATCAGCACAATGCCGTCTTCTTCCCGTTTGTAGATCGCCTTGCGCGGGCAGGCGGCGGCGCAGGCCGGATAAGTGCAATGGTTGCAGATGCGTTGGAGATAGAAAAACCAGGTTTGGTGCACGGGCAACGCAGCCCCTTCTTCACTCAGGCCCAAACGGCCGCCTTTATATTTGGTCGCCGTGTCCTCGTAAAAATTGGGGGCGCTCCACTCATGGTCGGGCGGCAAATAGCCCAGCGCCTGGTTGCCCGTTTGGGTTTCAATCGCAGCCTCGGTGATGGTCATGCCGTTGTAGACGCCGTAGGGGGATTGTTCGCTGGATTGGTTCGGGTCCCACTCCGCGGCACGCCCCACCGCCTCATGCGCCTCATCCAGCTGCTGCAAAATCCGCACGTCCCAATATTTGGGGTAGCTGCCATATGGCTTGCTTTCCACATTGTTCCACCACATATATTCCTGGCCTTTGGAGAAGGTCCAGGTGGCTTTGCAGGCCCCGGTGCAGGTCTGGCAGCCTATGCAGCGATTGATGTTAAAAATGGCGGCAAACTGCTTCCGTGGATGGGCCTCTTCATAAACATATTCCATTGGTCGGCCAAGCTGCCAGTTATAAACTTCTGCCATGATTTACTCCTTATTTCCGTTATCGGTAAACAGTAAACGGTAATCCGTCACTTACCGATTACTGCTCACCGTTTACCGATCAATGCGCCAGGCCGCGCATGTTTGGTCAATTAAAGCCTGTACCCACGCTTCCCCTTTTTCCTGATAGATGCGGTGGGTGCCCAAATAAAGTGGGCTGGTAAATAATGTCATCAACTGCTTATTGCCCCAGCCAAGAAGAATGAATTCTTCGAGCAAAGCCTGCGCCATCGCTTCGGTCTGCCCTTCTTCGCCAGGAATGACCATGCCAACCAGTTCATAAGGGTCTTCTTCGTGGGCTGGAAGCGGTACGCCAGGAGCCACCTGCTGATCAATCATCGGTAAGGGGATGCTATTCATCTTAGGCCTCTTCTTCTTTGCCTGAGCGATCGGTTACAGTGCCGGAGACAAGGATCACATCCCCGGCCATATATTTCTCCATAAAGCTGTTCTCGTGGCCGGGGGTAAAGCCAGAATTGACCGGCTCCCATTTGCCCTGTCCATTCAGACCACCATCTTCCGCCTTTTCCACTTTGGCCAATGTTTCTTTCGGCACGGTATTTAAGGCATGGTTATCTGCCTCACCGCCAAACATAAAGGCCGTGGCCACTTTTGCTTTGTGGAACAGCGTGTCGGTTTGGTGCATAGGCATAGACCAGTCACGGGTAATAGACTGCTGTGAGCCATAGCGCAAGTTGGCCTGGTACCCTGTGCCTTCTGATTTGGCCAGCCCATCCGGGCGGGTTTCATGCGCCCGCACGGATTTTTCGGTCGCCATAAACGGTCCGTGCTTGAGCATGATGATGTTGTATGGATAGGCCGGGTTGTACTTCACGCGCAGCATCAGGCGCGAAACCTTGTAGAACGGGTCATCTGCCTGCCAGCCGCGATACGGCCGATCTGCCGGATTGGCATCGACGTACACATAATCCCCATCCTCAATGCCTAAATCAATGGCCGCCTGCGGATTCATATGCAGTTGGTGATCCCCCACCCCCGGCAGACGCTTGTCCCGCCGGTACGGATCACCAAAGTTGCTGTCCAGAATAATCGTCCAGTCCACAGTGCTCCAGGAGGAGTGCACCCGGTGGCGTGTCTTGGGCGTGAGGCAGTAGAAGTGAAAGCCCTGCTCCCACAGCGGGTTGCTTGTGTTTCTCACCTGGGCCCACGGCCTGGCAATGTTGCGCACTGTGCGCTCATCCCAACCCATTTCATCTTCGGGGATGCCGTAATCATCGGGGCGCACAAACCGGCTGCTTGTGACGATGACGTTGGGCAGGTACGGCGTCGCCTCTGGCCCTTCCCGGTGCGTGATCATGTTTTCGCCGTATTCAATCGCTTCGGGGATATCGCAGTAGGCGGCTAAACGGCCGCAGTCGGTAAAGAATGGCTCCGAATCATGCACCTGCTCCCAGAAGGGAATGCGCGGATAAGTGCGGAACAGCATCAGCGCCGCGCCGGGCTCGCCGTATTTGCCGGCCATGATGTCATCGTAGGTGTAGCCGCGTGTCGGCACAGACATATCGAGCAGGCGCTGGATGTACACTTCCGGCCGCCCTTCCAGCACAAATTTCCAATAATCGCGGAACCGCTGGTCGTCCAGTTCGTCGCCAATGGCTGCCGCCAATTCACCTAAAATCATGACGTCATCTTTGGTGTCGTAGAGGGGCGGGATGCCGCCTTTCCAGATTTGCAGGAAGGGATTTGAGCAGGAGGCGGTGATTTCCGGCACGGTAAATTCGGCCCAGGAGTTGGCCGCCAGGCCAAAGTCGGCATATTCCACGCTGGCGGTCATCTCAATGTCTACGGCGATGATCAGGTCAATAAGCGGGTTGACGTTTTTGATCATATCGTAATGGTGTTTGGCGTTGTTGAGCAGGTTGACGTTGGAATGGAAGAGCACTTTGCTGGGGGTGGGCATGTGGGTGGCACCGGTGAAGTTTTTACGGCCGTATTTCGGCGTGTCCACAATCAACGGCCGGTCACCATGATTCCAGTAAGCCGGCTCCTCATCCATCGCATAGCTGTGGGCAACCACGTCCTTGCCGTCCAGATTTTCATCCAAATTGGGATGAAACGGATCTTCGGCAATCCACCCCTTAAAACCCGGTCCCGTCCAGGGCGATGCCTGGAACAGTGCCGCCTTGTAGTTACCGGCCCAGGTGTAGCAGCCTGCCCCCGGCTTGCCGATGTCGCCAGTGAGCATGAGCGGCAAGAATTGGGAACGGTTGGCCAGCGTGGCGTGGAACCAATGATTGATCCCCTCGCCAATGTGAATGGCAACAGGGCTCATCGTAACAATGTCCTCGGCCATCTCTTCGATGAGATGTTTGGGAGCGTGGGTGATGTCGGCCACCGTGTCCAGGTCGTATTCTTGCAGATGCTCCTCGTACATCGCCCACAGGGTCATCACCTCTATTTCTTCCCCTTCGTCCCCTTCTTCGCCGGGCAGCAGCGTGACCTTGCCGGACCAGGAAAGGCGCGGATTGAAGCCTTTGTCGGCCATCCGTTCGCCCACGTCATCACGGGTGAGGGCAACCAGTTCGCCCCGGTTGTCATCAAAGATGACGTAATCGCCCAGGACGTCATACTGCTCCTGGCTCAGGCCATGCAGCTTAAAGCTGGGACCATTTTCTGTAAGGCCGGGTTCGTAGTCGGGGAAGATTTCATGAGGGTGGAGTCGTTTGAGCGTGTCCAGCCGCACCACCAGCGGGAAGTCGGTAAACTGCTTGACGAATGGTTCGTTGTACCGCTCGTTGTCCATGATCCATTTGGTCACACCCAGGAAAAGGGCGGTATCAGTAGACGGCCGTATCGGAATCCAGGTATCTGCTTTGGTTGCCGGCGGCGAATACTCTGGCGTGATGGTGATGATTTTGCCGCCTCGCTCCATCGTCTCGATGAAAAAGTGGGACTCAGCCATCTTGTTTTCCACCAGATTTTTGCCGCACTGAATATGCAGCCGGGTATTGCGCAGGTCGTTGAAATCGCAATCGGAGGCCTGCAAGCCGGTGGTAAAGGGGTGGCCGGGGGCCTGGTCGCCGTGCCAGGTGTAGTTAGACCAGCGGCGGCCGCCCAGTGCCGTTTCTTCGTCGGTGCCGCGCACGTGGGTATCCAGCAGCGCCAGCGTGTTGGCAAAACGGTACATACCGTATTTGCCAATGACCCCCAGCAGGCCCATGCCGCCGCGACATTTCATCGTGCGCGTGCCAGCACCTTGCATGGCGGCAATCATTTCTTCTGGATACCCATCAGCACGCAGTCGTTCGGCCCCTTCTTCCCCAGAGTAGTGGCTGGCAATGGCGATCATGCCACGGGCAATGTAACCGTACGCTTCCTCCCAAGAGGTGGGAATCATTACATCATCCCCGCGCGATGTGAATTTGTATTTGTCTCGGTTAGCGGCATCGAGGTACGGGTAGCCGTCGTCAGCCCAATCCTTCCAACCCTGGCGCATGATGGGGCCTTTCAGACGGTGCGGACCGTAAACGCGCCGGTGGAAGGTTTGGCCTTTTTTACAGCCGCGCGGGTTCCAATGAGCCGTGGCGGTGTTGCCGTACAGGTCGCTGTAGCTGCCTACGTCGTAGTTTGTCTCTGAGCGCAGGATGACGCCGTTGCGCACAAAGGCGCGCAGGCGGCAGGCGTGGGTGTCGTTAGGCGAGCAGACATAGGTAAAGGAGGAATCGTAGGCATACTGGTTTCGGTAGATTTCCTCCCAGCCGCGGTCCGGATAAGCGGCCAGCGGATTGAGCACATTGACCGGCTCCAGCAGCTGCAAATGCAAATATCTGGCCATTGCAACGCCGCTGACGGCGCCGCTCATTTTTAAGAAGTCTCGACGGGATACGTTCATGAGGGAACTCCGTAATTTCGGGAGATTGGAGAGTGGAGACTAGAGATTTAGTCACCTAATCCCCAATCTCTAATTTCCTGTTCGCGTTGATAATTCTTCAATTGCTTCCAGCAAGTCGGTGCGGCGCGCGCTAACGCGGCGGCTGGTGATGATCTGGACGTAGTCCTGATTCAGATCGGCATGGATGATGGGAATTGCCGGAAGCAAGGCAAGAAGTGGTTGCAGGTTGGTTTGGGTCTGTTCACTAATGTTGGCAACGATGATGATATGAGGCGCGGTTTGGGAAACGGCCGTAACCGCCTGAGTGGGTGATACGGCCGTGCCCACCACCTGTATGCTCTCCGTATCAGCCAGAATTTGGCCCAATGATTCGGTGAACAACGTATGCCCAACCAAAAAAATACGACACTTCTCTGCTTCCATACCATGAAGGGTAGCGAAGGAAAACAGAATTATCTATCCGTCACAAGTGGCACAAAGGATGAAAAAAGAGTGATTTTTAGGTTGTTCTGCTGAAAAAGGAGTAGCTCTTTTGCGAGACAGCCGGAGTATGAGGATGAGATGTTATGGTTGCATAGGCAGGAAAAAATAGGAGGGCAACGGCCGTATCCTGACCTACTCGTGGGCCAGATACCATTGCAAAGCCTCGGCAATCAGTTTCGGATCCGTATCGTAGGCAAAAGTGGCCCGCAGTATGCCTTCTCTATCCAAGAGATAAGATCGTGTTGAGTGGTCAATGGTGTATACAGCATCAGTGCCACTGTCCAGGCGACGCTCATAATAGAAACCATAATCTGGCTGAATGCGAGCCAGCGTATTATCATCAGCGGAAAATCCAACAAAATCCGGGTCAAAGTTAGCCAGATAAGGCTGCATCAACGCAACGGTATCTCGATCGGCATCGACGCTGATAAAAACAAACTCAACTTCTGCGGCGGCTGCGCCCAGCACCGCTTTGGCATTTTTATAATCAACCAGGGTCAGCGGACAAAAGTCAGGGCAGTGCATGTAGCCAAAGAAGATGACGCGCCAACGGCCGTTTAAATCACTCAGCGCAGCTACATCTGGGCGGGTACTGGGTGCGCTAAAGTCTTGCACTGTTACCGGCGGATTGGTAACTTGCCCCACAAAGGTGCCCTCAGCATCCGCCAATAACGATGCTGTCGTCAACGTGTCGGCCCCCTCAACCGGCTCCAGCGAGACAATTGCCTCCACCTCCAGCCTGGCACCTGAATCGAACGTCAAGGTCAACAGGATTGTGTCACCGGCCACCAGCGGTGCCGATAAACCAATCAGCATGATATGCTCACCGCCTGGCTTTAGCTGCACCGTCTCTCCCGCCGGGATTTCAACTGCTTCTACCGGACGCATTTGCATCAAATCCCCATCCATCACTGTCTTGTGTATTTCGGCACTATCAGCAACGGCCGTCTCTACACCAACCAATTGCTGGGGGGAACGGCCGTTATTGGCAATTTGCAGGTATGCGGCGCTCATGACATCTGCCGGGCGGACCCAGGCCCCACTCACCTGCAACGATTCAGCATCTGTTAGTGTCGCGGTGCAGGCTGCGAAAGCAGTGGTCATCAGCAGCAAAAAGAGGGCATTCAACAACTGTTTTTTAGTCATGTCTTGCGCTTTCCAGTTGGGCGAATCCACAGATGGTGCAGAAATTTTGGCTCAACCTGCACCATCTGTAGATGGAAGTTTTTCTTTTTAGGTCAGTTCTACTGTTGGTTTGGGACGGCCGTTTAATGGCCAGACTCCTCCGGAAAACCTTCCGCCCCGAAAATATCAGGGTTTTCTTCACCCTCGGCATAAAGGAAGCCAACCAGCCCCCGCTCCAAACGGCTCAAAGCATGATCGACCATAATGTACCGGCCCGGCACATCCATCGTAAATTCAACCACCGTTGCCCCGCCGGGAGGCACCATTGTCGTTTGCACATCCTCCAGCGGTGGCGAACTTAAAGATGCCATCGGATAAACCCGGTCAAAAATTTCACCGATCATGTGGAAGGAGGAAATTTTGTTAGGCCCACCGACACCGAAATAAATGCGAACACTGTCGCCAACCGCGGTGCGCATGGCATACTCATCCAGCGTAAGGGCATTGGCTGCCCCATTAAACACGTAATATTGCGGCGTCTCGTTGAGCATTTGCTGATGGCTAAAGGTAAGATGTCCCTCCGTGCCAAACGGCTGCTCGGTGTAAATTTCGCCCTGCATCACATAAAATTCGTGATCCACCGGTGGCAAACCCTCTTCCGGTTCCACTAAAATCAGACCGTACATCCCACTGGAGATATGGTGGGCGATACTGGGAGTCGCGCAATGATATACATAGAGTCCTGGCTGCAGTGCCCGGAAGTTAAAGGCTGAAACTTCCCCGGCCATCGTCTGGGTAAACTCCGCGCCACCACCAGGACCCGTTACCGCATGTAGATCGATTGAATGGGGCAAGATACTCTCAATTTGATTGTTAATGCGCACTTCCATCGTGTCACCGATGCGCATACGCAGCATTGGCCCTGGCACCTGGCCGTTAAAAGTCATGTAGCGGAACGTGGTACCATCATCCAGCTGGCCGTCTACTTCCATTGTGGTCAATTCAACGACATGATGTTGGGGTTCTGTGGTCGTAATTGGCGGTGGTACATCGGCCGGATTGCGAATGATGGCAACAGCATCGGCAACTGCTGGAGCCGCAGCAACAGGGCTCATGGCATGATCCATACCACCATCAGCCAGCGATTGGGCCATCGCTTCTTCATCACCGACGCTAACTGCCCCCTCTACTCGCAGCACCCCTTCCAGGCCGGCATCGCGCTGTCCCGGCAAGGAAGCGTAATAATGAAACATCCCCAGTTGATCCGCCACAAACTCAACTGTGGCAGATTCATCAGCTGCCGTCAGCTCGCCTGATGAAACGTCAAACGCGTCGATTTTCAGATCATGGGTATTGGCACTATCGTTGATGAGGGTGAGGCGGACCGTGTCGCCTAGATGGGCAGACAGTTCCGGATTCAGAACGCCATCAATATTGCCACCGATACCAACAAAGCCTGCCCCATCTAACGATGTACGCAAGCTGTATTCAACCACGGTGGGGGCTGAGGTGCCGTCCGGGTTGGCCAGGTAGGCAATCACGTTGTCTACTTCCTCAGAAGTTAGCTGCAAGTTGGGCATAGGCACATTGTTGTGCTCGACTAACAGTTCAGTTGCAATGGGGTCGCCTTCGGCCAGCATCACGTCTGGCTCCGTAATCCAGCGCGCCAGCCAGTCGGGATCGCGCTGCTGGGTCACACCCTGTAAGTCTGGCCCCACTCTAACACCTTCACCGATAGAGTGGCAGGCCGTGCACTTGGCTGTGAATATTTCTTGCCCCAGGGCTATTGAGCTCGCATCGGCTAATTGGTCCACAGCGGAAACGGCCGCTCCATCGCTCCCGGCTACCGTTGTTCCTGATTGATCTCGGATGGAAAATGCAAGCAGGGCAGCACCGCCAATACATAGCAATATCATAACGCCCACAAAAATTGCCAGATCACGGCTTGTAACCGGCCGTCTGTCCCAGGGTAATTCAGAAGTTTGATTTGTCTGTATGCTCATCCTTTCGCCTCAGTTAGTTTTAAATAGAGTGCTGATCGATGCAGCCAGACATGGAGAAATCGCCTGGCTCAGGTGTAGGATAGGATATGGTAGAGCGGCTGGCCTTGATCTATATCAAGTTGGTTTAAAGTTGTGCCTGCTCATGAAGGATGTCCGGCTCAGTAATGATGATCCGGTGGCGATCAAAGCGGATGGCACCTGCTTTTTCCAGGATACGAAGGGAGCGGCTGATGGATTCTGGCGTTGTCGCCAGGTGATTGGCAATCAAGGCGCGGGTGATAGCTGGATGTTTCAGAGAATGATTTTCACTCTGCTCCAGCAAAAAGTGAGCCAGGCGAGCCGTGACGGAATGCAGAGCCAGGTCTTCCATCCGTCCGGCTGCAAAGCGAATTCGCTCTGTCAACCCCTGTATGATAGCCAAGGCCATTTCATGATCTGCTTGAAGCGCCTGGGAAAAAACGGCCGTGGCAATGATCCAGGCAGAGACATCGGTCACGGCCATCGCGCTGACGGGATTGGGAGCGCCATCGAGAGCAGCGATGTCGTTGAAGGTATCTCCAGGACCCAAAATGTGGAGGATATATTCCTGTCCTTCGGGGGAGAGTTTAAAGGCTTTGACACGGCCGTTTTCTACAATCCATAAGCCCGCAGACGGCTCGCCCTCCAGAAATATTATCTCATTGGATGCAAATGTACGGTGTGCTGCCTGCTGGGCAAATTCATTTAAAGTTGATTCTGCTACATGGGCAAAATAAGGCATTTTTTCCAGCAAAGAACGAATGGAAAATTCACTCATTTCAGCCCCCTCATTGTGTTAGGCTGCGATAGTATGACGAATGACTGTATCATTTGTTTACTTTAACTCTGTTTTGCAATTTTCAAACGTTTTGAGGAACCAGTTTGTGTTGATCCGATTTAATGGAACAGTATATGAATATGCAGGTTGATGCAAAGCGTTTGTCTTGTTGGCTTCCAAGACTTTGTCAATAGGCGAGCGATCCGGGCAAAATTGCTATCTGGAACAATGATTGTTCAAATTTTAGCATTCTATGGTGAAACTTGGATGAACCACTGGCATCAGAATAAGCTATGCAGCTGATGATACGCAGTTTCAGCATTCTCCGCCGAATCGTTGGGTGAACAACCTCTACCAATAAGCCGAGATTATCGGTATCAGCCTGTTTCAATCGCGAATGGCGATTCTTTTGGGGAGTTACCATATTATGCTCGGTGCCTGCTCTATTGCCCGATACTTTCAGCATTCTCTGGTAAATCTTTGGGTGAGCTACCACAGAATTGGCGATAAGATCAAAATAGTTGAAGAAGAAGCCAAATGGGTTCGTCAAATATTTGAGTGGTACAACAAGCGCGTGTCACTAAAAGAGATAAGAAGACGTCTCATTCAAGCTGGTGCTCCGCAAAAGGGTTCCAGTAGACCTCGAAAAATTGAGTGGGCCATAAGTTCAATTCAAGGCATCTTGAAGAGCGCCTACAATTATGCCTATGGGGTGAAAACATATACCAGAGCGGGAGAAACCTTTGAGATTCAAATTGAGCCCATTATTACTATGGAGACTTATAATCGATTTGTTGAAGTTAGAGAGTCCAACAGATCATATCCTTCAAGAAACGTTAAGCGAGATTATCTAATTGGCGGGCTAATGTATTGTCAATGTCCTCGTAAATGGAGTGCTCGCGGTTCTTCTTACAGAAAGGGAGCCAAAAGACGTCCACAGCCAACAGGTGTATATTATTGTGGACAACGCCATAAGGAAGTTAGGCACCCTGATTGCCCGAAGACAATTGGAAGCAAGAAGGCTGATGATTACGTTTGGAGCAAAGTTGCTGAGGTTCTGGACCAGCCAGATGTTTTAATTTCACAAGCCCGAAAGCATGTACAAGAATGGCAGACACGCTTTGAAATGAGCCTGGATCAACGTGATAAGCTTCAAAATGAATTGGACCAACTACTTGTGGAAAGACAATGGATTATTACCCAGGCTCGAAAAGGAAAAATTACAGAAGAAGATATGGATTATCAAATAGGAACCATATCTATGCAGGAGCAATATCTTAAACAGGAATTAGCTGGAGTCCAAGTATTGGACGCTCTCCCCGATATAAACAACTGGGAGGAACTCGCTTTAGAGCATCTGATGAATTTACAAACTGGCTTAGATTCATCAAGTCATGATGCAATAAGTGAGGAGGATAAAAAGAGCAATTTCAGTTAAAAAGAGATATTGTTTTGGCTTTGGTCGAGAAGGTATTGATTGGCAAGAATCGGAAAATGCAGGTGACTTTTAAGCTAGATGTGCTATTGCTTCTAGAGTGTATAGCACATCTAGCGATCATAACGCTCTTAACTCAAAACTTGCTGTGCATGAATTGGACGAAATTTATACCCGTACATTTGATCTAACAATTTTATCGCCTGTGTTGGTAGCAATATAGAGTCTCCTTAGCTTCAAATATTTTTTGTAGCGATACAGTTAGACCAAAAAGGCTAACTATCGGATTATAGTACGGTTTTGGCAGCGCGCTTCGTTCGGGTCGAAGAGGTCATGGGTTCAAATCCCGCTGCCCCAACAGATGAGGAAAACGGCCGTTTCTCAGTGAGGGACGGCCGTTTCTTTTTCGCTCAATCGCCAGTTGAATTAATCGATCAACTTCGAACCTTTCCCAAACACGACACGCTCATCCTTCTGCGCTCAATAATGCACGATTGACGGAAACTCGCTCTAGAAACAGCTGCCGCCAGCTTGGGTCGATCAGATCGGCGGCCAGCCGGTTCAGTAAGGTGAAAGCATGCCGCTGTACAGTAACGGCCGCTCCATCCCCTGAGGCGCGCAATATACGAAAAGCTGCCAGATAGAGCCACATCGGTTCTTGCGTCGTGCCCAGGTAACGGCCGTCCAGCAGTGGCAGCGCCGGCTTGAGCAGCAATTTCGCTGCGGTAGCATCCTCCAACTGCCATGCCGTATACGCCAGCCCAATTTGCGTCTCTGCCAACGCTGCCGGGTTGCCAATCTTCTTATAATAACCATGCGCCTTTCGATACGCATCCTGCGCCTCGGTCCAATTGGCCATCCGCTCATAAATATGCCCCAATGTGATCAGGGCATCGCCGCTAGCTTCGCCCAGCGAATGTTTGGCAGCGATCTGAACGGCCGTTTTCGCCTGTTGCACGCCTGCTTTAGGCTCGCCTAACTTACAATTCACCGCCCCCAACTTCATTAGCGCGTACGACTGCTGCCACCAATCATCTAAGGCCACGTTCGCTTGCAGCGCCGCTTGAAAATGGCGGCGCGCCGCTTCGTACTCCCCCACTGCCTGCTCAATTAACCCCTGCACGTAATCCACCTTCGACGCCCGCGATGGATCCCCTACGATTGTGTTCAGCTCTCGCGCCTGCACCAGATACGTTAACCCTGCCGTAAAATCGCCCAGCCGATACCGGTTCATAGTCAACCAGAGCAGCAGTGTCTGTTCCTCTGCTCGAAATCCCAGCGCTCGCTGAACGACCCATGCCTGCTGCAAATATTCGGCTTCTCGGTCCAGGTTGCCTCGCTGCCGCCATACGTTGCCAATGTGGCGCAGCAGCAGCCCCTCAATTTCCGGCTCTTTCCCCATGCGTGCCCGCTGCAAGCCTCGCTCCAACAGGGGCAGTGCGCCCTCATTGTCTCCATAATTGAGATGCGCCAACGCCAGCGAAAGCAAGGCGCGTGCTTCACCGGCTGCATCCTGAAGCTCCGCACTTCGCGCGACTGCCTCTGCGGCTGCATGCCGCAATCTGGGCATTTCCGACAGCATATTAAGGAAGTTAATCAGTTCGGTGAGCAGGCGGAGATGTAGCAACTGCCACCCCGCCTGATCGTCACCGGCGGTAGCGCCCATTTGCTTACAAAGCTGAATAGCGATGGTCATCATCTCTTCACCTTCATTGTAACGGCCGCTTTGGGCGTAAAAACGGGCCAGTCCGGTGATGCCTTCTTGCAATAGGAAAAAACGGCCGTTGGCTACTGCCCAACGCCACGCCTGCCGCACGTTTTCCAAATCCTGCTCGATAGCTTGCAGCGCGGTCTGGGGGGCTTCACCGTGCAGAGCCGCTGCCTGTCGTCCCACACACGCCAGATAGTAGGCAGCGTGGCGCGCGCGAATCGACTCAGTTTCCTCGGCTTCACGGGCCAGTGCCCGCATAGCAAATTGGCGCAGAACGTCATGCAAGGCATATCGGCCGGTTTCTGTGGCGTGAACAAGGCTTTGGTAGCGCAGACGCACCAGCGTCATTGGCGTCGCATCAGCAACGGCCGTTGCCGCCGCTCGCGAAAAATCACCCTGAAAGACCGACAGCCGGGCAAATAACTGCTGCTCGGCCGTCGTCAATAGTCGCCAGGAAGTGTCAAAAACCATTTCCATGGAGCGGTGCTGGGGAGCGATGTCTCGCATCGTTGTCGCCAACATCTCCAGTTTTTCGGATAAGGCTTGCGCCAGCTCCGCCGTGGTAAAATCACGCACCCAGGTTGCTGCCAGCTCAATGCCTAGCGGCATACCAGACACAATTTGACAGATGCGCGCCACGTGCGGCGTATTTTTGGGCGTCAGCTTGAACCCTTTGCGCAGCCGGTAGGCCCGATCGCAAAACAGGCGTACGGCGGCAAAAGCACCGGCCTGTGCCAACTCACCTTCTTTGGGAAAGGGCAGGCCGTTGATGTGAAACAGATCTTCAGACTGTACGTCCAGCCGTTCGCGTGACGTGACCAGCAGCCTCAGGTGTGGTGCGCCTTGCAGCAGCGCCATTAAAAAATCGGCGCCTGCCATCAAATGTTCCAGGTTGTCGATAATCAGCAGCATTCGCTTAGAGGCAAGGGCGGAAATGAGCAGGTCAGACGCCGCCCCCTGACTGTCTGCAAGAGAGAGGCCAACAGCCGTGGCAATGGCGTCGGGAATGGCAGCCGATCGATTGAGTGCAGCCAGTGAAATAAAGTAGACGCCATCAGCAAAAAGAATAAGATTTTCACGAGCGGCTTCGATGGCCAACCGCGTCTTACCAATTCCGCCCGGCCCAACGAGCGTCAGCAACCGGTAGCCACCCGCTTCCAATCGTAGGCTAATTTGCCGTATTTCTTCTTCGCGACCGATAAATGGCGTGGTGTTCTCCGGCAAATTGTGAATGCCGGTAACAGCAGAGGCAGAGTGCTCTGCGCCCGGCTGGGTGCTGCCTTTGATGAGTTGCCAGAGGGAGACTGTTTCTGCATCCGGCTCTACCCCTAATTCCTGCTGCAAAATTTTCCGCAGTGTATCAAATTGGGCCAGCGCCTGCGGCCGTTTGTTTTGGCGGTCATATAAACGCAACAAGTCGCGATGGGAGGCCTCCTGCAGGGGGTCTAGCTCAATTTGACGGCGGGCAAAGGCAACGGCCGTATCCAGCGCCCCTGCCGTTTCATGGACCTGCGTCAGCTCGGCCAGCAGGGAGAGCACTTGTATGTGCATACGCTCGCGCCAGACATAGAGCCATTCATCAAAGGCCGGGCAGCCGGCGACATGAAAATCGGAGAGAAAATCTCCCGTATAAAGATTGGTGGCTTCCACCAGGCGCTGCCGGCATTCGGGGCAGCTGCGCCGATCGGCGTGGATATGGACCTGGCAGCGTGTCAATAAATCCTGGAAGGTCCATAAGTCTACGGCTGAACGGCCGTTGTCCTCAAACCAGACGTTGTGACGATCGCTGGCCACGTAGGGAGTCGCGCCGTCCTTGACCCCCAGCTTACGCCGCAGCTGCGCCTGGACCACGCGCAGATTGTTACGTGCATCCCTGTCGTTCATCTCCGGCCACAGCAACCCCAAAAGCGATTCCCGACTGTGGCGCTGATGTCGTTCTACTACTAAATAGAGTAACAGCGCTATTGCCTTGCGACCGCGGATATGGACGCGCCGGCCTCCATGTTGGATTTCCACACCCCCAAATGTGCGTATCTCCAGAGACGAATCCGTTTCGGCTTGCATTGTGTAATGCTCAGTTAATGGTGGAAACTCATACTAAAAAGAATCAAGGACAGTGATAAAGATTATGACAGATAAGCAGATAAGTATCAACAGGCTGTCAAGTCTGTTTTATGATGCCTGAGCAAAGCACAGAACCTGTTTTGAAAAACGAGCAGCGATTTCTCTGTGGTTTGCTCAAGTAAAAACCAATTCCGCGGTCATTCTAATTCAAGCTTCTTCTTGGTTTTTACATGAGTGCGCTGCATTGCATCATTTCCCGGTGCAGGCGGGTGAGGTGATGAGTACTAAAAGCAACCCGTACCGGTCTTACCTCATGCGCTTGTGGACGGATAGTAACGGCCGTCAATACACGATGCTGGAACGCATTACCTACCCATACGACCGATTCTACTTTAGCTCTCTCGACGACATGTTTTTATTTCTCATTATCGACCGGGACGGTGAACGAGACCCACCCGGTGCAGATACAGTGACCAAGACGTAAACTGCCCTTATGGAAAACGACGGCAAGCGGCCGTTTTATTTAGCAACATTCTGATACGGAGGGAAATTCCATGAGTGAACCATTTTTAGGCGAGATCATGATCGTGGGGTTCAACTTTGCCCCGCGCGGCTGGGCTTTGTGTGACGGGCAAATTCTGCCCATCAATCAAAACCAGTCGCTGTATTCGCTGCTGGGAACCACGTATGGCGGCGACGGCCGTACCACCTTTGCCCTGCCCGATTTACGCGGCCGTACCCCTATCCATTTTGGCAACGGACACAACCTGGGCCAGAAGAGTGGTGAAGAAACCCACACGTTGTCGGCAGCAGAAATGCCGGCACACACACACACGGTACAGGCGTCACCCACGGCGGCCGATACCCCGCTGCCCACCGGCAATTTGCTGGCGACCACGGCTGCGGCCGACGTGTATAACCCCGCCAACAACTTGCAAAATATGAGCGGGGCTTCAGTGGCAAACAGCGGCAGCGGACAGGCACACGAAAATATGGAGCCTTACCTGACGCTTAATTTTTGCATCGCCCTGCAGGGCTTGTTCCCGTCACGGAATTAGGAGGAGATCATGTCAGATCCATTTGTAGGTGAAATTCGCATGTTCGCGGGCAACTTTGCGCCGCAAGGGTGGGCATTTTGTGACGGGCAGCTTCTGGCCGTTTCACAATTTGACGCCCTCTTTTCTTTGTTCGGCACTATTTACGGGGGCGACGGCCGTACCACTTTTGGTCTGCCCGATCTGCGCGGCCGTCTTCCCATCCATATGGGAAGCGGCCCTGGATTGACGCCGCGCAACATCGGCAGTAGAGGGGGTGCTGAAAACGTGACCCTGACGACGGCGCAGCTTCCTGTGCATACACACCAGCTGCGTGCCAGCGGTGACCTGGCAGGCCGCACTGCGGCGCAGGGCAATGTGCTGGCAAAATCAACAAACGTCGATTTGTACTCTGGTGATGCACCGGACGCAGCCCTGGCTCCGGCAGCCATTACAAATTCGGGCAACAGCCAGAGCCATACGAATGAAATGCCCTTTCTATGCATTAACTTCATCGTAGCCTTGTTTGGCATTTACCCCTCACGGAATTAAGGAGAACCTCATGTCAGATCCATTTATTGCTGAAGTAAGAATCTGGGCCGGCAATTTTGCCCCACGTGGCTGGGCCTTTTGCAACGGACAACTGCTGCCCATTGCCCAATATACGGCGCTTTTTTCTCTAATCGGTACGATTTATGGTGGCGACGGTCGAACCACCTGTGCCTTGCCAGATTTACAGGGTCGGGCGCCTATGCATCCTGGCAGAGGTCCCGGCCTATCACCGCGCCAAATTGGTCAAAAAGGCGGCGTGGAAACCGTAACCCTTTCCACCGGACAAATGGCCGGCCACAACCACGCACTGATGGCCCAAAGCCGGCCCGGCGACCTGGCGGATCCCACCAACCGCTCACTGGCCCGCTCCGGAGGCGGTAATGCGTACCACACAGCAGACAGCACGGTAGAAATGGACGGGCAGGCGCTGGTAAGCGCGGGCGGCGGACAGGCGCACAACAATATGCAACCCTATCTCGCCCTGAGCTTCATTATTGCTCTACAGGGTTTGTACCCCTCACGCAGTTAAACATGGTGAAATTGAGTAAGTGGTCAATGATCTGCTTTTCTTGCCTGATGTCTCAATTGTTTAAAAACGGTTGGCAAAAATGATCCAGCTACGACCCATTACCGAAAGCGACCTGCCTTTTTTGCGCCGTCTCTATGGCAGCACGCGCACCGAGGAGCTGGCGGCCGTCCCCTGGAGCGCTGCGGAAAAGGAAGCGTTCCTGGATATGCAGTTCCATGCACAACATGTTTACTATCAGGAGCAATACGCTCAGGCTACGTTTGACATCATTGAGCAGGATGGTCAGGCAATCGGCCGTTTATATGTTGACCGCCGCCCGGATGACATCCGCATTGTAGACATTGCCTTGCTTCCCGCCAATCGCAAACAGGGCATCGGCTCTATGTTGCTGAGCCGGCTCCTCGAGGAGGGCACAAGGGCCGGACTGCCCATTACCATCCACGTAGAGCGATTCAACCCGGCGCTCACTCTATACCAACGTCTGGGATTTCAACCTATCGACGACTACGGTGTGTATCTGCTGCTGGCCTGGCAACCGGAAGCGTTGGAAACGGCCGTTTCTCCCCACACGTCTCTGAGGTCAGCAGAATGAAACAGGAAACAGGTACTGTCATGTCTGGCATCATTGGCCAAATCAAACCAATCGACAGCGCTGCGCCACCGGTAAACTGGGCCCTTTGTGATGGCAGCCTGCTCAGTATCGATGAGTTCCCTGGCCTCTACGTTATACTGGCGGCCCGCTTTGGCGGCGATGGTGTAAACAGTTTCGCTCTGCCCAATCTCAATGGCGAACACCGCTTTGCTATCTGCTTGAATGGCTATTTTCCCAAAGTCGGATTGCCACCGGCGGAATGGAAGATGGCCTTGGCCGAAACGGATTATATTGAACGGCAGGTGCAGGCTCTCCACCAGGGATACCAGCAGGGTATTTCCCCGGTTGGTCAACACGATCATGTGGATGATGTAGACCCGAAATGGCTGGAAAGGCAGGTTCAGGTGTTAAAAGACGCCTATGCTCAGGGATACAATCCTTTGCACCGCCACACGCCCGCTGACGAGTTAGATCCGGTCTGGTTGGAACGACAGGTTCAGGTTCTCCTTGATGCCTACGGCCAGGGGCAAAATCCGCTGCATCGCCATACGCCCGCCTCGCACCTGGACCCAGACTGGTTGGCATGGCAGGCCCAGAGCCTCGTGGACGCCTATGCGCGTCACTCCCATCCGTTGGAACCTCACACCCACATGGACGATCTGGATCCGGCCTGGCTGGAGCGACAGGTGCAAGTTCTTTTCGATGCCCTGGCCCACAATCACAACCCCCATTTTCGCCACCCTCACGTCTCTGAACTTGATCCCGACTGGTTGACAGCCCAGGCCGAGACAATGACAAGCGCAATTGCCAACAACCATGAATCCACACCCGATGATCTCCGCCGTATTGAGGGCATCGGTCCTAAAATTGCTACGGTGCTTAACAAGGCCGGCGTGCGAACATTTACGCAGCTTGCCAGCATGGAAATCGACCAACTGCGCGATCTGCTGCGGGCTGAGCGGCTGTACCTGGTTAAACCGGACACCTGGCCCGAGCAGGCGGCGCTGGCCGCCGCTGATAAATGGCGTGAATTAGCTGCGTTACAGGACACATTAAAAGGAGGACGGCGTGCGTAAGCGCCTTTACAATCATGATTGCTGACCTAAAAATGGAAGATTTTGAAGCGTGTCTCCACCAGCCCTTTCAGATTTATCTCGAAGAACGGCCGTCTCCCCTTGTTGCAGAACTCATCGATGTAACGGCATTGCCAGATCACGGCGGCGACCTCAGGAGGCAACCTTTTTCCATCATTCTGCGCAACAGGGATAATTTCATTCTGCCACAACGAATTTATCAAATCAGCAATGAAAAGTTGGGCTCACTCGAGCTTTTCCTGGTACCAGTCGGGGAGGATAAACAGGGCATCCAGTATGAAGCACTGTTTGCCTGACAATCCTTCATTTTGTAGCAGATAGATTCTAAGCCGCGCCAATAGGACAATTGTAAAGTTAGCCAGGCCCTACACCGCCTGAGGAGGATTCCGTGTATAAATTATTACTTTCTTTATTGGTTCAGCTAGTCCGCAGATTCCCGACAAAAGGCAAAGTTCCAGTTCTATTGCTTCTTGGAATAATTTTTGCCGTTACGGCCGTTTCCCCCGTTCTTAGCGTGCCGGTCATAGTCGCTATTAAGTCCGACACGCTCACGGTCGATATCGATGCCGACAACTTTGCCGACCCCGGCGATACCATCCGCTACACAAACTTCGTCACCAACACCGGCACCGTCGACGCCGGCGCCGTCATTTTCGACGACACCATCGACGGCAACACGACGTTTGTCGCCGGCTCGCTGCGCACCACGCCTATTGCCCGCCACGACCAGTATGCCTCTTTGGGAAACGTGGGGATCACAGTCCCGGCCGCGAGCGGCGCTTTGGCCAACGACAATGATCCCGATGGCCAGACGGTATCCGTTATCGCTGCAGCCGGGGGGACCGCCAATGGCGGCGCCTATTCGATGGGCGCCGACGGCAGCTTTTCTTATCTCCCCCCCACCGGCTTCGAAGGCACGGACCAGTTTACCTATTCGATTCAGGACCCGGATAGCAACATCGATCTGGCCACTGTTTTTATCGTCGTGGCAGAAATGATCTGGTTTATTGACAATTCCGCCGGAGCCCCAGGCGGCGGCGGACTCACCACCCCTTTGAACAGCATTGCCGCATTCAACGCCAAACAAACCGGAACAGCCCCCGGCGCCAAGGATGGAGATATTGTTTTCCTCCACAGCGGCTCTGGGAGTTACATAAGTGGCATCCTTCTGCGCAATAACCAACTTCTCGTTGGACAGGGTGCAACTGCTTCCCTGGCATCCATTGCCGGCCTGACCTTGCCCCCGCACAGCAACGCCCTGCCTGCCACCGGCGGCACGCGGCCCACCATTACGACTACCAGTGGTGACGGCGTGGTTGTGGCCCAAAACAACCTGCTGCGCGGCTTTAACGTGGGCAACACGGCCGGCGTGGGCATCTCCGACAACGGCGGTACGGTGGGCGCGCTTACCGTCAGCGAGATGGCCATCTTCGGCACTGGCGGTGGCTTCGAGGCCGACAACGGCGGCACGCTGGCCGTGCTGCTGGACGGTCTCTCCGCCAACAGCAGCAGCGAGGAAGGCATTGACCTGGAGAACGTCGCCGGCTCCTTCTCCGCCACAGCCACCAACAATACCCTGAATATGACCGGCGTGCCTGCGGTTGTCATTGATGGCAATCCGACGCTGGCCCTGAATCTCAATTTTCAAAGCGTCGGTTCCACCAACGCCGCGCACGGTATCTCCATTCGCGATACGACCGGCAGCTTTGCCGTCGCCGGTACGGGTGCAGCCAACTCCGGCGGCACGCTCTCCGGCCATTCCGCCGAAGGCGTCTTCCTAAACAACGCCCTCAACATCTCTCTCACCGACATGGTTATCAACCAGAGCGCCACCAGCAACACGCAGGGCATTGACGCCACCAGCATCACCGGCCTGACGCTGGTGCGCACCACGATAACGGCCGGAACCGGCAATTCCTATGCCTTGCTGGGCAGCACCATTCGCAACTGGACGGCCACCAGCAGCGTCTTCGACGGCGGCGGCGGCAGCGTGGCCAACATCGACGGCACCCGCATCACCAATCTGCTGGGCACAAACACCCTTACCAACAGCACTTTCCGCAACGGCAAGGACATCAACCTGTTAATCGAGAACAACATTAACGGCGGCGGGCTGGATAGTATCACCATCTCCGGCTCCAGCTTCAGCAACAGCGCCGGCGGCGACCATTTGCAGGTGGAAGCCGACGGCACGGCCAACCTGAAGCTGGTGGTCAACGCCAGCACAGAGGGTAACACCACCTTCTCCGGCACGGGGCAGGACGGCATGCAGTTGGAAGCCGAAGGGAACGCAACCTTCCAGGCGGTGGTCACCGGAGCCACAATCAGCGGCAATCTGGGATCGGCCGTCAATATAGCGGCCGTGGTTAATGGCCACATGATCGCCCGCGTCCACGGCCTCACCGGCCTCAGCAGCGGCGGCACCAACGTCATCAATATGATTAACTTCGATAATTCTCTGATCGAAGCCACCGTTGAAAACAACAGTATCACCAGCGCCACGGCCGGCAACGGCATCCGCGTCATTCAAGAAGGCAATGGCACTATTACTGCCAACCTGGTTAACAACAACATTCAGGGGGTTACCCAAGGCAGCGGTATTCTGGTGCAGGGACGGGCCGGAACGGGGGGCAACGGCCGTATCAACGCCACGATCAACAACAACTTTGTCCGCACAACCTCAAGCCTGTCACTTGACGGCATCGAAGTCACCTCCGGCTCCAGCGCCGGCGGCGACACCAACACCGTTTGCCTAAACATGCTCAATAATGACAGCAGCAGTGATGCCTTCGATGGCTACTTCCTGCGCCATCGTACCGGCTCCACATTCCAACTGCAAGATTTTGCCGGACCCGCTACCTCGGCGGGGATTACGACCTGGGTCAATACCACCAAAAGCAACACCGGCTCGGTCTTTGTCAGCGGTGCCAGCAACTTTACGGCCGCTCCCTCAACCTGCGCCACACCTACGGTGCCCACGGCCGCTGTCCCCGCCAGCACTAGTGTGGTGGACGCAGCCGAAGCTGCACCGCAGATGACGCTGAACATGACGCCAATTGAGCAGCTGGCAGCGAAGACGGCCGTAAAGGAATTTGTGGTAACTGAGACGGGCAAGGAAATGGCCGTGGCCAAACCCGCCTTCTCTGGCGAAACGATCAACGTCCTTTTGGGCACGCTGAATCCCGGCCAGACGGTTATTATCACCTTTGATATTACGATTGACAATCCACAAAGTCCGGTCACGAACGGTCAGGTTTGCAACCAGGGTCTCGTCAGCGGCAACAACTTTACCAATGTCCTGACTGATGATCCGGCCGTGGGCGGCAGTATTGACCCCACTTGCACCCTGCTGGCTCCCGGCACGATCATTATCACCAAAGACCAGTCACCAGATGGCAGCAGCAGCTTCGGCTTCAGCAGCACCATTCCCGGCAACGCTACTTTCAACGTCAGCGGCGGCAGTTCCGTGACGATCAACAACGTGACGCCCGGCAGCTACACCGTTACCGAAGACGACCCATCGGCCGGTTTCTTCGCGCTGACCGGCCTGGATTGTGACGACGACGCCGGCGCCGCCCCCAGCACAACCGACCTGGGGACGCGTACGGCCACCGTCAACCTGGAATCGGGTGAAACGGTCACCTGTACCTTCACCAACGAGCAAATCGGCCGTTTGGAAGTGATTAAGTCTGTAGACGCCACGCCCAATGGTGAGACTTTTGACCTGCTCATTGACGGCAACGTGGAGGCCAGCGGTGTCGGCAACGGCGGTACCACCGGTGAAATAGGCGTCACCACGGGCAACCACAGCGTCAGCGAAACGGGCACCAACCTGGGCAACTACAACAGCAACATCGAGTGCGTGCTCGACGGCACCAGCACAGTTGTTGCCAGCGGCAGCGGCACCAGCCTGGCCAATATCCCCGTCAATGCCGGCGACGACGTGCTTTGCACCATAACTAACACGCACAAAACGGGCAGCCTGGAAGTTGTGAAAAACCTGGAACCGGCCAGTGATAGCGGCTCTTTCGACATGCGCATCGACACAACAGCGCACGTGGCGACCGGCGGCGACGGCACGACGACAGGGGAACAAATCGTACCAATAGGCACCCACCTTGTCAGCGAGACTGGCGATGGCCCGACCAACTTATTTGACTACACCGTTAGCATTTCCTGTAAGGACAACAACGGGACGGGTAGCGAGGTGACGGCCACGCCGAACGGGGCATTTGGCTGGGATGTCACCGTCAATGAAGGGGACGACATCGTCTGCATTGTTACCAACCAGCGTAATGGCACTATCAACATCGTCAAAGAGGCCACTCCAGCCAATGACACCGTCTTCTCCTTCAACCACGACGTCAATGGCGGTGGCAGCTTCACCCTGCAAGACCCCTCTGACGACATGGAAACCGTTGCCAACGTCACGCCCGGCAGCTACACCGTCAGCGAGGTGTCGCTCCCGAGCGGTTGGAGCCTGACCGACATCGCCTGCACGGAAGACCAAGCGGCCAACTCCACGGAGGACGAGGCCAACGCGCAGGCGTTGATAACCCTGGATCCCGGCGAGACGGTCACCTGCACCTTCACCAACGTCTTCAACCAGCCGCCGGTGGCCAATGATGATAGTTACACGGCCACGGAGGACACGATGCTCAACGTAGCCGCGCCCGGCGTGTTGGACAATGATATAGATGCGGATGGGGACAGCTTAACGGCCGTTCTCGACAGCACCACCGGCAACGGCACGCTCACGCTCAACGGCGATGGTTCCTTTAGCTACGAATCGGACGAGAACTTCTGCGGCCCGGACAGCTTTACCTACCACGCCAGCGACGGCCAGGCTGATTCCAACGTGGCCACGGTAAACATCACTGTGGAATGCGTGGATGACCCGCCGGTCGTCAACGTAGACGTGACGACGCAGTCGGTGCAGTACAGCGACAGCATCAGCACGGTGACCGTCATCGCCAGCGACATCGATTCACATCCATTGAGCATCAGCGACAACGCACCCTCTAACCTCTCCACCAGCGGCGGCTGCACGGCCGGTGGCGGCGGCACAAGCTGCACCTGGACGCTGACCGGCCAGGTTCTGGTGGCGGCAGGCACGTACAACGTCACCTTCACCGTCTCAGACGCCACGACGGGCGTCACATCCAATACCGAAATCGTTGTCACGGCCGAAGATGCAGACGTCAGCTTTGACGTGAATAACCCTACGGCCGTTGAGGTCGGCAGTCCCGGCGGCAGTGGTTCGTTTACGCTGGTGGTATTCGTGCAGGAGAGCAGCGAAAGCGGCGGCGGCGTCCTGCCCGGCGACATCAACGAAGCCGACGTCTCCGTGACGCTGGAGCCGATTGGACCTGGCTCGCCCATTACGGTGAGCTGCACCGCCACAGGCGCGGTGACAGCCTTCGACTACACTGCTGTGCTGGAAGTGTCCTGCGACTTGAGCGGCGTGCCGGTCAACGCCTACACGGCCATTGCCACCGTTGCCGGCGGCTACTACACGGGATCGACTGAAGACGCGATTGCCGTCTACGATCCCAGTCTGGGCTTCACTACCGGCGGCGGCTCATTCTTCTGGCCCGGCACCAATGACCGCACCACGTTTGCCTATACGATGAGCTACAAGAAGAACGGCAGCGGCCTGAAAGGGAACCTGGTCCTGATTCGCCACATGGAAGGGAGCAATGAGATTTACCGTCTGAAGAGCAACGCGCTCGGTAGCCTCTCGTTAGGCGAGGGAGACAATGGCAACACCTTCGGCTGGGCCGTTTTCAGCGGCAAGGCAACTTACCAGGCGCCCGGCATGGCAGAACCGGAAGGCAATTACACCTTCACGGTGTATGTCGAAGATCATGGCGAGCCGGGCAAGGATAACGACCGCTTCTGGCTGGAAGTGCGCGACAAAAACGGCAACGTGGTTTCCGACCTGTCGCTGTCACCTGAAGCTGCCGACAATGCAGTCACACTCTCTGGCGGCAACATCGTTGTACCCCATGACAATAATGGCGGCGGTGGTGGCGGCCGCAAGAAATAAGGGCCCGGATTGCGCACAGATTATTTCATCTGCGAAATCTGTGTAATCTGTGGATTATTTTCGTAGGAGGAAAACATGTTCATGCGGATTGTGCGTATTTTTGCTGTAGTTACCTCAGTACTCTTTCTGATGGCGGCTTGCCAACAAGAACCGGAAGAAGAAGCCGTTTCCAATGAGGAACCCACCAGCGACACCAGGTTATCTGTCCAGGCAGCGCCACCGGACACCTTCTTTGAGGGCTTTCCTGATTTTGGTCATATGGTGACGCCGGCGGTTTATGACACAACCTATACCGATATTCCTGTTTTTCGGCTGAGCCAGGAGTACCCTGCGGCTCTCCCGCCTGATGACGAGCTGCCCCCCGTTCTAGAGATTGACTTTGCTTCGGAATGGGAGGCATACGCCATGACCGTGCGAGAGTATTGCTTTGAAGGCAATGTGGGCAGCGGGCAAATTGAAGATGATTGGCGTCCGGAAAATAACGCTGTGCGCGATTGGTACCATATCCCCTGGCTGCATTGGGGTCCTACCGGCACCGAAGGGTTTCACGGGCTGATTTTTGAAACGGCCGTTTCTCCTTTCCAGCTGGCCGCCGGACAGGTGGAGCCCCAATACATCTATGCCATCACCATCGTCAATTCATATGGGGGGTATACACTGGGGCAAATGTGGGCCGATCCGCTAAATCCGAATCGCATGGCGACGGATCGACGGGGTGGCGGTGGTTTTCCCGTCGGTACGATATTCTGCAAACTGCTGCTTACCACCGCGCCAACCGAGCAGGTCGACTATCTCGAAAATCCCATTGAATGGACCGCTTACATTCTGGCAAATCCAGAGATTGTTTACAGCAATCCTGAGGCATTGACGCGAAAAGTGGGAACCGTTCGCCTGCTGCAAATGGATTGGATGGTGCGTGATGACCGGGCAGAGGAGACGGGTTGGGTGATGGGCACGTTTGTCTACAATGGCACGCTGGACAATGACATGCTTTGGGAAAATCTGGTTCCCCTTGGTTTGCAGTGGGGCAACGATCCGGAGAATACCGAAAACCGCATTACGCCCTACCCGGCACTGGAAACATTTATCAATCCCGATCTGGAAGAAACCATCATTAACCCCTCAGAAGATGTACCACCGATGCATTTGGGTTGGAACGGCCGTTTAAACGGCCCGGCCGACCTGAATACCTCCTCGTGCATGGCCTGCCACGGCATTGCCGAATTCCCCATGGTAACCCCCCTGGTCGCTCCGGGAATGGTACCGGCACCGGGTGCCCAACCAGCTCAACGCCCCCCTGAACAGGGCGGCTCCGATGCCTGGATGGTCTATTTCAAGAATTATGGGGCGGCAACTGCAGTCGATCCCGATTATGCTACTTCCACTGACTTCTCACTCCAGGTGGGTATGTCTTTGGCCAACTTTTATGCCTGGGTGGATCAACAGGTTGGTGGCGAATTTGCCCAGGAGTATGAACAAATAGTCAACCCAATTAACCGCGGTGGTCAATAACCCAGACCTGTATGAGGAGGAAAAAATGAGTCACACTGTGTCCTTTTATCTGAATGGCAAAGCCGTTTCGATTGAGAATCCGGCGCCGGATTTGCTCTTGATCGACTATCTGCGCTCACCGGAAGTTGCGCTGGCCGGCCCAAAAAAGCCATGTGGTGAGGGGGGCTGCGGTGGATGTACTGTGATTCTGTCACGCTGGGACGAGCAGAATAATAAGCCGGAGCACCGCGCCATCAATTCCTGCCTGAGACCGGTGTGTGCCCTGAGCGGGCTGGTTATTACCACGGTGGAAGGAACGGGTGCCGTACGCAAACCGGATTCTAAATTCTTGCAGCATACCCTGAGCACTTCCCGACATGCCGCGCCGATAGGGGAACATCACTCACCTGTTATTGAGGAAGCGAAAACGGCCGTTGAAAAGAAACGCCGCTCCGTAAAGTCTGCCGTAAAGAAAACCCTTGCCCAAAAAAGCACGCCACCAAAGGTCAAGCACGTAGGACAAGTCGCTCAGCACCCTTCTGAACATTCCCATGAAGGTATAAATCCAGTTGCCCATCGGCTGGCTATAAATAATGGAAGCCAATGCGGTTATTGCAGTGTTGGCTTTGTTATGAATATGTCTGAATTTATCACCAACAATCCCCACGCCACCAAAAAGGAGATTGAAGAAGCGTTTGACGGAAATCTTTGTCGCTGCACCGGTTACCGGGCAATTCTTACAGGCATGAAGACCTTTGCCTCAGACTGGAATGATGATGACGAAAAAGAACGAATGGCATGTTATGAAGATGATGTTATTGCCTCCCAGCTGCCTGCGGCCGTTTCAATCCCTTTTCCCAAAAAGCGCAATTTCCAGGCGCAGCCCGTTGCGACCGAAAGTGAAACGCAACGATGGCTTACTCCCACGTCTCTGCCAGAACTGGCAGAGATAATGGCGGAACATAGAGACGAGAAGTTCCGTTTGGTTCATGGCAATACTTCCTTCGGCGTCTACAAAGAAGAATACCCTGCCACCAAACTATTCATTGATATCCGCCTCATCCCCGACTTGCATAAGGGCAGCCATGTGAATGATGAGACGCTGAAAGTTGCGGCAGGCACCACCTATAACAATTTTATCGAACTGCTGGCTGAACAGATGGCAGCCAACCCAACAACTACCGTTAGCGCTCTGGATTTTATGGCGCGCCGCACCGCCGGCCGCATCGTCCGTAACGCCGCCTCACTTGGCGGCAATACCATGCTGGTATTGAAACACATTGCCAGGCACAGCGGGGCTCCCTTCCCTTCAGATTTGTTTACTACCCTGGTGGCCATCGAGGCCGGGATCACCTATCTTGTGCTGGAATCCGCCACGGAATTTGAGATTGTGACATCTACAGCCGGCGAACTTGTCGAACTTGTTTGCCAGGATCCGTCATTCGCTGACCGACTCGTCCTACTAGCTTACGATCTGCCACTGAATCGGTATGAAGATGTGGTTCTTGCCCAAAAAGTTGCGCTGCGTGAAGTCAACGCGCACAGCATTGTCAATGCGACAACACGGTTCACATTTCGCGACAACTGTCATGTCGAAAAGACCCACCTGGTGTTTGGCGGTATTGCCCCTTATCCCTGGCACGCCAGGGCCACAGAGATGGCCATGCAAGATGCAGAGCTAACGCTGGAAAATATCGGCGAACTGGCCGGTATGCTGGCCGAGGAGGTGCGCGATCAGTTAAGAAATGAGCGCGATCGCATGGCAGAAGTGCCGGACGAGGGCTTTACTGAGGAATACCGTGTCCAGTTAGCCGTTGCTTTCTTTTACAAGGCAGTTGTCAATGCCCTGCTGGCCAGAGGAGCCAGCGTGCCGGATCACTTGCGGTCCAGCGGGGAAATTAAATGGGGCAATTGGCCGGTCAGCAAGGGCAGGCAGCATTACAGTGATAAACAGGATTTCAAGGCACCGGTTGCCCTGCCGTATATAAAAAATACGGCCGTTTACCAGACATCCGGTCAGCTTCATTACACCCATGAACTGGCTGTGCCCCCTCTGACCGCCAACGGCGCATTTGTTCAGAGCAAGCGGGCGCTGGCCAATTTCCACTTCGTCATTCCCGGCTCAGACGGCAAAAGCGTCACGCCATCAACCCTGCGAAAGCATTTGAGCAGCTATGCCCCCGCTTCCTTCATCGACCTCATCACCCATGAAAATATCAAAAACGGCGGGATAAACCTGCAGGGGATGGGGCTGGATCAGCCGCTATACGCGGTAGATATGGTCAGCTATGTGGGCCAGACCATTGCTATGGTGCTGGCTACCACCGAGCAGGAAGCGATTCGCATTGCCAAATATGTCACAGACCACTGTGTTGCCTATTCCAGGCCCAAGAAGCCGTGGATTGGAAAGTGGCGTGAACCAATCCTTGATTTGCTGGATGCCATCAAGAATGGCAGCATTTTCCCCGATGCCCCGAAAGCGGTTCCCTATGTTTCACACATCTGGAAGATTACCCGGCCCGGCAGCCAGTTTGATTGGGTTGATAAAGAAAAAGAACCACAGGATCGGTCAATTGAAGTGTGCGAAGTGAAGGTGGGCAGCGCGCCCTGTCTGATTGTAAAATCGACGCAGCTCAACGGGGGGCAGGCACATTTTTACATGGAACCCCAGGCCTGTATTGCCATTCCAGCCGATGAAGGCCGCATTGTTATGCGGCCTTCGACGCAGAGCCCAATGGCGATGCACCAGACAACCGCCATGGCGCTTGCCCTGCCTTACCATCATGTGGAGATCGATATTGCACCGGTTGGCGGCGGGTTTGGCGGCAAGACGGAGCAGACGCGCTTTGTTACCGGGGCAACGGCCGTTGCCGCCAAAGCAACAAAACGCCCCGTGCGCGTTGCCGTTCCGCGTGCCGAAGATACCGCCATGATTGGTAAGCGGCATGCCTATTATGGCCAGTATCAAATTGCTGTGGATACCGGTGAAGTCCGGCCCGAAGACAGAGGGGTGATTCAAGGTTTTCAGGTGAAGTTATGGGGCAATGGCGGTGCCTTCTACGACTGTTCTTTCATCGTTTCCAACTGTGTCCAGCTCCGTACCGACAACGCCTACCGCATCAAAAATTTCCAGAGCCAGATTGATGTGTGTCGAACGAATACCGCACCCAGCACCGCCATGCGTTCCTTCGGCGACGTTCAGGGCAAAAATATTATCGAAAATGCCATTGACGATGCGGCCGTTGTGTTGGGCATGACACCCGAAGAGCTGCGTGAAATTAATATGTATGATACCGGAGACGTCACCCCCTTTGGGCAGGCGCTCACCTTCTGCTACATGAAACAGGTGTGGGCATATGTGAAAGAAGTATCTCGTTACAAAGAGAAACGTGACGCAGTTCAAAAATTCAACGCCGAGAACAAGTGGGTTAAGCGTGGCATCGCCATTATTCCGGTGAAGTATGGTTCTGGCTACAATCTCACACAGCTGGAACAGGCATCGGCCGTGGTCGTGGTTAACCACGCAGACGGCACCATCGTCATCCATCAGCCCGGTGTTGAAATCGGTCAGGGTCTCACAACCCAATCACAGCAGGTGGCTGCCTACGTGCTTGGTATCCCCATGGAAATGATTTTTATCGATAACGTCAATACAAGCGTCATTCCAAACCCAACCAGCACCGGTGGATCAACCGGCACGCCCTATGCGGCTGAAGCGGTGAAACAAACTTGTGAACAGCTGCGCGGCCGATTGATGGAATTTGGTTACCAGCTGCTTAAGGATCATGGCGACCAATGGTGTAAAGACCAGGGAATAGACTTTTGGAATTACACCGCACACGGCGGCCTGGGCTGGGCCACCATCGTCAAACCACCAAATAAGCCCAAAGGAATGATCTGGCAGTTTCTGGTGCAGACCGCATATGCCAAACGTGTCAATCTTGTCACTTCCTTTACGGCAAAAATACACGGCGGTGAGGAGCAGATACCCGCCATGACGTTTAAGACGGAGGCGGAGCAGCCAGACATTCCGGGCATTGAACGGATCAAGGATGCGACGCTTGGCGGCGGCGTTGATTCCTTTGTTGGCTTTACTTATTCTGCGGCATGTTCCGTGGCAGAGGTAGACATTCTCACCGGCGAGGTGAAGATCATTAGTTCAGATATTGTCTATGATATGGGCTGGAGTATGAATCCCGCCCTCGACATCGGACAGGTCGAAGGCGCATTTGTGCAGGGGGTTGGCTATCTTATGACCGAAAAACTGGTGTTTGAACCCAAAGGCGAAAATGCGGGCCGGCTCAATACTGATAATACCTGGCGTTACAAGATTCCAGCCACAACCACGATTCCGCTGGAGATGAACACCTATTTATTCCCCAGAGATTCCGTATCGGTCCCTGAAAATCCAAATGATATCTTTTCGGCCAAGGAAGTTGGCGAACCTCCGCTGGTACTGGCCAACAGCGTTTTCTTCGCAATTAAGGATGCAATACGGGCATCGCGGATTGAGCGAAACTTAAGCCCACTCTTCCATTTCGATGCCCCGGCAACCGTTCAGGAAGTACGACGGGCCTGTGAGGTCTCTGAAGAAGATTTGGCCGGTGGGTAATTAGACAAGCACATGCAACAAACAAGGCTTATCCATGCTCGGCTAAGGAAAAGGAGATTTCTACAACTATGAACAGTAAGCGTATCTTATATATTCTCGTCCTTTTATGCCTTGTTTCTTGTGTGTTTCAAGAAACCCCTGAAGCCGACGAATCCGAAACGGCCGTTGCCGCATTCAGAGACAGTGTAGATGCACCACCGGCTGGTTGGAACGGTCCTGTATTTGAGCTGAGTCATGACTATCCACAGGAAAAACCGGACTGTGAGGCACCGTGGCTCAATCGCAATGTGGATTTTCAAGATCCCAATCCAAAATGGGAAGATTGGGCGCCCTATGTCCAGGACATTATTGAGTACATTCTGGAAGGGCAGGATCCAAATCTGCCTGACGAGACGGGTTGGCTCAATTCGGTAAACGGAGAGACACGTTGGTATCATGTGCCGTGGATGGCCTATGATGGCGAACGCGGTCGTGAGTTTGCCCATGGCCTGACCAATGAGCTTTCAACAGCGCTACCCGCATTTCGCGACGGCGGTCGGGGCAGTGGCAAGCATATATTTGAAGCGGATCTGGAGACGCAGGATAATCCACCACTTTACGAAACCTGGTCAGTTGGTATGTACAATCCCTGTGGCGCCTGGTCGCTCGGACAGGCGTTCCCGGCTTCAGGCATGCCAGACACCTATGCGGAAAACGGCCGTAATTTTGCGCGCGGTATGCCGTTCCAGGAAGGCACGGTGGTGATTAAGCTGTTAAACACGACGGCCGATGAAACGGCCGTTCCTTACCTGAAAGGGTCTACCAACTGGCAGACAAATGGACACATACAGCTAAGCGCCACCGAATATGACAAATGTGAACGGGAACTCCGCAGCGTGCATCTTGTGCAGGTTGATATTGCGGTCGTCGATTCCCGTTCACCCACACGGTGGGTCTACAGCACCCTGGCTTATGATGGCAACCTGCCTGGCGAAAACGTTCTGGACCGGCTAACGCCCCTGGGTGTGCAGTTTGGCAATGACAGAGGAACATTTCCTGCAGTGCCGGAATCTGACAGTCAACCCTTGCATGAAACCGTTCTTGCCCCCATTGATATACCCGAACATTACGGGTGCCAGAACCGTCTGGCCGGGGTAGTAGATCAGCCCAATTCCAGTTGTGTTTCGTGCCACATGGGGGCTTTTGCTGCTGTTCCGCCCGAATTGAACAAACAAGGAGAAAATGTTCCTGCGATATTTAATTTTGACGGTATATGTACCGAATACAATGAGGCGAATGCTGATTATTTCATGGATTATCAATATCCAGATTCCTATCCGAGCGGTGATTTTGATGAAGCGATACCGTTGGATTCCTCCCTTCAGCTGGCTGTAGCATTCACCCAATATGCCAACTTTGTCAATCCGGATGCACCAGCACCGGCCTGTCCAAACGCTGACAGCGAATAGAATGTCTGCCTGAAATGGAGGGCAACTGCAATGGCACAACTATCAAGAAGGGATTTTCTGGCACTGAGCGCTGCAGGAATGGCGGGGGTAATGGTGGGCTGCCGGCTGCCGTTGGCAGAACAAATAGACAATACCACAGCATTGCAAACGCTGGCGGTGAAATGGAAATATAAAACATTAAATGGTCTGAGAACCAAACTTCGCAGCTATAATGACGAAGTGCCGGGACCCTTATTAGTGGCCCATCCGGGAAAAGCCCTGCGCGTTCGCGTCGTTAATGAACTGACCCCTTATGATTCCACGGCCTGGACAGGCGACCACAATATCCCACATGGATTAAATACTACCAACCTGCACGTGCATGGGCTCGATGTGTTGCCCCATCTGTTTGAGCCGTTGGGAACGAGCGACCCAGGCGCGCCAATGATCCACATCCAACCAGGTGAAAGTTATGACTATCTGTTTGAGCTGCCCGAGGATCATCCACCTGGTCTGTACTGGTACCACCCGCACAAGCATGGCTCAACGGCCGTTCAAGCCGTCAGCGGTATGGCCGGTCCTCTCATTGTAAAAGGAGACATCGACGAAGTTCCAGAAATTCAGGACGCGAGGGATATTTTGCTGGCTATACAGGATATTGGACTCTTCCCCAGCGAAACCGAAGCCGATGTCTGGACCTATGAACCCAAACAGAATGCTATCTGGCAGACCTTTCCCCAAAAGGTGGGAGACACAAACTATAATGTCACAATCTATGATCCCGAAACCGGAAAATCGGTCGTGCAGCCTGATCTGAAAGGCGGATTTACCACGGGTGACTATGCAGAAAGATTCTATTTGCTAAACGGAGAACCCTTCTTCCAAGAAACCCATTCCAATGACACACCCACTGATCCCACAACAACCCAGTTAGAAGTCCAACAGATCAAAATGGCTCCAGGAGAAGTAGTTCGGTTCCGGATGTTAAATGGTTGCTCTGACAATCTCATGCCAATCATTGTTGAAGGACATGAAATGCATCTGATTGCGCTTGATGGCATTAATTTCCCAGCACCTAGAACTGTTCCACTCTATCAACAAGAAACCGGTAACGGGCAGGTGCTGCTAGCCCCGGCCAATCGTGCCGAATTCATGATTCAGGCCGGAGAACCTGGTCGTTACGCCATTCGTGAATTAGCACAACACCAGCAGTTTCTTTCCAGTTCCGCAAAGATAATTGCGGAGATCGTTGTCGAAGGGCCCGAGAAAAACATGTCTCTCCCCCAATCGCTTCCAACCCCTACCCGCTACTATCCCCTTATTGATAAAGTGAGCCGCAAGCGAACGCTGGAGTTTGCCGGCACGCTTCCGGCAAGGCTTAATCCATTTGTTGGCCTTGATTTCACGATTAATGGGATGCTGTATGAAGAAGAAACCGTACAGCAGGAGGTAACTTTGGATGATGCCGAGGAGTGGATTCTAAAAGTTGGCGATATGAATCATGGCGGAACGGAAGGCCATCCATTCCATATTCATGTGAATCATTTTGAAGTTATTTCGGTTGACGGCGTTGAGCAGCCGCCAGGCACCATTCAAGACACCATTTGGGTCTCCAAAAATTCCGAAGTTGTGATTCGCATGAAGTTCAAAGATTTTACGGGGAAAGCTGTCTATCACTGCCACATCCTCCCCCATGAAGATACGGGAATGATGCAGAATTTTCTCATTACCTGAATTTGATTTGCCAAAGGAATACAGTTTACCAGAACATTGGCTCTGGCTCACTCGAGCGAACATATTGGTGGTCAAAATGAATACACAAAAAAGAGGTAATAATGGACCAATATCTTGAACCCCAACCCGAAAAGCTCCAGCATTTTATCCAGCACGTGGTCGTACTCATGCTGGAGAATCGATCATTTGATAACCTGCTTGGCTGGCTATATACCGATGAAGCCCCCCCTGATGGTCAGCATTTTGAAGGCCTGAGCTGGGATTTATGGAATCCACTTGAAAATATCGACACAGATGGCATTTCGTTTATAGAGAAAGTGCCTATTGAGAAAAACGGCCAGGTGAAAAAGCGGTGGGGCAAGGAAATACCGAATCCAGTCGATTTCACCTTGCCGGACCCGGACCCGGGCGAAGGCTACAAGGATACCAATCACCAATTATTCCAGAAATATGAGGTCCCCTTGCTGTATCCTCCCCCGCCTAACAATTTAGGCTTTGTGCAAAACTATCAAAATGCAATGCTCTATGGGGCGTTCAGTTTCGGTGATGAACCATGCAATCCCCGTTCTATCATGAAATGTTACACACCTGAACAGACACCTGTTTTAAGCGAACTGGCCCGAAGCTTTGCGGTTTGCGATCATTATCATTGTTCTATACCCAGCCAAACCATTCCAAATCGGGATTTTGTCCATGCGGCCACGTCGTTGGGCAGGGTGAATAATAAGCCGGATGCACCGTGTGATGCCAAGACAATTTTCAATCAGATCCAGGACGCCATTGATGCCGGAAGAACGGAACTGAGTTGGGGCATATTCGGCAACAACCTGTTTAAGAGTGAAAAAGATCGGGAAGGGGAGTTTGGCGATAAACACTTTTCGCTAACGCGGCTTATGATGACTCAGCTGCATGGTCAGGAATTTGATGAGAATTTCGGGACTTTAGATGAGTTTGCCGAAAGATGCCATCATGGTGATCTGCCCAGCTACTCATTTTTGGAGCCAAACTATGGAGGCCCAGGACAGAACGACCAGCACCCACCCAGTGATATTCGGCCTGGCGAACAACTCATTGCCGACATATATAATATGATTAAACAATCGCCGTTATTTGAGCAGACGTTGTTTATTATTACTTATGATGAACACGGTGGCTGCTATGATCATGTTCCCCCGCCCGGAGGTGCCAAAAACCCGGATCCGACGAACCCGCCTGGTCAAGACGGGTTCCTCTTTAATCGTTTTGGCGTCCGTGTACCCTGCGTTGTGGTCAACCCTTTCATCAAGAAAGGATTGATTGCCAGGCCAAAGGGTTACGTACCGTTTGACCACACCTCTATTATCAAGACCGTACAGACCTGTTTTATGCTGGAGGGCCATCTTACCGAAAGGGATAAAGCAGCGCCTGATTTCTCATGTTTGCTTACCCTAGACATGCCTCGGGGAGACGATATTCCAGATGTGAAACCGTTGAAGTGGGATGTCCAGGCAGGAGAAGATTCTATCAACGATCTGCATCGTTTAATTGGCGAAGTACTCGAAAATATGACTGGAAAACCCGCACCGAATTCCAGCGATCTGCTAGAGTTTATTCAAATCGCCTATAATGAGCTATTTTAATAACCCAAGTAATACTGATTCATAGGCCTGCGGCTCGGATAGCCCCGTGTTGAATGGCGATGTTGCTGGTCGGTGCCGAATTTGCTTGCAGTAACCGCTGCCGGAAAGCGATCCAACGATCTGCCTTACGGCAAAGAGAGGCGGCCAATGAACTGATACGGCCAGCTAAGCTCATCGGTTCAAATTACTCAATTCGCCAATCATTTTTTCGACCGTGATACAATTGGCGTAACAATCTCATATTCGGGGCATGGCGCAGTTTGGCAGCGCGCTTCGTTCGGGTCGAAGAGGTCGTGGGTTCAAATCCCGCTGCCCCGACAGATGTGGAAAACGGCCGTTTTTGGTTTTCCAATTGATCTATGTGTCTATACTCCAGGGTGCTACGGAAGCGTAAACATCTGCGTTTGCGGATTCAGATGATCAAGTATGAGGGCGCCGGCCGTTTCTCTGCCGCTGAACCGGAAGACATTCAGCCCCTCGGTAATATTGGTTTCGTAAATAAAATTGTTGTACCAGTACGAGGACCAGGCGCCGCCAATATCGATTGGGTCAAGGGGCGGCGGGTCGGAGTAGGCAAGCTCTACCGGATTGGCCGGGTCCGTGAAGTCCACCACGCTCGTCCCCGATTGGTAATGCCCACCTACCATGATATAACGGCCGTTTCGCGTCGGCACAATATTGAAATTATGAATGGTACAGTTCTCCGTGGCCGACTGCGGACGGGGCAGTGTCCACATTCCTAGCTGGGCGCCGGTCGCGGCATCAAAGAAGAATGCAGATTTTTCAATGACCGGGCTGCTTGCCTGGCATCTGGGTCCAACGCCCCCCCCCGGCTCGTGGTTGAATACATATACCTTGCCATCCCAGGTAAAACTGCCACCATGACCTATGGTAACACCTGGGATCGTCGCCGCATAAAGAAAGTCGGGATCTTCTAACGAACCACTGCCCGTCAGAGTCCACATGGCAAAGCCGTCATCGCCGGCGCAGGCCGCCAGCATGGCGTCGCCAAGAATGACAGCGGTGTCGTGACAATCACGGCTGCCGTCAGCGGGTTCGTTGCGCAGATAGAAAGCCGCCGCCGGATTGCTCAACGGTACTTCGATGATGTCTAAGCCGGGGCAGGCGCTGCTGGAGGAGCTACTGTACACCAGAAGGCGGTCATTACCAGGATCGGGTACGCCAGTCGCCGTATGAGAACCGCATTCGGTTTCCACCGCTGCCACCAAGGCCGGATCGTTGAGATCACTAATATCAAAGATATGCACACCTTCAAAACCAGCCGGCACGGTCTGCCCGTCACAGGTGCTGCCAGTGGGCGCCGGAGAATTCCAGGAGCGGACCAGAACATTCTCCCATACAACCACATCCCCCTGGTTGCCCGTGCAGCTTGTAAAAGAAACCTGCTTAGGGTTCCCGGGCGCAGAGATGTCACGAATGTTGAAGCCCAGCCAGCTTCCTTGAAAAGCATAGCTGCCCCAAAATGCAATATCGGTATGGATATTCGGGTTACCAATATTTGGGTTCAATAAGCTGGCCGGTTCCACGATGTGTCCCATCGGGTGAAGATTTTTGGTTCTGGGATCAGCCTCATGACCGGCAAATACAGGAATCGAAAACGTCAACAGAAACAGTATGGCAATTAGAGCAACTTTTTTCATTTTTTCCTCCAAAATCTATATGGCCCAGTGGGCCATATCCCAGGCAAAAACGACACTGCGATCCAGTAAGATGGCTCGATCGTTTTGCCATAGCAAACCATTAATACCGTCACAGGTGCTGACCAATATCTGCTATTAAGTCACAAATTGTGGCCACACAGATACAGTTGTAAAAACGAAAAGATAGTGAAAATTTTAGGCAATAAGTTGCGAGCGCCAAAGGTATATATATCGAGTTATGATTGAGGGAGAATCAAGGACAACAGCAGCAATTTGAAAATTGGCAATATTCTGCAAAAATCGGGATTATAGCCAGAGCATACAGCAGAAACTTTCCGTTTGTCAACATCGTTAGAACATTCACAAGCATATCTTCGAATTAGCTTGTTTTGCAGTCGCTCCACGTTGCTGTACCTCTAGGATTTGTCGACTATGACGATTGCCTCATCCGCCTGGCACGTAACCAGCAGGCTACGTCCCGCGTGGAATACCTGGTCACGGCTGCTCAACTCAACAAAGGTCAATACCTGCTTAAAAGCGTCATCGATTTCGCGGGTTATGCCATCAAAAATCTAGAAACTAAATCGCTTAGGGTCCGTTGGTTGGCCCCTTCCTTGATGAAATTAACCTGTTGTGGAGAAAGTTGGGGAGTCAGATCCGTCTTCAATTTTTCTGCCCGTCGCCTGGTATTTTGCAGGCTGGCAGGATGTTGCAGGA